>CP021371.1:1417500-2093750 GCA_002600635.1 Rhizobium sp. ACO-34A | reverse complement strand
CGATATCCTGCGAGGGCACGAGCCCCTGCCCCTCGACACCAGTAATGTGACGCCTCGGAGTCGAGGCCGTCGTCATACTGTCGGTTGAAAAGACGGAACTGAAGCGGGACGCATCGGAACTGCACCCGCTGGCGGCACCAGCCAGCAACATTGCCACGGCTATACGGGCGATTGGCAGTCCGGCTTTCGGCGATACACTTTCACGCATAACTCGACCCACATTCTACGCAACTTGATGTGGTTTGATTAAAGCGCGTTAGTGTTACCGGGCGGTTAACTTGCAGGAATCGCTGTGAATATTTTCGAAAACCCGCACATTCACAGGGGTTTCAGAGGAAGACCGCCGACAATTCAGAGGAAAGACGCGATCTTGGGCACCAGGGGCAGATAGGGTGCCTCGAACAGATCCTCCCGTTCGAAACGGCTGCCGGTCTTGATGAGGCGCACCATGACGCAGGTATTCTCGCCCGTTACGAGCGGCGCGAGGAACATGCCGCCCGAAACAAGCTGTTCGGCAAAGAAGCGCGGCATAACGGGAAAAGCAGCGGTCGAAAGAATACGGTCGAAGGTTCCCTCACCCGATAATCCGTTGCTGCCGTCCCATTGACGCAACACCACATTGCGCAGGCCGAGATTGTCGAGACGCTGCTGCGCGCCGGCGAGCAAGGTCTTGTACCGATCGACGGAAAGCACCCGTTCCGCAAGCCGTCCTAGCACCGCAGACATGAAACCGCTGCCGGTGCCGATTTCCAGCACGCGCTGCCCGGGCTTGACCTGCAGCAGTGACAGCAAGCGCACGGCGAGGTCCGCGCCTTCCATGAAGGATCCACATTCGAGCGGAATCGAGCGGCTCGAATAGGCGTCATCGGAATATTGCGGCGGAACGAACAGCGAGCGCGGCGTCTGCTCGACAGCAGTCAGGAGATCGAGGTCCGAGATCCCCTCCGACCGGAGCCTGAGCACGAGAGCCGCGAAGCCCTCCTTTTCCACCATGGCCGATTTCAACCCGCAACTCCGAAGCCCAGCGCCTTCGCAAGACGATCCTGCGCGGCATAGTCCGTCATGTCGAGCTTCAGCGGGGTAACCGAGATCTTGTTCGCCTTGATGGCCTGCAGGTCCGTTCCCTCGCGAAACCGGCTACCACGGTCGCCGAAGCGCAGCCAGTAATAGGGAAAGCCCCGACCGTCCGCGCGCTGTTCGACTTCCAGACCGAAATCGAGCTTGCCCTGCGACGTCACCTCGATGCCCTGCACCTCAGACGGCGCGCAGCGGGGGAAGTTGACGTTGAGGAACGTACCGTCAGGAAGGTCCGCCTCGATGAGCTGCGCAAGCAGCTTGGGTCCGAGCGTCTCGGCGACTTCCCAGGGGATCATCCGGCCGCCATTGTCGTATTCGTAAAGCTGGCTGAGCGCGATCGAGCGAACGCCCTGCAGCGTGCCTTCGATGGCGCCGGCCACGGTGCCGGAATAGGTCACGTCGTCAGCAAGGTTGCCGCCGGCATTGACGCCGGACAGCACCAGATCGGGCTTGCTGTCGAGAACCTCGCGAACGGCCATGATGACGCAATCCGTCGGCGTTCCGCGCAGGGCGAAACGCTTGTCGGCCACCTTGCGAAGGCGGAGCGGCTCCGAAATCGTCAGGGAATGGGCAAGGCCGCTCTGATCCGATTCCGGGGCAACGATCCACACGTCGTCCGAAAGGGTTCGGGCGATGCGTTCCAGCACGGCCAGACCTTCGGCGTGAATGCCGTCGTCATTGGTCAGGAGAATGCGCATGCGGTATCTCCCTGCTTCAGGCAGCCTTCTCGATCTTCTTCAGGCCGCCCATATACGGAAGCAATGCGTCCGGAATGGTGATCGAGCCGTCTTCGTTCAGGTAGTTCTCCATGACCGCGATAAGGCAGCGACCGACCGCAGTGCCAGATCCGTTCAGCGTGTGCACGAAGGTCGTACCCTTGCTATCCTTGCCGCGATAACGGGCATTCATGCGGCGGGCCTGGAAATCGCCGCAGACAGAGCAGGACGAAATTTCGCGATAGGTGTTCTGGCCCGGAAGCCAGACTTCGAGGTCGTAGGTCTTGCGCGCACCGAAGCCCATGTCGCCGGTGCAAAGCGTCATGGTGCGGAAATGCAGACCAAGGCGCTTCAGTACTTCCTCGGCACAGGCCGTCATCCGCTCATGCTCTTCGATCGAGCTTTCGGCATCGGTGATCGAAACGAGTTCGCACTTCCAGAACTGGTGCTGACGCAGCATGCCACGGGTGTCGCGGCCAGCCGAACCGGCTTCCGAACGGAAGGACGGGGTCAGCGCCGTGAAGCGCAGCGGCAGCTTTTCCTGCTCGAGGATTTCGCTCGAAACCAGATTGGTGAGCGTCACTTCCGCCGTCGGGATCAGCCAGCGACCGTCGGTGGTCTTGAACAGGTCTTCGGCAAACTTCGGCAACTGGCCGGTGCCATACATGGCCTCATCGCGCACCATCAGCGGCGAAGACACTTCGGTATAGCCGTGCTCGTTGGTGTGGAGGTCGATCATGAACTGGCCGAGCGCCCGTTCCAGCCTCGCGAGCGGGCCGGTCAGAACGGTAAAGCGAGCGCCGGACAGCTTGGCTGCGCGCTCGAAGTCCATGTAACCGAGCTCTTCGCCGATTTCGAAGTGTTCCTTCGCCGGATGGTTCCAGCCGGGCTTCTGGCCGATGACGCGGGCAACCACGTTGTCATGTTCATCCTTGCCAACCGGCACGTCATCGAGCGGAACGTTGGGAATACGCGAAAGCTGGTCGGTGAGTTCCGCGGAAACGCGACGCTCCTCCTCCTCGGCCGCCGGCATCGTGTCCTTGAGCGTGGCGACCTCTGCCTTCAGCTTTTCGGCAAGCTCGGCATTCTTCTGCGCCATGGCAGCGCCGATCTCCTTGGAGGCGGCATTGCGGCGGGACTGCATGTCCTGAAGCGACTGGACCACGGCCCGGCGCTTCTCGTCGAGCGCAATCAGTTGTACGGCCAGCGGCTCCGCGCCGCGCTTTGCCAGCGCAGCGTCAAGGGTCTCGGCGTTTTCACGGATCCATTTGATATCAAGCATCGTCGTTCCAGGTCGGTCTTGCGGTGATCGGCGGATCGGACCTGGCGGGTGCCCTGTCCGGCCCCATGGATGCATGCTCGCGGTGAAGAAGGCCGGGGAAGCGAAGGCTGACGCCTTATTCGCTCTTCTCGCCTGCCTCGTCCGCCGGTACGAGCGCGTCCGCGTCCTCAGCCCGCCGGCGCTCCACGAGTCGTGCAGCATAGATGGCTACCTCGTAGAGAAGGATGGTCGGCAAAGCAAGACCGATCTGGGACATCGGATCGGGTGGCGTCAGCACTGCGGCGATGATAAAGGCGACAACGATGAAATACTTGCGCTTTTCGGCAAGCCACTTGCTTTCAAGGATGCCGACGCGGGCAAGCAGCGTAGTCACGACGGGCAACTGGAAGACCAGTCCGAAAGAAAAGACCAGCGTCATGATCAGGCTCAGATATTCCGAAACCTTCGGCATCAGCGAGATCGCGACCTCGCCCTCACCCGGAGCCTGCTGCATGGCGAGGAAGAACCACATCACCATCGGTGTGAAGAAGAAGTAGACCAGCGAAGCGCCCAGCAGGAACAGAAGCGGCGACGCAATCAGGAACGGCAGGAAAGCCGCTCTTTCATTCTTGTAGAGGCCGGGTGCCACGAACTTGTAGATCTGCGCGGCGATCACCGGAAAGGCGATGACCATGGCGCCGAACATGGCGACCTTCACCTGCGTGAAGAAGAACTCCTGCGGCGCGGTGTAGATGAGCTCGGCCTTGGCGACATCGAGACCGGCCCAGAGCACCGCCCACTTGTAGGGAATGACCAGCAGATTGAAGAGATGCTTGGCAAAGGCGAAACAGGCAATGAACGCCACGAAGAACGCACCCAAGGCCCAGATGAGGCGGGTACGCAACTCGATCAGATGCTCGATCAGCGGCTGCGGCTTGTCTTCGATGTCGCCGCTCATGCACGGTCCTCGGTCTTTGTCTTACGGGGTTTGCTGGTTTTGGCGGCCTTGACAGGAGCCGCCTCGTCCACTGCCTTGGCAGCAGCAGGCTTGCGGGTTCGCTTGGCAGGTGCCGCCACTTCAGCCGCAGGCGCCGGAACGGGCGCCACGGCCGCCTTGGGTTTGCGGCTACGGCTCGCCGGCTTTGCAGTCGCCGCCTTGGCCGGTTCTGCAACGGCAGAATCCGGTGTCGCCACCGGCGCTGCGACGGGAGCGGGAGATGCGGCCGGTGTTGCCACCGGTGCAGGCTGCGATATCTCGGGCGGAGTACCGACCAGCGTAGAGGGAGCCTCCGGCAGAACCGGTGTCGCCGCTGCCTCGGCCGACTTTTCATCGATCGGAGGCATCACGCTCTTGTTGTCGGGTTTGGTCGCCTTCTGCAGGTCGGCCTTGATGTCGTTACCCATCTGGCGAAGCGGATTGATCGCATCGCGCAACGAGGTCGCGGGATTGAGCTTGCGCGCCTCGTCCACACTTTGGCGAAGATCATCGAGTTCAGCCTCCCGCAGGGCTTCGTCGAACTGCGCGCGGAATTCTCCGGCGGTACGACGAAGTCGCGCGGTCATCTTGCCGAACGCGCGGATCATTGGCGGCAAGTCCTTAGGCCCCACCACCACGATCAAGACCACCGCGATGACGAGCAACTCGCTCCATCCTACATCCAGCATCAAAAGGCTCCCGAAGCCATATCAGAGACCGACAAGCGGCCGTAACGCGCTTACTTGGTCTCTTCGACCTTGTGATCGACCGTCTTGCCCGGAGCCTGGTTGTCAGCCTCTTCGTCGGACATGCCCTTCTTGAAGCTCTTGATGCCCTTGGCAACATCACCCATCAGTTCCGGGATCTTGCCACGACCGAACAGCAACAGGACGATGGCCAATACGATCAGCCAGTGCCACATGCTAAAAGAACCCATTACTGTCACTCCTTGTTTGCGTGTCCCACCGATTTAAGGTGTTTCAGCCCGTTTTACAAATACGAAAATGTCCTGTGAATTCACTGTTACCGTGACATCTTTGCATCCCGGCGCCAGAACGTCCGCACGAATGCGTGAACGAACCGGCCGCTCGGTGCCGGGAACCGCCAGTTCCAGCAATTCGACAACGCCGAGAAAGCGCCTAGACAGGATACGCGCCGGTATTTCACCGCCCTCTTCGTGCACGACAATGCCTGAAAGGCGGACCGCAACGGATACCGGGCACCCCTCGCGCATCCCCGAGACTGCGGTCTTTCCGAGCGGCGTCTCGACCTGCCCACCACGAACGACGCTCGAAAACTCGTTGATTTCCGAGAAGAAGGCGGCAGCAAAAAGATCGGTCGGCCGACGATAAAGATCGTCCGAGGTTCCCACCTGCACAAGGCGACCGTCCCTGAGCAGCGCGATCCGATCCGCCATGCGCATCGCCTCTTCGGCGTCATGGGTCACCACGACAGCGGTTGCCCGCGTCTCGCGCAGGATCGCCAGCGTATCGGCGCGAATGGTGTCTTTTAGCCGGGAATCGAGGCCGGAAAAGGGCTCGTCCATCAGGAGAACGCCCGGACGCGGCGCAAGGGCGCGGGCAAGCGCCACACGCTGCTGCTCGCCGCCCGAAAGCGCATGGGGATATTTCTCGGCATAATGGGAAAGCCCGACACGCTCCAGCGCGATCATGGCTTCCGCCGTCGCCTCCCTGGGCGGCAATGCCGTCAGCCCGAAGCGGACATTGTCCAGCACGTTCATATGCGGAAACAGCGCGAAGTCCTGGAACATCAAGCCGATGCCGCGCTTTTCGGGAGGAACGAAGCCGGAAGGACCGGCAACTTCCCGGTCGTTCATCAGCAAGCGGCCCGAAGACTGAACCTCGATCCCGGCGGCGATCCTCAGAAGCGTGGTCTTCCCGGACCCCGATGGGCCAAGCAGGCAAAGAACCTCGCCGGCCTTGGCAGTCAGGGAGACACCGCGAATGGTCTCCTTGCCGTGATAACCGTGGCGGATATCCTCAAAACTGAGGCTGGCGGCAAAGGTCACCCCCGCCGTTCGCCTTGCCTCTGTACCATCGACCGCGACCGAATTCATGCCATCATCCGCAAGGCCGCCGCCGATGCACCGCATGACGAACACGAACCGTCACCGTGCATTCCCAAAGCAAACCCCGTCATCCAACAAAACATGATGCTATTCGTCCGCTTCACCGCCCGGTGTCAAGAGACCGAGTTCTTCAAGATCGAGTTGGGTGATGGGATCCTCGTCCTCTGCGAGGTCGTCATTGCCGATTGGCAGCGGTACGGAGATGTTGGGCGGAATGCGGCCGGAGAGCAGCCCTGCCCCCTTGAGTTCTTCGAGACCCGGCAGGTCTCGCAGTTCCTCAAGGCCGAAATGGTCGAGAAAATCCCGCGTGGTGCCAAGCGTTACGGGCCGGCCCGGCGTGCGACGACGGCCGCGAAAACGCACCCAGCCCGCCTCCATCAGCACATCCAGCGTACCCTTCGACGTCTGGACACCGCGAATATCCTCGATTTCAGCGCGGGTGACCGGCTGGTGATAAGCGATGATCGCCAGCACTTCGAGAGCAGCGCGCGACAGCTTCTTCGCCTCGGCATCGTCCTTGCGGATGGCGAAGGAAAGATCGGCAGCGGTGCGGAAGGCCCAGTGGTCATCGACCTGCAGCAGGTTGACCCCGCGTCCGGCATAGTCATCCTTGAGGCGCAGCATGATGGCGCGGACATCGGTTCCGCGCGGCAGGCGGTCACCGATGAAGTTTTCGGATACAGGCTCGGCAGAGGCAAACACCAGCGCCTCGGCGATCCGCATGGCCTCGTTTTCCAGGCGCAGGCTCTCGGCGCTCGGCAGGGCCGGCGCATCCGAAGCCTCGTCTTCGTCCACGAAGAGATCCTGATCCTGCGGTTCGCCCATCACGCGCCCTATTCCACCGACGAGAGGTCGGTAGCGCGCGGACCGCCGCGCATGTAGATCGGCTGGAAAGCGCCTTCCTGACGGATCTCCAGCCTGCCCTCGCGCACAAGTTCGAGCGAGGCGGCAAAGGCGCTGGCAATCGCGGTCACCCTCTCCTCTTCTGAGGCAAGATAGCGCAGTAAATATTGCTCGAGCGTTGTCCAGTCGCCGATTTCGCCGATCATGCGCGTCAGAATGGCGCGGGCATCAGACAGGGCCCACACCTTGCGTCGCTCGATCGTCACCTGGGTAACCGCCTGCCGCTGGCGAAGGGCGGCATAGGCGGTCAGAAGATCGTAGAGTGTCGCCTCGTAGGAATTCTCGACGCGGGTCGGCACGTGTTCCGGCGCGCCGCGCGCATAAACATCCCGGCCAAGCCGGTTGCGATTGATGAGGCGGGTCGCAGCCTCGCGCATGGCTTCGAGACGTTTCAGGCGGAAGGCGAGCGTTGCAGCCATTTCCTCGCCCGAAGGGCCGTCATCCTTGGCCTGCTGCGGAATAAGCATGCGGGATTTCAGGTAGGCAAGCCAGGCAGCCATGACGAGATAATCGGCGGCAAGCTCGATACGGATACGCCGGGCGCTTTCGATGAACTGCAGATACTGCTCGGCCAGTGCCAGCACCGAGATGCGCGCAAGATCGACCTTCTGGTTGCGCGCAAGAAACAGAAGAAGATCGAGCGGACCTTCGAAGCCCGCGACGTCGATCACCAGAGCCGGTTCGCCCGTCAGACGTTCGGCAGAGGTTTCCTGCCACAACGGGTCCATCGGCGTGGCCGGGCCAGCGCCGGAGGCCGAATTGCGCGCCGTGGGCGGGGGCGTGGCTCCGGTTCGCGACATCAGGCGGTCGCCCTCAAGCCATCGAATTCATTGCGGATATCGGCTTCGGCATAGAGGTCGACCAGGCCAAAGGCCTTCTCGACGGCATCGGCACGCGCCCTCGCCTTGCCGGAAAGTACGGGTGCTGCGGCGACAACGGCGCGCATCTCGTCCATCACTCCATTGCAATGGAGAACGACATCACAGCCACCGGCAACGATCGCGGCGGCGCGCTCGGCTATCGTGCCCTTCAGGGCATTCATCGACACGTCATCGGACATGAGCAATCCATCGAAACCGATCTCGCCGCGGATGATCCGGTCGATCACCACTTTCGACGTCGATGCCGGATGATCCGGATCGATGGCGGAGTATACCACATGCGCGCTCATCGCCATCAATTCGTTGCGCAACCGATGGAAGGGCGGAAAATCATGCGCCGACAGATCTTCGTGGGACGTCGTGACGACCGGTAGTTCATGATGGCTGTCCGCCATGCCTCGGCCGTGACCGGGCACATGCTTCATTACCGGAAGCACGCCACCAGCCTTCAGGCCCGCAGCCGCCGCCTCACCCATCTCGCCGACGGTCACCGGATCGGTGCCATAGGCGCGGTCGCCGATGACGTTGCTTGCGCCTTCAACCGGCACGTCGAGCACCGGGAGGCAATCGACGTTGATGCCGAGCTTCAGGAGATCGAAAGCATGAAGGCGCGACATCAGCCACGCCGCACGCAAGCCGAGCGTCCTGTCGCGGCGGTACAGTTCTCCGAGAACGGCACCCGATGGATAACGGGGCGCGATCGGTTCGCGGATGCGCTGTACGCGTCCACCTTCCTGATCGATCAGAACCGGCGCGTTGCGTCCGCCGACGGTGTCACGCATTTCCGCCACGAGATCGCGTATCTGCGCCGGTTCCGACAGATTGCGAGCGAAGACGATGAAGCCCCAGGGCTGCTCGTCGCGATAAAGGGACTTTTCATCCGCAGTCAGCGACAGGCCGCTGCAGCCGAGGATCATGGCTTTCGCCGGGGCGTATTCTTGGGTCATGGGCGAATCATAGAAGGGATGGTTGCAAAGCCGAAGCGCTGCAGAGCGTCATACACAAAAAAAGAGGCGAAAACCTTGGGTTTCCGCCTCTTTCTCAAACTTCGGAACGACCATACTTACCTGGTGACCAGGCAGCTTCCGCCGGCAGCCTTGTAACGCTCGCAAAGCGACTGGGCGTCGGCCTTGCTGCCGGCCGAGATACGGACGCGGTAGTAGGTACCCTTGCCGGCGATTTCGGCCCGCTTGATCTCGTAGGCGTGACCACCGACGACACTCGCGAATTTGCCCGAAATGCTCTTGTAGGACTTCTCCGCCTCGGCTTCGGAAGGAAGCGAAGCGACCTGGATGAAGTAGCTGCCGGGGGCCGCTGCGGCAGGAGCCGGCGCAGGTTCGGCCGGAGCTTGAGTTGCTGCCGCCGTTTCAGTGGCAACCGGCTTTGCCGGGGCGGCAGGCGCTACCGGAACTGCGGCGGTTGCCGGTTTGGTCGCCGGGCTTGCGGCGGGTGCAGCAGGCCGCGCGGTCGGAACGGCAGCCGCCGTTTCGGTAACCGGTGCCACTTCCTTCGCAGGAGCGGGCGTTGCGGCCGGAGCAGCCGTTTCTGTCGGCTGGACACGTCCCGACGTCGGCGCAGCAAGCGCAGACTTGGGTTCGGTAGCAGCCGGCTGAACCGGTGCCGGTTCGGCGGAAGTTTCCTGCGCGACGAGAGTGCCATCCGGACGGACGATCATCGTACGCACCTTGCGCGGCGTGATCGTCGTCTGATCGCCATCGGCTTCAGCCTGATCTTCCGTCTGGTTCCCCGACGGCAACAGACGCGGATCCTCGGTCTCGCCGACCGGAGTGCCCATGGTATCACCGTCGTTTTCGCCTTCCAGCGGAAGCGTTTCCGGGATCAGCGTCTTCTGGACAACGTCGACCGGTTCCTCGCTGGAGGAAATCAGGCTCTGCTGCTTCGGCTCCTCGACGCCAGCGCCAGCGACCCGGTCGTAGACGGCCTTGTCCTGGTTCGGAACGGACTTGCCGCCCCGGTCTTCCGGAACGACCTTGACAGGCTCCTTGTCGGCGGTGATGACCGGCGGAGTGCCGGATGAGATACCCGGAACGCTCGAACCGCTGAACCAGGCATAAAGCCCGCCTGCGCCAAGCAGGAGAACGACCGCAACGGCGGAACCCGTCAACAGCAGCCGGCGCGTCGAGCTGCGTGCGGCAGCGATGCCTTCCTGCGGCTCAAGCGGAATGTTGATGCGACCAGAGGCGTTATTTCCCCGGTATTCCTCGGGCTTGCTCAGGGTGCGGCGGAAATCTTCTTCCAGCGCCCGTTCGAAAGCATCGAAGTCATCGAGCGGTGCCTGATGTGCGGCAACGGGACCCCTTGCAGGCGCAGCCGCCGCAGTTGCGGCAACCGTTGCAGCTGCGGCAGCGACAGGAGCACCCGACTGAACCCGCGAGGGAGCGACGGGAGCCGGAGCCGCGGCCTCCTCGAACAGCGAGGCAAGCTCGGTATCGAGGTCAAGATCGTAGTCGTGATGGAAAGCTGCCGGCGGCTCCTTGGCTTCCGGAACCGGAACTTCCGGCACTTCCATCTCAGTGACGAATTCCGGATGCTCTTCCTGTTCGGCGATTTCCGTCGGATCGAAAGGCAGCGGCTCGTCGCTCATGTCAAACGACGGCTCGACGACTGCGCGTTCCGGCGCACGCGGCTGAGGCACCGCACGTACAGGTTCCGCAGCAAAGGTCGGCTCTACCGTCCGCGCGGGCTGAACGACCGCCTGCGGACGCGGCGCAACCGCAGCGACGGGCGCCGGAGCTGCGGCACGAGCGGGACGCATGTCGGCATCGGCATCAATGTCGGAAAGATCGAGTTCGATGTCATCGAGCTGGAGATCGAATTCAGCATCGGCGAAGGGATCGAACGCCTCTTCCTCGATGGACTGACGTACAGGCGCGGATATGACCGGCGCTGCGGCGGGCCGAGGCGCGAACGCAACCGAAGAAACAGGGACCGCGGCAGGTGTCGGTTTCTTTTCCTCGTCTGCCGCTAGATCATCGGCAAAGGAGAAGGTGAACGACGGCTCGGCGCGAGCGACCGGCGCGGCAGGAGCCACCGGTGCTGGCTGGGCAATGTGCGACCTTCCTGCGTCGGCTTCCGCGATCAAGTCATCGAAACCGAAGAAATCATCGAGCTTGGCGGCAGCTTTCACCGGCTCAGCGACGACAGGTGCGGCGACCTGCTCAGCCGGAGACCAGTCGAAATTCTCTTCCGGCAGCTCGGCTTCAAGCCCGAAGTCATCGAGCGAGAAGTCGTCGACCTCAACTCTGGAAGGCGCGGCCGGTTGCGGCGGAACGACGGCAACGGAGGCGACCGGCTGCTCATGGCTGACTGCCGGCACAGACGGGGCCGTCGAGAAATTGGCAAGAGGAAGACGAAAGCGCGGAGCGGTTTCCGGCTCCGGAGCAGAAAAAGCCACAGGAGCGGGAGCGACCGCCGGGGCCGGAACGACTACGGGAGCGGCCGGCTGCCAATAAGCCTCTTCTTCCGGCTCGGAAACCGCAAGCTCAAGCTCATCGGCCAGATCCACATCGAAGGACGGCTCTTCCCGATAGCTATCGTAGGAGGGTTCAGGCGCGGAGTAGGACGGAGAAACTTCCGGCTCGCGATACGTGTTTTCCACGCGGGGAGCCGGCGGAACCGCCGGCGCCTGATCGGCACGCGCGACAACCGGCTCTACCGGCTGAGGAGCATCATAGACCTCGAATTCGCGCAGCAGCTCGTCTTCAAGATTGAAGTGATCTTCGTCGGACGGAGACACGCGCGCGGCCGGGGCGGAAGCCTGAGGCTCCGCCGGCTCGAAGCCGACGATACGCGCAAGTTCAGCCAACGGATCGTCGTCCGCAAAGCTGTCATTGCCATATCGGCTGCTGTAGGCTGCTTGCTTTTGTACCATTACAACTTCCACTCACTTACGCGACAAAACGCTTGCCAGTGCAATGTGGGAAAATGGTGACGATACTATCGCATTTCTACCGGAGCTTCAGTGCCAGTTATGGACAATCCGGACTTCAGAACAGACGCGACAGCATGCACCAGCCCAAGCCTGGCGATGCTCAATTGTCGATGTTTATCGTTAACAAAACGTAATTCGGGCGAATCCTTGCCCTTGTTCCAGTGAGCATGGAACGAACTTGCCAGATCGTAGAGGTAAAAAGCAAGCCTGTGCGGCTCCTGGGAAAGGGCTGCAGCCTCGATAATCCGGGGATATTCGGCAAGTTTGGCGATGAGCTGCAGCTCGGCCGGATCGCTGATCTGGCCTTCCACCGCTGACGCGAAGTCGAGACCGTCGATGTCCAGATCCGGGAATGCTTCACGCGCCTGCCGGAAGACCGACATGCAGCGGGCATGCGCATACTGCACGTAGAAGACCGGGTTGTCCTTGGACTGTTCGGTCACCTTGGCGAAATCGAAGTCCAGCGGTTCGGAATTCTTGCGGTACAGCATCAT
This sequence comes from Rhizobium sp. ACO-34A, assembly GCA_002600635.1. Classification (NCBI taxonomy): domain Bacteria; kingdom Pseudomonadati; phylum Pseudomonadota; class Alphaproteobacteria; order Hyphomicrobiales; family Rhizobiaceae; genus Rhizobium; species Rhizobium sp. ACO-34A. The sequence goes on along the minus strand of CP021371.1, from coordinate 2,081,401 downwards.
GAAGCGGACCGGATCGCGACCGACCTCTTCCACCACGTCGCGCAGGGTGACGAAATCACCCGAACGCTTGGACATCTTCACCGGCTCGCCCTCGCGGTAGAGCTTGACGAGCTGGCACAGCAGCACGGTGAGCTTCGACTTGCCTTCGGAAACTGCACGATTGACCGCTTCCAGACGCTTGACGTAGCCGCCATGGTCGGCGCCGAGCACATAGATCATCTCGGAATAACCGCGATCGAACTTGTCCTTGAAGTAGGCAACGTCGGCGGCAAAATAGGTGTAGCTGCCGTCCGACTTCATCAGTGGACGGTCGATATCGTCACCGACCTCGGTGGAGCGGAACAACGTCTGCTCGCGGTCTTCCCAGTCTTCCGGCAACTGGCCCTTCGGCGGCGGCAGCGTGCCGCGATAGACATGTCCCTTGAAGGTCAGGTCATTGATCGCGGTGCGGATCTTGGCAGCGCCGTTGGCATGCAGCGTGCGCTCGGAGAAGAAGATGTTGTGATGGACGTTCAGCATCGCGAGGTCCTCGCGAATCATCGCCATCATCGCGTCGATGGCGCGTTCCTTGACGATCGCCATCCAGTCTTCTTCCGGCATCTGGTGCAGCTTCACACCATATTCCTCAGCCAGCGCCTGCCCGACCGGAACGAGATAATCGCCCGGGTAGAGACCCGAGGGGATCTCGCCGATTTCCTCGCCGAGCGCTTCACGGTAACGCAGGAAGACCGAACGCGCCAGCACATCGATCTGGGCGCCGGCATCGTTGATGTAATATTCCTTGTCGACCGTAAAACCGGCAAAGGCCAGAAGATTGGCCAGCGCATCGCCGACGACGGCACCGCGGCAATGGCCGACATGCATCGGACCGGTCGGATTGGCGGATACGTATTCGACATTGACCTTGCGGCCCTTACCGAGCGACGAACGGCCGAAATCGGTACCTTCGGCGATCATGGTCGACAGCAGACGCTGCCAGTAGCCGGTGGACAGGCGGATATTGATGAAGCCGGGGCCGGCGACGGTCACCTCGGTGATGTCGGCATCTTCCTTCAGCTTCTCGCCGATCACTTCGGCCAGCGCGCGCGGATTGGTGCCTATGCCCTTGGCCAGAACCATGGCGGCATTGGTCGCCGCATCGCCGTGGCTCGAGTCGCGCGGCGGTTCGACGACGATGCGACTGAAATCGAGGGTTTCGCGCTTTTCCTTGATGCTGTCGATCTGTTCGAGCGCGTTCTTAATTCTCGTTTCGAAATCGGCGAAGAGGTTCATGACGTTTACCTGACGCAGGCGCTCGACCGGGAGGCCTGGCAAATTGAAAGAAATCGAGGGGGTGCCTATCGCAAATCGGGAGTGTGGTCAAACAACTCCCTGTGGGTACGCAGCGCATAGGTGTCCGTCATCCCCGCGAGATAGTCGCCCACATGCCGCGCCTTTGCCTGCGAATTGAGGCCGGCGATGTGATCCACCCAATAGTGGCTCTTCATCAGGCCCGGGTCCGTCATGTAGGCGCGGAAGAGATCGGTGACGATCTGGGCCGCACCGGCACGGATGCGCATGATGTCGGGGTGGCGATAGATGCGGCTGAATAGCAGCTTCTTGATCTGCCGGTCGGTCTCGGCCATTTCGTCCGAGAAGGTGGCCATGGTGCGATCGGCGGCACGCACGTCCGCAGCACTCATCGGGCGAACCTCCCTCAACCGCTCCTGCGCAACGCCGATGACGTCCTCGACCATGCGGGTGATCTGCCGGCGCATGATCTCATGGGTAAAGCGGTCCTCGTCGAGATGCGGATACCGATCGCGCACCTCGCGCATCAGGCCCGCGAGGAAAGGCACGTCTTCCAGCATCTCGAAGGTCAGGTAGCCCGAGCGCAAGCCGTCATCGATATCGTGCGTGTTATAGGCGATGTCGTCGGCGATTGCCGCGACCTGGGCTTCCAGACCGGCATAGCTTGCAAGCTCCAGATCGTGGATCTCGCAATAGTCGAGGATCGGCTGCGGCACGGGGCCTCGGGTCCCCTCGCCGTCCCTGGTCAGCAGCGGACCGTTGTGCTTCACCAATCCTTCGAGCGTCTCCCAGGTCAGGTTGAGACCGTCGAACTCGGCGTAACGTCGTTCCAGCTTGGTGACGATGCGCAAGGACTGGGCATTGTGATCGAAGCCGCCATAGGGCTTCAGCACCTCGTCCAGCGCGTCCTCGCCGGTGTGACCGAAGGGCGTGTGGCCGAAATCATGAACCAGCGCCACGCCCTCGGCGAGATCTTCGTCAAGCTTCAATGCACGGGCGAGCGCGCGGGCAACCTGCGCCACCTCGATCGTATGGGTAAGCCGCGTACGATAGTGATCGCCATCCGGCCCGATGAAGACCTGGGTCTTGTGCTTCAGGCGACGAAAGGCGGTCGTGTGAACGATGCGGTCGCGGTCGCGCTGGAAATCGGAGCGCGTGGGGCTTCCACCCTCGGGAAACAAACGCCCTCTCGTGGTCCAGGGATCGGTGGCATAAACCGCCCGCTCGCCGGAGCCGAAACCAAGGGCACTTCTGTCAATCGTCATTGCTTGTCCTGCCTGCAGCCCATTGACGCCATTGCGCAGCCTTCATACCTATAGCAAATCAGCCGGCAAGGCTGAGTTTAGCGAATGTCGGATACATAAGCTTCATTCCCCTTCGCGAAAGTCTCAATCTTTCGTGTCCCGCGTTTGAAGCTCCTCCGTTTCCGGTTGCCAACCCGCGGGCCTTGAACCCGTCAGGAGGACATAGAAGATGGACGAAACCGTTACCCTTTCGGATGCTGCTGCCAAGCGCATCGCCGCAATCGTCGCCAGCGAAGCCGACAAGAGCGCATTGCGCATTTCGGTGGAAGGCGGCGGCTGTTCCGGCTTTTCCTACAAGTTCGAACTGGACAAGGGACCGCAGGATGACGACATCGTCGTCACCAAGAACGGCGCGACGCTGCTGATCGATTCGATGTCGATCGCCTATATGACCGGCTCGGAGGTCGATTTCGTCGATAACCTGCTCGGCCAGTCGTTCCAGATCAACAACCCCAATGCGGTCGCAAGCTGCGGCTGCGGCACCAGCTTTTCGGTATAATCTCATGAAAATAGCCACCTGGAACATCAATGGCGTGAAGGCCAGGATCGCCAATCTCGTCCAGTGGCTCGAAAGCTCGGCTCCCGACATCGTCTGCCTGCAGGAAATCAAGTCGGTGGACGAGGGTTTCCCTCGCCTCGAGATAGAGGCGCTCGGTTATCACGTTGAAACCCACGGCCAAAAGGGTTTCAACGGAGTCGCCCTTCTGTCGAAAACCAGGCCCGACGAAGTCAACCGTGGCCTGCCCGGCGATGACAGCGACGAGCAGGCCCGCTTCATCGAAGGCGTTTTCTCAGTTGCAGGCGGGGTCATCCGGGTCGCGTCCCTCTACCTGCCGAACGGCAACCCGCCTGACGATCCGGTCAAATATCCCTACAAGCTTGCATGGATGGAGCGCCTGAAGGCGTTCGCCGAGAGCCGGCTGGCACTGGAAGAACCGCTCATTCTCGCAGGCGACTACAACGTCATTCCCGAACCGCATGATTGCCGCGATCCAAGGCAGTGGGAAACGGACGCACTTTTCCTGCCGGCGACACGCGCCTCATTCCGGCGCATCGAGAACCTTGGCCTGACCGATGCCGTGCGGGCGACGAGCGATGATCCCCTGCTTTACTCGTTCTGGGACTATCAGGCCGGCGCCTGGCAGAAGAACAACGGCATCCGCATCGACCACCTGATGCTGTCGCCCGAGGCGAACGACCGCCTCCTGTCCGCCTCGATCGAAAAGCACGTACGCTCATGGGAAAAGCCGTCGGACCATGTTCCGGTCACGGCCACCTTCGATTTCGCCTGAAAATAGCAAACAATTACTTTGCGGGCCGGCCAAGGCCCGCATGAAATCACCTCGCCGGGTGACTACTCGTTCTGGCTATAGACCTGCGGGGCGAGCGCCACAGCGACTCGCCGGTCATCTTCATTGGCCAGCGAAAAGGCCTGCTCCTGAAGATCCTGCATCCAGCCGCAGTCCTTCGGCGGACATCTTTCCACCGCGGCAGTCAGGAAAGCCAGTCCGCGAACTGTCTGCCCCTCCTGGAAGAGCACGTTGCCGAACACAGACATCGCACCGGCATGGCCGCTCTTGCGCGCAAGGTTCAGCCATTTCTTGGCCTGCTGGACATTCGTCTTGCCGCCCTCGCCTGCAAGAATCATGCGGGCAAGCTGGAACTGCGCCTCAGGCACGCCGAAGGTCGAGGCGGCCTGAAAGTAAAGCTGGCGCGCCTGTGACAGATCGATCTGCACCGGGCTTCCCGGAATGCCCTGACGATAGTAGCGGGCGAGCGACAGAAGGGCGTTGACGAAGAAGCCGGTGTCTTCCGAACCGGGCTCCACGCCTTCGCTTGCGATTTCAGAATAGATCTTGAAGGCCTCGAAATCGTTCTCGACCACGCCATCGCCATCGGCATACATGTTGGCAAGCGCCCAGCGCGAGCCGGTGTGGCCCTTTTCGGCAGCATAGCGATAGGCTTCGACAGCCTCCTGCTTCTGACCGTTCTTGTAGGCCTTGAAGCCGAACTTGAAGAGGTCGAAGGGACCCGATTCCTTGCTCACGCCGGAATTGATATCGAATGCATGCCCGGAATTGCCCGCAGCAAGAAACAGTGCTGCTGCAAGAAGCAATGTCGCCGGAGACTTCCAGTCAGAATTGAACATAATTCCGTATTTCTTCCACAAAACCGACGACATCAACCTATCCGCTCGTTCGATACCGAAGGACCGGCTGCATCATTGGAACGATTTAGCGCGAAAGCATGAACGCCTAGTTCATCGCCGAGTCGCAATTCAACACGCCCCGCGCCAACTCCGGCGCTCGCATCAAACTCAACGTCAGCAACACTACGAGTCCTTTCTGGCAAGACTACGACTGCCGCACCGCAACGTAGCCCTTCTCTCAAGAATCCGACTTCACGCCATGCCGCCCCCGCAACGATGGCTGAATTCTGAGGGTATTCCCCGTTTACCTGCCCCATTCTTCACTCACGCTACGCCCACCGAGAAACGCTCTCGCCGTCTCTTGATACTATCGCTGCGCTTCGTTTGTGGCGGGAAATGGACAAAATTGGCAGGGCCGCGTGCCGAAAAGAACGATTAGCCAACTGTTGCAGTTTCAACACAGATTCGCCAGCGGAACGACTGACAAAAAAGCCCGGCTCAAACCGGGCTTTTCGAATATTTTCGCCAGAACGGCGACCTTAGAAGGAAATCCGGTAGGAGCCGGACACGGCATAGGCCCAGTCGCCATCCGCCGTCGCATTGTAGGTAGCGCCCTTCGCAACCGACTGGCTGCCCGCGGTCATGTAGCTGATGCCCGCACCGAAGCGCAGCTCGCCGGGGCCGGCCTTGATCGCCGTACCGGCCGCGAGCGTCCAGGTGTCGGTCATGATATCCGCGCCGGTGCCAACACCCTTGTCCCAGGTGAGGTTGACCGTACCCGCGACCTTTTCTGTGAAGGCGTGGGCGACGCCGGCCTGAATGGTCCAGCCATCCCGCCAGTTGTAGACGTCCTCATAAGGGGTTCCGTCGATCGTGTAGTTCAGCGCCTTCAGCACGCTCCAGTCGGTCCACTTTACCGAACCGTAGACCAGCCAGCCCGGGGCTACACCCGACTGCACGCTGAGCTTGAGGGACTGCGGCAGAGAACCGTAGCCGCTGGCAATGCGCGAAATCGGAGCGACGTCCAGATCGTAGGAACCGCTGTCGGTCTCATGATCGATCTGCGAACGGTACATCAACTGGACGCGCAGAGCGTATTCCTTGATTTCGTAGGCAGCGCCGAGACGGTAGCCATAAGAGCCACTGTCATCGAGGTACAACGTGCCGCCGCGGTTGCGTGCTGCGGGTGGCAACAGTGCGTTGTAGTCATTTGCAACGTTATGCGCGGTGTAGCTGAAGTCCTGAATGAAGCCACCGCCGAGTACGTGCAGCACGCCCCGACCGGCTTCGACATTCACGTCACAGGTCGCAGCGTATTCGTTACTGTCGAAGCCTTTATAGCCATACGGATTGTTGCCGTTGAGCAAGGCAGAAACCTGCGCATCCGGACCATAGTTCGAATCCGCGCCGAAGGGCTGCGTGTAGGTGAATGCGCAAGCCAGACGGTCATGCAGCTTCACCTTCATTGCGACGCTCGGAATCCAGTATGCATCCGAGAATACGCCATCGTCGTTCGCGACCCCTCCCGTGGTCTCGAATTCGCGCTGCGGCGATACCCAGGTTGCGCCCGAACGGATAACGACAGTCCCCTCCTCATAGAGAATGTCGGTATCGGCTTCGCCGCGCGAGAAACCGCCTGCATTGGCAGCGCCGGCGAAAGCCGTAGCGCCCAAAAGGCAAAGCAAGGTTTGTTTCATAAGTTTAGTTGCCATCTGTCTCCCCACTCCTGGCAATCACGAAGAAGCCCATTTTAGCTAGCGGAGGGGTAATAACAATCTAACGCTACCCCACCAGAATGAGTGAGGGGCATGGCATTTCTTACGTAAATTTTCTTACCTTCACGTAAGAAGTCAAATTTCTCAGATATTTTTGCTAAAATTCGTAAATGTTCGGCATCATTCAGAAACAAAATTCCAAAATCTACAGAACTTGTTGCAGCGACGACACAGCTGAAAAATACTGTGCCTTTTATCACAATCTCGGTTCGGGACCGTTCCGACATGAAAAATGCTGCTCTGCCTGTTGCAGAGCAGCATTCCAATCCCCCTGAAAAACCAGCGAAAAACGCAGATGGCAAGGAAGCACTGCAGCAAGAAGATTCGCTGCAGGCTTGTCGTCAACCGGCTTCGGCAACCCGCTTCAAAGCGGTTTCCAGGCTGGCGCGCTGCACCTCAAGTTCGGCGAAACGCTCGCGTTCGGCCGCGACGACCTCCGGATTGGCGTTCGCCACGAACTTCTCGTTGGCGAGCTTGGTGGCAATACGGGACTTTTCCTGATCCACCTTGCCGATCGCCTTTTCGAGACGGGCCTTCTCGGCGGAGAGATCGATGAGCGAGCCAAGCGGCAGGCAGGCGGTGGCCTCACCAACGACGATCTGTGCCGCGCCCTTCGGAGCCTCGCTGGCAAGCGCGATACTCTCGACGCGAGCGAGCCGCTTGATCGAAGCTTCGTGGCGTGCAAGCCGCTCGCGGGTGACGCCGTTCGACCCCACCACGACCAGCGGCGCAACGGCAGCCGGCGGAACGTTCATCTCTGCGCGGACCGAACGAATGCCGGTGACGAGATCGATCAGCCAGTTGATATCGGCAGCAGCTCCGTCGTCGACGAAGGTCGGCGTCGGCCAGTCGGCATGGCAGAGCAGCATGTCGCGTGCCTTGCCCTCGCCTGCCGTATGCGCCCACAGCTCTTCGGTCATGAAGGGCATGAAGGGATGCAGCAGCTTGTAGGTCTCGTCGAGGACATAGGCCGCGCAGGCCTGCGCCTCGGCCTTTGCCGCAGCGTCGTCGCTGGCGAAAACAGGCTTCAACAGCTCCAGATACCAGTCGCAGAAGCTGTTCCAGACGAAGCGATAAAGAGCGCCTGCCGCATCGTTGAAGCGGAAGGTGGCGATGCTCTCGGTCACTTCGCGTTCGGTGCGCGCGAGTTCGGTCAGGATCCAGCGGTTGATGGTCAGCGTCGTCGTTTCCGGCAGGAAGTGCGGATCGTTGGCGACGCCGTTCATCTCGGCGAAACGGGTTGCGTTCCAGAGCTTGGTGCCGAAGTTGCGGTAGCCGGCGATGCGGGCCGGATCGAGCTTCACGTCACGACCCTGCGCCGCCATGATGGCGAGCGTGAACCTGAGAGCATCAGCGCCATATTCGTCGATCAGTTCCAGCGGATCGATGACGTTGCCTTTCGACTTCGACATCTTCTGGCCGTTCTTGTCGCGAACCAGCGCGTGGACATAGACGGTATGGAAGGGCTCGACCGGCTTGCCGTCTTCGTCCTTCATGAAATGAAGGCCCATCATCATCATGCGGGCAACCCAGAAGAATATGATGTCGAAGCCGGTGACGAGCACGTCGGTCGGGTAATACTTGGCAAGTTCCGGCGTGTCGCCCGGCCAACCGAGCGTCGAGAACGGCCAGAGCGCCGAAGAGAACCACGTATCGAGAACATCCTCGTCGCGCGTCAGGATTTCACCCGGCGCGAAGTTTTCGAGCCGCTCCTGAACCCAGGCCTTCCAAGGACCTTCATGGGCGAGATAGTGTTGGACAGCGGCGTCCAGCGCCTCTTCCTCGGTCTTTTCGACGAAGACCTGACCATCCGGACCGTACCAGGCCGGGATCTGGTGTCCCCACCAGAGCTGACGGGAGACGCACCACGGCTGGATGTTTTCCATCCACTCGTAATAGGTCTTGTCCCAGTTCTTCGGAACGAACTTGGTGCGTCCTTCGCGAACGCTCTCGATCGCGGGCTTGGCCAGCGTCTTGGCATCGACATACCACTGTTCCGTCAGACGCGGCTCGATCGGCACGCCGCCGCGGTCGCCATGGGGAACCGTGTGCTTGTGCGGTTCGATCTTGTCCAGAAGGCCCTCTGCCTCAAGGATATCAACGATGCGCTTGCGGGCATGGAAGCGATCCTGCCCCTGCAGCGTTTCCCAGACTTCCTGTTGCTCGCGGGTCGGCGTCAGGCCTTCGAGAAAATCGTCGTTGTCCGTGATCGTGACGGTCGCGTCGACGTCCAGGACGCTGATCATCCTGAGACCGGTGCGTTTGCCGACGTCGAAGTCGTTGAAATCGTGCGCAGGCGTCATCTTGACGGCGCCGGTGCCGGCGGTCGGGTCCGGATACTCGTCCGCAACAATCGGGATCTTGCGACCGACGATCGGCAGGACAACATGCTTGCCGACGATTGACGCATAACGCGTATCGTCAGGATGAACGGCAACGCCGGTATCACCCAGCATGGTTTCCGGACGCGTGGTCGCGACGACCAGATAGTCGCGCGTTTCGAACTCGGTCGGGTTACCCTCTTCATCGAAGGCGATCGGGTGTTCGTAGGTGACGCCTTCTTCCAGCGGATAGCGCAGATGCCACAGGTTGCCGTTGACCTCGACCTGCTCGACCTCGAGGTCGGAGATCGCGGTCAGGAGCTTCGGGTCCCAGTTGACGAGGCGCTTGTCCTTGTAGATCAGGCCCTGTTTGTAGAGCGTGACGAAAACCTCGAGCACGGCCTCGGACAGGCCTTCGTCCATGGTGAAGCGTTCGCGCGACCAGTCGCACGATGCACCGAGGCGACGCAGCTGATTGAAGATCAGGCCGCCGGATTCGGCCTTCCACTCCCAGACCTTCTCGATGAAGGCATCGCGGCCCATCTCGCGACGGCCCGGAAGCTGCTTTTCCGCGAGCTTGCGCTCGACAACCATCTGGGTGGCAATGCCGGCATGGTCCATGCCCGGCTGCCACAGCACATCCTTGCCGCGCATCCGCTCGAAGCGGATCATGATGTCCTGAAGCGTATTGTTCAGGGCATGACCCATGTGCAGCGAACCGGTCACGTTCGGCGGCGGAATCACGATGGTGAAAGTGTCCTCGCCCGGCTTGGCGTTGGCACCGGCGCGGAATGCGTCGGCCTCTTCCCATGCCTTGGCGATCTTCGGTTCGACTATGGTTGAATCGTAGGTCTTTTCGAGCATTTTCTGACCAGACTTCGAGGTTCTTCTTGCTGGGTTGTAAATAGGATGGCCGACCCCGAGTCAACAAGAAAGCCGCCCCGATTGCCGGAGCGGCCCTGTCCCTCAAGCCGGCAAAAAAGGAATTAGCGACGCGGTCCGCGGGCCACGCGTTCGATTTCCTCGCGCACCAGTCGTTCGACCAGCGTCGGAAGATTATCGTCCAGCCATTCCCGAAGCATCGGGCGCAGCATATCCTCTGCCATCTCGTCCAGCGAGCGGCGCTGCTGGCCATCGATGGCTGCGGCAAGTTCACCGAAGGAACGAGAAACCTGCTCGACCGTGGCGGCCGAAACGAGTGCATTGAGACCGGAAAGGGCTTCGGCGGGAGCCTGAACCTCGGGCATTGCCGGTTCGGCAACAACCGGAGCAACGGCCGTCGCAGCCTCGACATCAGCCATAGCTGCCGCTTCAAAAGCGGCGGTATCGAGCGCGACCGGCGCCGGTTCGATGGCTACGGGTTCGGCGGGCACCACGACGGCGCGGGCGAACTGGGGCTCCATGGGACGGGCAGGCGCGGCACGCAGCTCCGCCATGCGGCTGGTCATGACCGGGCTTTCGGCGCGGAAAGCAGCAGCCTGCTGTGGCGCCTGGTCGACCGGAGCCATGCGGTCGGCGCGCTCGGATGCCGAACGGACGCGCGCTGCAAGATCAGCCAGGGAGATGTTCTTGGCCTGAGCCTTCTCGGCGGGTGCCGGCTGGGCAGCATAGGGAGCTGCGGACGGCTGAAGCGGAATGCCCGCATCGTTGGCGGGAACGATATCGGCAGCAGCATAGGACAGGTCGTCCTCGACCGTCAGATGAACCGTATCGTCCATCTCGTCCTCTTCGCCACCATAAACCGGCGGCAGGGAGCCGGACATGGCCTTGTCACCGCCCGGATCATTGCTTTCGATGATGCGGCGGATCGAAGCCAGAATTTCTTCCATGGACGGTTCACGCGCTACATTTGGCTGAGCCATATTCATCCCCGTTGGTCCCAGATTTAACCGCCTGCCGCAGCGCAGTATCGCATGCGCAGCAAACTGATTCGCGTTCACATTAGGATACGCCTACGGGGAAAAAAATCACGGCAGCGCCGCGAAATGGTACTGATACACAGCTTTCTTCGGACAGATTTCCGTGAACGCTCAGCGGCCGTCCGGCGTGCGAAGGCCAAACCATGCATCCTTGACCGCCTCATAGTGCTCCTCGGCACGATATTCGGCGACTTCGAGGCCCTGGCTCTGCACCGTCAAACGCCCAGCAGCGGCGATGACGCCATAGCTCGCGACCACCGCATTGCGCTGGTAACCAACCATGCTCTCCTTGGCTTCCAGCACCGTCTGCTGGGCATTGAGAACGTCGAGCGTGGTCTTCTGACCGACATTGCGTTCTTCGATAACGCCCTGCAGCGCAAGATTGGCGGCAGAAATCTGCTTGCGGGCTGCGGAAATTGCAGCGGTTGCCGCCTCCATCTGCGCGTAGGCGGAAGTGATCTGCTGGCGCACCTCGGCGCGTGCGGAATCGACCAGAATGCGCTGTTCGCCGAGCGTTTCCTTGGCCTTGCGAATCTGGCCGTATTCGGCGCCGCCCTGATAGATCGGGATCTTCAGCTGTGCCGTGACGCTGGCAACGCTGTTGTCAGGGCTGTCGCCGCTGGTCGACGGCTCGTTCGTCCAGTTACGTCCGACATTCCCCTGGATCACCACACCCGGCAGAAGGTTGCCTTCTGCGGACTTCACCTGATAACCGGCGGCATTGACGGCATGAAGAGCCGCCAGGACCGAGGGATGCTCGCGAATGCCAATCTGCACGGCGGCGTCGAGGTTCTGCGGCAGGGCCTTGGTTGCCGGAGAAGGCTGCTTGATGCCCTTCGGCATCTCTCCGACGATCTGCACATAGGTCGCCTCGCTCTGCTTGAGCTGGGCCACGGCTGCGGAAAGCAGAGCCTGCGAACCGGCGAGCTGCGCCTCGGCCTGACTGACGTCGGTGCGAGTACCTTCACCCACCTGCAGGCGGGCATTGGCAGCATTCAACTGCTCCTGCAGGAACGCCAGGTTCTGCTTGCGGATGACCACGATCTGCTGGTCGCGAGCCACATTGGCATAGGACTGTACGGCCGCGAGCAGGATCGAGATTTCATTGGCGCGAAGGCTTTCACGATTGGCGAAAACACCGGATTCAGCGGCCCGGACGTTATTCAGGGTCTGGAACCCGTCGAAGATCTGCTGGGTGATGGAAATGCCGACCGTCTGGTTGTTATAACCATAGTCGGGAATTCCGCCGCTGATATTGGAGACGTTGACGGCGCTCGCGGTGGCCGTTGCGGCGACCTGCGGCCGCATGCCAGCCTTGGCGATGGTGACGTTTTCGTCGGTCGCCCGCAACGCGGCGCGGGCGGCGTTGAGATCCGGGTTGTTCTCATAAGCCTTAGCCATGGCCCCGTAGAGGCTCTCGGCGGACGCCGTTACGGGCGCGATCGACACCAAAAGCACGGGCAGAACAACGGAAGCGAGCGCAGTTTTCCGGATGAACGACATATTCCACTCCCCAACTAAGAACGGCCGACGGAATATCCCCACTCCGCGCCGGCGTTTGAGGCCAGCAGCACGTCCGTGAAGCTTCAACGCTTTCCGTACATTAGATGACCTGCTGCAGCCCCGACTGCAACATGACCACCATCCTCATCAGGGAGAAACACAGACATCGTTGCGCAACAGCAACATTCTCATTCAGTTTTGACTAAATCAATCGCCCGAAGGGAGGATCCCCCGAAGAATCGGGGGGTAGATGATCAATTAGAAAACGAATTCTTCAGCCTTGCGGAAGCCCGGCAAAGGCCGTACCGCGGTGTTGAAGTAGTCATTATAGGAGTAGGACTTGCCGGTGCGGACATACAGTCGCGCCCGCGAAGCATTGCCATATCCGACGACGGCGATCAGGCTTCCGCCTTCGCGCAGCTGGGAAAGCAGGCCTTCCGGCACTTCCTCGATGGAACCATTGACGAAGATGACGTCATAAGGCGCCTCGGCGGCGTAGCCCTTTTCCATATCGCCAGTGACGACGGCAACATTGTCATAGCCAAGCTCCGAGAGCTTTTCCGTGGCGGATGCCGCCAGAGCCTCATCGCTTTCGACCGCGACGACCGAACCGGCCACCAGCGAAAGAACCGCAGCCGCATAACCGGTGCCGCAGCCGATCTCGAGCACGAGGTCATCCTTGGTAATCGCGCCGAGCTGCAGGAGCTTGGCAAGCGGCGACGGCTCCATGATGTAACGGGCGGGACAGCCATTGGCGGCCGGTGCGATCTGCATGTCTTCATCGATATAGGCGAGAAGCTTCAGATGGGCGGGAACGAAGGCTTCGCGCGGCACCGTCAGGAATGCCGTCAGCACGGAATGCGACGTTACGTCGGTCGTGCGAATCTGGTTGTCCACCATCTTGATGCGTGCTGCTTCGAAGTCCATCATTTCCTGTCGCCCCATATCCGGCCGCGTTGCGTCACGAGTGTCTTAATTGGAGCCGCCGCGGCTTTCAAGACATTGCGCAGTCCCGCATGCGTTTCTCGGTCGGCAAAGACGTGCACGACACCGAAGACGACGCCCACACGCACGGTCCGCCCCGAGAAGCCGCCACCTGCCTTATCAATCCTCGATCGTATATGTGTCGACCTCGCAGAAATCGATCTTGTCAGAGACATCCTGATATTCGGCGCTATCTTCGAACACCGCTCTCACGCGATACTCGCAGACATCGCTTCCGCCGACGAGAGTAAGTACTCGTGATTTGCCCTTGCCGAGACCGTGCCTGTTCAGCAACTCCTGACGCTGGCCCTTCCCACCTACTGGAGAGGCAAAAAACTTCACAATCATGCCGTCGGTCTCGTTCTCCAGCGTCACACTGAGGTTGCCGGCGAGAACCGGAGTGACCGGGACAATACACAGGACGGCGATGATGGGCATGAAATGGCGACGCATGATCAGGTTCCTCCTTGCTGGAGGCTTCATGCTCTAAGCCATTGCATCAAAGGCGCAATCCGCATGATCGTCCAACTTTGTGCGGATCGGGCAAAAGCAATATATGAAGAAGGAAATGGAGGCCTCGCCCGGAATCGAACCGGGGTGCAAGGATTTGCAGTCCTCTGCGTAACCACTCCGCCACGAGGCCATTCCAAACTTAAAAGCGTGTGGTGGCGCGGATTTAGACGGGATACCGGGAAACCGCAAGAGGGATTTTCGGAAATCTACCTTTTAATTGTTCGAAACTAGGACGACGCCAACAAGACTACCGCAGGGCGGCAACCAGCCGAAACGACGCGCTCCGTCCCGCATGGCGGAGATCAGCCCCGCCCTGCCCGATTCACCTGTGGATAACGCTTCCGCCACCAGATCGCGATGCGTCGTCTTTTTCGCCGGACGGAAGGAAGGTCGTGGGAAAGCACCAGCAGGCCGAGCGGCGCCATCCAGAATCCGAGAACGGGCAAGAAACCGAGAAAGCCACCACCGATCAGCAGCGAACCGGTGATGATGCGCCCTGTCCGGGAACGAGGGAACGGCAACTCGAAACGACCGAGCACAAGTTTTCCACGGTCTCCGTCGATGCGGTATTTTCCCTTGCCGGCCATTCGAAACCCTTTGGATTCATGGAAAAACGCGCCCAAAGGCACAGGGCAAGAGATGGGGGCGGAGAAAAAATATGCAAGCTTGTCACATCTTTTTTCAAAAAACCGCTTGGCAAATCGAACAGGCATTTGTATTAGCCCACTCACACCGCGGCGAGCGGTTGTTCCCTGGTAGCTCAGCGGTAGAGCACTCGACTGTTAATCGATAGGTCGTCGGTTCGAATCCGACCCGGGGAGCCAAAGAATTCAAGGCCTGAGCAGAAATGCTCGGGCCTTATTCTTTTGTGGTTTCAATATCTTGCACGGCAATGCGAAATCATCGGCAACGACATTCCGCTCCCTTGCCTTCTCCGTCTGGTCTACATCTCCGCCAACTTTCTGCCCAGACGACCGGAAAAATCCGGCAGCAATCCCGTCACAATCCGAGATCTTTCCGGGCAGCGAAACCCGGTCTTCATTTTTGCCTGATATCAAGCGGCCATACTATTTGTGATCAGGAGAGAGAATATATGTGGCTCCAGCTTCATGACGGGGACGGTTTCCCCTTCTTCGTGAACATGGACAATGTGGTGGACTTCCGCTGGTACGAGCGGGAAAAATACACCTGCCTGCTGACGACGGCACCCGTCGCCGAGAAGCTGCACAGGCTTTATGTCCGCGAAAGCGCAGTAGAGATCATGAAACTGATCGGCGAACAGCAGGTAAGAACGGCACGTCTGACGGCCGCCGCCGTTGCCACGGCCTGAAACCGCCAAAATTTTCCATTTCGAAAAATGAATGTGACGGGCGGGAACGTAAGCGACCCGCCCGTTTCCGTTAAGGCCGCCCGACTTTGCACATCCGCAATGGCTCAATCGTCATCCGACTCGTGAACTGCGGCATCTCCGCTACGTTTCATGCAAGAAGCCGCATATAACGCTAATCTTCTACAGCACTTCCGGCGTAAAGTGGTTTTCATGCAGCAGATTCGGGCCATATCCTCATGACATCCCTCAGCCGGTCGCCAATCATCGTCTGGTTTCGCAAGGACCTCAGACTTCGTGACAATCTTGCGCTGGCAACCGCAATCGAAAGCGAGAGACCGGTCGTTCCGGTCTATATTCTGGAGCCTGCATCAACAGGCACCGGACCGCTTGGCGCGGCGCAGGCGTGGTGGCTGCACCATTCCCTGTTGTCGCTCGCCGCATCGTTGAAGGAAATCGGCAGCGATCTCATCTTGCGCAGCGGCCCTGTCGAAACCGTATTGGCGTCCCTGATTTCGGAAACCAACGCGAACGCGGTCTACTGGAACCGGCGTTACGATCCGTCGGGCGTCACCATCGATACCACACTCAAGGAGACTCTCACCACGAACGGCCTGACGGTTCGCAGCTTCTCCGGCCAGTTGCTGCACGAGCCGACGCGCCTGAGGACCGGCGGCGGAACGCCTTATCGCGTCTACACGCCTTTCTGGAAAGCCCTTGAAGCATCCGGCGAACCTCAGGAACCCGTACCCGCCCCAACGAAACTTGCCCGTCCGATCAGCTGGCCGGGCAGCGAAAGCATTGAAGGCTGGAAGCTGTTGCCGACGCGGCCCGACTGGGCCGCGGAGTTTGCCGATATCTGGCAGCCCGGCGAAGCCGGTGCTCAGGAACGACTCTCAAGCTTCATGGAGGACGGTATCGGGGGTTATCGCCACGGACGAGACTTCCCCGCCCGTTCGAACACGTCGAAGCTCTCGCCGCATCTGGCGCTCGGTGAAATATCGCCCGCGGACGTCTGGCATGCCACGCGTGACCTTGGCGAGCGGGTCAGCGCCGAAGACGTCATCCACTTTCGCAAGGAGCTTGCCTGGCGCGACTTCTCCTACCACCTGCTTTTCCATTTTCCGGAGCTTGCGACCAAGAACTGGAATCCGCGATTCGATGCCTTCTCCTGGTCTGGCTCGCAAGACCTGTTCAAGCGGTGGACAACGGGACGGACCGGCTATCCGATCGTCGACGCCGGAATGCGCGAGCTCTGGCGCTACGGTACGATGCACAACCGTGTCCGCATGATCGCGGCATCCTTCCTCATCAAGGACCTGCTGATCGACTGGCGGGAGGGCGAACGCTGGTTCCGCGATACGCTGGTCGATGCCGATCCGGCATCCAATGCCGCGAGCTGGCAATGGGTAGCGGGATCGGGCGCCGATGCAGCTCCTTTCTTCCGCATTTTCAATCCTATCACCCAGGGCGAGAAATTCGATCCGGACGGCGATTATGTACGCAAACATGTTCCGGAACTGGCCAGCCTTGATGCGAGATACATCCACAAGCCGTTCGAAGCGCCGCAGGCTGCGCTCAGTGCAGCAGGCATCCGGCTTGGAGAAACCTACCCGCTCCCGATCGTCGATCATCGCAAGGCGCGCAGCATGGCGATGGCTGCCTACCAATCTCTCGATTAAGGATTCGGAGTACCCGGGCAGCCAGCCCACCGCCTTGCAACGAGAAACACCGGTGACACAGGCATGGTTTTTCAGAAGCGGCGGCAGGGTTGAAATGTGTTTTCTTGCCTTCACGCGTTTGTGGCCGGAAAAGTCTCGGCTGAGAGCGCCTTGCGTCCATTCGCAGGCACAAGGGGCGCTTTAAGGTCTTGAAGTTACGCATCGAGCTTTCCGAAAATCGATTCCGATTTTCAGGCCGATACGCTAGGGTCCAAACCCGATAAGGGTTTTGGCCCTATCTTCCGTGAAAGAGAAGGCAGATCCTCCATGTCATTTCATCCATCCGTTCTCGAGGCCATCGGCAATACGCCGCTTATCCGCCTGAAGGGCGCGTCGCAGGCGACCGGCTGCACCATTCTGGGCAAGGCCGAGTTCCTCAATCCCGGCCAGTCGGTGAAGGATCGTGCCGCGCTCTTCATCATCCGTGATGCGGAACGTCGCGGCCTGCTTCGTCCGGGTGGCGTGATCGTCGAGGGTACGGCCGGCAATACCGGCATCGGCCTGACACTGGTCGCGAAGGCGCTCGGATACCGCACCGTCATCGTCATTCCGGAAACCCAGAGCCAGGAAAAGAAGGATGCGCTGAAGCTGCTTGGCGCCGAACTGGTCGAGGTACCGGCCGTTCCCTACAAGAACCCGAACAACTACGTGAAGCTCTCCGGCCGGCTTGCCGAGCAGCTTGCCAAGAGCGAGCCGAACGGCGCGATCTGGGCCAACCAGTTCGACAACGCCGTGAACCGCGAGGCGCACATCGCCACCACCTCCCGCGAGATCTTTGAACAGACCAATGGCGAAGTGGACGGCTTCATCTGCTCGGTCGGCTCCGGCGGCACGCTGGCCGGCACCGGCATCGGCCTGCGCAACCTGAAGCCCGAAGTGAAGATCGGCATCGCCGATCCGGAAGGTGCCGCTCTTTATGAGTATTACAAGAACGGCGAACTGAAGTCCTCGGGCTCGTCGATCACCGAGGGTATCGGCCAGGGCCGCATCACCGCCAATCTCGAAGGCTTCACCCCCGATTTCGCCTATCAGATCCCGGATTCGGAAGCCCTTCCGATCATCTTCGACCTCGTCGAGAACGAAGGGCTTTGCCTTGGAGGCTCCTCCGGCATCAACATTGCCGGCGCAATCAGGCTTGCGCGCGACCTCGGTCCGGGCCATACCATTGTTACCGTGCTTTGCGACTATGGCACCCGCTATCAGTCGAAGCTCTTCAACCCGGATTTCCTGCGTTCCAAGAACCTGCCGGCACCGGGCTGGATCGGGCACAAGGCACAATTCCCGTTACCCTTCCAATCTCCAGAGTGACCTCATGCCGACCACCGCTCTCTACCGTGACGACTTCTATCTCTCGACATGCGAAGCGGTGGTAACGGCGGTACATGAAGGCGGCGCGGTCGAACTCGACCAGACCTGTTTCTATGCGACCTCGGGCGGCCAGCCCGGGGATACAGGCGTCTTCGAGCGCGCCGATGGCTCGAAGATCGCCGTCGCGGTCACCCGTCACGGCGAAACCAAGGACATCATTCTGCATCAGCTTGCCGAGGGAGAAGCCCTGCCCTTAGTCGGCGAAAAGCTGGTCCTGCATATCGACTGGCCGCGCCGCTACAAGCTGATGCGCATGCATGCCGCCTGTCATCTCCTGTCCGTCGTCTGTGCTTATCCGATCACCGGCGCCGCCGTTGGAGAAGATGAAAGCCGCGTCGATTTCGACATGTCGGAGATCATCGACAAGGATCAGGTAACGGCCGACCTTATGCGGCTCGTTCAAGAAAACCATCCGATCTACGTGCAGTGGATCACCGACGAGGAACTGATCGCCAATCCCGGCATCGTCAAGTCGAAGAATGTCCGTCCGCCTGTTGGCATGGGGCGTGTCAGCCTTGTCTGCATCGGCGAGAACTCCAGCGTTGACAGCCAGCCCTGCGGCGGCACACATGTGTCGGAAACTCAGGAGGTCGGGGCGATTCACATCGCCAAGATCGAGAAAAAGGGCAAGGAAAACCGCCGGTTCCGCATCCGCTTCGGCGCCCCGGACGCCTCCGTCTGATTTCAGGGCCAAGACTTACAGATCATATGGGAGAAGACCATGCCTGCGGAGAAAAGCCGTTTCGTCGTGTCCGCCGACTGGGTGGAAAAACAGCTCGGCGCACCGGAGTTCCGGATTGTCGATGCTTCCTGGTATCTGCCGGCTCATAACCGCAATGGCGCGGCGGAATATGCCGCCGGCCATATTCCGGGCGCCGTGTTCTTCGATCAGGACGCCATTGCCGACCATTCGACCGGTCTTCCGCACACACTGCCGACGCCGTCCTACTTCGCAGAAGAAGTCGGCAAGCTCGGCATTTCCGCCACCGACACCATCGTCGTCTATGACGGTCCGGGCTTCTTTTCCGCGCCACGCGTCTGGTGGATGTTCCGGGTCATGGGCGCAAAGGCCGTCTACGTGCTCGATGGCGGCATTGACGGCTGGAAGGCCTCGGGCCGGCCGTTGGAAACCGACCTGCCGGAACCGAAGCCTGCCACCTTCGAAATTGCCTTCGACCGCAAGCGCGTAACCTCCTTCCCGCAAATGCTGGATATCGTCGACGCCGGTTCGCGCCAGATCGCCGATGCCCGTCCCGCCGGCCGCTTCACCGGCGAGGAGCCGGAGCCCCGCGCCGGCATGCGTTCGGGTCATATGCCGGGTGCTCGCAGCGTTCCCGCTTCCATTCTCTCCGAAAACGGTCACCTCAAGGACCTGGCGACGCTCCGTTCGATCTTCACCACCGCCGGTGTCGATCTTTCCCAGCCGGTGGTCACGAGCTGTGGATCCGGGGTCACGGCAGCGGTCGTGACACTGGCGCTGGAATCGCTCGGCCACAGCGACAACTCGCTTTACGACGGATCATGGTCGGAATGGGGTTCCAGGCCGGAGACGGAAACGCCGATCGTCACCGGTGCAGCCGAAGCGATCGTCGCGCCGGCGCATGGCCCGCTCACCGCAACGGTGACCACGCTGGAGATGACAGCGCCTCCGAAGGCCAGCCTGCCGGTGCCGGTCAACATCCAGACGGCGATCATGCGGACCCATGAAATTCCGCTGCCCTTCTATCGTTTCCTTCACCGCCAGGTGGGCGCCCGCTGGCACTGGTACAGCCGGCTCCGAATGACCGATGCCGAACTCAAGACGGCAATCCACGATCCGAGGGTCACGATTTCCGTGCTCTATGTGAACGGAGCGCCCGCCGGTTTCTTCGAGTTCCTGCAGCAGAGCGAGGAACTGGTCGAGCTTTCCTATTTCGGCCTGATCGAACACGCGCTCGGCCTTGGCCTCGGCAAGTGGTTCCTCCTGCAGGCCCTTTATTCGGTCTGGCAGGGCAATCCCAAGAAGGTTGTCGTGACGACCAATTCGCTGGACCATCCACGCGCGCTGCAGCTCTATCAGCAGTTCGGTTTCTCGCCGGTGGAAACCTCCAGCGCGCTTGTGGATCCAATCAGCGAAACAGAACTTCTCCAGCTTCTCAAGCGCGACAACATCGCGCTCTGATCCAAGCCCTTCAATCGAGGAAAGCGCCGCGCTCCGGAGAGAACGCGGCGCTTTTTTATCCGATGCAGGGCGTGTTCAGTTCTTCCCCTTCTCACGTTTGAAGTAGCCGTCGATCAGCATGAGATGCTGCACGGCCAGTTCGTAGCAATAAGTAATCTCACGCGTCTGCGGGTTCCAGAATGCGTTGACGACGCCACAGCTCTTGGCCGTCAGCTTGATACCGTCATCGAATTTGTAGCTGGTGCCGATGCCCTCGGAAACGAGTTCCAGTACGCTTGCCTCCTTCAGCATGTCCGCGAAGATCTGGACGTCCGGATTGTCGGCCGGCTCGTAGGAGACATTGAGCGGCTTGCCCTTGCCCTCTTCCGCCTGATGGGACTCCAGAAGAGAAAACCAGCTATCCTTGGCATGCTGGTACTCCCCCTCACATTCCTCCCGGCGCTCCCTGGGGAAATCGAGCGAGTCGGCGAAATTCTCGAAATACTTCGCATCCGCCCCGACCATCATGCAGACGATGGCATAGGCGCGCTGGCGGTCCAGTCCGTGAGTGTCGAGAAAATCGGTCTCAGTCAGATCCTCCTCCCGCGCCTCATCCGACAGAAACCAGCCGTCAGCGGCATCCTGCATGGCAATGTCGAGCTCCTCGACATCGGCCTCCAACAACAGGATCGAGGACAGCGCGTCGACAGCATCCTCCTCGCGCCCCAGAACCGGCAGGCCGAATTCCGAGATCAGCATGTGGCCGGCCTCATGAAACAGCGTGAAGATCGCGTTGTTGACCATGAAGGTCCGCGCCTCTTCCAGTTGCTTCTCCGTCAGCTTTGCCTCCTTGGCAGCCTTGGCCTGTAACGGGCCGGCACCCGCTACGACAGCAACCATCAGCGCCGCCGCCAGTCCGATCGACAACCTCCTCATGTACCCCCCCGTGTTCCCCTGAAGAGCGAAAACGCGGCAGGAAGCTAGGACAGCGGGAAGAGAGGGAGAATCACCAAATCTGGGCGGATATCAGTCAGCAAGGCAAGAATCGGGTGGGCGGGCTTCATTATGAACGGGAGAATGGGACACAATCACAAGGAAACACCTCATGACGACCATCACGTTCACCGCCATGCCGAGCGATGAGGCAGCCTCCTACCGCCGCGGCGAAACGGATGCCTATGGCCTCGCCCCCGAGAGACGCATGACCTCCGGCACCGGCTATCCATGCCGCCATTGCCTCGCAGACATCGGCGACGGCAAGCCGTACCTGACGCTAGCCTATCGTCCCTTCCCGGCTCTTCAGCCCTATGCCGAAACGGGTCCGATCTTCATGCATGCCGAGGAATGCCCGCGCCATGCCGGGGAGGCTGTGCCGCCGATCCTCGAGAGCAGTCCGGATTACATTCTGCGCGGCTACGGCCATGACGACCGCATCGTCTACGGCACGGGCGCCGTCACCCTGCGCGAAAACGTAGAGGCGCGAGCCGCCGAACTCCTGGCGCGACCTGATATCGCCTATGTGCATGTCCGCTCCGCCCGCAACAATTGCTACCAGTGCCGGATCGACCGGGCTTGATCCGAAACGAAAAGGGCCGGCTGCTGGGAAAGCCGGCCCTTTTCGGCCACGGCCACGCAGAAGAAGCGGACCTGACATCGCGCTTGCCGTGGCAGTGACTTCTCAGGCGACGTTCAGCGCCAGTTCGGGCGCCTGAAGGTCATATCCCAGCGCCTCCGCGACAGGTCCATTGGTGACCCGGCCACGGTGGACGTTGAGGCCATTGCGCAGATGCCGGTCCTCTGCGATCGCCCGCAACCCCCTGTTCGCCAGCGCCAGACCATGCACCAGCGTGGCATTGTTGAGCGCATGGGCCGACGTCACCGGAACGGCGCCCGGCATGTTGGCGACGCAGTAATGCACGATGCCATCGACCTCATAGGTCGGATCGGAATGTGTGGTCGCGTGGGAGGTCTCGAAACAGCCGCCCTGATCGATCGCCACATCGACGATGACCGCTCCCTTCTTCATGCCGGAAAGCATTTCGCGGGTGACGAGTTTCGGCGCGGCCGCGCCGGGGATCAGCACCGCGCCGATCACGAGGTCCGCCGAGAACACTTCCTGTTCCAGCGCATCGATGGTCGAATAGACAGTATGAATCCGGCCGGCGAAAAGCTCGTCGAGCAAACGCAGGCGCGGCAATGAGCGATCGATGATGCTTACGTCGGCGCCAAGACCCGCCGCCATGCGCGCGGCATGCAGGCCAACGACGCCGCCGCCGATCACGGTCACCTTGGCCGGCAGGACACCCGGGACACCGCCAAGCAGAATGCCACGGCCGCCATTCGCCTTCTGCAAGGCCGTCGCTCCCGCCTGGATCGCAAGGCGTCCCGCGACTTCAGACATGGGAGCAAGCAACGGCAGCCCGCCACGGTCGTCGGTAACCGTCTCGTAGGCGACGGCCGTCACGCCGCTGGCCAGAAGGCCCTTCGTCTGTTCCGGATCGGGCGCGAGATGCAGGTAGGTGTAGAGGATCTGGCCATCGCGCAGTTGCACCCATTCGGAGGGCTGTGGTTCCTTGACCTTGACGATCATGTCCGACTTTTCGAACACATCCCTGGCGCTTGCGGCGATCCTTGCGCCCGCAGCCATATAGGCCCCGTCATCCGCGCCGATACCGGCCCCCGCCCCTGTTTCGACGAGCACGTCGTGGCCGTGAGCCACATATTCACGGACGGCGCCGGGCGTCAGTCCGACGCGATATTCATGGTTCTTGATTTCCTTGGGGCAGCCTACGCGCATGGGTTCCTCTCTTCTCGCCGGCCTTGAGCCGGTCTCTGTTTGAAAGCGAGAAATTGAACCACCGAACGCGTGGAATGTCCTTGCAAAATGGAATTGCCAAAACCGCATCATTCGCAGAAAATTGCGTTTGTTTCAGAAAATTTCGAAAGATCCGCGAATGAGTGAACTCGACAGCATCGATCTTGCCATTCTGAAGGAGCTTCAGCAGAACGGCCGCATGACCAATGCCGAACTCGCGGAGAAGGTGGGCCTCAGCCCCTCGGCCTGCTCGAGACGGCACGACATTCTCGAAAAGACCGGCGTCATCAGCGGCTATTATGCCCGGCTGTCGCACAAGGCGATCGAGTACAAGATGATGGTGATCGTCCACATCTCGCTCTCCGGACAGTTCGCCAAGACGCTCAGCGAATTCGAGGTGGCAGTGAAGCGCTGTCCGAACGTTCTGGTCTGTTACCTGATGTCGGGCGAATACGACTATATTCTCAGGGTCGCGGCCAAGGATCTCGAAGACTACGAGCGGATCCACCGCGACTGGCTCTCCGCCCTGCCGCATGTGGTGAAGATCAATTCAAGCTTTGCTCTTCGGGAAGTGATGGAACGGCCCAATGTCGACCTCTGATAAAAAATGCAAGATCGGTTGCATTTTATCGATCACGTTTAACCGAGATCTACGTGTAGTTGTCATACTGCCCCGAAATCGAACAGCATGGGGGTATGCGATGGAACACAGACTGCAAATAGAGGGGCGCAGAGCGACCCGCAGCCGCGTACGCATGAAGGGCAGGATCAGGCATCTCAACCAGGAAATCGACGGGCGCATCTACAACATCTCGCGCACCGGCATCGGTATCGAGCTGCTTGGACAGTTGAGTGTCGCGAAGGGAAGCCATGTCGTCATCCGGACGGAAGATATCGGCCTGATCGAAGGCACCGTGCGTTGGGCCTATGGCGGCTATCTCGGCATCCAGATCGACCAGAATTCCAATTCGCTGGCGCAGATGTCGGCATATTTCCGCAATTTCCATCAGGAAGTACGGCCGGTTCTCGCCCGCTGAGAAGACCGTTACCTCTCGCGGGATCCGGCAGGATAACACGTTTGACCTCCAAAGCGCGGGCGCCCTTCGGTCGTCCGCGCTTACGTCATGAAAAATCCTCACCTTGGCCATCATATCCCTGTCATTTTCGGGATGCACTTCTCGAAAAACAGACATACTCTCCCGGCCCGAGAGGAAATTCATGAAGGAGCCCGCCATGCCGTCTTTGATCGACCTCCATCCGATCTCCCGCCGCTCGTTCATTGGTGGCTTCGCAGCGACGACCGCGCTGATCGCGCTGCACCCCTTTGCGGCCCGGGCCAACGGCAACCAGGCTCACCTCCGGCTGATGGAAACCACCGATATCCACGTCAACGTGATGCCGTATGACTATTATGCGGACAAGCCGAACGACACGATGGGTCTGGCGCGCACGGCGACCCTGATCGATTCGATTCGGGCGGAAGCGGGTAACTCCATCCTCGTCGACAACGGCGACCTCCTTCAGGGCAATCCGATGGGCGACTTCATGGCCTACCGGAAAGGCATGAAGGCGGGTGACCTTCATCCGGTCATCAAGGCGATGAACGTGCTGGGCTATGACTGCGGCACCGTCGGCAACCATGAGTTCAACTACGGCCTCGACTTCATGTTCAACACGCTGGCCGGCGCGAACTTCCCGATCGTGTGCGCCAACTTCACCAAGGGCCAGCTCGCCAGCGATCCGAAGCAGGACGAACTGCATTTCAAGCCTTATGTGATCCTGGAAAAGTCGATCAAGGACGGGGCCGGTGCGATGAGCCCGATCAAGGTCGGCTTCATCGGCTTCGTGCCGCCGCAGATCATGGTGTGGGATGCCAAGAATCTCGAAGGCAAGGGCCAGACGCGCGACATCGTCGAGGCCGCGCGAGCATGGGTTCCCGTGATGAAGGAGGAAGGCGCCGACATCGTGATCGCGCTTTCCCATTCCGGCATCGACGGTCACGGCCAGTCGGACAGGATGGAAAACGCCTCGCTCTACCTCGCCGGCGTCGAAGGCATCGATGCCGTCTTTACCGGGCACCAGCATCTCGTCTTCCCCGGGCCGAAGGATTTTGTCGATGTTCCCGGCGCGGACCCCGTAAAGGGATCGCTCCTCGGCAAGCCCGCCGTCATGGCAGGCTTCTGGGGCTCGCATATGGGCCTCATCGACCTGCTGCTTGAAAAGGACGGCAACGGCTGGAAGATCCTCGACTTCACCTCCGAAGCCCGGCCGATCTATCACCGTGACGAGAGCCGCAAGATCGTCGCCAACGTGACAGACAAGCCGGAAGTCGTGGCAAGCGTCGTCGCCGAGCATCAGGCAACGCTCGAATATGTCCGCACTCCTGTCGGCAAGACATCGGCGCCGCTCTATTCCTATTTCGCACTCGTGGCCGACGATCCATCCGTGCAGATCGTCTCCAATGCCCAGACCTGGTATGTCAGGGATATGCTGAAGGAAAGCGAATTCAAGGACCTGCCGCTCCTTTCGGCTGCTGCTCCCTTCAAGGCCGGCGGACGCGGTGGCGCGGACTACTACACCGACGTCGCCGCCGGCGATATCGCCATCAAGAACGTTGCCGACCTCTATCTCTACCCGAACACCGTGCAGGCGGTGAAGATCACCGGCGAGCAGGTGAAGAACTGGCTGGAAATGTCGGCCGGGATCTTCAACCAGCTCAAGCCCGGCGAGAAGGATCAGCCGCTCATCAATCCGGACTTCCCGTCCTACAATTACGACGTCATCGACGGTGTGACTTACCAGATCGATCTTTCAAAGCCCGCACGCTTCGACAAGGACGGCAAGCCGGTCCATCCGGAAGCAAGCCGCATCGTCAACCTGATGTTTGACGGCAAGCCGATCGATCCGGGTCAGGAGTTCGTCGTCGCCACCAACAATTACCGCGCGGGCGGCGGCGGCAAGTTCCCGGAAATCGCGGCCGACAAGGTGATCCTTGTCGCACCGGACACCAACCGCGACGTCATCGTCCGCTACATCGTCGATCAGGGCACGATCAATCCCTCCGCCGACGGCAACTGGACTTTCGCACCGATGGAAGGGACGACGGCAACCTTCGAAACAGGTCCGAAGGGCCGCGATTATGCTGCTGCAGTGAAAGGTGCGAAGATCGAGGATGCCGGCAACGGCGCGGAAGGATTCGCCAGGTTCCGCCTCATTCTCTAGCCCTTTGTTTTTACGCATTTCCGGACGCAAAACCGTGACACACTTTTGCTGGAAATGCGCTAGCGCCGGATGTGGATCAAACCACCTCGCGCAATACAGCGGGAGCGGCCTTGCGCACCCTCGCTGCCGCCGGATCGTCGTCACTGGTGATATGCGCGATGGCATCCGTCATGTTGTCGGGGCAGTTCGACAAACGCTCGGCAAAACGATCTACCAGCCAGCGTCCGGCCGGCCCCGGTGGTGTCGCGACACGCCAGAGAGCCGCCAGTGGATATTCGAATTGCTCGTAGGGCTCGACATCCAGCCGGACGAGACGTCCGTCCTTGATATCGTCCCGCACCATGGCGAGAGGCACCCCACCCCATCCGAGGCCGGCGAGCACCAGCCTGTGCTTGGTGGTCATATCGCTGACATGCCACCTGCGCCGGGAAATGATGTTGAATCCCCGGTCGTCTGGCGGTCGGGCACTGTCTGTCACGACGATCTGCACGTCATCGACGACATCTGCGAAGCTCAGCCGCCGTCCCAGCGCCGCCAGACGATGCTGCGGAGCGGCGACGGGAACGATGAAGGAATGGCCGATCTTCCGTTCGACGACACCGCCGCTTGCCTCCTTGGCCGCACCGCCGATGGCAATGTCCGCGTTCCCCTCGTCAACCATTCTCCCGACGAAGAAGGGCGAACCGACCGTCAGATGCAACGGCACCGTGGGGAAAGTCTTCTGGAAAAGCGTCAACACCTCCATAACCGTGAAGTCCGGCACCATGACGCTGACGGCGACCGACAGTTTCGGCTCCAGCCCTTCGGTCAGAGCCTTGGTACGTGCCCTCAGGCCATCGAGATCGGCGATGATGCGCTTGGCATCCTCCAGCACCGCCCGCCCCGCCTCGGTCAATGTCGGCTGCCGCGCGCCGTTGCGTTCGAACAGCGAGAGCTGCAGCTGAGCCTCCAGATTGCCGATCGTGTAGCTGATGACGGACTGCGCGCGGTTCATGCGTCGTGCCGCAGCAGAGAAACTGCCGGTTTCTGCAATGGCAACAAAGACCTGCAGTTGATCAAGGGTGGGATTGGGCAGCATGCTTCCATCCAATTTATCGATTGAACAAATCGATATTATCACAGTTTTTTCGATTGGTCGCAAAACTTATCTATTTCTCACCGCCAAGGTCTCCTCCCTGGACCTGCGGGCACCAATTCCAGATCAAGAGGTAAGACCATGTCCTCCATTCTTCTCGTCCGCGGCAGCACCCGTGGTGACGATTCCCTCTCCACCAAGATCGCCCTGCAGCTCGTTGAAGAACTGCAGAAGAAGGCTCCCGGCTCCACCCTCGTGGACCGCGACCTGTCCGCCGCTCCCCTTCCGCATATCGGCAGCGACTTCTCTTCGGCAATCCGTCTTGCTCCGGCAGACCGCACGCCCGCTCAGGCCGAAGCCATCGCCGTCTCCGACGCAGCGGTTGACGAACTGCTGGCTGCCGACACGATCGTTCTCTCCAGCGGCTTCATCAACTTCGGTATCTCCTCGATCCTGAAGTCCTGGGTCGATCACATCGCCCGCGCCGGCCGTACCTTCAATTACACGGAGAACGGCCCGGTTGGCCTTTTGAAGGGCAAGAAGGCTTACCTCGTCATTGCCTCCGGCGGCATCTACTCCGGCGACGCAGCCGCTCTGGACTTCGCTGAGCCCTATCTCCGCCGCGTCCTGAACTTCATCGGCATCACCGATATCGAAGCAATCCGCATCGAAGGCGTTGCATACGGTCCGGAAGCTGCCGAGAAGGCAATCGGCGCCGCTCAGGCTCGCGCCCAGGAACTGGCTCAGGCTGCCTAAACCTCTGCGATCGGCCGGCCCACGATCCGGTTCCGGCCGTCGCTCTTGGCCTGATAGAGCCGTTCGTCTGCCGATGACAGCAGACCGTTGAAACTGCCGCCGTCCTCCGGGGCGGCGGCAATACCGAGACTGATGGTCACGGCCTCGCCTGTCGGATTGATGACCCGGTTGCGAATGGCCGTGCACAGACCATCCCCGAGCGTCATGGCATCCGCATAGCTCGTGCGCGGACACATCACCACGAATTCCTCACCGCCAAAGCGGAAGAGATGGTCCTGAGACCTTATCGCGGATTGAAGACAGCCAGCGATCTCCTTCAACAATTCGTCCCCGCGCAGATGTCCGAACCGATCGTTGATCGACTTGAAATGGTCGACGTCGATAATCATCAAGCTTGCCGGCTCATCCGCCTTGAGAGACTCGCGCAGAAGCCGTGGCGCCTCGATCTCCATGCGGCTGCGATCGAACACCCCGGTCAGTACGTCACGTCCCGTACGGGACAAGAGGTCCTCGTAGCGTTCCCGGAAAGTCAGGTCGCTGAAGACATCGCGGATCGGACGTCTCGAATGCATGGCTCCACCACCACGCAGCAGCCGGTGATAGAGCGCGAACATTATCGAATAGAGGATGACGGACACCATCTTCGCGCGCCAGCCACCCCAGAAAACGTCCAGAGGCGTGCCGAAGAGATGGTTCAGGAGCGCGAAGAACCCGACCTGGTCGAAGGTCAGCACCAGAGCGCCGGAAAGCCAGAACCGCGCGATTGGAAATCGTGGCATCAGCCGGCCAAGCCGTTCGTACAGCAGAATGATGCCGAGCGAATCGAGATAGAGCAGTGTCGTGCCCCAGACCATCAGCAGGCCCATTTCCCGCAGGAAGGTCATGTCCGCGGCCTGCGCTGCCGTCGGCTCGACCGTCTGGTGCAACAGCAGAAGCTGCGCCATGGCGACCGTCACCAGATTGCCCAGGAAGAGCCCGTAGATCGGCTGGCGGACGGTGGACGCATCTTCCTTGATGTAGAGCATCAGGATCAGCATCAGCTTGCCAGCGAAGAAGACCGAAGAGCCCGGCGAGACGACACCGAAGGGGAGTTCGATATAGAATACGGCGGCCAAGTATGTCTCGACGAAGTGCATGACGCCAAGTGCCGTCAGGAACACTCCAAGGCCGATCCTGTGCCGGAAATGCAGGAGCGTCGTCATCAGGACGAAATAGAGCACCGCTTCGCTGACGAACAAGGCCAGGTTCCACGTCTGCATGCTCGATGTCCCTCGGTTGAAGCAGCAACCTGCCGCCGCCCATTCGCATTATCAGGCTTCGCCGCTATTCGAAAGGAGATGCCGGGCTTATCCGGTACGCCGGGCAACTATCTCTTCGCAGCCGCAGTATCCGGCCTTTAACGCATCAGAGCGCGTTGGGTTGCGGGCGTCTCAACCGAAGCGTGGATTTCCGCAGCAAGGCCCGCCACGACCTCTGCCGGCACTGTCAGCGCGATCTTGTCCAGCGGCTGCGGCCGGCCGAGCAGGTAACCCTGCAATTCGTCACATCCGGACCTCGCCAGGAATTGCGCCTGCTCCAGTGTCTCGACACCCTCGGCCACCACCGTCATGCCAAGGCGTCCACCGAGATCGATGATCGAATGCACGATCGCCTCGGCACTGGCCTCCTCCCCGAGATTGGAGACGAAACCGCGGTCGATCTTGATCGTGTCGAAGGGATAGCGGCTGAGGTAGGACAGGGAGGAATAGCCGGTGCCGAAATCGTCGAGCGCGATCTCATAACCGCTCGTCTTGAGTTCGTTGAGAATCTTCAGCGCCCGCTTGTCGTCGTCGATCAGCACGCTCTCGGTGATCTCGAGTTCCAGCCGTTTTGTGTCTACTCCAGCCTTGCGGACAATCTCGTCGAGGCGACGGCGGAAATCAGTATGGCGAAACTGGATCGGGCTGACATTGATCGACAGCCTGTGGACGTTCTCCTCCAGCGAGAGCATTCGGCAAGCCTCGCGGATCGCCCACTCACCCAGAGCGATGATCTTGCCGGACGCTTCGGCGACCGGAATGAAATCGACAGGACTGACGATGCCGCGGTCCGGATGGTGCCAGCGCAGCAAAGCCTCGTAGGACGTGACTTCCGCGGAAACCACATCGACCCGCGGCTGCAGGAAGAGTTCGAATTCGCCCCTTGCGATGCCGGCATCGAGATCGATTTCCAGAGCGCGGCGCTTTTCGATCAGCGTATTCATGCCGGGCTTGAAGATCTGGAAGGTGTTCCGGCCGGAATTCTTGGCGTGGTAGAGCGCCACGTCCGCACGGCCAACCAGTTCCTCGACCGTTTCAGCGTGGTCAGGGCACATGGCGGCACCGATGCTGACGCCGCATTTGATCAGATCGCCCGAACCGATTTCGAAAGGTTTGCGGAACGATTGTGCCAACCGCTCGCAGAAATCCTCCACCTGCGCCTGGAAATTGATCCGTGACAGGATGATGGCGAACTCATCACCGCCAAGCCGGGCGGCCACATCATGGCGCCCCAGTATCCGCTGCAGGCGATCAGCCGTCTCGCGGATGACTGCATCTCCGGCCGGATGACCGTGAATGTCGTTGATATCCTTGAAGTGATCGAGATCGATCATCAGAACGGCGCATCCGCCGAGGCGTCTGATGTCCGCCACGCTTTCCGCAAGCTTCTGATTGAACAGCGCCCGATTCGGCAGCGACGTCAGCGGATCATGCTGGGCAAGATAACGGATCTGGTTTTCGACGCGCTTGCGCTCGCGGAGATCGACGAGACAACCGATGCGCATGGACCTGCCGCGATAGACGATTTCGCGCCCCTTTGCCTCGACCGGAACAATCTCGCCATCGCCGCGCAGCAGGTCGATCTCCATGTCGAAGCCGCCTTCGGCACTCGTCATCTCATCGATCTCGGATTGATCCGCTGCAGCAAGGAAACCCCGGATCGGCCTACCGATCAGGTCCGAAAGAGGAATGCCGATCAACTCCGCCAACTGGTCGTTACCGTCGACGATGACCCCGTCGTGGTAGATGACGATGGCCTCGAACGTGGCGTTGGCGAGCGCCGTGACACGTTCGGCCTCTTCATCGTCACGTCTCAGCGAGCGTTCCTCCTCGCGCGCCTTCTCCTCTGTCTGGATGTTGTCCATCAACCGGTTGAAGAGCGCTGTCAGTTTTTCGGCATCGTCGCCAGCTTCTACCGGCAACCTGCGGCTCAGATCAGCCGAGCCGGACAGGAGGTCCGACAAGGCCTGTTCCACATGGCCAATACCCAGCCTGCTGCCATGTTCGGCAACGTTCAGGCCGATTTCCTCGACCTCGCCGGAGACGCGGATACCCAAGGTCTTGTCCAGGATCTTGAAGAAGATCCAGCCAAGGCCAAACGTCCAGTAGAAATTCAATGCGGAACCGAATGCCTGCACATAAAGCTGCTCGAAACGCCCGCCTGCCGGGAGACGATCGACCGGCGCCAAAAGCGCCAGGGCGAGCGTGCCGGCAACACCGGCAAAGCCGTGCACACCGATTGCACCCACGGCGTCATCGACCTTGAACTTGCGCTCCATGATGTCATTCGCGAAGATCGCCACTGCAGCTCCAAGAGCGCCGACGATCAAGGCACCGCCGGGTTCGAGCACATGGCAACCGGCCGTTACGGCGACCAACCCGCCGAGCATCCCGCACAGCGACTTTTCCGGCAGAACGACATGGTCCTGAAGGTAGCCTAGCACATAGCCGACGCAGCAGGCGATGCCACCGGCAAGCACCGTATTGAGGATGATCGGCGCAACATCGGCATTGGCCGAGAGCGTCGATCCCCCATTGAAGCCGATCCAGCCGAAGAACAGAACAAGGGCGCCGGTTGTCGACAAAACCGGACTATGGCCGGCAATCCTGACAGGTCTACCCTGGCTGTCATAGCGCCCCAACCGCGGACCGATGACGACGCAGGCCGCGAGCGATATCCATCCGCCGGTCGCATGAACCACCGTGGAACCGGCGAAATCGACGAAACCGAGATTGGCGAGGAAGGCTCCGGAATTTGGACCGAGCGCCGCACCCCAGGCCCAATGGACAAACAGCGGATAGATGATCGCCGAAAGAAAAATCGAACCGAAGACATAAGCCGCAAGCTTCATGCGCTCTGCGACAGCACCGGAAACGATGGTCGCAGCCGTGCCGCAGAACATCACCTGAAAGACGAAGAAGGCAGATTCCCAGCTGTCGAGTTTCTGCAGAAAAAAGAAATCACCGTCGATACCGATCGGGAGCCAGCCGGAGGCACCGAAGGCGAACATGAAGCCAATGGCCGCGAAGGCGACCGCCCCGAAGACGAAGTCCAGAAGGTTTTTCTGCGCGACGTTGATCGAATTCTTGGAACGCACCATTCCGGCTTCAAGGAGGAGAAAGCCGACCTGCATCATCATGACCATGCCGGCAGCGGCCATCAGCCATGCGAGATCGGCTGCCGGAGAGACCACATCGCCGGCTGCTGACGCGGCAATGCCCTTAGCCGGTGCAGCAAGGGCAGCAATCGCCAGCGCCACAAGCCGGAAAAACAGGTGAACAATAGACAAAAATCGCAAGGTGCGAACCGATTCAACAAGATATTGATCGATCAATACAAGCGGCAATCATTTAAGATTACGTGTTCGTGACAGGCGGTTTTTCGCGATGCGGAAAACCCGCGATGCGCTACGCGGTCGCAGATGCAGATCGGCGTCCGTCAGACGTTGCGTGACTTCTCGCCATCGGAAAACAGCGACGCACCGTTCTGATCGATGATCTGGCGGGCCTTGCGGAAGGTGCATTCGAGCGCGTCATCGAGCGACGTGAAGATATCGGCCCGGATGAAGGTGCGCTCAAGCGTCTCGCCGTTCACCTGCTTCTCGATCTTTCCGGCCAGCCGATACTGGCTACCCTCGCGGATCGGTGCGGCGTGGATCAGGCACTCCTGATAGGCCTGAGGCTCAGCAGCCGGCGCGGACGGTGCCGCTCCCTTGGAGCCACCGGAGAAAACGGACAGGATGTTCGAAAGAAAGGAAGCCATGGCGACTGGCTACCACATAGAGTGGCGGAGAAAAAGTCCCGCTACGTCTTGAAGAGCGGAAATTGCAGAAGATCCGTTCAGCATGGAACCGAAAAAGAGGCGCCTCCTCTTAACAGGAGCGGTCACGATCTTGTCTTTCCGACGTGACAGGCTACGCTCTCGAACGAACTACGGAGCAGAACCGGGCCACCCATGTCGAGCCCATTCGCGCTGATCACCCGCCGTCGCGCCGGGCCTTGTCCGCATTTTGATCCGGCGACCATTGGGGCCGATCCGGATGAATATCTGGCTTTGTCCGAGGCCAGATATGGGGATATCAGACCCCATGCACTCAAGCAGATAGTCTGGGCCGATCCGGCCCGCAAGATGCAAAGCCGCATCTCGATCGTCTACATCCACGGCTTTTCCGCGACGGCTGGAGAGACACGCCCCCTGCCCGACCTCGTCGCGGCCTCGCTCGGCGCCAACCTTTTCCTTACCCGGCTAACGGGCCATGGACGTTCAGGCGACGCGATGGCCGAGGCCCGCATAGAGGCATGGCTCGACGACTATGCGGAAGCGCTGGCAATCGGCGAGCGTCTCGGTGAGAAGGTCGTGGTGATGGCCTGCTCGACCGGTGCTTCACTGACCACCTACGCGATGTCGCTGCCGCAGTTTGCCGGCCGCGTCACAGCCACGGTCTTCCTGTCGCCGAACTACGGCATCGCCAATCGCGGCGCATTTCTGCTGACGGCTCCCTTCGCCCGCAGCATTGCCCGCCTCGTTCTTGGATCGCATAGAAAATTCGAACCGTCGAACGACGCCCACGCGACGCTCTGGACAACTGCCTATCCCGTGGAAGCCCTGCTCCCGATGGCGCAACTCGTGAAGCTCGCCGCCCACTGCCGGGTGGAAACCATTGCAACACCAGCGTTTTTTATCCAATCGCCATCCGACAGGATCGTTCGCTTCGACAAGACCGTCGCTATCGCCAACCGCTGGGGCGGACCCCATCTGTTGCTAGACCCTGGCCCCGTCGGCGATCCCGAGAGGCATGTGATTGCCGGCGATGCGCTGTCGCCTGAAACGACGACAGCGCTTGCCCGGGTGATCATCGATTGGCTCGGCGAACTGCCCGCGCTCAGATGATGAGGTTGGCGAGGATCTCGTTCTCGGTGATATCCTCGTAACCGAGACGCGCCGTTTCGAACCGGCTCGCCAGTTCGGCGAAGTTCTCCCGCCGGTTCGTTTCGATACCAATCAGGATCGAACCGAAATTGCGGGCGGATTTCTTCAGGTATTCGAAGCGGGCGATGTCGTCGTCGGGACCCAGCAGATTGAGGAAATCGCGAAGCGCGCCCGGACGTTGCGGCAGGCGCAGGATAAAGTATTTCTTCAGCCCCGCATATCGCATCGCGCGTTCCTTGACGTCGGGGAGGCGCTCGAAATCGAAATTGCCGCCGGAAACGACCGCAACCACCGTCTTGCCCTCAATCCGCTCACGCGGCAGAAGATCGAGTGCAGCGATAGAAAGGGCGCCCGCAGGTTCCAGCACCACGCCTTCGACATTGAGCATGTCGGTCATCGTTACGCAGATCGCGTTTTCGGGCACGATCATCACCTGCTCGGGGGAAAATCCTCTGAGGGCAGCGAAATTCAGATCACCAATCCGGGCAACGGCTGCGCCATCGACGAAATTGTCGACCTTCGGCAACGTGACGATCTCGCCCGCCTCAAGGCTTTTCCTGAGGCTCGGTGCACCGGCAGGCTCGCAAAAGAGGAAGGCATCCCGGCCAAGGCGATCCGCCAGATAGCCGGTGACGCCAGCCGACAGGCCACCGCCGCCAACCGGAACGATGACGAGATCAGGCGTTACATCCTCGGGCAACTGTTCCGCGATCTCGGCCGCAACCGTCGCCTGCCCCTCGATGATATCGTCATGATCGAAAGGCGGCACCATATAGCCGCCGATTGCCTCGACATGCTCCCGCGCCGCCGCATAGCACTGGTCGAAGATATCGCCGAACAGGCGGATGGTGATGAATTCGCCACCGAACACACGGGTCTTGTCGATCTTCTGCTGCGGCGTGGTGACCGGCATGAAAACGATGCCCGGCACGCCGAAGTGCCTGCAGACGAAGGCGAACCCCTGGGCGTGGTTGCCTGCGGAGGCGCAGACGAAGGTCTTGCCCTCGGCTCCATCCGCCACGATCTTGCGCAGGAAGTTGAACGCGCCGCGGATCTTGTAGGAGCGAACCGGCGTCAGATCCTCGCGTTTCAGGTAAACATTTGCGCCGTAGCGGGCGCTCAGATGCTCGTTGAACTGCAGCGGTGTGGCGGGGAACAGACCCCGCATGGCTTCCAGCGCTGCCTCGACGTCCTTGTGCGTCACTTTTTCCATCCGTTGAATTTTCGGGTCGGTCTCGCTATGGCATAGACAGGCGGCGGAGACAAAGCCTGTTTGCGCACGACCTCGAAAACCGGGTTCCCATCCTTGAACGCCAACTCCCTCCGAGCCGTTGTCTACATCGCCTCCCTTTGCGGGCTCTATCTTTCGATCGCAATGCTGGTTCCGGCGATGGTCGATCTCTACTACGGCCACCCGGACTGGCGTGTCTTCACGACCTGCGCCTTCATGGTCGGGGGATTGTCGCTGCTTGCCGGGATGGCGACACGCGGAACGCCGCCGCCCTTCACCAAGAGGCTAGGCTTCCTGCTGGTGAACGTGCTCTGGGCCGTATTCTCGCTGGCCGGCGCGATACCGTTCATGTTTTCCGAGGCTAATCTCAATTTTGCCCAGGCGCTGTTCGAATCCATCTCGGGTGTCACCACCACGGGTTCGACGGTCATCGTCGGACTTGATTCGATGCCGCCGGGACTGCTGATGTGGCGCTCGCTGCTTGCCTGGCTCGGCGGCATCGGCATCGTCGCTCTCGGATTGTTCGTGCTCCCCTACCTGCGCGTCGGCGGCATGTCCTTCTTCAAGATGGAATCCTCCGACACCAGCGACAAGCCGTTCGCACGTCTCGCGACCTTCACCCGCGCGTTCATCGCCATCTATGTCGGTATCACGATCGCCTGCGCCATCTGTTATGGGC
Organism: Rhizobium sp. ACO-34A; assembly: GCA_002600635.1. Lineage (NCBI taxonomy): Bacteria > Pseudomonadati > Pseudomonadota > Alphaproteobacteria > Hyphomicrobiales > Rhizobiaceae > Rhizobium > Rhizobium sp. ACO-34A. The sequence continues at coordinate 2,045,081 of CP021371.1, read as the reverse complement.
TTGCCGGAATGAGCCGCTTCGACGCGATCAACCACGCTCTCGCGACCGTCGCCACGGCCGGCTTTTCGACGCACGACTCATCGTTCGACTTTTTCGACGGCGATGCGGTGTTGTGGGTTTCCACCTTCTTCATGACGATATCGAGCCTGCCGTTCTCCATCCTGATCGTGCTGGCGGTTCGCGGCCGTCTGGATGCATTGCGCGATCCGCAGATCGGCGTCTTTCTCGGCTATCTCAGCGCCTTCTCCGTGTCGGCTGCGGTCTATAACCACCTGCGCAACGGTGAGCCTTTCCATGATGCGCTGACGCATGCCTTCTTCAACTTCTCCTCCATCCTGTCCACGTCCGGCTTCGCCAGCCAGGACTATCTCGGATGGGGACCGTTCACCGTCATGGCCGCGTTTTTCGCCACCTTCATCGGCGGCTGCTCGGGATCCACGGCCGGCGGCATCAAGGCCTACCGCTTCATCATCCTGTTCAACATCCTTGGCACAGGCCTGAAGAAGCTGATCTACCCCAATGCAGTTTATTCGGTGCGCTACGGCAACCAGACCGTCGATGCCGAGACGCAACGGACCGTCTTCCTGTTCTTCAGTGCCTACATCTTCCTCTGGGTGCTTGGCAGCATGGCGATGGCCGCGCTGGGCTATGACATGTTGACGTCGACCTCCTCCGTCATCACGGCACTCTCGAATGTCGGCCCAGGCGTCAGCCCGCTGATCGGACCTGTCGGAAACTTTTCGAGTTTCGCCGATCCCGAACTCTACCTGATGTCCATCCTGATGCTGCTCGGACGTCTCGAAATTCTCACCGTACTCGTGCTGCTGATGCCGATCTTCTGGCGCAACTGACGAAAGTGTCGGCCCTTCCCGCTTGACGTCGCGCCGCTTTCTTCCAGACTTGGCGCGGGTGACTCGCAGGCGGGGATGTCGTGCACATGAGGAAAATCACAGGCAACAGGCCGAAACTTGCTGCAATCGCGGTATCTGTCACCCTGCTGGCTTCGACAGCATCCGCCGGAATGCTTGCCACCGCTGCGGCGGAAGCCGAGAAGAAGGCGGACAAGAGCGATTTCGTCGGTGCATTCGAAGCGATGCGTGACGCCTTCGCCGATTTCGGCGGCCTCCTGCCCCTTACCGTCGGGAAGGCAGTCTTCGTGACCGAAAGGCCGAAGGGCTACGGCGCCTACAAGCCGCGGAAGGAACCTGTCTTCGAACCCGGAGAGCCGTTGATCACCTATGTGGAGCTCATCGGCCTCAACTGGAAAAGAGAGGAGGACGGGCTGCAGCATTCCAACTTCACCGTCGATTTCGAACTGATCGACAGCAAGGGCGAAACGCTGGCCAGCCAGAAGAATTTCGGCACCTTCTCGTTCGCGGGCTATGCCCGGAACCAGGAGATGTACACCCACCTCACCCTCGATATCGATGGCGCAGCAGCCGGGGCCTATCGCCTGCGCTACACGATCAACGACACGCTCGCCCAGAAATCCACCAGTGTCGAACAACCCTTCACGGTCGTCGCCCACCGCTGAGCGGGTTCGGTCTGCGGAGTTGCCGCAAATCATATGATCCGGACTCAAGCAAGGGCGCTTCAGCCGAACACATTCGGGGACACCGGTACTTGACCGAATCCGCCAAGTGCTGGACATAGAAGCCCGCGCGGACGTGGCGAAACTGGTAGACGCAAGAGACTTAAAATCTCTCAGCCTTAGGCTATGCGGGTTCGATCCCCGCCGTCCGCACGAAAAGGCCCTTCTAATATTCCGAAAAGCCCTGAAAAATCAATAAACACAGGGGCTTTCGCTTGCGGATATCGCTCTTTCGCGTGATACATAGCGCGATTCACGGGGTGATTTGCCGATGCCTAGGAAGAGTTCGACGCACCATCGGGACAGGTTTTTGCTCAATCGGAATGGTTGGTTCACGTACAGCCGGCGCGTTCCGAAGGAGTTCGCCGGCATCGACAGCCGTTTCCCTCTGATCCGAACCGCTCTCCATACCGACGACCTAGCACAGGCCAGGGCACAACGGGACGTCTTGGAGAGGGCGGACGATGAGCTATGGGCAGCCCTCACGCTTGGGGTAGAGGGTGACCATATGGCCCGCCTACAGCAGGCGCAGACGGTCTCCCGAGCATTGGGCTTCACCTATCGCCACACGGGCTCACTGCTGGCGCAGGAGAGCGGGGAAAGCATCCTCGCCCGCCTGCGGGCGCTGCAGCCCCTTCCCCTAGCCTCCACTGGTGCCGCTGCCGTTCTGGGAACCGTCCCGACACCGCCCGTCACGATCAGCCAAGCACAGAGGGTCTATTTGGAAGAGATTGCCGCTTCCGAGATCCGGGGTAAGTCGCGCAATCAGCGCGCGCATTGGACGGCGCTCAAACAGCGGGCAGTCGACAACTTCATTGCTGAGGTCGGCGACCTTGCCTTGAACGCAATCGGCCGCGACGAAGCCCGCAAGTTTTATGACTTTTGGCGGAAGCGTATCGCACCGAAGACAGGCAAGCCAACCCACTCTGCCAACAGTGGAAATCGGGACATCGGTTCATTGAGGGTTTTGTGGTCTGCATTCCATCGCCATATCGGCCAGGACGATATCAAAAACCCGTTTGACGGTTTGAGCTTCAAGGATGCGTCCACCCGCACACGTCCGCCGTTCTCCGTCCGATGGCTTCGGGACAAGATCCTCGCCCCTGGTGCGTTGGCTGGCCTGAATGCCGAAGCGCGCGGCATTGTCCTTGCTTTGATCGAGACAGGCTGTAGACCATCCGAGCTATGCAATTTGAGGCCTGAGCAGATCGTGCTCGACCACGCGGTGCCGCACATTGACATACGCGCCGTGGCTGATCCAGACGCGCCGCGGGAAATCAAGACGAGATCATCGACAAGGCGTATTCCACTGGTCGGTGTCGCGCTCGAGGTGTTCAAGAGGCACCCGAACGGCTTCCCACGATATTCAGACCGGGGCGATTCCCTGTCCGGCGCCTTGAACAAATTCTTTAAGGAAAACAATCTATTCGAGACGCCAAGCCACAAGATCTACTCGTTCAGACATGCCTTTGAGGACAGAATGAAGGTGGCGGGTCTAGACACCGAACTCCGGATGATCCTCATGGGCCATTCGAACGATAGACCTGCCTATGGGCAGGGCGGTTCCATGGAATGGCGTCAAGCTGAGTTGCAGAAGATTGCGCTGCCCTTTAGGCGCGAAATCGTTTGACTTTTATAAAAATCGTGATATGTTTGCTGCTGTTGTTGGATAAAGGATGCCGACAACCGGACAATGTCCGGCCCCGTCGCGGGCGCTCCTGCCACCTTCGGGTTGAGGCTTGAGCAGTTCACATAGCTTTGTGAAACTTGTCGAACCCAGTTCATCCGGGCGCGTCGGATATTACGCGTGATCCCTACCTATCCGCTAAGCAGATTTGCAGTCTGATCGGCTGCAGCGCTGCGACTCTCTACAACCATGTCAAAGCCGGACATCTCCCAAAAGGTGAGCGTGTCGGCCCGAAAATGATCCGCTGGCGTCAGTCTGTGGTGCAAGCCTACCTGTCAAAATTCAATAGAGGAGGACCAGATGAGCAATCGTGAAGTTAACCGCCTTCGTCGTCTCGCCAAGAAGCACGACCTCCGCTTTTTTAAATCCACATGGCGCCGCAACTCCCCTGATAATCTCGGCGGTTACCAGCTGATCTACATCTCGTCGAACACGGTGATTGATGGAGATCGCTTCGACATGAAGGTTGCTGATGTTGAACGCCGCTTGTCGGTACTTACGCAAGGGGCCCCCGCTGTATGACCCTGCAGATTATTAAGGTCGACAAACACGGCCGGGACGCCGCCGGCGATGACTACACATACTTTGCCGCCCCGCACGTCGTCGCAGCGGGTTATGCGATCAACCAACCAACCCTGATTCAATACCCAAACGGCAAAGTCGAAACGGGTAATCTGGTGAAATTCACACCGTCCGGCGTCGCGTACATCAAGCGAGAGATGGCCGCTCATCCCGTCTGATCAGGCAAAGAAACGGCCGGCTCGATCATTGCACGATCGGCCAGCCAAGAATGAGAACAGAACGTGAAAATAGATCCAGTGTTTGAAAAAGGCAAGCCTGACGAGCACTTCGCATACACTGCAGAAGACTTGCGCAATTGGCGTATTGGCTTGGCGTTGGCGGATCTCCCTGCTAGCTCGCTCCGAGTTGGCTTATTGCTCGCAGATCAGTTCTTGAACCGGAAATCCGGTCGTTGTTTTCCATCCTACACAAAAGTAGCTCAAGCGCTTGGAATGCCTGAATCCACGGTACGCGACGGCGCCCGGTTGCTGGTCAGGCTCGGTCTCATCAACACGGAGTCTCGCGGGCCAGGGAAGACCAATCAATTCGCTTTTGATGTGGACAGGGCGTTGGAAATTCAACGGGGTGTCAGTGACGAAAATTCAACGGGTCGGGGTGACGAAAATTCAACGGGGGGGCGTCGAGAATTCAACCCCATAACCAAGGAAAGAACCGTTGAAGTTGAACCAGATACCGGCTTGCCGGGTGAATTGGCACATGCTGTGCATGATGCTCTTCTAATCGAAGACCATCATTCCTTCGGTCCTGTCGGACCTCAGGGCGTCGAAGTTCCCCGAAATATTGAAAGGAGAAAATTGGCATGAAGAAGGATGATCTCCCGCTGTTGCGCTTCGACTTCCGGCCGCCACCTTGTCGGATTGTCATCTTCCCGATCGCGGCCAGAGTCGGAAAGGCCCGTCATGTTGCGTCAAAGCTTGACGGCATGGTTGGCCCGACAAAGCAGAAGGCGCGTGATGGTTACTGGAAGGAACGATGCAAGGATCTTGCCGCCGAACTTGAAAAACGCGGCCTATCCGAAGAGCAGATCGCCGCCGCGATCCTCGACTTTCGCGATGCCGTAGAGGTTGAGATGCGCAAGGCAGCGGCCAAGGCAAACCAGTCGCCGCGACCGGCAGCTTGGGACGATGGACCTAAATCAGCGTAACAAAACGAGAGGAGAACGGAATGCCAGAGAAGACCACGGAACTTCACTATGCTGACCTGGACGGGCGCATTCGACAACTTATGTCTGACCTTTTCGATCTGATTGAGGTAGAGTTGGAGGCTGCCGAAGAGGAAGGACTCGAGCCTCATCAGATTCCCGTGGACCGGGAAAAATTCATGTCGGCCGCGAATGAGGTGGCAGCCGAACTGGCCGAAGAGAACGGTTTCGAGCATCGACCTTACACCACGACCGAGTTAAACCACGCTGTTGACCTGCTATCGATGCCGTCTCTGGTAGCGGAAATGCACCAGGAGACCCTTGACGTACTGACTGAATTTGAGGGGCAGCTAGCAACCATATGGCCCGGCCTCACCGTGGGCCAAGCGTTGGCATTGAATGCGCTGAAAGGGAGGGCGTGAAGATGGATGATAATGAACGAAGACGCATTGAAGGTCTGACCGTCGAAGAATTTGACGGCGAGCTCTTTACCCGGTTCGGGGTCAGGCCAAGACTCAAGGTGAAGGAAGCCAATCTGCGAAACTATGATCTGAATTGGGATACGGCTCCCGAGCCGGACACGGATGCTTACCGGCTATTCGGTATCTGGACCATGACGAGAGGCCTTGAGTATTGCGACTATCTGCACGACCAGGGACGGTACTGAGTTTTACGCTTGTTCGTTAAAGTAGCCTTCAGCACCATTGACAATGGCTTAATGCCTGTATTTCTGACATTTGATCAGCTTCGACAAAAAATAATTCGATAAAAATCATCGACTGAAAGTATCAAAGCCTATTGGTAGTTATCACCGGTTGGTGATGTTGTTGCAAATTCCGAAACCTTGCTGGTGATTGACGTTTTTTCGATTTCGAGTCACTTTCATTCCGAATCATGGTGCTCAACAAGACACCGAATCAGCCCGCCCGGGGAACCGCGGCGGGCCTTTCTTTTCCCAAAATCTAAAAATGGAGGCCGGTATCAAGGCCTACAACAAGAGGCTGCCGTACCGGATCAAGGAAATCAACGCCGATGGTGGCAAGATCTGAGATGACACGAATGGAAAAATGCGCACATGCCCTGAAGGGGAAAATGAACACTCTGCTATTCACCATTTTCGCCTTGCTGATCCCTACGGCTGCTTCGGCTGAGCCGATAACCACGGCGCTCGTTGGATCGATCTTCGGTCTTTCCGGTATCGCCGGCCAGATCGTTTCATATGCTTTGGGGATATCGATCTGCCGCGGCTTCACAAACCTCAGCGGGAAGAAATCATGAGCTCAGCTTGCGTCTTAGTGGGGCCTGACCAGGTCCACCTCATCACCGATGGTGCTGCGATGGCTTGGGGGAAACTTGTAGGCGCCGCGTCGAAAGCAGTCCCTCTCCCGCATCTTGATGCTGCGATTGCGGTTCGCGGAAAACTTCCTGTCGCGCGGGAAATTACAGCGATCGTCAGCACATTTCCCGATCTCCCCACGCTGCTTTCCACCATTGAAAATCTTCTGAAAAAACGGTTTCGCTGGCGCTTGTGGGGACTTCGTGATTTCGATCTCTATATCGCGTGCCTCCACGAGGGAGCGCCCGCTGGTTTCATGATCTCAAGCGTCGATCGCCCGGGTTTTCCAGCCTTCCGCCTGAAGGCTTTAGGTGTGGCCCATGCTACCCCTGAGGTTTCGCCCGAGACGTTGAGGAAGGCATCAGACAAGTCGGACAGTTCGACTGCGCGAAACGTCGCGATTGCCGCCAACATGCTGCTTGCCGAACAACGGAAGTCTGGAATTGTTGGGGTTTACGGGCAGGTCACCTCCATCAGTCCGCGAGGCATCGTGATGCAAATCGTCAAACGGTGGCCCGATGAAGTCGGGAAACCTATCAGCTGACCGGTTCAAGCTGCGCTCCTATCGCCTCAGAATCGAACCCTTCCCCGGCCGCCATTGGCCCTTATGTCCGCAGAGCCTTAACCCTCTGCTGATCCCAGATCGCTTTCGCCTCGGACTTGGCCGCGGCAACCTGCAGGTCGATGTACTCTTTTCGCCGGCGGGCGGCAAGGCCGACAAACATCTCCTCGCCCATGGCGGAGATCGCCACGATCAGCGACTTGGCGTCGTCCTTGAGTTGATCGGACCGCAGGCCCGGTTTTAATTCTGCATTGATCCACTCATCCTTGATCTCGTCCTTAGTGAGTTTCGGATCTGCCAGGTATCGCGCCGATGCCCAGTTGCGGAATTCCTCTAACTTCAGCCGTAGAGCCCGTTCGTGGACGGCGTTCGCGTAGGGGGTCAGCGATCCCGATTGGTGCCAGAACAAGGCGGACTCGTGATAGCGTCTTCGGTCTTCTCGTTCATCGAGCCACGCCCGAAATCTAGCACATAGGCCCATCAGTCCCCCTAAAATAGATGAGAAGTAGCTAACTCGCATACTGCGGGTAGACCTCAGTTTTTGCAATCAGTGTTTCCAAATTCGCGCGGAGTGTTCGCCAAGTTCATCCCGCGCGTTTAGCCAGGCCATCGCGCGGAGTTGGCACTCGCGGCAGGCCGCCGCGCGGGACGGCGCAGAGATCGGGAGGCTTAAATTCCGATCATCCCGCATTAATCCAAGGAAAATCAATGAGATTCTTTTCTCGACGCTCCGCCCCGGAGCCGGCGCCGGAGACGCGCGCCGCAAGCGGATGGGAAGATTTCCCGATCGAGCTTTTGTCTCCGTCCACATCGTCCGGCGTTCAGATCTCGCCGGAAGTTGCCCTTCAATCTCCTGTAACGCTAGCAGCCGTGCGCGCCATTTCCGAAACGGTCGGAATGCTGCCGCTCGTGGTCCGCAGAAACACGAGCGAGGGCTGGCAGCGTGACAGAAGCCACCCGGCTTCGCGGGTTTTAAACCAGTTCGGGAACCCGTGGACTCCGGCGACGGATCTCAGGACGCAATTGACACTGGACGCACTGTTGCATGGCCACGGCTACGGCAGAGTGATCCGCATTCGCGGCGAGGTCCGGGAACTGCAGCGCCTTCAGCCGCGCGCGGTGGCGGTCGAATATCTGGACAACTATTCAGACGAGCCGACCTACGTTGTTTCCACCAGCGCCGGACAGATCAGGCTGCCATGGTCGGACGTCCTGCACATCTCGACGCCAGGCACGGCACGTGATCGCCGGATGGCGCTGATTCACCTCGCACGCGAGGCGATCGCGCTCGACATCGTGATGTCCCGACATCAGGCCAAAGTGTTCCGTTCCGGTGGCCTGCCTCGTGTAATCCTGTCGCCGTCCGGTGAAGATGGATCGAAACAAGGGCCGGAAATCCTGAAGAACGCGCTGAAATTCTTGCGCGAGCAGCTTTCCGAAAACTCATCCGATCCGATCGTATTGCCAAGTGCGTTCCGGGAGTCGATGACAAGCTTCGGCCTTGCCGACATGCAATTTCTCGATCTCCGGCGCCTTGTCATCGAGGACGTTGCCCGCGCACTCCGCGTTCCGGCCACTATCGTCGGCGACCTCACCAAGGGCACGTTCGCCAACACGGAGCAAATGGGCCGGCAGTTCCTCCAATACGCGCTCTTGCCGTGGCTCGAAACATGGGAAGGTGCCATTACTCGTGCGCTGATCAAACCTGAAGAGCGCGACACCGTCGAGGCCGAGTTTATAGTCCGTGATCTCCTCCGCGGCGACTTCCAAGGTCAGGCCACCGCATACCGTCAAGCCACGGGTGGCGCCTACATGACCCAAAATGAGGCCCGCAACCTTGAAGGGCTGCCGCCGCATCCGGATGGCAATGCCCTCATTATGCAGGCAGGCCAGACCGGTGCCGGGTCCTCTCCCATCAAGGGAACAGCAGATGCATCATCATGATTTCGAATGCCGTTTTTCTTCCGACGATGCCGGTGTGATCGAAGCCGTTGCGGTTCGGTTCAACGCTATCGACAGCTACCGCACCACCTTTGATCCCGATGCATTCGGACAGATCGAAGGCCGAATTCCGATGCTGTGGTCCCACGATCCGAGCCAGGTGATCGGCAGTTGGACCACCTTCAGAGCCAACAGAACCGAGCTCCGCGCGGTTGGCGCCCTTAATCTCAACATCGCCCGCGCCGTCGAGGTCCGGGCCATGCTGACGGCCGGTGATATTTCTGGCGTCTCGATCGGCTTTGAGACTCTTGCGGACTCCATGCGCCCCGGTGGCGTCCGCCACATCAAAAAGGCTCGCTTGCGCGAGCTATCTCTCGTCGCCTTTGCGTCCGTTCCCGGCGCGCGCGTGACGTCAGCGCGATCCGATTCAGCCGCGTCGGAACTGATCAGTGCGCTTCATTCAGCGGCTAAGTTCCTCCGAGGATAACATCTTGAAAAATCTGAGACTTGAAACCCGGTCGGACCCGACCGAGAACGCGGGCTTGACTCTGGAAGTCAGCAACGCTGTCAGCGAACTTCGCACCGCCGCCGATGCCCATGCGGCCCGTCTGGCCGAACAGGTCACCGCGCTGCAGACCCGCCTCGATGCGGTTGAGGTGCGTTCGCAGCGCATCCCGCAGCAGCAGGACCAAACCGGCGAAACCGAAACCCGTGCGTTGGCTTCCTTCCTGCGCACCGGCAACGACTCCGAGATCCGCGCCGCCGCGACGGACAACAACACCGATGGTGCCTGGTTCGTATTGCCCACCGTCGATACCGCAATCCGCGAACTGATGACCGATCTTTCGCCGATGCGCGGTCTCGCGGAAGTCGTGACGATCTCGACGGCCAGTTATGAGCGATTCTACAGCTTCGGCAAGCGTGGTGCCACATGGACCACCGAACGCGGCGAGAGACCGCAGGACACCGCACGGCCAGAACTGAAGAAGGCAACCTTCGGCGTTGCTGAAATGTATGCGGCGCCCGCGGCTACGCGGACCATGCTTGATGACGCCGCTATTGATATAGCGGCATGGCTTATCAAAAACGCCACCCATGAATTCGCCGAAACCGAAGGCGAAGCCTTCATGACCGGCGATGGCGTCGACAACTCTCCGCGCGGCCTGCTGACCTATCCGACGGCCGTCGAAAAGGACTTCGTCCGCGCCTGGGGCTCGTTCCAGTACGTCTCGACCCTCACCACTTCGACCATGTCCACCGTTCAGTGGACGATTGCGCTTGTCAAACTGGTGAACGCGCTCCGTCGCCCTTACAAGGCTAATGCTGCGTTCCTGATGAACCAGAACACAGCAACTGTACTACGGACTCTGTCCGACGAAAACGGCCGTTATCTGTGGGCGCCGACCGGCAATCTCATCGAGGGCGTTGAACATCCTCTTCTCGGCTATCGCGTTGAGATCGATGAATCCATGCCGGACATCGAAGTCGAAAACGCTACTCCCATCGCTTTCGGTGATTTCCGCGCCGGCTACGTCATCGTTGATCGCCAAGGCATTCGTGTCGAACGCGATGCAGTGACGCAGAAAGGCAAAGTTCTCTTCGACAGCTACAAGAGGGTTGGCGGCGGCGCCGGCGACTTCAACGCCATCAAGTTTTTGAAGACAGCGGCATCCTGAGGAGATTGAGATGAAAGACATTTTCCACGATCTCGGACTCGCCATTGCGATCCCGTCCGCGACCTACGCAGCAGACAATGCCCCGGACGCCATCGATCTGCGTGGTTTCAATTCCGCGCTGATCTCTCTCGCCATCGGTGTGGGCGGCATCACGTTCTCGGGTGCGAACAAGATCGAATTCGTCCTCACCCACAGCAATGACGGCGCCACCTTCGAGCCTGTCACCACGGACGACGTCCAGGGCATTACGGTTGCAAGCGGCGGTATCATCAAAGCCCTGGTCGCAGCGCACGCCGCCGCGACAGTGTCGAAGATCGGTTATGTCGGGGCTCGCCGCTATCTGAAGCTTCTCGCGGACTTCAGCGGCACCCATGGCACAGGTACGCCAATCTCCGCCGTTGTGATCAAGGGCCATCCCTCCATCGCTCCTGTGGCCTGACGATGACGGACAAGGTCAAGATCCGGCGAGCGGTCGATACGGCGGCCGAACGTGATGATGCAGTGACGGCGGCCGAACTCTACCGCTCTGTCGGAACCGATCCGGTGTATCACCCGGAGACAAGCCTGACGCTTACACCGAAGCACCAGGGCAGGCTGCTCGTCTTCACCTCTGCATGCACCATCACGGTGCCGGCCGATCTGCCGCGGGACTTCAGTTGCGGCTGGGCCCAGGCTGGCACAGGAGTGCTGACGTTCCAGGCCGGTCCGGGTGTCAACCTCCGCTCATTCGGTGGCGCGCTGACGTCATCGGGCCAATACAGCCTTGGCGGCGTGGCTGGAATGCCAGACGGCGATCTCTGGCTCTACGGTGCGCTGGAATGAGCCAAGCCCCATCCAGGCTATGCGGGTGCGGGATCAAGATTGCACACGGACAGAAATGCCCGTGTGCCGTTGCCCGGGCAGCCAAGGCCAAGGCGCGACACGATCAATCCCGACCATCATCTCGATCTCGTGGGTATGATGCTGATTGGCGTGCCTGTCGTTCTCAATTCCTGCAGGCCTTCCCGGCGTGCGCGGTGCCAGGATGTGGAAAGCCCGCGACAGATGTTGATCACCGCATCACCATCGCCGAACGGCCCGACCTCCGCCTCTCGTGGAGCAACTTGCGGCCATACTGCCACGGCTGCCACTCTCGCTGGACTGCCAAATACCAAGGTTTTGCCCGTCCTCGCAAGCCCACCTGACAGCGCGCCACGGCGCCGTTCCTGCGCAAGGCCATGCACCCCAGAACGTAACCGGAACGCTTCCCTGCTGCTCCTATGGCCGGAGGGAGGGGGATGGGAAGGTTTTGGGAGGGCTTTGTGACCGAGACGGGGTCCACAACGCACATTTTTTTTGTGAAATCTAGAAAGTTGACCGCAATGACGATGACAAGCCTCATCTGCACTGTCGAGCCGTCGGAACAGGCGGTCGATAACGCCACAATCTACAGGCATCTTGCTTCGATCATCGAGGACGGGCAGTCCGCGCCTGATGATGCAAGCCTGATATCCGTCTATCTCGCTGCGGCGACATCGCGCCTGCATGGACCGAACGGATTGCTTGGCCGCGCGCTTCTCGACAGCACCTGGGAGGCCAAGTTCGACAGGTGGCCGGCTGAAGTTCGAATTCCGCTGCCTCGATGCATGGAAGTCATGAAGGTCGAGTATGTGCCTTACGGTGCAACCGATGCCGTCGAACTCGCATCGTCTGCCTTCCTCGCCTACGGATTGGGCACTGATACCGCGCGCATTCGGCCGGCCGCCGGCTTGGCGTGGCCCTTGCTGGCGGACCATCCTGCGGCCGTCGTCGTCACCTTCCGCGCTGGCTGGACGCAGGACACACTGCCGGCAACGATCAAGCATGCACTACTGGAAATGGTCACGACGGCGTACGCACATCGAGAATCGGTTGGCTACTCTACCGCGTCGTTCGGAGTCTTGCCGTATAGCGCAAGTCAGGCGTTGCGCGACTGGGTCGTCTGGACCGCCTGAGATGAAACGATCCCAAATGACTGTGGCGAGGTTGCTATGAGGGCAGGCGACCTGAACCGCGTAATCTCCCTGATGCGGAAAATCCCCACCGGAGAAAAGACGGACATCGGCGAGGAGGTCTTTACGTGGGGAAAAATACGCGATCTCCGGGCTAATGTGAAATGGGGAACCGTGGCTGAAAAGGTGGGTTCCGTCGTCCCGCAACGCTTCGCCGCGGCGACCGTGACGTTTCGAACCCGTTGGTTCGCAGATGTGCTGCCGACCGATGTCATCAATTTTGATGGTCGCAACTACAATATCGTCGGCGCTACCGAGATCGGCCGCCGTGTGGGGCTGGATATTACAGCCATATGGCGTCAGGGAGAGTTTACGTGAAGGGCAACCGGCCACACCTCGCCGCCCTGGACGGCTCGCTCCTAAAAGCGCCGCCGATGCCCGCCACGTTGCCACCAGAAGCGAAAGCGGATTGGCAGACCGCCGCGGCAGATCTCGCTGGCCGTGGCCTTCTCCCTTCCGCCGTGCTCCCCGTGCTCGAAGCCTATGTCGGCGCCCTCTGGATGGCGCGGAAATGCCGTGAGGCCATCGCCACGCATGGTGTTCTCGTGAAGGCCCGCGGCGACCAATGGAAGCCCAATCCCGCCGCCTCGATGCTTGCGAAGTCGAACGATGTCATTGCGCGCCTAAGCGATGATCTCGGTATCTCGCCCGTCGGCAGGTCGCGGAGCGGCATCAAGGGGCAAGCCTCCGCACATGAAAAAAACGCTGACCCGTTCGTGGAGTTCGACATCTGAATTCCCCGTTATGCGGGGTCTCGAATGGCTCTATGATGGCTCAGAGATCCCCGACCACCACGGCCGCGCTGATCGAGCAATCCGTTTCCTCCGTCTCCTTAAACACTCGAAATCCCGCCTTCCTGGTCAACAACTACAAATCGACCCGTGGCAGGAACGGATAATCCGTAAAATCTATGGCCCGTCCGACGAGTTCGGAAACCGGCTAATTCGCCAAGTCTACCTGCAAGTTGGCAAGGGCTCGCGAAAGACCAGCCTGTCCGCGATCCTCGCCGTTCTCCATGTCGTCGGGCCTGAACGTGTAAATCGCGGACAGTCCTTCGTGGTTGCCCACGCGATGGAGAACGCCAAGGAAACTTACAACGAACTGGAGGATATCGTCACCACCACGCCGGCGCTCAATGCCGCGATGAGGGTGAAGAAGTCTCGCCTGCAGATCGCACACCCAAAGAGCAAGTCCGGCTTCACGGTCATCTCATCAGACAGTGATCGCTCGCAGTCGATCAGCCCGAATTTCATGATTATCGATGAACTTTGGGCACATAAGAAGACGGCCACCTTTCAATCCGCCAAGGGGGCCCTGGCGAAGGTTTCCGGCTCACTGATGGTCATTGCCACCACGGCAGGCCGTGGCAGGGAAGGACCTGACTTCGCAGAATACCAATATGCCTCACAGGTCCGCGACGGCGAGATAGAGGACCCTACGTTCCTCCCGATCATCTTTGAGGCCGAGGAAGACGACGTCATCGATGATCCGGCCGTATGGCACAAAGTGATGCCCGGCCTGCGGCACGGATATCCAGACCTTCCGATGATCAGGAAGGCAGCGGACCAGGCCCATTTTCGGCCAGCCGAGCGCGCGTTTTTCGAGCAGTTTTATCTGGGTCGGCGGCAGGACAATAGCCTCACGCCGTTCATCCCGAGCCACGTCCTCGACTTGGGCCGTCAGCCGATCAACCTCGACGAATTTCGCGGTGAACCATGCTGGATTGGCCTGGACTGCTCATCAACGCGAGACCTAACCGGGTTGGTCGCGGCCTTCCGCCGTGGGGACGAATACCATTGCAAGGCGTGGGCTTTTTGCCCGGGTGAAGGGATTTCTGAGCGCGGCGAGCGTGACCGCGTGGCGTATCCCTATTGGGCGGAACAAGGGTGGCTGATACCTGCCGGCCGTTCGGCTATCGACTATTCGGTCGTGCTCGCCAAGATCCGTGAGTTGATCGCTGTGTTCGAAGTCCGTGAGGTGGCCTGCGACATTAAGTTCGCACAACCCATCGTCGGCCCCCTGATTGAGGACGGCGTGGACGTCGTCAGCCTTCCGCAGGGATGGGTAACCCAGTCGCCGGCGCTGAACATTCTGGAGAAGGCCGCATATGACCGCCTCCTGAAATGGGACTCCCCCGTTCTCGCATGGTGCCTCGATAACGTTGCGATTCAGCAAGTCGACAGCAGCGGTAATAGGTTGATGCACAAGGGCAAATCCCGCGATCGTATCGACCTCGCCTCCGCACTGTGGATGGCCGTCTCCCGCGCCGCTGCCAGTGAATCTGAGCATTGGCTCAGCGACCCGGATCTTGATGTGTCCAAGTTCTTCGCTGATTTGAGGAGCTAAAATGCTCGCACGTACCTCTTGGCTGACCGATGTTTCGGTCTCGGCGATCGACATGAAAAGACGTCGCGCGCAACGATACGGCGGGCTGGTAACTACATCTGAATACCGCGGCAAAGGGGCGTCAACGTTATACCAACCGCCGGCACCAAAATATGAACCGCTAGTTGGCGAGCAACAGCGCAAGAGGTTGGTCGCGTGGGTTTCCGCGTTTCTCCGCCAATGGCGCTCGTCGCCTTGGGAATACGAAGCTGACGCCCGGAAAACCCTTCGGGATTACTTCGTTCGTCAGGGATACCGCTGGGCGCAGTCCGACCTGGAGGCGGCCAAGATTACCGCCGCCGCCCTCAAGGCCATCGGTGCCAGCGTGCGGCCGTCCTGGGAGGATGGCCAGCCGGAAAGTCTGAGGGTTCTGGAGAAATGCCTTCAATGCGGTGCCGACATCAGGTCCCGGCCGGGTGTCGCCGCGTCCGTGTTCTTCTGTGCCCCGATCCCCGGGCGGATCCCGTGCGAGACGCGGTACAACCGGCACAGGCATGAGGCGTTCAAGCCTTCCCTCATGAAGGAGGCCGCCGCGCTTTACCTTGACGCGTTCCGCGACCGGTTGCCACGGCGGGATTGCCCCAACTGCAAAAAGTCGTTCAGGCCAAATTTCACTGATATGCGGTTCTGCAGCCGCGGCTGCAGCAACGCCGCCGGCGCTCGCGGTCTATCACCATGCCAGCACTGCGACACCCCCTTTAAGCCGAGACTTCGCAACGGGAAGCTCTCCCGCTTCTGCTCCAAAACCTGCGCTGGTCTCGCGAAGACGCTGACGGTCGATCTAACCTGTAGACACTGTGGCACCGGATTCACCGGACAGTCCGACCGGCTTTACTGCGGCCGCGATTGTTACCAGGCGGCTCGCGCCTTCATCTGCTCCCCTCAAACTTAAAGGTTTCCATCAATGACATCACGTCAACCTCCCTCGATATCACCAATCGCGGTCAGCTTGACGACATCTGGCGCCGTCGGCTCGGCTTCGAAGTGAGATGGCTCCAAGATAAAGGATTCAAAAAATGGCTCTTCCTACATTCTATAATGCCGGGGTGGCGTCTGTCACCGCCGGGGGTACGGTCGTGACCGGCGATGCCACCTATTGGCAATCCGTTCTGGAGCCGGGCGACCTGTTTACCGATGGCTCCGGTCTGCTGGTGCGTATCGCATCCGTGGACAGCGAAACCCAACTGACGCTCGCCTATGGCTGGCCCGGCGACGCGATCGTTTCCGGGCCGTACGAGGTTCAACTCGTGCCGAGATCTGTCGGCGTTCAAGAGCGGACGCGGCAGTTGCTGCTGGCCTTGGGCAACGGCAATCTCAGTGCGTTGTCTAGTTTGACAGGCACAGCCAATGCGATCCCGTACTTTACCGGCTGGGGAACGATGGCCTTGGCTGATGGCGAAAACCTGCTGGATCTCTCGGCGCTGGAATCTGTCGCGAACCTCCTCGCTCTGGCCGGCGTCACGGCGGCGGCTGGAAAGTTGCCGTATTTCAGCGCGGCGAACGCCATGTCGCTAATGGATTCCAAGAACATTACGGCCCTTGCAGGTCTGGTATCGGCTGCAAACCAGTTGCCGTATTTCACTGGAGACGGGGCGGCGGCCATCACGGCGCTGACGACCTTTGCTCGTACACTGCTGGACGATTCCGATGCGGCTACCATGAGGTCGACGCTCGGTCTTCCGTGGGAGCCGATCGGCAGTGAGGTGAACATGGCTGGGCTGAGCGTGGCCAGTTTCTCGCTGCCTACAGGGTATACGTCGTTCCACCTCGAGTTTAACGACGTCAATACGTCAGATGCGATTACTGTTTGTGTGCGGACATCAACGGACGACGGTGCTAGCTATAACACCGGCTCCAGCGACTACAGATATGTCTGCAATCAGTCATCCAGCGCCGGAACTTCCACTGCAGGCTATTCTGCTGGTATCGCTCAGATACTGCTGACGGGAACTATGATCGCCGCTGGCGGACGAGGCGTTGGTTCGTTCCTCATCGATCCTGGGTCGGCGTCGATCCATCCCAGTTTTTTGGGGCAGTCTGGCGTCGTTGTCCCCAATGGGACCGACATGGTTTTCAACTTCCTGTCTCGCCGCAACACCACCGGGCGCATCAATCGGTTTGCCGTGTTCTGCCCGTCTGGAACCTACTTAAGTGGGAAGTTCCGGCTATTCGGGAGACGTTAATAATGGTTTACGCCCGGGCCATTGCGCCCGGGCCTTTTTGCGTTTCTGGCCCAGACGACTTCGACGCTGCTGCCGAGTGATCGACGACCCGCCGGGGCCATCGGGCCCTGGCCAACTGGTCAGAGGAATCCAATGAAATCTGTAACAATCGCAGGACTTGAAGTCCAACGTATTGAGTATCGTGGCCAATCGGTCGTGACTTACACCATCATTGATCGCGTTCATCAGCGTGTTGATGGAACGGCAAAGCGTACAGTGGGAGAAAATCGTGGTCGATTCGTCCTTGGCGAAGATTTCTTCGAACTGACATCGGACGAAATTCGTACCATGTCAGCCGAGGGGGTTCTCCCGCCTCGCACCGCAAGCGCGACAGTTATGTCATCGTGGCTCAACTCTCGCCGGAGTTCACCGCGCGCCTTGTTGACCGCTGGCAAGAACTTGAGCGCGCGGCTAGTATTCCAGAATTCAGTGTACCTCAGACTTATTCCGCCGCTCTGCGCCTCGCCGCTGAACAGGCGGAGCTGATTGAGACACAAGGTAGGGCGCTGGCAGCCGCGGCCCCGACGAAGTGGCTTCGGAACAAGCAGACAATGGATCTGATCCGCGAGCTCGAAAATGAAACTGGACAAATTTGTCTAGTTTCCAAAGAGGGCCGAAACGGCGACAGCGTTGGGTTTCCCGAAGTGGGTAAAAACCACTTCGGCCTAGTGAAGGTGTCTCGCGGCGGCGGCGCTCGTGGTGCCTGCGGTCGTTTAGCTCTTTCGCAGCCTAACGCCCGTTCCGCCATCGATCAACGCCCCCTCTGAGAGGAACAGGATACCAGCTTCCTCAAGCGCGGCCTGAACGGCGCGAAGCGTGGACGCCTTGGGGTCGGCCGTCCCGCGTTCGATGTTGTTAAGGCCGGTTGTCGACAAGCCAGCCGCTTTCGCCAAATCAGCTTGCGTCATACCAAGCATGGCGCGAGCGCCGCGTATTTGTTCTGGTGTGATCATTGTGTTTTATACGGCCTACTTGAATTATTTTCAAGTCCGCTTGACTAAAGCCGCAATTAAGGTTAATTCAATCCCAGTTGATAATTTCTCAAGTGGAGGCGAGCATGTCTAACGAAATCGATAGTCGGATGGAACTGGAAACAAAGGTGAACGATGCCCATCGCCTTGTTGCTGCGGCCCTGACAATTTTGTACTCCTCGGGCCAGCTCAGCGGCAGGGCAACCACTCCCGTCGACCAGATCGAGACGCTTCTGTCGAAAGCACTTGGTGACCTGGGCGAGGCGGTTGAACACATCCACTGACCGGCTTGGTTTTGAGTCGGTGAGTAGCCCAATCGCGGGCGATCTGGACCTATCGGGGGCGTCCTACGGGGCGCCCTTCGTTCGTCCCGCGCGCGTGGGGGGACGATGCCGTCTCCTTGAAATTCAGGAGACGCAATTTCGGTCATCCCCGCCCGCGTTGGGAAAAGGGTGTAAGTTTAACTTACACCCCCTCCTCTGAGGGTGGGGGTATAACGTACCAATCCCCTGTTGGTGCGGGCCATTTCCAACCAAAATGCGAGGATACCTGACGTGACTCATGTGATACAAAACGGGAATCCTTGATCGAAAAAGATCAACAAAATCAACAGAGAATCCGCAAAATCGTGCCCGCCGTCCGCACCAACCGATAAATGTCATCCGGCATTTTCAGGCACCAATCATCGCATCGGGGACAAGCGCCGTTCGGGCACTGTCCGCGCCGGTCGCGCGATGAGATCCGGTTCAGGCCGCGTTTGCCGTGCCGAAGGCGACGCCGAGTTCCTTGGCGTTGCGCCAGCATGCCCTGCAGGGACGAATGCTGCCGTCCTCGAACCTCAGGTTGAATTCGTCCGGTACGCCGGCCGTGGTTTCCATCACCAGCTTTGCTCCGCCCTCGGAGAGATTGCGGACCATGCAGTCGAAGGTGGAATATCCGCCCGGCAGAATGATACGCGCCGCCTTCAAGGCACGCGACCGTGGTTGAGTTCTTCGTTCATTCATGGCCGTTCATCCTGTCCTTTCCGACAGGATTCAGCGCCCTAATTGTCTAATTTTTCGTTGCGAAAGTCACAAAACAGTGACCGAAGTCACAAAAAGGGCGGAGGAAACCCTCCGCCCTGTCATTGATCAAGTATCAAAAAAACGATCAGGCGAGCTTTGCTGCAAGCTTGGCAACGTGCGCGCCCTGGAACTTGGCGGCTTCCAACTCGACTTCGGAAGGCTGGCGCGAGCCGTCGCCGTCCGTGATCGTGGAAGCGCCGTAAGGCGAGCCGCCCTTCACGGCTTCAACGCCCATCTGGCCCTGGAAGGCGTAAGGCAGGCCGGCAACAACCATGCCGTGGTGAAGCAGGGTCGGGATGAAGCCGAGAATGGTGGATTCCTGACCGCCGTGCTGGGTTGCGGACGAGGTGAAGACCGAGCCTACCTTGCCGACCAGCTTGCCGGTGAACCACAGACCGCCGGTCTGATCCCAGAAGTTGCGCATCTGCGAAGCGACCGTGCCGAAACGGGTGCCGGCGCCGACGATGATGGCGTCGTAGTTTTCGAGTTCTGCAGGGGTTGCGATCTCGGCCTTCTGGTCGAGCTTGAAGTGGGAGCTCTTGGCGACTTCTTCCGGAACCAGTTCGGGAACGCGCTTTACGGTGACTTCAGCGCCAGCCGACTTTGCACCTTCAGCCACGGCATAGGCCATGGTTTCGATGTGACCATACGAAGAATAGTAGAGTACGAGTACCTTTGCCATTGGCTTGCTTTCCTTTGCTGGGATTGCCGGTTGTGGTTGGCCGCTGAGCAGCCGTTTCAGGAAGTCGAAGATCATGTCAGATGTTCCGTCGCGATCGATGACAGGAATTTATAACAGCGATCTGTCGTTCACCAGATGACGACACTGAGACGGAGTGTTCAATCCCGGTGAACGATTTCTGCTTGCATTTGCATTGCCGACACCCTTGCGCATGCAAACGACGGAACAATGCTCTTGCTTCCGAGAGAGACGGGACTAGGTTCTGCTCACGACGCAATATCGGGATCCCTCACCTCCATGACACAAGCAACCATCAAGACGGCCGCCATGCTCGCCATTGGCGACGAACTGCTTTCGGGCCGCACCAAGGACAAGAATATCGGCCACCTCGCCGACATGCTGACGGTTGCCGGCATCGACCTCAAGGAAGTACGCATCGTCGGAGACGAGGAGGATGCGATCGTTGCAGCAATCGACGCGCTGCGCAGCCGCCATGATTACGTCTTCACCTCCGGCGGCATCGGGCCGACGCATGACGACATCACCGCCGATGCAATTTCAAAGGCATTCGGAGTGCCCTGCGAGCACGATGCCGATGCGATGCGTCTGCTCGGCGGGATGTACGAGCGCCGTGGCATGGAATTCACCGAGGCGCGCCAGCGCATGGCCCGTATGCCGCGCGGCGCGCGCCACATAGCCAATCCTGTCTCGACCGCACCGGGCTTCATCATCGGCAACGTGCATGTGATGGCGGGTGTTCCGCAGGTCTTCCAGGCCATGCTGGACAACGTGATCTCCACCCTTCCCGCCGGCGCCAAGGTCATCTCCCGCTCCATCGCCTGCCCGTTCGGCGAGGGCGATATCGGGACACTGCTGGCCGGCGTGCAGAAGGCGCATCCGGACACCTCGATCGGTTCCTATCCGCAGTTCGATGGCCAGCGTTTTTCCACCGAACTCGTGGTACGCGCCCGCGATGCGGCAGCCGTCGATGCGGCGGCTATCGATATCGAGGCGATGATTGCGGTAATCGCCGCGGAGAAGGATGCGGCCCGGGCCAAGGACCTCGGCACCGGAGAGCTGGCCTAAGCCGGCTTTCTATTGACCGAAGTCAAGGAAGGGGCCAGTCTCCGGCGGCAATATGTTGACGCGGGACCGATTTGAACACCGCCGAGGAGACCACCATGGGTTACAAGACACTTCTTGCCGTTCTCGACTTGCAGAAGGACGCGCAGCAAATCACTGATTTTTCCATTTCCCTTGCACAACAGTTCCAAGCCCATGTCGTCGGGCTGCATGCAGAGGCGCTCGCAGCCGTTCCGCTCGTTGCACCGATGGAAATTCCGGATCCGGCAACCGTGCAGGCGCTGCAGGACATGGCGCACAAGGAAACGGTCGGCGTGGAGAAGATCTTCCGCTCCACCGCCGAACGTAACGGCACTTCGCATGAATGGCGCAGCTTCGTCTCCTCCGCGGGCTACGGCGCCGCGTCGCTCATCGACAGCGCCCGATCGGTCGATCTGGTTGTCGCTGGCCAGGGCGAAAGCGGCCTGCTTTCGGAAAGCCGCGCCGATCTTGAAAACTTCCTGTTCGAAAGCGGACGTCCGGTCCTGCTGGTACCCTATATCCTGAAGCAGCCGAAGCCGATCAAGCGGGTGCTGATCGCCTGGAACGGTTCGCGCGAAGCGGCCCGCGCCACCTTCGACGCCCTTCCCTTCCTCAAGGCGGCCGAAGCGGTCGAAGTGTTTTCCGTCGATCCGCCGGAAACGTCGATGCAGTCGGCCGAAATGGCAGGCGCCGAAATCGCCGCCGCGCTGGCGCGTCACGGCATCAATGTTACTGTCGTCCGCCAGGAATCGGACAGGCTTCCGGCTTCCGCGGCGATCGAGAACCGTCTCTCCGACAGTTCCATCGACCTTCTGGTCATGGGTGCCTATAGCCACAAGCGCTGGTGGGAGACGCTGTTCGGCGGCGTGACCCGCACCGTGCTCGATTCGATGACGGCGCTGACGTTGCTGTCGCGATAAGGCTGGAGAGGACCGAGAGGCCCTTGCCTTCGGCCCCGAAATGCCGCTAATAGCAGCGGCCAGAGACCAGAGCCCCTTGCGGGCCACACTCGCGCGGCTTGTCCGCGCGTTTGCCGTTTTTGGCAGCGACGCGTCGGAGACGATGCGCAGCTCCGTAACGGACCGGTCTTCAAAGGATGCCGGCCGGCCGGCGAATACGAAACCCTCGCCCTTGCGGAGCTACCAGTCTGATGTCCCTGCCCGATAAAGCCTTCCCCGTTTCCTGGGATCAGTTCCACCGCGATGCCCGCGCCCTTGCCTGGCGGCTGGCAAGCCTCAATCAGGAATTCCGCGGCATCGTCTGTATCACCCGCGGCGGTCTCGTGCCGGCAGCGATCATTTCGCGCGAACTCAACATCCGCCTGATCGACACGGTCTGCATCGCCACCCGCCACGATTACGTCAATCAGGGCGAAACGCAGCTGCTGAAGGGCATTACCCCTGAGCTTGCCACGGATGGCGGCGCAGGCGTCCTCGTGGTGGATGACCTCACCGACACAGGCAAGACGGCACTGGAAGTTCGTGAAATGTTGCCGAAGGCACACTTCGCATGCGTCTATGCCAAGCCGAAGGGCGTCCCAACCGTCGATACCTTCATCACAGAGGTTTCGCAGGATACCTGGATCTATTTCCCCTGGGACATGGGCTTCACCTATCAGGAGCCGATCGCCAAGGGCAACAAGGGCTGACCTCGCCGGAAAATACGAAAGCATGCCAAAAGCCCGCCATCCGGCGGGCTTTTTCGTCGTTCACCCGCGATAGCCTTGTGCATCAACCTGCCCCTTCACCATCAAGCCTTGTGGCGGTCACAGCAATGTCGTCGCCGAGCGCGGCCCATGTCAGCAATGCGTCAAGCGCGGGACAAAGCGCCTGCCCCCATTCCGTCAGACTGTATTCGACCTTCGGCGGCACCTGATGGTGAACGACGCGCCGAACAATTCTGTCATTTTCCAGCTGCCGCAGCTGCTGAATGAGCATCTTCTGGGAAACACCTGGAATTGCTCGCTCCAGATCGGAGAAGCGAAGAACTCTGCCTCCGAAAAGATGGAACAAAATTGCGAGCTTCCATCGACCCTCAAGAAATTTCAAAGTCTTTTCAACACCAGCAGCCGCGGTATCCCGCGTATATCCATGTTTCTTACCTTCAGGTAAGTGCCTTACTTTTTCGTGCGTTCTTGTCATTTTTTGAAGATAGGGCGATCCCTATGGGAAAGCAACGTAACCGGAAAGAACGAAAATGACGATCAACTTGCCAAAACCGGTCGCGGCCTATTTTGCCGCCGACAGGAGCGATGGCGCGACCATAGCGCAATGCTTTACCCAGGACGCCACCGTTATCGATGAGGGAAAAACCCATGTCGGGCGGGCAGCGATACAACGCTGGAAGTCGGATACCTCCGCGAAGTTCAGCTATGTCTGCGAGCCGATCGCCATTACCGAAAAGAACGGCCGTGTCGTCGTCATCGGCCACGTAACCGGGAATTTCCCCGGAAGCCCGGTCGATTTGAGATATACCTTCGGACTGGCCGGCGAGGAGATCGCAAGACTGGAGATCACCGCATGAGTTTCGATCTCGGTCTGCAGAATAGCCGCGTCTTGGTGACAGGCGGCACGAAAGGGGTTGGCGCCGCGGTGGCCGATGCCCTGCTGCAAGCGGGTGCCAGAGTGGTCGCCACTGCTCGCAGCATACCGGAATACGCTTCGGAACATATCCATTACATTGCGGCGGACATCACCACGAGCGAGGGCTGCGCAAAGGTCGCGGCCGCGACTCTGCAGCATCTCGGCGGCGTGGATATCCTCATCAATGTGGTCGGCGGCTCATCGGCACCTCCCGGCGGCTTCGCCGCACTGGATGACGACGAATGGTTCAAGGAACTGAGCCATAACCTCCTGCCATCCGTTCGCCTCGACAGAGCATTGCTGCCGAGCATGATCGACCGCGGAGCCGGCGTCATCGTCCACGTCACGTCCATCCAGCACGAACTTCCCCTGCCGGAATCAACGACGGCCTATGCAGCGGCGAAAGCGGCGCTTTCCACATACAGCAAGAGTCTCTCGAAAGAGGTCACGCCGAAAGGCGTCAGAGTGGTGCGCGTCGCACCTGGGTGGGTCGAAACGGAGGCTGCCGTCGCTCTGGCCGAACGCCTCGCCGAGCAGGCGGGTACGGATTATGAGGGCGGCAAACGGATCATCATGAACGCGCTTGGTGGAATTCCGCTCGGTCGTCCGGCAAAACCCCGCGAAGTAGCCGATCTCATCGCTTTCGTGGTCTCGCCGCGCGCCGGCGCGATCACCGGCACGGAGTTCGTCATCGATGGCGGCACCATACCGACAGCCTAGAGCGTTTTACCGCATTGTCCGACACCGAAACGATCACGCTTCGGCTGGAAACGCTCTGGGGATCGTCAGCATCGACCAACCGCCTTCGGCCCCTATCCGCGCCAGCAACCAAGAAAAAAGGCGCCGCATCGCTGCGGCGCCATCGATAGCGAAAATGACAGGTGGCGTTACGCGGCGTAGCGTGACTGGCCGGCATAGGAGCCGTTTTCCAGACGGAAACGACCGAGCTGTTCCTGAAGCTGACGGGCTTCGCCGGCCAGAACCTCGCTGGAAGCCGTCGTTTCTTCCACCATGGCAGCGTTCTGCTGCGTCATCTGGTCCATGTGGTTGACCGAGGTGTTGATCTCACCGAGCGCCGAAGACTGCTCCTGGGCGGCACGGGCAATGCTTGCGACATGGTCGTTGACGCGGTTGACCAGATCCTCGATCTCGGTCAGCGCCTTGCCGGTGGACAGCACCAGCGAGACGCCACCATTCACTTCCTCGGCAGACGCGGTGATCAGCGTCTTGATTTCCTTGGCAGCATTGGCGGAGCGCTGGGCGAGTTCGCGAACTTCCTGGGCAACGACGGCGAAGCCGCGGCCCGCCTCGCCTGCACGGGCGGCTTCCACACCGGCGTTGAGCGCCAGCAGATTGGTCTGGAAAGCGATCTCGTCGATCACCGAAATGATCTGGCTGATCTTGTGCGAGGACTGCTCGATACGGCCCATGGCATCGATCGCGCTGCGAACGATGGCACCCGACTTGCCGGCGCTTTCCTTGGTCTCGTGTACCATGCGGCTTGCTTCGTTCGCACGCTCGCTGGAGGTGCGGACGGTCGTGGTGATTTCCTCGAGCGCGGCTGCGGTTTCTTCCAGCGCTGCCGCCTGCTGTTCGGTGCGACGGGCCAGCTGGTTGGCGGCGGAACTCAGTTCACCGGAATTCGAGGTGATCGTGCCGGCCACGGAGCGAATGTTGAGCATCGTGCCGCGCAACGTACCCATGGTGCTGTTGACGTTCGCCTGAAGTTCGGCGAACGCGCCCTGGAACTGACCCTGCATCTGCTGCATCAGGTCAGCATCGGACAGTGCTGCCACGACGCGGCGGACTTCGGTGACGCCGCGATCGACACTTTCCACGAGCTCGTTGACGCTTGCGGCGAAGCGCTGCAGGTCCTCGTCCTCATAGGTCTTGGAGATGCGCTTGCTGAAATCGCCGGCAACGGCTGCGGCGACGATGCCGCTGATACTGCTCTGGAGATCCTTGCTCTGGGCATGCAATGCGGCTTCCTGGGTTTCCATCTCGCGCATCTGCTGTTCATTGGCCTGGAACACCTGCAGCGCACGCGCCATTTCGCCGATTTCGTCCTTACGTTCCGTGCCAGGAATTGTTTCGCCGAGCTTGCCGGCAGCAAGGCTGGACATGACGTCGGTGAGGTGGCGGATCGGCTTGACGATACCACGGCTCGCCAGCAGGAAGCTTGCGGCAACGCCGGCAACGATACAGAAGACGGCCGTTGCAAAAAGCACGGTGACGGTCAGGCCCGAAGCGGCGAGCGCACCGGCGCGGGACGCCGCAAGTGATTCGGCCGATGAAGTGCTGTAAAGTTTGACGGTGCTCGTAACGGTCTTCTGGGCATCCAGAACCTTGTCGAGTTCGGCGGCCATGACTGCGCGGTCCTTGCCTGCTTCGGAACCCGCAACAGCCAGCATGTCACGGATCTTGCCGAAATAGGCGTTCAGCGTGGCGCGGATGTCTTCCAGCAGCTTCTGCTCGTTGGCATCTGCCGTCGAAGCGATCTTCGGCAGGCGATCCAGCATTTCCTTGGAGCGCTTGTCCGTTTCAGCGGCGAAATCAGCAGCCTTTTCAGGCGCGAGCGCAAGCTGATAGGTCATGCGGCTGATGGCGATGATATCGACGCGAAGATCCATGGCTTCGCGTGCCACTTCCTCGCGAGCGCCCGTATCCTTGAGGGACGAACCGAGCGAGAAGAGCCCCTGCGCGCCGACCGCGGCGATAATGCCGGCGGCACAGCCCATGAGAACGACCAGCAGACTGATCTTCTTCAGGATAGACAGATTGACGATGTTCATGTGGATATCCTGTGGGGCGGCCCGGCTCATGCGCGGCGGCAGCCCGTCCCTTACAACCCGCAATTCATTTGGGGCCAATTTGGCATGACTTTGCAGGATATCCGTTTCAAATTGGTTGCACATTGCACTCATATTTTGCAACGCGATCACTTTTTTGCCGGAATTTCGCGTCGCAGCCGGCGTGTTTGGTTCGCATCGCCGCGAATCGATGTGCGCCGCAGCAACACCCGCCAAGCAACAGGATGGCGTAAGCACACCCGGTGTGCCGGATTGGCACAGGTCGATGGCCCGCAGGGCTGCATTTTTGCCACAGGCAACGCTCCCGCTTGAGGCATTACTCACAAACCACTGATTTCCTTGGATTCGCTTCTTTCCCCGTTTTCCACAGCTGGAAGCCACAAGATGTGGTGTTAACCATTTCGTCTCAAACCAGCCCTTGACGGAATCGGCTCTTTCAAAGTTAATGCTTCCTTATGTTGCGGCGGCGACTGGACCGGATGGTAACGAGGCCGGTTCGTTTCAAAAAATCGACAATCGAGTGCGGGGCGCGGGTTCATGAAGAGCTGCGCCGAACCGGTGATTGTGTGTGCGATTTTGGCCGCCAAAACGCGATTGGGGACTGGCAGCAAGAATTTGTTAACACTATATCTAGTAGGCTTGCAGCCGCAATCAACACAATGTAGACGGTCACTCATCTCCGGATGAATGAACTGACGGAAAAAATAACAACCGGCTGCGAGGCAAGCGCTTGCAGACGGACGAGGCTTTTTGCGCCTATAATGGCGCGCCAGATGCGAGGGACGAAGATGCGTATCGAACGACGTTTTACCAAGCCAGGCCAATCAGCCTATGCGGAGATAGACTTCCGCAAGGCTGTGAGCGAGATCAAGAATCCGGATGGTTCGATCGTCTTCCGGGCGGCGGATATCGACGTTCCCGCGCAGTTCAGCCAGGTTGCGACCGACGTTCTGGCGCAGAAGTATTTCCGCAAGGCCGGTGTGCCGAAGGCGCTGAAAAAGGTCGAGGAGAATGACGTCCCCTCCTTCCTGTGGCGCTCCGTGCCCGACACCGAAGCCCTGAAGGCGCTGCCCGAGAACGAGCGCTTCGGCTCCGAAAGCGACGCCCGTCAGGTCTTCGACCGTCTCGCCGGCACCTGGACCTACTGGGGCTGGAAGGGCAAGTATTTCACGTCCGAGGAAGATGCCCTCGCCTTCCGGGACGAGCTTGCCTACATGCTTGCCACCCAGCGCGTCGCCCCAAATTCCCCGCAGTGGTTCAACACCGGCCTGCACTGGGCCTATGGCATCGATGGTCCTGGTCAGGGCCATTTCTACGTCGACCCCTTCACCGGCAAGCTGGTCAAGTCCAAGTCGGCCTACGAACATCCGCAGCCGCACGCCTGCTTCATCCAGTCCGTTGAAGACGATCTCGTCAACGAGGGTGGCATCATGGACCTCTGGGTCCGTGAAGCACGCCTGTTCAAGTACGGCTCCGGCACCGGCTCCAATTTCTCCTATCTGCGCGGCGAAGGCGAAAAGCTTTCCGGCGGCGGCCGTTCGTCCGGCCTGATGAGCTTCCTCAAGATCGGCGACCGCGCTGCCGGCGCCATCAAGTCGGGCGGCACGACCCGTCGCGCCGCGAAGATGGTCGTCGTCGACATCGACCATCCGGATATCGAAGCCTATATCGACTGGAAGGTGAAGGAAGAGCAGAAGGTCGCAGCACTCGTCACCGGCTCCAAGATCGTCGCCAAGCACCTCAAGGCCATCATGAAGGCCTGCGTCAACTGCACGGCCGACAACGATGCCTGCTTCGACCCGAACGAGAACCCGGCCCTGAAGCGCGAAATCCGTGCGGCCAAGAAGGACCAGGTTCCGGAAAACTACATCAAGCGCGTCATCCAGTTCGCCCAGCAGGGCTACAAGGATCTCGAGTTCAAGACGTATGACACGGACTGGGATTCGGAAGCCTATCTCACCGTTTCCGGCCAGAACTCCAACAACTCCGTCTCGCTGAAGGACGACTTCCTGCGCGCCGTCGAGAACGATGGCGAATGGAACCTGACCGCCCGCAAGGACGGCCGCGTCATGAAGACGCTGAAGGCTCGCGACCTCTGGGACAAGATCTCCTATGCCGCCTGGGCATCGGCCGACCCCGGCCTGCACTACAACACGACGATGAACGACTGGCACACCTGCCCGGCTGCCGGCTCGATCCGCGCGTCGAACCCGTGCTCGGAATACATGTTCCTCGACGACACGGCCTGCAACCTGGCTTCGCTCAACCTCCTGCAGTTCAAGGACGCTGCGACCAGGAAGATCAACATCGCCGACTACGAACACGCCGTCCGCCTGTGGACCGTCGTTCTCGAGATCTCGGTGATGATGGCGCAGTTCCCGTCGCGCCAGATCGCCGAACTCTCCTATGAATACCGCACGCTCGGCCTCGGCTACGCCAACATCGGCGGCCTGCTGATGTCGTCCGGCATCCCGTACGACTCGGCTGAAGGCCGCGCCATCTGCGGCGCGCTCACCGCAATCATGACCGGCGTTTCCTATGCGACATCGGCCGAGATTTCCTCGGAGCTCGGTCCGTTCCCGGGCTACGCACCGAACCGCGACAACATGCTGCGCGTCATCCGCAACCATCGCCGCGCCGCCCATGGCGAGACCTCGGGCTATGAAGGCCTGTCGGTCGATCCGGTCGCGCTCATCCATGCCGATTGCTCCGATCCGGCCCTGATCGCCCATGCCAAGGCTGCCTGGGACAAGGCGCTGGAACTCGGCGAAAAGCACGGCTACCGCAACGCGCAGGTCTCGGTTATTGCCCCGACCGGCACGATCGGTCTGGTCATGGATTGCGACACGACCGGCATCGAGCCCGACTTCGCTCTGGTAAAATTCAAGAAGCTCGCCGGCGGCGGCTACTTCAAGATCATCAACGCTGCCGTTCCGGAAGCGCTGCGCACGCTTGGCTACACCGAGAGCCAGATCGCGGAGATCGACGCTTATGCCGTCGGCCATGGCAACCTGAACCAGGCTCCGGGCATCAACCCGTCGACGCTGAAGGCCAAGGGCTTCACCGACGAGAAGATCGAAGCCGTCAACGGCGCGCTGAAGGCCGCCTTCGACATCAAGTTCGTCTTCAACCAGTGGACGCTCGGCGCCGACTTCCTGAAGGGCACGCTCAAGGTTTCCGACGAGCAACTCTCGGACATGAGCTTCAACCTGCTTGAGCATGTCGGCTTCACGAAGAAGGAAATCGAAGCCGCAAACATACACGTCTGCGGTGCGATGACGCTGGAAGGCGCGCCCTTCCTCAAGCCCGAGCATCTCGCCGTATTCGATTGCGCCAATCCCTGCGGCAAGATCGGCAAGCGCTACCTCTCGGTCGAAAGCCACATCCGCATGATGGCAGCGGCACAGCCGTTCATCTCGGGTGCGATCTCCAAGACGATCAACATGCCGAACGAGGCAACGGTCGAGGATTGCGGCGCAGCCTACATGCTGTCGTGGCGTCTCGCCCTCAAGGCCAACGCGCTCTATCGTGATGGCTCCAAGCTCTCGCAGCCGCTCAATGCGGCGCTGATCGAGGACGAGGATGAAGAGGATGCACTCGACGACCTGATCCAGCAGCCGGTTGCAGCACAGGCGGTCACCGTCACTGAAAAGATCATCGAACGAGTGATCGAGCGGGTCGTTCGCGAGCGGGAAAAGCTTCCGAACCGCCGTCAGGGCTACACCCAGAAGGCCACCGTCGGCGGCCACAAGGTCTACCTGCGCACCGGCGAATTCGGCGACGGCCGCCTCGGCGAGATCTTCATCGACATGCACAAGGAAGGCGCTGCCTTCCGTGCGATGATGAACAACTTCGCCATCGCGATTTCGCTCGGCCTGCAGTACGGCGTGCCGCTCGAGGAATATGTGGAGGCCTTCACCTTCACCAAGTTCGAGCCGGCCGGCATGGTTCAGGGCAATGACGCGATCAAGAACGCCACGTCGATCCTCGATTACGTGTTCCGCGAACTCGCAGTCTCCTATCTCGGCCGTCACGACCTCGCTCATGTCGATACGTCGGATTTCTCCAACACCGCACTCGGCAAGGGCATTCAGGAAGGAAAGACCAACCTGATCTCCACCGGCTGGACCCGTGGCTACAAGCCGACGCTGGTTTCCAACGGCAATGTCGACCGCTCGCTGGCCGAGCCGAAGGGTGCGGCAACGGCCTCCCCCGCCAAGGCTTCCGGCGGTGCAACGGTGACGGCATTTTCCGGCAACGCGGCCCGCAAGCTGGAAGTGACGACAGCCATCTCGACCTCTGAAATCGTCGCCTTCAAGCGTGATTACGAGGAACGCGCAGTGGAACTGGCCGAGGAGATCGCCGAGGACGTGGCAGACGAGAAGGCTCAGGACAAGACCGCGCTCTTCTCCGACAAGGCCGCCGCCGACGCAGCAGCCGCCAAGGCCGAAGCCAAGAAGCTCGAGGCCGACCGCCGTATGCGCTCGATCGCCCAAGGCTACACCGGCAACATGTGCTCCGAGTGCCAGAACTTCACCATGGTCCGCAACGGCACCTGCGAGAAGTGCGACACCTGCGGCGCGACGAGCGGTTGCAGCTGATCGTCAAACACGGTTGAATAGATCTTGATCTTGGCAAAGCCCGGGAACAATGTTCCCGGGCTTTGCTCTATCTGAGACCTTGATAAGAGAAGCGCCGACGGCCTCGCTAAGTCTGCGAGCAGAGAAGACAATAGTCTCGTCCCGCCAGGTCTTCGGGTGTCTTTTGCGCGATGGACATCGCGCTGCTGGATCCCGGAACAAGTCCGGGATGACGGGAAACGTTGTAACGGCATCACACGCCTTTGCGTGTTCAGCCAATCATGCCATCCTGCACGCATGCGTCACGGCTATGTCTACATCCTTGCATCCAAACGGAACGGTACGCTCTACACCGGCGTGACGAGCGATCTCGCGCGCCGCCTCTATGAGCACCAGCATGATCTCACACGTGGTTTCACAAGCCGATATGGCGTGAAAACGCTTGTATGGTTCGAAATCCATGACCTGGTAACAGCAGCTATTACGCGGGAAAAGACCATCAAGAAGTGGCCAAGAGCATGGAAGCTCAATCTGATCGAAAGCACAAATCCGGGATGGAATGATATTTCCCATTACCTGCTGTGATCCCGTTTCCGCGATGCTGAAGGTGGACGGGAAAATATGATGGAGTTCGGGAAATCGGCGCAGGCCCGGCAATAGCGCGGAGCCCGTACTTTGCGGCCGAGTCCCCGGGAAAATCCGCCACGAATTCGTGGGCGTCCAGTATGCGAACATCGCCCCCACAGCCGTCATTCCTGTGCTTGTCACAGGAATCCAGCCGGCGAGCGTCTGCGAGCCGAGAAGACAATTGCTCTGTCACTCCGAGCGGCCAAGCATTCTCCAGCGCGATGGACATCGCACTGCTGGATCCCGGAACAAGTCCGGAATGACGGGGAAACGTGAGTTCAGATCCCAGTCTCAGTCCGTGCCGGGTTACCCCTCGCCACCCCCTCCGCAAAGGAGGTGGCGCTTGGCTCCCATCATCCCGGCATCATGCGACGTTGCGGGATGGTTCCATCTTGTGGATGGCCTTCTTGATTTCCTGGCGGAATGCGGGGGTGTCGTGTTCGCCATGAACGGAGACGGCATGCTGCACGGCGGCGTTGACGAGTTCTTCCGTGGTGTCTGCCGATATGGCGATGGTGCATTTCATTTCGCTCGGGAACTCACGGCAATCGATATATTGGCGTGACATTTTCTCCTCCTCACGAAGCTCCGGCCGGGGCGGCCGGAAGGCAAAAATCATACGCCTATTATCAGGGGCCGGCAAACGGCAAACGTCGCCCGCCAACCCCGCCAACCCTTCACAATCGGGAGAAAAGCCCCCTCAGCCGAAGGTCACATTGAGGCTGATCGGCACGGCGGCGAGCGCCTTGGAGACCGGGCATCCGGCCTTGGCCTTTTCGGCAATGCCGCGGAATGTCGCCTCGTCCGATCCGGGCACCTGGCCGCGAAGGCTGAGTTCAATCGCGGTGATCGCAAAGCCGCCGCCGACCTGATCGAGCGTCACCTTTGCCGTCGTGTCGAGGCTTTCTGCGGTAAGGCCGGCATCCCCGAGTTCCTTGGAGAGCGCCATGGTGAAGCATGCGGCGTGGGCCGCGCCAATCAGTTCCTCCGGATTGCTGCCCACCAACCCCTCGAAACGGGTCTTGAAGCCGTATGGATATTCCTTCAATGCGCCGCTTTCGGTTGAAACCGTTCCACGCCCATCCTTCAGTCCGCCGGTCCAGTGTGCCGCGCCACGCTTTTCGATCGCCATTATCGTCCTCCTCAGGGTCGGTCAGCATTCTAGCCCAGAAGGTAATGCGCAAAGACGACAACTGTTCCGTGATGCCCCACTTGCCGGCGCGCAAAATGGCATGACGCGAGGAAGGTCAGCACCAACGGGCAAAGAAAACGAGCCACGGCAACCGGAAGCGGGCGTTCCGATTGCCTGTCAGTCCCGCGACGCGCGTGTCCGGCGTATCACGCTGCGACCGTTCGGAGCTCTTGCGGCATGTCCTCGTGAAAGAGCGCCCTTCCCCGACCCTGTTCCTTGGAAGCGAGCAAGGTATGGTCGGCAGCGGCCATGATGACCTCTGCCGTGTTTCCGCAGGCGGGAGCAACCGCGATGCCGAGACTGATGCCGACATCCACGAGCGCGCCCTCTTCGAGCACCATCGGCATGGACACCGATGTCAGGATCTGCGTCGCGAGCAGCATCAGGCGATGGCGATCGGAAAAGCCCGTCACCAGAATGACGAATTCATCGCCGCCGACACGGCCGACAAGCCCGTTTTCACCGACAAGTTCGCGAAGCCGAGCGGCAACGGTCCTGATGACCTGATCGCCCGCCGCATGACCATGCACATCGTTGACGGCCTTGAAACGATCGAGATCGCCGGCAATGACCGCGAAGGGCTCCTTCGATGCCTTCTCCGCCGCGACAGCCAGTGCATGGTCGAACTTCAGCCGATTGGCCAGCCCGCTGAGCGGATCGTGCAGGGCGGCGTCGCGCACCTGCTGCTGGCTTTCGGACAGTGCCGCCGAAAGCTTCGCCACGTGGCGCATAATGAGAAAGCCCGCCAGAGCCAGGAAGGTGGTCAGGAACAGGACGACAGGGACGACGACATCCCAGATCCGAGTTCCCGGCGTGGTTCCGGTCCAGGAGAAGCTGCCGAGCACCTTGCCGGAGGCGCTCTGCACCGGCACCACACCGGTCGCATCTTCGGAGAAGGCGAGATTGTCGAAGGCAAGCTGGGAGTTGAGGTCTCGTATCAACTCCTCGTCGATCTGCTTGGCGACAACCGCAATTGGCGGAGGTCCGTCCGGAAGCAGCGCTTCGTCATGCGGCACGATGGCTGTCGCGCTGACGATTGCCGGTTCCCCGTCGATCACCGAGAAGGAATAGACCGAAATATTGCCGATCTCGCTGGTCTTCATCACCCTCTGGCTGAAGCCGCCCTCAACGGCTATCCGGTAGCGCATATAGGCTTCCACGGCGCGGCGTGTAATGATCGCCAGATCGTCGGCGGGGTCGAGTTTGCGTTTGGTGAAATCCACGCGGTCCTCTCGCGACGAGGCGATCTGCTGACCCTCGGCATCGATGATGAAACTGCGCGAGTAACCCGAATCCCACCAGAGCGAGCCGACGAAATCATCGGAGATGAAATCATTGTCCGGTTCGATGGCAACGCCCTGCACAGCGTCGTCCCAGCGGGCAACGACCAGCAGGTCGCGCGCCATGAGGCGCTGACGATCGCGCAGCGCGTTATGGAACAGCCGCTTCTCCGTCTGCGCCGCCAGATCGTCCGCTTCGTTAGAAGCGATCTGCCCGACCAGCAGCAGCGAGAGAACAGAGATGACAATCAGTACGGTCGAGAACACGGCAACGAGCCGCACGAGCCTTCCCTGGGAAGGCAGCCTGTGCAATCGCTCGGCGGACAGCAGATTCTTCTTCATCCCCTACCCCGGAAGTTCTTTCATGCGGGCAAGCCTAGCGATTGCCCCTTTAAACCGGGATTAAAACCACCAGCACAGAATCCCACTTCCGGTAAGCATGCTTTTCAGAGGCTTAATTTCGAGAATTCGCAGATTGATGATTGTGTGCGGCAAATAGCGCCAGCCCGCCCCCCGCAAACGTCTCTCCGAGCCATCGTCATCCAAGAGTTTCTTAACTGCTGAGTTCTAGAATTCCGCCAATTGCCAGCGGGCATGACGAGGAGAAGAATGTCCAAGCCGAACTTCCGCTTTAGCCACTACGACCTGCAGGAATTGCGCGCCGGAACGGTCATCGAAGTGACACTCTCCGCGGTCAACAACGTGCGGCTGATGACACCCGGCAACTTTCAGCGCTTCAAGGAAACGCTCGATTTCAAATATCTCGGCGGCGTCGCGAAGAAATCTCCGATCAAGCTCACCATTCCGGAAAGCGGCCACTGGCACCTGATCGTCGATATGGAAGGCCATCACGGACTTGCCGATTCCTCGGTGAAAACCATCGCCGCCCCGCATGCACCCAGGATGAGCAAGGCGTCCTGAAGCCTTCAGGGTTTCAGCTGTTGCGCTCGCGGCGCAGCTTCGACCACCAGTCCAGCCGCTTGCGGATCTCCCGCTCGAAACCGCGCTCCGGCGGATCGTAAAAGGTCTTGCGCCCCATCTTCTCTGGAAAATAGTCCTGGCCGGAAAACGCGTCCGGCTCGTCATGGTCGTAGCGGTAGCCTTCGCCGTAACCTTCCCCCTTCATCAGCTTGGTCGGCGCATTCAGGATGTGCTTGGGCGGCAACAGCGAGCCGTTCTCCTTCGCTGCCCGCATCGCCGCCTTGTAGGCGACATAGACACTGTTCGATTTCGGCGCGGTGGCGAGATAGACGCAGGCCTGCGCCAGCGCCAGTTCCCCCTCGGGCGAGCCGAGATAGTCGTATGCGTCCTTTGCGGCATTGCAGATGACCAGCGCCTGCGGATCGGCAAGACCGATATCCTCGACCGCCATCCTGACCAGCCGGCGGCCGAGATAAAGCGGGTCCTCGCCGGCATCGAACATGCGGCAGAGATAATAGAGCGCGGCATCGGGATCTGAACCACGTACCGATTTATGCAGCGCCGAGATCAGGTTGTAGTGTCCGTCCTGCCCCTTGTCATAGACGGGCGCGCGGCGCTGTACGATCCGCGCCAGACCGTCAGTGTCGAAAACCTCGTCCTTTCGGGCAGCGCGCCAGACTTCTTCGGCAAGCGTCAACGCGGCGCGACCGTCGCCATCCGCCATGCGGATCAGGGCGACGCGGGCATCCTCGTCCAGCGGCAATGGCCGATGCTCCATCTCCTCCGCCCGTTTCAGGAGGGTGCCAAGGCTTTCTTCGTCATGGGGCTTGAAGGTCAGCACCCGCGCCCGCGACAGAAGAGCGGCATTCAGTTCGAAGGACGGATTTTCGGTGGTGGCGCCAACCAATATTACCGTACCGTCTTCCATTACCGGCAGGAAGCTGTCCTGCTGGGCACGATTGAAGCGATGGATCTCGTCGACGAAGAGCAGCGTCTGCCGTCCCTCCATGCGGCGCAGGCGCGCTGTTTCGAAAACCTTCTTCAGGTCCGCAACGCCGGAGAAGATCGCCGAAATCTGTTCGAAGGCGAGCCCCGCCTGTCCGGAAAGCAGCCGGGCGATCGTGGTCTTTCCGGTGCCGGGAGGGCCCCAGAAGATCATGGAGCCGAGCGAGCCTGATGCAATCATGCGGGCAAGAACACCGTCCTCGCCCGTCAGATGTTCCTGGCCCGTCACCTCGGCCAGCGTCTTCGGCCGCAGGCGGTCAGCGAGTGGCCGGCGAGCCTCCACCTCCTGCGGAACCTGCGGCGCGAAGAGATCGCTCATCTGAAGACCTGTCTTATACGCTGGCCATCACGTTCGATTTCCACGCGCCAGAAGCCGGGATCGCCGGCGGCGATCTTGGCCATGTCGGCGCTCGTGCCAACGGCATCCCCGTTGACGGAAATGATGATGTCGTGCGGAGCAAAGCCAAGACGGGCGGCGGGCGAGCCCTGTGCGACGTCGGTAATGACCACGCCCATCACTTCGGCAGGCATCTGCAACTCATAGGCAAGCTTGGGTGAAAGGTTGGCAACCTTGACACCGGCAAAAGGATTGCGGCCCTCGATAAGCCGTTCGTCGCGCGGGGTCGTTTCCGGCGCACCGGCCAACGTTATGGACACCTGCTTTTCGCCACCGTTCTCCCGAACCGTGAGCTTGACCGCCTTGCCGAGGCCTGCGGTGGTGAGCCGGTAGCCAAGCGCATCCGGATGCTCGACCGGAACGCCGTCAACGGCCGTCACCACCTGTCCGGCCTTGAGGCCGGCCTTGGCAGCAGGGCCGCCGTCCAGAACTCGAACCACCAATGCGCCACGGGCCTTGTCGAGGCCGAGCGCTTCGGCCACATCGGAAGTCACCGGATCGAAGGTTGCGCCGACATAGGGACGCTCGAAGCTCGTTGCGCCACGGTCGGCGGCACCGAGGAACACCTTGACCAGATTGGCGGGAATGGCAAAGCCGACACCGTTCGAACCGCCGCCCTTGGAAAAGATCGCCGAGTTGATACCGATCAGCTCGCCCTTCATGTTCATCAGCGCGCCGCCCGAATTGCCGGGATTGATAGCGGCGTCGGTCTGGATGAAGAAGCCGAAATCGCCTTCGGTCACCTGATTGCGCGCCAGCGCGGAAACGATGCCTGAAGTGACCGTCTGGCCGACACCGAAGGGATTGCCGATCGCCAGCACGAGATCGCCGACCTCGATCGCATCCGAATTGCCGATCGGCAGGGTCGGCAGCTTTTCATGAGCGTCGATGCGCAGCACCGCCAGATCGAGCCGCTCGTCCTTCAGCACGACCTTGACCGGAAACTCCCGGCCGTCGGCCAGTGCCACCTTGATGTCGTCGGCGCCTTCGATGACGTGGTTGTTGGTAACGACCGTGCCGTTATCCTCGACGATCACGCCGGAGCCGAGGGAGGATTGCTTCTCGGTGCGGTTCGGCATCTGCTGGCCAAAGAACTGTTCGAAAAAGGGGTCGCCGGCAAAGGGCGACGCCCGCCTCTGCACGATCCGTTCGGCATAGACGTTCACCACCGCGCCATGGGTCTGCTTGACCAGTGGCGCGAAGGACATCTGCATCTCAAGCTGCGTCTGGGGAACGGTCTTGGCATCCTGGGCAAATGCCACGCCAGGACCGGCCAAAGACAACGCCAGCAGCGTGGTCGCCGCACACCGAACAATGCCTTGCATGAAAGTCTCCTGCTGTTCTCGATCGAGTTTTAGTGCGGCCGACGGGCGAAGGGAATGGAAATGTGGCCGCTTGTGTCCTGCGCTGATGATTTAGACGTGAATCGAACAAAACCAAGGCATTGACCGTTACAAGTCGGTAATGTCCGAGGCTTTTGAAGGAGAAACGAGATGCGTCCAGTTATCGCCGCCATGATCCTGACATTTGCAGCCAGCTCCATCCCCGCCGGCGCACCGGCTGTTGCCGCCAGCTTCGACTGCGATCGCAAGGACCTTGCCGCCGACGAACAAGCCATCTGCGATAACCGCGCACTCAACGATCTCGATGTGAAGATGGCGACAAGCTTCGAGCTGATTGCCGGACTGCTCGCCATGGGCAATCGCGGGGAACTGCAGGACCAGCAGTCGGCATGGCTGAAGAAACGGCAGGCCTGCGAGGGCGACACGACATGCCTGCGCAACGCCTATGACGAGCGAATGAAGCAGCTCGAAAACACTTACAACAATCTCGACAGACCTTTGTAAATACGAATAAATCTACATATGGACAAAACATTGGACAGATGGCGCAATAGGTAGATTCCAGAGTCAAATTTAACCATTGCTTAACTTTTGACAGACCTGATGGAGGGTACGGGGTTCAGGGGCTGTGCAACATAGAGGCCAGACCATGACTGATACGATCTATCTGCCGGAAAATGCCACCGACAAGGACATCGCGACAGCCATCGCGAGCCTGACATCGGGAGGAACCGTGGTCCTCCCCGAAAATGCCGACATAACCGTCACGACACCCATCGTCGTGCGCATCGATACGCAGGACATCACAATCGACCTCAACGGCAGTACGCTGACGACAACCGGCAACTTTGCCGCAATCGATGTGTACGGGCAGGAAAGATCACTCGACGGCGTGACGCTCGGAACAGACACAGCCGGGAATGCGACCATTACCTATGACAGCCTGCCAGAGGGCATCGAGGTCGGAAGCTGGCTGAAGGTCGTCTCCGACGATGCGCTGCCCGGCGACCATGTCGATAGCAGCGACAACGGCCGGTACACCAATCTCGGCCAAGCGGCCCAGGTCATCGCCATCGACGGAAATACGGTTGTCCTGGACGGCTCGCTGATCGAACAGGAACTCTACACCACCAACGTCCGGGCCGGTCTCTATGCGGAAGGCAGCATCTCGGTCACGGACGGTCATCTCGCCGGGCAGTTCACCGAAGTCAGAAGCTCGGGCCAACCCCTGCTTCGCGTGCGTTCGCTGACCGATACGTCGATCAGCGATATCAGCGTGCAGAACGCCGGAAACGGCATAACGCTGGTCAACAACGTCAACGCCGAGGTGACGGATGTTTCCGGCTCCTATGTCCATTCGGTCGTCCAGTCTGCCACCTCGCTGAACACATCGATCAACGGGCTCTTCGCCGAACACGTCAATCACGGCGTGCTCGTGCATACGACAGGAACCACGACGAACGCGGCATCGGCGTCGAACTACGGGGCGGACATCCAGCTCGTTGCGACGAACTCCGTGGTCTATGATGCGGCGCTCGCGGCCTACGACTTCCACTCGGAAAGCCGCAACGGGCTCTACACCGATGTGCTCGCCTTCGAATCCCGCATGTTCGGAGACCTTCGGGGCATCGGCAATACGTTCTCCGACAGCGCAGGCGCCGGCAACACCTACGGCGTCCAGTTCTACGAATATGGCGACGGCGACGGTCGAAATGCGACGGTCGATAATCTGACCCTGCGCGAAACCACAAAATACAGTTTCATCATCAGCGGCAAACCTCTCGGCAATGTCGTGACCGACAGCAGCTTTGAAAGCTACGGCAAGGGCTACAGCATCTCGCCCAGCGCGGTCGAGTTCATCAATACGACGGTCAAGGAAAACGTCGTCGGGGATGACGATACGCTCACAGGGACCGACGAGGACGACAAGCTTCTCGGCGGAGACGGTCTCGACGCCCTCTTTGGTGGGGGTGGCAACGACTATCTCTGGGGCGGCGCCGGCGCAGACACCCTTGAGGGCAGCACCGGACGCGACCGTTTCGCCTACAACGCCCTTGATGAAGGCGGAGATCTGATCACCGACTTCAAGACCGGTAGCGGCGGCGACGTGATAGACGTTTCCGTGCTCGGCATCCGGCTTGGCTGGGATCAGGGGGATTATCTTGCCGAAGGCCTTGTGCAGGTGGTGCAATCCGGCACGGACGCCCTGGTTCAGGCCCGGGATGGCGACGACGGCTGGACCACGCTCGCAACGCTCGACAACGTGCTTGCGAGTTCCTTCACCGCGGCCAATCTGCAGGTCAAGCTGTCCGAGCCGCTGCCGGACATCACGACCGCCACGACACATGTCTACGGCACTACCGCCGGCGACTGGCTCAACGGATCGTCCGGTGCAAACACCTTTCACGGATCAGCAGGCGATGATTCCTATGTCTTCAACAATGCAATGGACCGGGTGGCCGGCGGCACGGACGACGGAATAGATTCCGTATGGGCCTATGTCGGCGTCGATCTGCGCGGATATAACGAGATCGAGAACATACGGCTGAGGGAGGAAGCCGGCGAGGCCACGGTATTCGGCAATGACGCAGCAAACCTCATCACCGGAAACAGCCACTCCAACACCATTGTCAGTGGTCCTGGAGTGGACAAACTCTACGGAAAGGGTGGCGCAGATACCTTTGTCTTTGCCGAGGCCGGCAACAACAATGCCGACAGCGTTTGGGACTATAGCGACGACGACCGTATCGCACTGGAAAGCCGCTTCTTTACGGGGCTGGACAAGGACGGCGACGGAGTGCTGGATCAGGACGCCTTCACGTTCGGCACATCAGCCACGATCGATGGCCCCCAGATGATCTACAACAACACGACCGGAAAGCTTTACTACGACAGCGACGGCACCGGCGGAAACGCCCCGAGCTGGTGGTCAACCTCCCGACCGCCAAGAGCTATTTCGATATCGGACACATCATATTGCTCTGAAACATCATCCCGATCCGGCATAACCGAGTTCCCGGATCGGGAGGAAACCGCCTGTTGGAACGCTAAACGGACGGTTCATCACCTCTCCCCGAGAAGCATATCACGGCGACGCGCAGGCAAGTAGCAGCTGACTTTTGGGCAGCAGTTCGCAGGCAGCAGCATCCGAAAAACATGAACGCCGGCAACATGGTTGCGGGCGTCCGTCAATTCAACGGTGCTTCGCAGGTCTTATTCCGGCAGAATGCGCACAGCGCCCTTGTCGGCCGAGCTTGCGAAGGCTGCGTAGGCCTTGAGCGCTGTGGTGACGCTGCGCTTGCGGGGATGTTCCGGCTTCCAGCCGGCCTTTTCCTGCGCGGCGCGGCGGTTTTCCAGTTCGCCCTCTTCAACCAGCAGCTTGATCGTCCGGTTCGGGATATCGATCTCGATGGTATCGCCCGCACGGACGAGGCCGATGGTGCCGCCGTTTGCGGCTTCCGGCGAAACGTGACCGATGGAGAGACCCGAGGTGCCGCCTGAGAAGCGGCCGTCGGTGATCAGCGCGCAGGCCTTGCCGAGGCCCTTCGACTTCAGATAACTCGTCGGATAGAGCATCTCCTGCATGCCGGGACCGCCCTTCGGGCCTTCATAGCGAATGACCACGACGTCGCCTGCCTTAACCTCGTTGTTGAGGATGCCCTTGACGGCAGCGTCCTGGCTTTCGAACACGACGGCCGGGCCAGTGAACTTCAGGATCGACTCGTCAACGCCTGCCGTCTTCACGATGCAGCCGTCGAGCGCAATATTGCCCCGGAGGACGGCGAGACCACCGTCCTTGGAGAAAGGATGTTCGACGGAGCGGATGACACCCTTCTCGCCGTCGATATCGAGCTCTTCCCAGCGGGAGTTCTGCGAGAAGGCGACCTGGGTCGGAATACCGCCCGGCGCCGCCTTGAAGAATTCACGGACAGCTTCGGAATTGGTGCGGGTGATATCCCAGCGATCGATGGCATCGCCAAGCGTTGAAGCATGAACCGTCGGGCAATCGCGATTGATGAGATTGCCACGGTCGAGTTCACCGAGGATGCGCATGATACCGCCGGCACGATGCACGTCTTCCATGTGCACGTCGTTCTTGGCAGGAGCGACCTTCGACAGGCACGGTACCTTGCGCGAGAGACGGTCGATATCGTCCAGGGTGAAATCGACTTCCGCCTCGTGGGCGGCCGCCAGGATATGCAGCACCGTGTTGGTGGAGCCGCCCATGGCGATATCGAGCGCCATGGCGTTCTCGAAGGCAGCCTTGGAAGCGATGGTGCGCGGCAGCGCGTTGACGTCATCCTGCTCGTAATAGCGGCGAGCGAGATCGACGATCAGGTGGCCGGCCTCGACGAACAGCCGCTTGCGGTCGCCATGGGTGGCGAGCGTAGAGCCGTTGCCGGGCAGCGAGAGACCGAGCGCTTCGGTCAGACAGTTCATGGAATTGGCGGTAAACATGCCCGAGCAGGAACCACAGGTCGGGCAAGCCGAACGCTCGATGGCCTGAACGTCTTCGTCCGAAACCTTGTCATCGGCTGCGGCGACCATGGCATCGACGAGATCGAGCGCATGCTTCTTACCATGCAGCACGACCTTGCCAGCCTCCATCGGTCCGCCGGAGACGAAGACGACCGGGATGTTGAGGCGCAGCGACGCCATCAGCATGCCGGGGGTGATCTTGTCGCAGTTGGAAATGCAGACCA
Source organism: Rhizobium sp. ACO-34A (assembly GCA_002600635.1). Classification (NCBI taxonomy): domain Bacteria; kingdom Pseudomonadati; phylum Pseudomonadota; class Alphaproteobacteria; order Hyphomicrobiales; family Rhizobiaceae; genus Rhizobium; species Rhizobium sp. ACO-34A. The sequence goes on along the minus strand of CP021371.1, from coordinate 2,002,667 downwards.
TGGCGTCGGCGCAATGTGCGTTGACCATGTACTCGACGGAATCGGCAATGAGTTCGCGGGAAGGCAGCGAATAAAGCATGCCGTCGTGGCCCATGGCGATGCCATCGTCCACGGCGATCGTATTGAATTCCTTGGCGACACCGCCGGCAGCCTCGATCTCGCGAGCGACGAGTTGGCCGAGATCCTTCAGGTGCACGTGGCCCGGCACGAACTGGGTGAACGAGTTCACCACGGCAATGATCGGCTTGCCGAAATCGCCGTCCTTCATGCCCGTGGCGCGCCAAAGGCCGCGCGCACCGGCCATGTTGCGGCCATGGGTCGTGGTTCTTGAACGATAGGCTGGCATCTTGTGGTCTCTTGCTTGTTTCTATGAAAAACTGCCGCCGGCAGGACTTTGGGCGTCTCTATTAGCCGATTTCCCGCAGATCGACACTATCACAAGACGAAAAAGTGGTACGGTTGGCTTCGAACGCTGACACAAGCGTTTTTCCTGCCTGCGACCGTTGGCACACGGAACGTGGACTGCTCATATTCATATTAGCAAAATTATCCCGGCTGGAGAAGTTATCGTCATGACAGGCATCAACAAACCGATTGCTCTCTGCTTCGCCGTCGTTACCGGCGTAGGCGCTGCATTTGCGCAAGACCTCCCGAAAGATCCTGTTGCCATCAAGAACGGTGCCAGCGGATTGTGCCTCGACATATCGCAGGAAAGCCAGGCGGAAGGCGCGGGCGTCGTCCAGTCGGAATGCAAGGACGGCGACAGCCGTCTCTGGCGCATCGAGCAGACCGACAACGGCTACCGCATCGTCAACAAGAACAGCAGCCTGTGCCTCGACGTTCGCGGCGGCAGCCGCGCCAACGGCACTCCGGCCATTCAGGCGTCCTGCAACGACACCGCCGACCAGCTCTGGCGCATCGCGTCGTCGGGCAGCGGCAATTCTCTCGCCAATGTGAAGAGCAATCTATGCCTGAATGTTCCCAATTCCGTCCGCCGTCCCGGCATCGCCATCGTACAATGGCCCTGCCGCACCAGTGCCGGACAAAGCTGGGGCTGGTAACCCCGGCCATCATCCCGTCGGCATTCCACAGAGCATGCGAAGGTCGGTCCCTGCGGCGGAGTGAAGCTTTTCGCCGCCCGGTTCCCACTCACGGGACGAACACGAAAATGTGCCGAGCGAGATTATTTTCAATCGCAGGAAACGCTAATGCCCGACGCCGCGTAATGGTAGGATGAACGCCGATGGTCAAAGCGAAGGACCCGCATCATGCCACGCTACCGCCCCCCGCATATTGCAAGCTCCGAAATCACGCCCCAGAAATTCTACCTGAACCGACGTACCTTCCTCGGAGCGGCTGCGGCGGGGCTGGCGATGGCCGCGGCGCCTGAGGCCTACGCGGCCGCGCTCGAGGCCAAGCCGGGCAAATACACGCTGACTGAAAAGCTGACGACCAAGCAGGACGCCACGACCTACAACAACTTCTATGAATTCGGGACGGGCAAGGCCGATCCCGCCGCCAATTCCAGCGACTTCAAGCCTCGTCCGTGGACGGTCGAGATCGGCGGCCTCGTAGCGAAGCCGCAAACCATCGACATTGAAACGATCATGAAAGACTTCACCATGGAAGAGCGCGTCTACCGGATGCGCTGTGTCGAGGCGTGGTCGATGGTAATCCCGTGGATCGGCTTTCCGCTTTCCGCCCTGCTGGACCGGGTCGAGCCGCTTGGCAGCGCGAAATACGTTGCCTTCGAAACCGTGGTCAGGCCGAAGGAAATGCCGGGACAGAGCGGTTTCTTCCAGCCCCTGCCGTGGCCCTATGTCGATGGCTTGCGCCTCGACGAAGCCCGTCATCCGCTGGCGATCCTCGCCACCGGCCTCTACGGCGAGACGCTGCCCAACCAGAACGGCGCACCGCTCCGGCTCGTTGTGCCTTGGAAATACGGTTTCAAGGGCATCAAGTCGATCGTGAAGATCACCCTGACGGAGAAGCAACCACCCTGCACATGGAACCTCGCCGCCTCCAACGAATATGGCTTCTATGCCAATGTGAATCCCGAGGTCGACCATCCGCGCTGGAGCCAGGCGACCGAACGGCGCATCGGCGAAGCGGAAGGCCTGTTCGGCGGCGCGAGGATCAACACCCTGCCCTTCAACGGCTATGCCGATGAGGTCGCCGGGCTCTATTCCGGCATGGACCTGACGAAGTTCTTCTGACCATGGCGACCTCGGTACTTTCCGCGCGACTGAAACCGGCGTCCATCTGGACGCTTTACGCCATCGGGCTCGTTCCGGGCCTTTATGCCTTCTATCTCGGTATCTTTGGTGGACTGGGAGCCGACCCGGTGCGCGCCTTCGAGCACATGCTCGGTCTCTGGGCCTTGCGCTTTCTGTGTCTCGGCCTGCTGGTCACGCCGGTCCGCGACCTATTAGGTGTTAACCTAATTAGCTACAGGCGCGCGTTGGGGCTCCTCGCTTTTTACTACGTGCTGGCCCACTTCACCGTCTACCTGACGCTCGACCGAGGACTGATCTTCTCCTCGATCCTAGGCGACATCGCCAAGCGCCCCTACATCATGCTCGGCATGGCGGCGCTCCTGATGCTTATCCCGCTGGCACTTACTTCGAACAGATGGTCGATCCGCAGGCTCGGAAGCCGATGGAACACGCTGCACAAACTCGTCTATGCAATCGCGGCCGCAGCCGTTCTGCATTACGCCCTGTCGCTGAAAGCCGTCACGGCTGAACCTGCGTTCTATCTTGCTACGGTGACCATACTGCTCGCCTATCGACTGGCGCGGCCACGCATCATGAGTTGGAAACGTAACAGGAAAGGCTCCGCAGTGCGGCCGCAGCGGTCCGCCGGCGCCTGATACGGAAAAGGCCGTCCCTTTCGGGCCGGCCCTTGTTTCGGCGGCAATCGATTTGACGGCGCGTCTCGGATCAGAACTGCTTCCTGAACAGGAGACGGTCGAGCGAGAGATAGCCGCCACCGAAGGCTGCGGCGAGGAAGGCTCCGCCCGTCCAGAAGAGCGAGGCAAACTCGGCCTTGCCCTGAACCTGATGCAGGAACTTCGCGCCTCCGTCGATAAGCCTTACCTTTGCCTCGGGCGTGAAGAACTCGTTGCCGGCCTTCAACGCGTCGATGCCGGCCTGGGTCAGAAAGGCATCGCCATAGGGATGGCTGAAATGAAACCACAGGGTAACCGCCAGCATGACCGCGTTGGCGAAAGCAATCGGCCGCGTGAAGAGACCGACCGCGATGAACATGCCGCCGAAGAACTGCAGGGCAGCAAGGAAGGGCGACCACAGCCAGCCGGGATAGAAACCCAGGTTTTCAACGAAACCCACCTGCCCGAAAGGTGCCGTGATCTTCGGCCAGCCTTCAATTACCAGTATGCCGCCGACCGCCAGCCGGAATATGCTCCACACCATGGGCTGGGCGACTTTGTCATAGAACGGCCCGAGGAATGGAATAAGAAGCTTTTCTTTTGCATTATCAAATACTTGATTAGACATTTCTTGCCTCGCACTCTTCCTTGTTTCAATGACTGGAGGGTAGGTTCAACCCTTGAAAAACACTTGACTCAAATCAATTCCAACGCGCCAAGATCGCCTCAGGAATTGAACAGTCTGTTCATTTTCTGAACCATCACATCTGCGTGAATCCGGGGCTTCCATGCCGGCATGGAGATGCGAACTCCAATCTGCGCCAGAGCGGATCAACCTGTTCGGACGTGGGGGAACGAAATCTCCCAAGAGGGATTTCAAACATATCCGGCTGGATCAGGTATGGAGGAAAAAACTTGCTGGTCCATGTCGAATTCGTCGCTTTCCGTTCGTCGCAGTATCACGCACCCAGGGGAGAACCCCGTGCGCAGCTCAACAAGAGGAGAATCAACGATGCGTGTAGTGGTATTCGTCAAGGCAACGGAAGACAGCGAAGCGGGCATCATGCCTTCTAACGAGCTCGGCGAGGCGATGGGCAAGTTCAATGAGGAACTGGTCAATGCGGGCATCATGCTCGGTGGCGACGGATTGAAGCCCTCTGCCAAGGCGAAGCGGATCGCATTCGACGGCGCCAGCCGCCGGGTGATCGACGGTCCCTTTACCGAAACGCGGGAACTTGTCGCCGGTTACTGGCTTTGGGAAGTCAAGGACATGGACGAAGCTGTCGAATGGGTGAAGCGCTGCCCGAACCCGATGCCCGGGCCGAGCGAAATCGAGATCCGCCCCGTCTACGAGCTCTCCGATTTCGCCGATGCGCTGACGCCGGATGTCATCGCACTGCACGAACGCACCGGGGAAAAGCTCGCGGAACGGAGCAGCAAGGAAGGCTGAAGCCCAATAGCGGCAAGGGAGGAACGGACTTGACCAGAATGATCTTCATCAATCTGCCCGTGCGCGATCTCGCGGCGGCGGAGGGCTTCTATCTCGCCATCGGTGGCATGAAAAACCCGAATTTCTCCGACGAGAGGTCAACTTGCATGCTGTTCTCAGATGCGATCGGCGTGATGCTGCTGACCCACGATCGTTATTCCGGCTTCACCAGTCGGAAGATCGGCGACGCCCGCAAGGAGAGTCAGGCCTTGATTGCGCTCAGCGTGGAGACCCGCGACGAGGTGGACAGGACACTTGAGAAGGGCGTGGCGGCCGGCGGCAAGGCCGATCCCAATCCCGCACAGGAGCATGGCTTCATGTACAGCCGGAGCGTCGAGGACCCGGATGGCTATGTCTGGGAGATCATGTGGATGGATCCCGCCTTCGCCTCTGGCGAGAAGCCGACCTCCTGACGGCCACCTCACATTGACTGCCACTAGAGCGCCTTCATAATCCCGCCTATGGAGGCTTCGCCGACACACAGGACGGCCGAAACCGTCTACCCGAACCAGATCGGGGCATGGTCGACAGTCCATCTTGGAAAATGGAGTTCGTGGTGCCTTCTGGTCATAATGACCTTCACCATCGTCGCTCACCTGAAGCACGTCCGCCACCATATCGATGTGCCGAAATGATCGACGCGAAACGGGCTCCGAGTCGCTAACACATGGAACGCAAAAAGCCGGGTGATCGCTCACCCGGCTTTTCGATTCTGTCCCTTTCGGGAAGAAATTATGCGGCTTCGGCAGCTTCGGCTTCAGCAGCGACGCGAGCCTTATCGGCTGCGCCCTTGGCGTCGACGTCGCGCTCGACGAATTCGATGACAGCCATGGCAGCGTTGTCGCCCTGACGGAAACCAGCCTTCATGATGCGCAGGTAGCCACCGTTACGGTTGGCATAACGCGAAGCAATGGCGTCGAAGAGCTTCTTGACGGCATCCTGGTCCTGAATCTGCGAGATCGCCTGACGACGAGCGTGCAGGTCGCCGCGCTTGCCGAGGGTGACGAGCTTTTCTACGATCGGGCGAATTTCCTTCGCCTTCGGCAGGGTGGTTACGATCTGCTCATGGGTGATGAGCGAAGCAGCCATGTTGGCGAACATCGCCTTACGGTGGCTGGCGGTACGGTTCAGCTTGCGACCGGCTTTCTGGTGGCGCATTGCTATTCTCCTTTAATGCAGGCTTCGCTTCGCACTTCGAGCGGCCCTGCCGTTTCCTGACACATACAGGCATCCGCCTGCAGTTTGACTGGAAAGGCAGAGGTGAGCCTGCCTTTTTATGACGCTTAGTACTGGTCTTCGTAGCGCTTGGCGAGATCTTCGATGTTCTCGGGCGGCCATGCCGGCACTTCCATGCCGAGGTGCAGGCCCATGGAAGCGAGAACTTCCTTGATTTCGTTCAGCGACTTGCGACCGAAGTTCGGAGTGCGGAGCATTTCTGCTTCCGTCTTCTGAATGAGGTCGCCGATATAGACGATGTTGTCGTTCTTCAGGCAGTTGGCCGAACGGACCGAAAGTTCGAGTTCGTCGACCTTCTTGAGAAGAGCCGGGTTGAACGCGAGTTCGGTAACGGCTTCCTCTTCGACTTCCTTCTGCGGTTCGTCGAAGTTGACGAAGACCGAGAGCTGGTCCTGAAGGATACGGGCCGCGAAAGCGACCGCATCTTCACCGGTAACGGAACCATCGGTTTCGATGGTCATCGTCAGCTTGTCGTAGTCGAGAACCTGTCCTTCGCGGGTGTTTTCCACCTTGTAGGACACCTTCTTGACCGGCGAGTAAAGGCTGTCGACCGGGATGAGACCGATCGGAGCGTCTTCCGCGCGGTTACGCTCGGCCGGGACATAGCCCTTGCCGTTGTTGACCGTGAACTCCATGCGGATCTCGGCGCCCTCGTCGAGGGTGCAGATCACATGAGCGGGGTTCAGGATCTCGATGTCGCCAACCGTCTGGATGTCGCCGGCGGTGACAACGCCCGGGCCCTGCTTGCGCACGACCATGCGCTTTGCGTCGTCGCCATCCATCTTGATGGCGATTTCCTTGATGTTGAGCACGATGTCGGTCACGTCTTCCCGGACGCCCGGGATGGACGAGAACTCATGCAGCACGCCGTCGATCTGCACAGCCGTGACGGCCGCACCGCGAAGCGACGACAAAAGAACGCGACGAAGCGCGTTGCCGAGGGTCAGACCGAAGCCACGTTCCAGCGGCTCGGCAACGAGTGTTGCCTTGGTGCGACCCGACGAGGTGAACTCCACCTTGTTCGGCTTGATCAGTTCCTGCCAATTCTTCTGGATCATGTTTGTACCTTCCGTTCGTCGCCACCATCCAATCGTGACGACCGAGCATTAGAAGCACCAAAACGAGCGCACGGGCGCTCGCTGGCTGGATGAAAGATGATCAGACGCGGCGCTTCTTGCGCGGACGGCAGCCATTGTGCGGGATCGGGGTCACATCGCGGATCGAGGTGATCATGAAGCCGGCAGCCTGGAGGGCGCGGAGAGCGGATTCACGGCCGGAGCCCGGACCGCAAACTTCCACTTCCAGAGACTTCATGCCGTGTTCCTGAGCCTTCTTGGCGCAATCTTCAGCAGCGATCTGGGCAGCAAACGGGGTCGACTTACGCGAACCCTTGAAGCCCTTGGCGCCGGCCGACGACCAGGCAATAGCGTTGCCCTGTGCGTCGGTGATGGTGATCATCGTATTGTTGAACGTCGAGTTGACGTGGGCAACGCCCGACGAGATGTTTTTGCGTTCGCGACGGCGAATGCGGGTGGCTTCCTTGGCCATGACTTCCCTTTCATTGATCTTGACACCGCCGTAACACCAGCGGCTACACCCAGGAAGGGCCAGATACAGCCCTTGCCAAACTCAAAGAAGGCCGGCACCGACGCGCCAGCCTTCCTTCCGGACGGAACCGGAAAATTACTTCTTCTTACCGGCGATCGCCTTTGCCGGACCCTTGCGGGTGCGGGCATTGGTGTGCGTGCGCTGACCACGAACCGGCAGACCGCGACGATGACGCAGGCCGCGGTAGCAGCCAAGGTCCATCAGACGCTTGATGTTCATTGCGGTTTCGCGACGCAGGTCGCCTTCGACCTGATAGTCACGGTCGAGGATTTCGCGGATCGCGAGAATTTCCGCATCCGTGAGCTGATGAACGCGGCGATCAGCCGGAATACCGACCTTCTCGATGATCTCCTGCGCGAATTTCGGACCGATCCCGTGAATGTAACGGAGCGCGATTACTACGCGCTTCGCGGTCGGGATGTTGACGCCAGCGATACGTGCCACGCCTATTCTCCTTGCTTCCAGTTGCCATCCGGCAAGTGGTGTCTCGTTACACGGCCTTTAGGGGCCGCAATTACAAATCAGGTTCTCAACAAGTCAAAACGATCGAACCCGGTCTTCCACTATGGAAGAACGCGCCGACCGCTTCAATGTCGCGAGTTGGCGCGCTGTTTAACGGAATCGGCGGTAAAAAGCAACCGGCCCCGTAAAGATTCTTGTACCCCGCCAGACTCAAAGCCCGGCGAGAATTGCCTCGATATCCGCCGTAACGTTGTCGATCTCGCCCATGCCGTCGACGGAATGCAGCTTGCCCTTGGCATAGTAGTAGCCGATGAGCGGAGAGGTTTCCTTGTAATAGGCCTGCAGACGAGTGCGAACCGTATCGCGATTGTCATCCGGACGACGCTTGAAGTGCGTGGAACCGCACTTGTCGCAGACGCCTTCGACCTTCGGCTTCAGGTTCGTGTCGTGATAACCTGTGCCACAGTTGGCACAGGTATAACGTCCGGCGATTCGATCCGCCAGGATCTCGTCATCAACCCTTATCTCGATAACGGCAGAAAGATCGATCCCCTTGTCGGAGAGCATCTTTTCCGTCGCATCGGCCTGAACCAGCGTACGCGGGAAGCCATCGAGAATAAACCCGTTGGTACAGTCCGGTGCGTCGATTCGCTCGGAGACGATGGCAATCACGATCTCGTCGGAAACCAGCTTGCCGGCGTCCATGACAGCCTTTGCACGCTTGCCCACTTCCGTGCCGGCACTGACTGCGGCACGAAGCATATCACCGGTCGAAAGCTGCGGAATGCCATGCTTTTCTACGATTCTCTGGGCCTGCGTCCCCTTGCCCGCTCCCGGCGGACCCAAAAGGATAAGTCTCATCGTCCCCTCTTTCCTCCACGCAATTTCGACTTCTTGATCAGGCCCTCATATTGCTGCGCGATCAGATGGCCCTGAATCTGTGCTACAGTATCGAGGGTGACGCTGACAACAATCAAAAGCGACGTACCACCAAGGGATAATGGCACACCGGTCTGGGAGACCAGGATCTCGGGAAGAATGCAGACGAAGACGAGATAGATCGCGCCGATGACCGTGATTCGGGTCAGCACGTAGTCAATGTACTCCGCGGTACGCTCGCCGGGACGAATGCCCGGAATGAAGCCACCGTGCTTCTTCAGATTGTCGGCCGTGTCCTTCGGATTGAAGACGATAGCCGTGTAGAAGAAGGCAAAGAAGGCGATCAGCGCGGCATAAAGAACCATATAGAGCGGCTGGCCGTGGCCGAGCGCCGAAATGATCGACGTCGCCCAGGTCGGGAGCGTGGTGGTTCCGGCAAAACCAGCGGCCGTCGCCGGCAGAAGCAGCAGCGAGGATGCGAAGATTGCCGGGATAACGCCGGACGTGTTGAGCTTCAGCGGCAGGTGCGAGGTGTCGCCCTGGAACATGCGGTTGCCGACCTGACGCTTCGGATACTGGATCAGAAGGCGACGCTGGGCGCGCTCGACGAAGACGATCAGGGCAATAACGCCGATCGCGACGATGATGACGGTCAGGATAAGCGCCGTCGAAAGCGCGCCGGTACGGCCGAGATCAAGGGTGTGGGCGAGCGCGGTCGGAAGACCGGCGGCGATACCCGCGAAGATGATCAGCGAGATACCGTTGCCGATGCCACGCGAGGTGATCTGCTCACCGAGCCACATCAGGAACATCGTGCCGCCAAGCAGGGTGATGACGGTCGAAATACGGAAGAACCAGCCCGGATCGATCACGAGGCCGTTGCCGCTTTCGAGGCCGACCGCAATGCCATAGGCCTGCAGCGTGCCGAGCAGCACCGTACCGTAACGGGTGTACTGGTTGATGATCTTTCGGCCCTGCTCACCCTCTTTCTTGAGGTTCTCGAGCGCCGGCACGACCGAGGTCATGAGCTGCACGATGATCGAGGCCGAAATGTAGGGCATGATGCCGAGGGCGAAGATCGCCATGCGCTCGACAGCGCCGCCCGAAAACATGTTGAACAGGCCGAGGATACCACCGGACTGCCCCTGGAAAGCGGCGGCATATGCCTCCGGGTTCAGGCCGGGCAGCGGAATGTGAGTGCCCAGGCGATATACCAGCAAGGCGGCCAGCGTGAACCACAAGCGCTTCTTCAGATCCTCCGCCTTGGCGAAGGTCGAGAAATTGAGGTTCGAGGCCAATTGTTCCGCTGCAGAAGCCATGAAATTCTCCGCAAAACCAAATCCGGCTGAGCTTTGCCAGACCGGAGGTCATTCGTCCAATTGTTTTAAAAGAAAACCGGGCGCGGGAGAGATTGCGGTGCAATCGCATGCCTCACCCTTGTTTTCCAGAATGTCCCGGAAGACGGACGAAAGCCCGCCCATGGGCAGTGAGGCTCACATATGGGAGCAAGATCGCCCGGTGTGAAGCACCCCGGGCGATCGATTTGTCAGTTATTCAGCGGTTTCCGCAGCCGCTTCGAGCAGCTTGATGGTGCCGCCGGCCTTTTCGATCTTCTCGACGGCCGCCTTGGAGGCGCCGGCAACTTCGATCGTGACCTTTGCCTTCAGTTCGCCGTCGGACAGGACGCGAACGCCGTCCTTCGGGCGACGAATCACGCCAGCTGCCTTGAGAGCAGCTGCGTCGACCGTTGCCTTTGCGTCGAGCTTGCCAGCATCGATCGCGGTCTGGATACGGCCGAGCGAAACGGTTACGTATTCAGAAGCGAAGATGTTGTTGAAGCCGCGCTTCGGCAGGCGACGATAGATCGGCATCTGGCCGCCTTCGAAGCCGTTGACCGCAACGCCCGAACGAGCCTTCTGACCCTTGACGCCGCGGCCGCCGGTCTTGCCCTTGCCGGAACCGATACCGCGACCTACGCGGATACGGTCCTTGGAGGCGCCTTCGTTGTCCTTGATTTCATTCAGTTTCATGATGACTTCCTCCGTCTCACTTCTCGTCGACGACGCGAACGAGATGCTGGACAGCACGGATCATGCCACGAACCGAAGGGGTATCCTCCAGGGTGCGGACCCGGTGCATCTTGTTGAGGCCCAGACCAACCAGCGTTGCACGCTGAGCTGCCGGACGGCGAATAGGCGAACCGATCTGCTCGATCGTGATCGTCTTTGCTTCAGTCTTCTTCGTAGCCTTAGCCATGGATCAGACTCCTCTTATTCTTCAGACGCGTTGCCGGAAGCGGCACGGCGAGCCTGCAGCGTTGCATACTTGATGCCGCGCTGAGCTGCGATGTCCTTCGGATGCACCTGATGCTTCAGGGCGTCGAACGTGGCGCGAACCATGTTGTACGGGTTCGACGAGCCGGTCGACTTGGCGACAACGTCGTGCATGCCGAGCGTTTCGAAGACTGCGCGCATCGGACCACCGGCGATGATACCAGTACCAGCCTTGGCGGAGCGCAGCAGAACCTTGCCGGCGCCGTGACGGCCGTTGACGTCGTGATGCAGCGTACGGCCATCACGCAGCGGAACGAAAATCAGTTCGCGCTTGGCGGCCTCGGTTGCCTTACGGATAGCTTCCGGCACTTCGCGTGCCTTGCCGTGGCCGAAACCGACCCGGCCCTTCTGGTCGCCGACGACGACGAGAGCAGCAAAGCCGAAACGACGGCCGCCCTTCACCACCTTGGCGACGCGATTGATAGCGACCAGCTTGTCAACGAACTCGCTGTCGCGCTCTTCACGGTTCTGGCGATCTTCGCGAGAACCACGCTTTTCCTGTGCCATTGTCCTTTTCCTTTTTCTTTTCCGGGTGCAATCGGCAGATTACGAAAAATTCCGCCCCGCCCCTTTCCGGGGTCAGCGGCGAAATCCGGGAAACCGGCAAATGCCGGAAATCCGCCCGGGCAAGCCCGGACGGATATTCGAGATCAGAAGTTCAGACCGCCTTCGCGGGCTGCATCTGCCAGGGCCTTGATACGGCCATGATAGATGAACGCGCCGCGATCGAATACGACTTCCTTGACGCCAGCCTTGGCGGCGCGCTCTGCAACGAGCTTGCCAACGGCTGCAGCGGCTGCGACGTCCGCACCGGTCTTCAGCGAAGAACGCAGATCCGTATCGAGGGTCGATGCGGCAGCGAGCGTACGACCAGCGACATCGTCGATGACCTGAGCGTAGATGTTCTTCGACGAGCGATGTACCGACAGACGCGGACGGCCATTGGCCACCGCCTTGATCTGACGCCGTACGCGATTGGCACGACGTACAAGTGCTTCTTTCCTGCTTGCCATTTCGCGCGTTCCTTACTTCTTCTTGCCTTCTTTGCGGACGATCCGCTCTTCGGCATACTTGACGCCCTTGCCCTTGTAGGGCTCGGGGCCGCGATATTCGCGGATCTCGGCAGCGACCTGACCGACCTGCTGCTTGTTGATGCCGGAAACCACGATTTCCGTCGGCTTCGGAACGGCAATGGTGATACCGACCGGAGGCTCATAAACCACGTCGTGGCTGAAGCCGAGTGCCAGCTGCAGGTTCTTGCCCTGCATGGCAGCACGGTAACCGACGCCATTGATTTCAAGCTTGCGCTCATAGCCGTCCTTCACACCCTTGAAGATGTTCTCGACCATCGTGCGGGACATGCCCCACTTGGAACGAGCATCCTTGGTTGCGTTGCGCGGCTGAACGACAACGGCGTTGTCTTCGAGCGTTACGGAGATCTCGTCATTTGCGACGAAGAAAAGTTCACCCTTCGGGCCCTTCGCAGTAACCTTCTGGCCATCAACGCTGGCCGTGATCCCTGCAGGAACCTGAACGGGCTTCTTACCGATACGAGACATTGTTTAATCCTGTCTGTTCGTTATGGAGATCCCTGCCCTGTCTTAGAAGACCGAGCAGAGAACCTCGCCACCAACGTTCTGTTCGCGAGCCTGGTGATCGGCCATCACGCCCTTCGGAGTCGAAAGGATGGTGATGCCGAGGCCGTTCGCGACCTGCGGGATGGACTTGACCGAGACATAAACCCGGCGGCCCGGCTTGGAGACACGGCCGATCTCGCGGATAACCGAAGCACCTTCGTAGTACTTCAGTTCGATCTGCAATTCGGACTTGCCGTTGTCATAATCGACCTGGGAGTAGCCGCGGATATAACCTTCGGCCTGCAGGACATCGAGAACGCGTGCGCGCAGCTTGGAAGCCGGGGTGGATACCGAGCTCTTGCGGCGGGCGGCGCCGTTACGGATACGGGTGAGCATATCGCCCAACGGATCAGTCATCGTCATTTGCCCGTCTCCTTACCAGCTCGACTTCACAACGCCCGGCACCTTGCCGAGGTTGCCCAGCTCGCGAAGCGCGATACGCGACATCTTGAGCTTGCGGTAGAACGCACGCGGACGACCGGTGACTTCGCAACGGTTGCGAATACGGGTCTTGGAGCCATCGCGCGGCAGATCTGCCAGCTTCAGGGTTGCCTTGAACCGTTCCTCAATCGAAAGGGACTGGTTCATGATCACTGCCTTCAGCGCGGCGCGCTTGGCGGCCTGCTGGGCAACTGTCTTGCGGCGGCGCTTGTTCTTTTCAACTGCGCTTGTCTTCGCCATATTAAGATCCTCTCTACGCTCGTCGTTACGGTTACGTACGGAACGGGAAGTTGAACTCTTTCAGAAGAGCCCGAGCTTCGTCGTCCGTGTTTGCCGTCGTGCAAACGATGATGTCCATGCCCCACATCTGATCAACCTTGTCGTAGTTGATCTCAGGGAACACAATGTGTTCCTTGATGCCCATGGCGAAGTTGCCACGGCCGTCAAAGCTCTTCGGGTTCAGGCCACGGAAGTCGCGAACGCGCGGAAGCGCGATGTAGACCAGGCGATCCAGGAATTCATACATCCGGGCGCCACGCAGGGTAACCTTTGCGCCGATCGGCATACCTTCGCGGACCTTGAAGCCAGCGATGGAGTTGCGTGCACGGGTAATGACCGGCTTCTGGCCAGCAATGGCGGCCAGGTCGGCAGCAGCAACGGTAGGCTTCTTCGAATCAGCCGTCGCCTCGCCAACACCCATGTTGATCACGATCTTCTCAAGCTTCGGGATCTGCATCTCGTTAGCGTAGGAGAACTGCTCCTGCATCGCAGCGCGAATCCGGGAAACGTAGTCTTTCTTGAGCCGCGGCTCATACTTTGCCTCAGCCATCGATCACATCTCCCGAACGCTTGGCCACACGAACCTTCTTGCCGTCAACGACCTTGAAACCGACGCGGGTCGGCTTGCCGTCCTTGTCAGCAACAGCGAGGTTCGACAGATGAATCGAAGCTTCCTTGCTGATGATGCCGGCTTCCTGGGTCTGCGTCTGGCGCTGGTGGCGCTTCACGACGTTGATGCCACGGACGACCGCACGGTCTTCCTTCGGCATTACCTGGATAACTTCACCGGAACGACCCTTGTCCTTGCCGGTCAGTACGACGACCTTGTCGCCCTTACGAATCTTTTGCATCGTCGTCGCTCCCTTACAGAACTTCCGGAGCCAGCGAGATGATCTTCATGTGGTTCTTGGCGCGAAGTTCGCGCGGAACCGGTCCGAAGATACGGGTGCCGATCGGCTCTTTCTTGTTGTCGATAAGAACGGCTGCATTGTTATCGAAGCGGATGACGCTGCCGTCCGGACGACGGATGTCCTTGGCGGTACGCACAACAACCGCCTTCATAACATCGCCCTTCTTGACGCGGCCGCGCGGGATGGCTTCCTTGATCGAGACGACGATGATGTCGCCGATCGAAGCGTACTTGCGCTTGGAGCCGCCCAGCACCTTGATGCACATGACACGACGTGCGCCGGAATTATCCGCCACGTCGAGGTTAGTCTGCATCTGAATCATGTCAGGTCGCCTTCTTGTTGTAACCGAAACGGTTGGGCACTGCGGCCCCCTATCCCGGCTTATGATAAATTTCGATTGTCGCGCGGAAGGATGTTGTCAGGGTGGTTTCCCTTTAAGGGACCTTCCGTGCGCTCAAAGCAAAAGAACGCCCCGTGCCGGAGCGTTCCTGCGCCAATGGCCTGCTTCATACAGATTTTTGCGCAAGGTGCAAGCCCTCGCGCAAAACTCCGTGAAATTTAAGCCTGGGCGGCAATAACCGTCCAGCGCTTATCCTTGGAGATCGGTGCGCATTCCTCGATGGAAACAACATCACCAACCTTGTACTGGTTGTTTTCGTCGTGAGCCTTGTACTTCTTCGAACGACGAACGGTCTTCTGAAGCAGCGGGTGGGCAAAACGGCGTTCGACACGTACAACGACGGTCTTTTCGTTCTTGTCGCTGACGACAACGCCCTGCAGAATGCGTTTAGGCATGTTCTTCTGGTCCTTAGGCCTTGGCTTCTGCCGCCTTCTGGCGGGCGATGGTTTTGACGCGAGCGATGTCCTTGCGGACTTCGTTGATTCGCGAAGACTTCTCAAGCTGGCCGGTAGCCTTCTGGAAGCGCAGGTTGAACTGCTCCTTCTTCAGCTTGGCAAGCTCGTCATTCAGCTGATCGGCGCTCATGGCGCGAACGTCTGCGGCTTTCATGGGCGTGATCCTTACTCTGCAATGCGCTGAACGAAGCGCGTCTTGACCGAGAGCTTGGCCGAACCGAGACGAAGCGCCTCGCGGGCGATCTCCTCGGAAACACCGTCGATCTCGAACATCATGCGGCCGGGCTTGACCTTGCATGCCCAGTATTCAACAGAGCCCTTACCCTTACCCATACGGACTTCGGTAGGCTTTGCCGTTACCGGAACATCGGGGAATACCCGGATCCAGACGCGACCAGCGCGCTTCATGTAACGCGTGATTGCACGACGAGCAGCTTCGATCTCGCGGGCGTTGACGCGGTTCGGCTCAAGAGACTTGAGACCGAACTCGCCGAATGCCAGGTCGAAACCGCCCTTGGCTACACCCTTGATGCGGCCCTTGAACTGCTTGCGATATTTTGTACGCTTTGGCTGCAACATTTTCTTGTTTCTCCGAACTTATCTTTCGCCAGCGACAATCAAGCGTTCTCGCGGCGGCGTTCGCCACGTTCACGGCTTGCCGGACCCTGCGCGTCACCCTCGAGTGCGCGACGTTCGGAAGCCATCGGATCGTGCTCAAGGATTTCGCCCTTGAAGATCCAGACCTTCACGCCGCAGATGCCGTAAGCGGTTTCGGCTTCAGCCGTACCGTAGTCGATGTCCGCACGCAGCGTATGCAGCGGAACGCGACCTTCGCGATACCATTCAGTACGAGCGATTTCCGCACCACCGAGACGGCCGGCGCAGGTGATCTTGATGCCTTCGGCGCCAAGACGCATGGCCGACTGGACAGCGCGCTTCATCGCACGACGGAAAGCGATACGACGCTCGAGCTGCTGAGCGATCGACTGAGCAACCAGGGTTGCGTCGACTTCCGGCTTACGAACTTCAACGATGTTGAGGTGCGTTTCGGAGCTGGTCATTTCGGAAAGCTTCTTGCGGAGCTTTTCGATATCCGCGCCCTTCTTGCCGATGATCAGGCCCGGACGAGCCGAGTGGATCGTGACGCGGCACTTCTTGTGCGGACGCTCGATGACCACCTTGGCGATACCGGCCTGCTTCAGTTCTTCCATCAGGTAAGCGCGGATCTTCAGATCCTCGTGAAGCAGCTTGCCGTATTCGGCGTTGTCGGCGAACCAGCGGCTATCCCACGTACGGTTGATGCCCAGACGGAAACCGATCGGATTGATTTTCTGACCCATTATGCGGCCTCCACTTTGGCTTCGACTTCGCGCACGACGATGGTGAGGTGTGCGAACGGCTTTTCGATGCGCGATGCGCGGCCGCGGCCACGAGCGTGGAAACGCTTCATGACGATCGACTTGCCGACGTAGGCTTCCGCGACGATGAGCTGGTCAACGTCGAGGTCGTGGTTGTTTTCGGCGTTTGCGATTGCAGACTCGAGCGTCTTCTTGACGCTGCCGGCGATCCGCTTGCGCGAAAACTCGAGGTCGGCCAGAGCGCGGTCAACCTTCTTGCCGCGGATCAGCGCGGCAACCAGGTTGAGCTTCTGGGGGCTGACGCGGAGCGTGCGCGCAACTGCCTGCGCCTCGTTGTCCTTCAGCCGGCGTTCGGCTTTTGCCTTGCCCATGATTACTTCCTCTTCGCCTTCTTGTCCGCACCGTGACCGTAGTAGGTCCGGGTCGGAGCGAATTCACCGAACTTGTGTCCGACCATGTCTTCGTTGACGCTGACCGGAACATGCTTGCTGCCGTTGTAGACGCCGAAGGTGAGACCGACGAACTGGGGCAGGATGGTGGAGCGACGGCTCCACATCTTGATCACTTCAGCGCGACCGCCTTCGCGAACCTTCTCAGCCTTCTTGAGAAGATAGCCGTCGACGAACGGGCCTTTCCATACTGAACGAGCCATTTCTGACTAACCTCTCTTACTTCTTCTTCAGGTGGCGCGAGCGCATGATGAACTTGTCGGTCGACTTGTTCGAACGGGTGCGCTTGCCCTTGGTCGGCTTGCCCCACGGCGAAACCGGGTGACGACCACCGGACGTGCGGCCTTCACCACCACCGTGCGGGTGGTCGACCGGGTTCATGACAACGCCGCGGTTATGCGGAGTCTTGCCGCGCCAGCGGGTACGACCGGCCTTACCGTCGTTGATGTTGCCGTGATCCGGGTTGGAAACGGCACCAACGGTAGCCAGGCACGAGCCCGGAACGAGGCGCTGTTCGCCAGAGTTCAGGCGCAGGATAGCCATGCCGGCATCGCGGCCGACGAGCTGCACGTAGGTGCCAGCCGAACGGGCGATCTGACCGCCCTTGCCCGGCTTCATTTCGACGTTGTGGACGATCGAGCCGACCGGGATGTACTGCAGCGGCATGGTGTTGCCGGGCTTTACGTCGACAGCCTTGTCGGAAGCGATGACCTTGTCGCCGGCAGCGAGGCGCTGCGGAGCCAGGATGTAGGCCTGTTCGCCATCCGTGTAGGTGACGAGGGCGATGAACGCGGTGCGGTTCGGGTCGTATTCCAGACGCTCAACGGTGCCTTCCACGTCGAACTTGCGACGCTTGAAGTCAACGAGACGGTAGGTGCGCTTGTGACCACCGCCGATGAAGCGAGCGGTGATGCGACCGAGGTTGTTACGGCCACCGCTCTTGGAGAGACCCTCCGTCAGCGCCTTGACCGGCTTGCCCTTGTACAGGCCCGAACGGTCGACGATGACGAGCTGACGCTGGCTCGGAGTGGTCGGATTGAAATTTTTCAATGCCATTTTCTTGTTCCCTACCTCAGACGCCCGTCGACACGTCGATGGACTGACCTTCGGCGAGCGTTACGATCGCCTTCTTGACGTCCTTCTGCTTGCCGGCGAAGCCGCGGAAACGCTTGATCTTGCCCTTGCGGAGCAGCGTGTTCACGGCGGTGACCTTGACACCGAAGAGCGCTTCGACAGCAGCCTTGATTTCCGGCTTGCTTGCACCCTTGGCGACGTTGAAGACGACCTGGTTCTGTTCGGATACCAGGGTCGACTTTTCAGTGATCGACGGAGATACGATCACGTCGTAGTGGCGAAGATCAGTCATTTGAACCGCTCCTCCAGAGCTTCAACCGCAGCCTTGGAAAGCACGAGCTTGCCGCGACGCAGGATGTCGTAAACGTTGATGCCCTGAACCGGCAGAACATCGACGTTCGGGATGTTTGCGGCAGCGAGCTTGAAATTGCCATCGATCTCGGCGCCGCCGATTACGAGTGCGTTGGTGAGGCCGAGCGAAGCGAAGCTGCCGATCAGAGCCTTGGTCTTTGCTTCAGCAGCGACGAGCTGGTCGACGATGATGAGGTCTTCAGACTTCAGCTTGGCGGACAGAGCGTGACGCAGAGCGAGAGCGCGAACCTTCTTCGGCAGGTCATGAGCATGGCTGCGAACAACCGGGCCGTGAGCCTTACCACCGCCGCGGAACTGCGGAGCGCGAGCCGAATGGTGACGAGCGCGGCCCGTACCCTTCTGCTTGTACATCTTGGAGCCGGTGCGGGAGACTTCGCCACGGGTCTTGATCTTGTGGGTGCCCTGGCGCTTGTTTGCCAGCTGCCAACGGATCACACGGGCAATGATGTCTTCGCGCGGCTCAAGGCCGAAAATCGCATCCGACAGAGAAACCTTGCCGGCGTCCTTGCCCTCGAGGGTCTTGACGTTCAATTCCATTGGTTTGGCTCCTTACTTCGCCGACTTTACGGCGTCGCGCACGATGATCCAGGAACCCTTCGAACCGGGAACAGCGCCCTTCACAAGGATCAGACCACGATCTTCATCGGTCGAAACGACTTCAAGATTCTGGGTGGTGACGCGGGTCTGGCCCATGTGACCAGCCATGCGCTTGCCCTTCCAGACCTTGCCCGGATCCTGGTTGTTACCGGTCGAACCGTGCGAACGGTGCGAAACCGAAACACCGTGGGTTGCGCGCAGACCACCGAAGTTGTGGCGCTTCATCGCACCAGCAAAACCCTTACCGATGGTCGTGCCGGTGACATCAACCAGCTGGCCGGCCGAAAAATGGCCTGCGGTGAGCTGGGAGCCGACATCGATCAGATTGTCTTCCGAAACGCGGAACTCGACGAGCTTCGCCTTCGGCTCAACGGAGGCAGCAGCAAAATTGCCGCGCATCGCCTTCGAAGTATTCTTGACCTTCGCCTGGCCAGCGCCGAGCTGGACGGCCGTGTAGCCGTTTTTCTCGACAGTGCGCTGGGCAACGACCTGTACGTTATCCAAACGCAGAACTGTTACCGGGACATGCTCGCCGGCGTCGTTATAGACGCGGGTCATTCCCACTTTCTGTGCAATCACACCTGAACGCATTGGTTCATTCCTCTTGAGAGTCGAGTCAGAGCCCGAAAGCCCCTTCCCTGCCTCTTTGTTTAAGGATTCCGTTCCGGCCCTTCCAGGCCATGCGGTTTCCCGTTTCGAGAAGTCGTTGGCAGGTCTTGCCACGTACCTTCCTTGTTATTTCGGCTCTCGCCGGAATTCCTTCTTAGAGCTTGATCTCGACGTCTACGCCGGCAGCAAGGTCGAGCTTCATCAGAGCGTCAACGGTCTGCGGGGTCGGATCAACGATATCGAGAAGACGCTTATGCGTGCGCATCTCGAACTGTTCGCGGCTCTTCTTGTCGACGTGAGGCGAACGGTTAACAGTAAATTTTTCAATGCGAGTCGGAAGCGGTACCGGGCCGCGAACGCTTGCACCGGTGCGCTTTGCGGTCGAAACAATCTCCCGCGTGGAGGCATCGAGAACCCGGTGATCAAACGCCTTGAGGCGGATGCGGATATTCTGGCCGTTCATTCGACTTGTCCTTGTTCGTTTTCTTGCGTCCCGCATACGCAGAGACAGTGAATTACCAATTACTGGTCGGCCCCGGATTATCAAAAATCACAGGGACACCGTGAAGGCGCCCCTGTCACTTGCTATTCTCAGAAACCTGCCAGGTCTCGACCTTCAAGAGATCGACTCAACGCAGCGAAAATCGGACAACGAAACCGCTGTCCGCTTTCTTCGTGGCCGGCACATACAATGCCAGCAAAGATTCGTCAACCGAATACTGAGAAACGGAGCGGCAATTTCCCGCCGCTCCGAATTCAATCACTCGATGATGGAAGCGACGATGCCGGCGCCGACGGTACGGCCGCCTTCGCGGATAGCGAAGCGCAGCTTTTCTTCCATCGCGATCGGAACGATCAGCTCAACCGCAACCGTGACGTTGTCGCCCGGCATGACCATTTCCGTGCCTTCCGGAAGCGTAACGATACCCGTCACGTCCGTCGTGCGGAAGTAGAACTGCGGACGGTAGTTCGTGAAGAACGGCGTATGACGGCCGCCTTCTTCCTTCGTCAGGATGTAGGCTTCGGCCATGAACTTCTTGTGCGGCTTGACAGAGCCCGGCTTGCACAGGATCTGACCACGCTCGACGCCGTCACGGTTAACACCGCGAACCAGTGCGCCGATGTTGTCGCCGGCCTGGCCCTGGTCGAGAAGCTTGCGGAACATTTCAACGCCGGTCACCGTCGTCTTCGACGTCGGACGGATGCCGACGATCTCGACTTCTTCACCAACCTTGACGATACCGCGCTCGACGCGGCCGGTCACAACCGTACCACGGCCCGAGATCGAGAACACGTCTTCGATCGGCATCAGGAACGGCTGGTCGATCGGACGTTCCGGGGTCGGAATGTACGCGTCGACTTCTTCCATCAGCTTGCGGATCGCGTTTTCGCCGATTTCCTTGTTGGAGTCTTCCAGAGCGGCAAGAGCAGAGCCCTTGACCACCGGGATGTCGTCGCCCGGGAAGTCGTACGAAGACAGAAGTTCGCGAACTTCAAGCTCGACGAGCTCCAGAAGTTCCGCGTCGTCAACCTGGTCGACCTTGTTCAGGAACACAACGATGGCCGGAACGCCAACCTGGCGAGCGAGCAGGATGTGCTCGCGCGTCTGCGGCATCGGGCCGTCAGCGGCAGAGCAAACCAGGATCGCGCCGTCCATCTGCGCAGCACCGGTGATCATGTTCTTGACGTAGTCGGCGTGGCCGGGGCAGTCAACGTGCGCGTAGTGGCGGTTCGCTGTCTCGTACTCAACGTGCGCCGTCGAGATGGTGATGCCGCGTGCCTTCTCTTCCGGAGCCGCGTCAATCTGGTCATAGGCCTTGAATTCGCCGAAAAACTTCGTGATCGCTGCCGTCAGAGACGTCTTGCCATGGTCAACGTGGCCAATCGTGCCGATGTTAACGTGCGGCTTCGTGCGCTCAAACTTACTCTTTGCCATTTCGGGCTCTCCATTCTTCTTGAGCCCAGAGGGCTCCAATTCGTGTGATCGCCCCGGCCCGAGGCCGAGGCGTATTTCAAGCTGGTATTCCGATTACTTCTGACCGGAGTACTTTGCCTGGATTTCGGTTGCGACGTTCGACGGAACCGGTGCGTAGTGATCGAAGGTCATCGAGTACTGTGCACGGCCCTGAGACATGGAGCGCAGGTTGTCGACATACTTGAACATGTTCGCCAGCGGTACGTGAGCGTTGATGACGATCGCGATGCCGCGCTGTTCCTGACCCTGGATCTGACCACGGCGGGAGTTCAGGTCACCGATAACGTCACCGACGTAGTCTTCCGGCGTTACGACTTCGACCTTCATCATCGGCTCGAGCAGCTGAGCGCCGGCCTTCTTGGCTGCTTCACGGAAGCAGGCACGCGATGCGATTTCGAAGGCGAGAACCGACGAGTCAACGTCATGGAAGGCACCGTCGATGAGGGTGGCCTTGACGCCGAGCATCGGGAAGCCAGCGAGCGGACCGGAAGACAGAACGCTTTCGATACCCTTCTGAACGCCCGGGATGTATTCCTTCGGAACAGCACCGCCGACGATCTTGGATTCGAAGACGAAATCTTCGCCATCCGGGTTCGGTTCGAAGACGATCTTGACGCGCGCGAACTGACCGGTACCACCGGACTGCTTCTTGTGCGTGTAGTCTTCTTCGTGCTGACGCGTGATGGTTTCGCGGTAAGCAACCTGCGGAGCACCGACGTTGGCTTCAACCTTGAACTCGCGACGCATGCGGTCGACGATGATGTCGAGGTGAAGTTCGCCCATGCCAGCGATGATCGTCTGACCCGATTCCTGGTCCGTCTTCACGCGGAAGGACGGATCTTCTGCAGCCAGACGGTTGAGCGCGAGGCCCATCTTTTCCTGGTCGCCCTTGGACTTCGGCTCGATGGCGATCTGGATGACCGGCTCGGGGAATTCCATGCGCTCGAGGATAACCGGCTTCAGCGGATCGCAGAGCGTGTCACCCGTGGTGGTTTCCTTCAGGCCAGCAAGAGCAACGATGTCGCCTGCAAAGGCTTCTTCGATGTCTTCACGGCTGTTGGAGTGCATCTGGAGCATACGGCCGACGCGCTCGCGCTTGTCCTTGACCGTGTTCAGAACCGACGAACCCTTTTCGAGCTTGCCGGAGTAGATGCGTGCGAAGGTCAGCGAACCGACGAAGGGGTCGTTCATGATCTTGAACGCGAGCATCGAGAGAGGCTCGTTGTCGTCAGCGTGACGCTCGATTTCGGCTTCGGTCTTGAAGTCGATACCCTTGATCGCCGGAATGTCGAGCGGCGACGGCAGATAGTCGACAACAGCGTCGAGAAGCGGCTGAACGCCCTTGTTCTTGAACGCGGTACCGCAGAACATCGGATGGAACTTCACGTCGATGGTACCGCGGCGAACGAGTTCGCGGATCTTGTCGTTGTCGGGCAGATCGCCGTTGAGGTAGGCTTCCATCGCTTCTTCGTCGATCTCGACAACGGTCTCGATCAGCTTTTCGCGATATTCTTCAGCCTTTTCCTTCAGGTCAGCCGGGATTTCGACGACGTCCCAGGCAGCGCCCAAGGACTCATCGCGCCATACGAGCGCGTTCATCTCGATCAGGTCGACAACACCCTTGAATTCGGTTTCTGCACCGATAGGGAGCTGCATGACGACAGCGGTTGCGCCAAGACGGGTCTTGATCATCTCGACCGAGCGGTAGAAGTCCGCGCCGGTCTTGTCCATCTTGTTGCAGAAGATCATGCGCGGAACATTGTACTTCTCAGCCTGACGCCAGACGGTTTCCGTCTGCGGCTCTACGCCGGCGTTGGCATCGAGAAGAGCGATCGCACCGTCGAGAACGCGCAGCGAACGTTCGACTTCGATGGTGAAGTCAACGTGGCCGGGGGTGTCGATGATGTTGAAGCGGCGCATCTTGCCGTCGCGACCCTTCCAGAAGGTCGTGGTAGCAGCGGACGTGATGGTGATGCCGCGTTCCTGCTCCTGCTCCATCCAGTCCATGGTAGCAGCGCCGTCGTGCACTTCGCCGATCTTGTGCGACTTACCGGTGTAGTAAAGGATACGCTCGGTAGTCGTGGTCTTGCCGGCATCGATGTGGGCCATGATGCCAAAATTGCGGTAGTCTTCGATTTTATATTCGCGAGCCATACGGACTGCCTTTCAATATTCGATCGTTGGATTACCAGCGGTAATGCGAGAAGGCGCGGTTCGCGTCAGCCATCTTGTGCGTGTCTTCACGCTTCTTGACAGCAGAGCCACGGTTGTTGGCGGCGTCCATGAGTTCGCCGCAGAGGCGATCGATCATGGTGGTCTCGTTGCGCTTGCGGGCAGCAGCGATGAGCCAACGGATGGCAAGAGCCTGACGACGCTCGGGGCGAACATCTACCGGAACCTGGTAGGTCGCACCACCGACGCGGCGGGAGCGAACTTCAACATGCGGCGCGATGTTATCGAGCGCCTGATGGAAGACACCGAGCGGCTCCTGCTTCAGCTTGCCCTGAACCGAATCGAACGCGCCGTAAACGATGCTTTCGGCGACGGACTTCTTGCCGTGAAGCATGATGGCGTTCATGAACTTGGTGACAACGAGATCGCCGAACTTCGGATCCGGATTGATTTCGCGCTTTTCTGCACTATGGCGACGGGACATACTATTTGTCTCTCAACTTTTGATGACGCTATACCACGCGGAGAACCTCGCGCAGCGCCGTTAAATCTGATTGCCGAATTACTTCGGACGCTTTGCACCGTACTTCGAACGGCGCTGCTTACGGTTCTTGACACCCTGGGTATCGAGAACGCCGCGGATGATGTGGTAACGCACACCCGGCAAGTCCTTTACACGACCGCCACGGATCATGACGACGGAGTGTTCCTGCAGGTTGTGACCTTCACCCGGAATGTAGCCGATGACTTCGAAGCCATTGGTCAGGCGGATCTTGGCGACCTTACGCAGAGCCGAGTTCGGCTTCTTCGGGGTCGTGGTGTAGACGCGGGTGCAAACGCCGCGCTTCTGCGGATTTTCCTGCAGAGCAGGAACCTTGTTGCGCTTTACCTGTGCCTGACGCGGCTTGCGGATAAGCTGGTTTACGGTAGGCATATACCCATCCCTTGCAAAATCTTGTCTCTAAAGCCCTCTCAGGCCCCGTTTAGCCGTTGCCGGCAGCGATCGCACAATTTCCTTCATGCGCAAAATGTGGCCCTATCCGCTATTCACGGATGGACCACAGAAAGCAGAGGACGCACACTCGGCGCGTCTTGCGTGCGGCATTTGTGTTCGTCAACGTGCGAAAAGGACCCTGTTTGAGGCGAACTCCGGAACGAGACGTTCCGAAAAGCCTAACCTCACATAGGCTCCGATGGCGGGCGTACTACTGTTTTCACCCGGTTCCGTCAAGTCTCTATCGCAATTTAATGCCGGAACGCAGGGCCTCCGCGCCGCTGTGACACCCCTTCTGCACCCAAAACGGACGGGTTGCAATAAATTGCCTTTGGCATTCGATCAAAACACCCTAGATAATGGCGAAAGCCGAATGGGGCGCCCCTCTCCTTCCCCTCTCGATTCGACCGGGGGAATCAACCAGGCCGGAAAAGACCAACACGATGATCTCCACGCCAGACAACGACAACAATTTCGACGAGCCGATGGTGTTCATCATCATCGCCAAGGCCTACGAGGTCGAAGGCGACGAA
Source organism: Rhizobium sp. ACO-34A (assembly GCA_002600635.1). Taxonomy (NCBI): domain Bacteria; kingdom Pseudomonadati; phylum Pseudomonadota; class Alphaproteobacteria; order Hyphomicrobiales; family Rhizobiaceae; genus Rhizobium; species Rhizobium sp. ACO-34A. The sequence goes on along the minus strand of CP021371.1, from coordinate 1,977,514 downwards.
GGCATCGACCTGCATATCATGCTGACCGCAGCCGATGACGATTCTGCCGTTCGTGCGGCCCTCAACGCTCTGGCAGAGGAAGGTTTCCTCGAGGCAGACCTCGACCAGATTGGAATGGTCACCGCTCCGCCGGATGAAGAGCCGCATGCCTCGGCGTATCAGGGTGCCCTCGAAGGCGAAGTCGCGATCATTCGCTTCAACTGAGTTTTCTCTCATAATGCAGGAGGGCCGCCGGATTTCCGGCGGCCCTCCTCTTTTTTGGCATTCACGCCGGATCAGTTCTTGACCACCTCGCCGCTCGGCTTGGGTGTGGCGTCCGTTTCGGCGGGCAGCACCGGATAGCTGACTTCCGGCATCTTGCCAGTCAGCGAGTCGAGGAATGCGACGATCAGGTTGACTTCTTCATCGTTCAGTTCCTCACCCAACTGGGCCGTACCCATGATGGCAACGGCCTGCTTGAGGTTCCAGACCTTGCCGGAATGGAAGTAAGGAGCCGTCAGGGCGACGTTGCGCAGAGGTGCGGCGCGGAAGACGTAGGAGTCGTCCGCAGTGTTGGTGACGGCAAAGCGCCCCTTGTCGTTTTCGGGTAGAACGTCAGCACCGGGCTTCTCGATCAAACCGAAGGGGTAATACCCCTCGCCGCCGACATTGATGCCGGTATGGCAGGACGAACATCCCTTATCCATGAAGAGCGCCAGGCCCTGCTTCTGTTCCGTGGTCATGGCGCCATCATCACCGTTCAGATAGGCGTCGAACGGTGCGGGCGTGATCAGAGTTGCTTCGAATGCCTCGATCGCCTTGGCAAAATTGTCGAAGGTGACCGGATCTTCCTCGCCCGGGAAGGCCGCCTTGAACCATTCGACATATTGCGGCATCGACTTCAGCGTCGCCACGACCTGGGTCGGGGTATTCGCCATTTCCACGCCGGCCTGCACCGGCCCCTTGGCCTGAGCCTTCAGGTCTTCTGCACGACCATCCCAGAACTGGGCAATGTTGAAAACCGCGTTGAGTGCGGTCGGCGCATTGCGCGGGCCCTTCTGCCAGCCATGGCCGATCGAAGTCTCAAGGTTGTCGTCACCGCCTGTTGCCAGGTTGTGGCAGGAATTGCACGAGAAAACGCCCGATGCCGACATGCGAGGATCGAAGAACAACGCCTTTCCGAGGGCGATCTTCTCGGGCGTGATCGGATTGTTGGCTACCGCCGGGATGGTGGACGGCAAAGGTTTGAAAGTGCTGAGTGCAGTTTCCCTGAGGTCCGCAGGGACAGGATCGGCGGAAAACGCCGAGGTTGCCAGAAGCAACACTGCGACCGATGTCAGTAGTCTTTTCATAATAGCCTCCGTTCGTTGTGAACGGGACTCATATTAGAATAATTCTAAATCGCAGCTTTGCGCTCGATCAATGCTTAATGCCGACGGATGTGGGGTGCAATGAAAAAAGGCGCCCGGAAGCCCCGAGCGCCTTTCAATCGTCAAGTGTGCGGTGCGACAAAAGCGCACCGCCCGATTCGCCTTATTCCGCGGCCGGAGCGTTCTCGGCCGAAGCGAGATCCTGCAGCATCGGAGTAGCGAGATCCGCGCCCGTACCCTTGCGGCGTTCCTCGAGAATGAGGTCGTCGCGGTTCGTCGCGATACGGCGGATCTGCGTCATGGTGCCGCCGGTACCGGCCGGGATGAGGCGGCCAACGATGACGTTTTCCTTCAGGCCCTGCAGCGTGTCGGTCTTGCCGGCGATCGCAGCTTCCGTAAGAACCTTGGTGGTTTCCTGGAAGGATGCAGCCGAGATGAACGACGGGGTCTGCAGCGAGGCCTTGGTGATACCGAGAAGGACCGGATCGCCGTAAGCCGGCTTCTTGCCTTCCTCGATCAGACGCTCGTTGACGTCATCCAGTTCGATGCGGTCGACATTGTCGCCGACGATGTACTGGCTGTCGCCGGAGTCGGTGATCTCGACCTTCTGCAGCATCTGGCGAACGATCACCTCGATGTGCTTGTCGTTGATCACAACGCCCTGCAGTCGGTAGACTTCCTGGATTTCGTTCACGAGGTAGGAAGCGAGTGCTTCCACGCCCTTGATCGCCAGGATGTCGTGCGGAGCCGGGTTACCGTCGAGGATATAGTCACCCTTTTCGATGTAGTCGCCGTCCTGAAGATGGAAGGGCTTGCCCTTCGGGATCAGGTACTCGACCGGCTCGACACCGTCTTCCGCCGGCTCGATGATGACGCGACGCTTGTTCTTGTAGTCGCGACCGAGGCGGATCGTACCATCGATCTCAGCGATGATGGCGTGATCCTTCGGACGACGGGCTTCGAACAGTTCGGCAACGCGCGGCAGACCACCGGTGATGTCCTTGGTCTTGGCGCTTTCGAGCGGCGAACGGGCGAGAACGTCACCCTGGGAGACCTTCTGGCCGGGTTCGACCGACAGGATCGCGTCGACCGAGAGCTGGAAGCGGGCCTCGCCACCGCGGGAAAGCTTCACGACATTGCCGGAAGCATCCTTGATGACGATCGCCGGCTTGAGGTCGGCGCCACGCGGGGTCGAACGCCAGTCGATAACCTGACGCTTGGTGATGCCGGTCGATTCGTCGGTCGCTTCCGAAACGGAGAGACCGTCGACGACGTCCTCGAAGTGCACGATACCTTCCACTTCCGTCATCATCGGACGGGTGTAGGCATCCCACTCGGCGAGACGCTGACCGCGACGTACCTTGTCGGCGTCGTCCACGAAGACCTTCGAACCGTAAGCGACACGCTGGGAGGAACGCTCAACGCCGCGTTCGTCCAGAATGGTGATCGCCATGTTGCGGCCCATGGCAATGAGATTGCCTTCGGAGTTCCGCAGCAGGTTGCGGTTCTTGATCGCGATCGTACCTTCGTACGATGCTTCAAGGAACGACTGGTCGACCACGTTGGCAGTGCCGCCAAGGTGGAAGGTACGCATGGTAAGCTGGGTACCCGGCTCACCGATCGACTGAGCGGCGATAACACCGACGGCTTCACCCATGTTGACCGGCGTACCGCGGGCGAGATCTCGACCGTAGCAAACCGAGCAAACGCCCGTCTGTACCGCGCAGGTCAGTGCCGAACGGATACGGATCGACTGAATACCAGCCTTCTCGATTTCGATGACATCGGCTTCGAGAATCATGCGGCCGGCATCGACGATGCGGGCACCCGTGACCGGATGATCGATGTCATCCAGAGCGGTACGACCCAGAACGCGGGCGCCGATGGAGGCAACCACCTGACCGGCATCGACGATTGCCGTCATGGTGAGGCCCTTGTCGGTGCCGCAATCCACGAGGTTGACGATGCAATCCTGCGCGACGTCGACGAGACGACGGGTCAGGTAACCCGAGTTCGCGGTCTTCAGAGCGGTGTCTGCAAGGCCCTTACGGGCACCGTGGGTCGAGTTGAAGTACTCGTTAACGGTCAGGCCTTCCTTGAAGTTCGAGATGATCGGGGTCTCGATGATTTCGCCCGACGGCTTGGCCATGAGGCCGCGCATGCCGCCCAGCTGACGCATCTGGTTCGGAGAACCACGAGCACCCGAGTGCGACATCATGTAGATGGCGTTCATCGGCTTCTGGCGGTTGGTTTCCGGATCGAACTCGACGGCCTTGATGCGGGCCATCATGTCCTCGGCGACCTTTTCGGTAGCCTTGCCCCATGCGTCAACGACCTTGTTGTACTTCTCGCCCTGAGTGATCAGGCCGTCGTTGTACTGCTGCTCGTATTCCTTCACCAGAGCTTCGGTATCGCCGACGATCTTGGCCTTGCTGTCCGGAATGACCATGTCGTCCTTGCCGAACGAAATGCCGGCGCGGCATGCATGGGCGAAGCCGAGCTGCATGATGCGGTCACAGAAAATGACCGTGTCCTTCTGGCCGCAATGGCGGTAGACCGTGTCGATCATCTTGGAGATGTTCTTCTTGGTCATTTCCTGGTTGCAGATGTCGAACGGCACGTTGACGTTCTTCGGCAGCAGCTCGCCGATGATCAGACGACCCGGAGTGGTGTCGAAGATCTTCGAAACCGGGTTGCCATCGGCGTCCACGGTCTTGAAGCGGCCCTTGATCTTGGCATGCAGCGTAACGACCTTGTTTTCCAGAGCATGCTGCAGCTCGCCCATGTCGGAGAAGGCCATGCCTTCGCCCGGCTCGTTCTGGTTCAGGATCGACAGGTAGTAGAGGCCGAGAACCATGTCCTGCGAAGGAACGATGATCGGGGCGCCGTTTGCCGGATGCAGGATGTTGTTGGTCGACATCATCAGCACGCGCGCTTCAAGCTGGGCTTCGAGCGACAGCGGCACGTGAACGGCCATCTGGTCGCCGTCGAAGTCGGCGTTGAAGGCGGTGCAGACGAGCGGGTGCAGCTGGATGGCCTTGCCTTCGACCAGGGTTGGTTCGAAGGCCTGGATGCCCAGGCGGTGCAGCGTCGGTGCACGGTTCAGGAGAACCGGATGCTCGCGGATGACCTCATCGAGGATATCCCAGACTTCCGGCTTTTCCTTTTCAACCAGCTTCTTGGCCTGCTTGACGGTCGAGGAGTAACCCTTCGCGTCGAGACGGGCGTAGATGAACGGCTTGAACAGTTCGAGCGCCATCTTCTTCGGCAGGCCGCACTGATGCAGCTTGAGTTCCGGACCGGTCACGATGACCGAACGGCCGGAATAGTCGACGCGCTTGCCGAGCAGGTTCTGGCGGAAGCGGCCCTGCTTGCCCTTGAGCATGTCGGACAGCGACTTCAGCGGACGCTTGTTGGCGCCGGTGATGACGCGGCCACGGCGGCCGTTGTCGAACAGCGCGTCTACAGATTCCTGCAGCATGCGCTTTTCGTTGCGGATGATGATGCCCGGAGCGCGCAGTTCGATCAGGCGCTTCAGACGGTTGTTACGGTTGATGACGCGACGATAGAGATCGTTCAGGTCGGACGTCGCAAAGCGGCCGCCATCGAGCGGAACCAGCGGGCGCAGGTCCGGCGGGATGACCGGGACGACCTTCATGATCATCCATTCAGGGCGGTTGCCGGATTCCATGAAGTTCTCGACGATCTTCAGGCGCTTCATCAGCTTCTTCTGCTTGAGGTCCGACGTGGTGTCGGCAAGCTCGGAACGCAGATCGCCAGCAATCTTCTCGAGGTTCATCGAAGCGAGCATTTCATAGATGGCTTCAGCACCGATCATGGCGGTGAACTGGTCTTCGCCGAACTCGTCGACGGCCATCATGTATTCTTCTTCGCTGAGAAGCTGGTTTTCCTTGAGCGAGGTCAGGCCCGGCTCGGTCACGATGTAGTTCTCGAAATAGAGAACGCGCTCGACATCCTTCAGCGTCATGTCGAGCAGGGTCGAGATGCGCGAGGGAAGCGACTTCAGGAACCAGATGTGGGCAACCGGCGCTGCGAGCTCGATATGGCCCATGCGCTCGCGGCGAACGCGCGACAGCGTGACTTCGACGCCGCACTTTTCGCAGATGATGCCCTTGTACTTCATGCGCTTGTACTTGCCGCACAGGCACTCGTAGTCCTTGATCGGTCCGAAGATGCGCGCGCAGAAGAGACCGTCACGCTCCGGCTTGAACGTACGGTAGTTGATGGTCTCGGGCTTCTTGATCTCGCCATAGGACCAGGAGAGAATCTTTTCCGGGCTCGCGATCGAGATCCGGATGGAATCGAAGTGCTGTGCCGGCACCTGCGGGTTGAAAAGGTTCATGACCTCTTGGTTCATGCCTATCTCCTTAACGGGCGATGTGCCCTTGCTTGGCACTGAAAGCGGCGAATTCCCGGGCCACCGCATCAGGCCTTAGAATGACAATAACCGCAAAATGCGGCGAAACTCCCTGCCCTTCCGAAAGTCCGGAGAGCGGGATACGTGCGCTGCCTTGCGACAGCGCACGCCTTGTCAAAACATCATTCCGCCGCGTCGGGCAGGCTGGCTTCGGCTGCGGCATCGACCTTGGAGTTCTCAAGCTCGACGCTGAGACCCAGCGACCGCATTTCCTTGACGAGAACGTTGAAGCTCTCCGGAATGCCGGCCTCGAAGGTGTCGTCGCCACGGACGATCGCTTCGTAGACCTTGGTACGACCGGCCACGTCGTCCGACTTCACCGTCAGCATTTCCTGCAGGGTGTAGGCGGCGCCGTAAGCTTCCAGAGCCCAGACTTCCATTTCCCCGAAGCGCTGACCGCCGAACTGCGCCTTGCCGCCCAGCGGCTGCTGGGTAACGAGCGAGTAAGGACCGATCGAACGGGCGTGGATCTTGTCGTCAACCAGGTGGTTGAGCTTGATCATGTACATGTAGCCAACGGTGACCTTGCGGTCGAAGGGCTCGCCGGTACGACCATCGTACAGAACCGACTGACCCGACGAATGCAGGCCGGCGCGCGTCAGCATGGACGCAACGTCGGGCTCATGCGCACCGTCGAAGACCGGCGTTGCGATGGAGACACCCTTGCGGGACTGTTCCGCCAGCTTGACGAGCGAAGCATCGTCGAAGTTGGAGACTTCATCCTTGGCCTGCGACGCGTAGACTTCCGTCAACTCCGTCTTCAGGTCGGTAATGTCCATCGTCTTCCGATACTCGTCGAGCAGCTCGCCGATCTTCTTGCCCATGCCTGCGCAAGCCCAGGCAAGGTGGGTCTCGAGGATCTGGCCAACGTTCATTCGCGAAGGAACGCCGAGCGGGTTCAAGCAGATATCGACATGCGTACCGTCTTCGAGAAACGGCATGTCTTCGACAGGCACGATACGCGAGACGACACCCTTGTTACCGTGACGGCCGGCCATCTTGTCGCCCGGCTGGATCTTGCGCTTCACAGCAACGAAGACCTTGACCATCTTCATGACGCCCGGAGGCATTTCGTCGCCGCGCTGGACCTTTTCGACCTTGTCCATGAAGCGCTGTTCAAGGCGCGACTTGGATTCGTCGTACTGGCCACGCAGGGCTTCGATCTCGCCCTGGACCTTCTCGTCCTCGACGGCAAACATCCACCACTGCGAACGCGGGTATTCGGAAACGACCGCATTCGAGAGCTCGACGCCCTTCTTGAAGCCTTTCGGACCGGCAACCGAAACCTGACCACGCAGCATGTCGAGCAGACGGCCGTAGACGTTACGGTCGAGGATCGCCTGTTCGTCGTCGCGGTCCTTGGCGAGACGTTCGATTTCCTCGCGCTCGATCGCCATCGCACGTTCGTCCTTCTCAACGCCGTGGCGATTGAAGACGCGAACTTCGACGATGGTGCCGAACGTGCCCGGAGGCATGCGCATGGAGGTATCGCGAACGTCGGAAGCCTTTTCACCGAAGATGGCGCGCAGAAGCTTTTCTTCCGGCGTCATCGGGCTTTCGCCCTTCGGCGTGATCTTACCGACGAGAATGTCACCCGGAGCGACTTCCGCACCGATGTAGACGATACCGGCTTCGTCGAGGTTCTTCAGCGCTTCTTCCGAAACGTTCGGAATGTCGCGCGTGATTTCTTCCGGACCAAGCTTGGTGTCACGCGCCATCACTTCGAATTCCTCGATGTGGATGGAGGTGAACACGTCGTCGGCTACGATACGCTCGGACATCAGGATCGAGTCTTCGTAGTTGTAACCGTTCCACGGCATGAACGCGACGAGCGCGTTGCGGCCGAGAGCCAGATCGCCCAGATCCGTCGACGGACCGTCAGCGATGATGTCGCCCTTGTTCAGAACGTCACCGACTGAAACCAGCGGGCGCTGGTTGACGCAGGTGTTCTGGTTCGAACGCTGGAACTTCATCAGGCGGTAGATATCGACGCCGGACTTCGACGGATCGAGGTCTTCGGTGGCGCGGATAACGATACGGGTCGCATCGACCTGGTCGACAACGCCGCCACGACGGGCAGCGATAGCTGCGCCGGAGTCACGGGCAACCACCGGCTCCATGCCGGTACCGACGAACGGAGCTTCCGCACGCAGGAGCGGAACGGCCTGACGCTGCATGTTCGAGCCCATCAGAGCGCGGTTGGCGTCGTCGTTTTCGAGGAACGGGATCAGAGCCGCTGCGACGGAGACGAGCTGCTTCGGCGAAACGTCCATCAGGTTGATGGTGTCGCGCGGAGACAGCATGACTTCGCCGGCGTGACGGCAAACCACGAACTCTTCAACGAACGCGCCTTCGGCCGTCAGCTCGGAGTTCGCCTGGGCCACGTAATACTTGGCCTCTTCCATTGCGGAGAGGTAGATCACGTCCTTGGTGACGACGCCGTCAACGATCTTGCGGTACGGGCTTTCGATGAAGCCGTACTTGTTAACGCGGGCGAAGGTGGCCAGCGAGTTGATCAGACCGATGTTCGGGCCTTCCGGCGTTTCGATCGGGCAAATACGGCCATAGTGGGTCGGGTGAACGTCGCGGACTTCGAAGCCTGCGCGCTCGCGGGTCAGACCACCCGGGCCAAGTGCCGAAAGACGGCGCTTGTGAGTGATTTCCGAAAGCGGGTTCACCTGGTCCATGAACTGCGACAGCTGCGAGGAGCCGAAGAATTCGCGGACGGCGGCGGCAGCCGGCTTGGCGTTGATCAGGTCCTGCGGCATGACGGTGTCGATCTCGATCGACGACATGCGTTCCTTGATCGCGCGCTCCATGCGGAGCAGGCCGAGACGGTACTGGTTTTCCATCAGTTCGCCGACAGAACGAACACGACGGTTGCCGAGGTTGTCGATGTCGTCGATCTCGCCCTTGCCGTCACGCAGTTCGACAAGCATCTTGACCACAGCCAGGATGTCGTCCTTGCGCAGAACGCGAACGGTATCTTCCACCTGCAGGTCGAGACGCATGTTCATCTTGACGCGGCCGACGGCCGAAAGGTCGTAGCGCTCGGCGTCGAAGAACAGCGAGTTGAACATGGCTTCCGCGGAATCCATGGTCGGCGGCTCACCCGGACGCATGACACGGTAGATGTCGAACAGGGCGTCCTGACGGTTTTCGTTCTTGTCGGCCGCCAGCGTGTTGCGGATATAGGCGCCGACATTGATGTGATCGATGCCCAGAACCGGGATCTCGTCGAAACCGGCGCCCAGAAGGTGAGCGAGGCTCTTCTCGTCGATCTCGTCGCCGGCTTCCATGTAGATTTCGCCGGTCGACATGTTGACCATGTCTTCTGCGAGATAGTTGCCGTACAGATCGTCGTCGGAAGCCTTGAGGGCCTTGAGGCCCTTGTCGGTCAGCTGGCGAAGCAGACGCGGGGTCAGCTTCTTGCCGCCTTCGACAACGACTTCGCCGGTGTCGGCATCGATCATGTCGGAAATGGTCTTGGCGCCCTTCAGCGTTTCCGGCTGGAAGGGAATGCGCCAGCCCTTGCCGTCACGGGCGTAGGTGGACTTGGAATAGAAGGTCGAGAGGATTTCCTCGCCGTCCATGCCGAGCGCCATCAGCAGCGACGTCACCGGGATCTTGCGGCGACGGTCGATACGGGCGTGAACGATGTCCTTGGCGTCGAACTCGATGTCCAGCCAGGAACCGCGGTACGGGATGACGCGGGCAGCAAACAGCAGCTTGCCCGAGGAGTGGCTCTTGCCCTTGTCGTGGTCGAAGAACACGCCCGGGGAGCGGTGCATCTGGGACACGATAACGCGTTCGGTACCGTTGACGATGAAGGTACCGTTGTTGGTCATCAGAGGCATGTCGCCCATGTAGACCGACTGTTCCTTGATGTCCTTGATCGACCGGGCACCGGTATCCTCGTCGATATCGAACACGATAAGGCGCAGCGTCACCTTGAGCGGTGCCGCGTAGGTCAGGTCACGCTGACGGCATTCGTCGACGTCGAACTTCGGCGGCTCGAATTCGTAGGAAACGAATTCCAGCATGGATGCGCCGGAGAAGTCGGTGATCGGGAATACGGACTTGAAAACGGCTTGAAGTCCCTCGTCGGGACGGCCGCCCTGCGGCTCGTCGACCATGAGGAACTGATCATAAGAGGCCTTCTGAACCTCGATGAGGTTCGGCATTTCCGCGACTTCTGGGATTTTACCAAAAAACTTGCGTACGCGCCTGCGACCGTTAAACGATAGGGTCTGAGCCATCGTCGCTCCTTGTCAATTTTGCATCCGGGCCTGCAACAGACGGACACCGCTGGCCAGTCGGCTCCGTCAATCAATGGATCGTTCAATCTCGTCTCGCCTGCCAGAACCTGCGGCCGGATTGCCGGAAGCCCTGGTGGAGACCATCCTCTTGAAGAACCCATTACCCAAAAGCCGTTTCACCGGCTTTTGGGTAATAGTTTCAGAGGAACAAGCAGTTGGGAGAGAGCGATACCGCCCTCTCCCAACAACCATTTCCGATATTACTTGACGTCGACCTTGGCGCCGGCTTCCTCAAGCTTCTTCTTGAGGTCAGCAGCTTCAGCCTTGGAAACGCCTTCCTTGACCGGCTTCGGAGCGCCTTCGACGAGGTCCTTGGCTTCCTTGAGGCCGAGGCCGGTGATGCCGCGAACTTCCTTGATGACGTTGATCTTGTTGGCGCCGGCGTCGACGAGGATAACGTCGAATTCGGTCTTTTCTTCTTCAGCAGCAGCAGCACCGCCGCCAGCAGCAACAGCAGCAACAGCTACCGGAGCCGCAGCCGAAACGCCCCACTTTTCTTCGAGCAGCTTGGAAAGCTCAGCAGCTTCCAGAACGGTCAGAGCAGAGAGGTCTTCTACGATCTTTGCGAGATCAGCCATTTTACTAGTTCCTTTTGTGTTCGGTTCGAACTGGTTTGATTATGAACAGCGAAAAACCGCCTTAAGCGGCTTCGTCCTTCTTGGCATAGGCTGCGAAAACGCGAGCCAGCTGACCGGCCGGAGCCTGGACAACGCCTGCGATGCGGGTAGCCGGGGTCTGAATCATACCCAGCAGCTTTGCACGCAGTTCGTCCAGCGAAGGCAGGGTCGCAAGCGACTTGACTGCATCCGCGTTCAACGTGGTCGTACCCATGGCGCCACCGAGAACAACGAGCTTGTCGTTGGTCTTGGCGAAATCCATGACAACCTTCGGAGCGGTGATCGGGTCATTGCTGTAGGCAATGAGCGTCTGACCCTTGAACAGGTCCGACATCCCTTCCGACTCCGTGCCCTGAAGAGCGATTTTGGCCAGGCGGTTCTTCGCGACTTTGACGGTGCCGCCAGCAGCGCGCATCTTCGAACGAAAATCGTTCATCTGCGCAACCGTGACACCAGCATAGTGGGCCACAACAACCGAACCGGAAGCCTTGAAGACTTCGTTCAGTTCTGTGACGAATTCGCGTTTTTCCGCTCTTTCCACTGTCTGTCTCCAGTAGACGGGACCGCAATCCTGCAGGCCCCATCGGGTTTGCCTTTTGCCTCAAGGGATCTTCTTAAAAAAGATCCCGAGCGACGCTTGAGGATCCTGTCCCCTCGCACTGTTACCTCAAGGGCTCCAGGCACAAGGCACACTAGGCTCGAACCGACACTTCAGCGGTGCTTTGCACCTTAGAAAAGTCTCGGGTCTTACCCGTCTCATGCCGGCATACATTAAGGCCGAAGCCACCAGCAATCTCGGACAGGAAATCCGGGTTTCCCCGGATACTCCCGGCCCCGAAGGACCGGGAATTCTTTAAAACCGGGATCCCTGGGGACCCCGGAGAAATCAGGCCGTGACCGTCGACGGGTCGATCTTGACGCCCGGACCCATGGTCGAGGAGATCGCTACGCGCTTGACGTAGTTACCCTTGGCGCCAGTCGGCTTTGCCTTGACGACAGCATCAGCGAAGGCCTTGATGTTTTCTTCGAGCGCCTTGGCGTCGAAGGAAGCCTTGCCGATACCGGCGTGAATGATACCGGCCTTTTCGACGCGGAACTCGACTGCGCCGCCCTTGGAAGCCTTGACGGCTCCGGCAACGTCCATGGTTACCGTACCGACCTTCGGGTTCGGCATCATGCCACGCGGGCCGAGAACCTTACCGAGACGACCGACGAGCGGCATCATGTCCGGGGTCGCGATGCAACGATCGAAGTCGATCTTGCCGCCCTGGACGATTTCGACCAGTTCTTCAGCGCCGACAACGTCTGCACCGGCAGCCTTGGCTTCGTCAGCCTTGGCGCCGCGAGCAAAGACGGCAACGCGAACGTCGCGGCCCGTGCCGTTCGGCAGGTTTACAACGCCGCGGACCATCTGGTCGGCGTGACGCGGGTCAACACCGAGGTTCATGGCGATTTCGATGGTTTCATCGAACTTGGCGACAGCACGTTCCTTGACCATGACGATGGCGTCGGTCAGGGCAACAAGCTTGGTCGGATCAACACCTTCGCGGATCTTCTGAATGCGCTTTGCGAGCTTAGCCATGATCAACCTACCACTTCCAGGCCCATGGAGCGGGCAGAACCCTCAACCATTGCCATTGCGCCTTCGACGTCAGCAGCGTTCAGGTCCTTCATCTTGCCTTCGGCGATCGCACGGACCTGAGCCTTGGTGATGGTACCGACCTTCGCACCCTTGCCCGGAGTCTTGGAACCGGAGGTGATCTTCGCTTCCTTCTTCAGCCAGTAGGTAACCGGCGGCTGCTTCATTGCGAAGGTGAAGGACTTGTCCTGGTAATAGGTGATGACGACCGGGATCGGCATACCCTTTTCCATCTCCTGCGTGGCGGCATTGAACGCCTTGCAGAATTCCATGATGTTAATGCCACGCTGACCAAGGGCCGGGCCGATCGGCGGGGACGGGTTAGCCGATCCTGCCTTGACCTGGAGCTTGAGCTGGCCTGCAACTTTCTTAGCCATATCTCTCTGCCTTTCATTGCGAACCGGTTGCCCGGCTCAATATGCCGAAACAAGTCCGGCGGCTGCGGTTGCGTGGTACGTCTGGAGAGCCCGGCTTATGAGGCCACCATCCTCCCACGCGGATCGGGGAGACACCTCCCCTTGATCGATCAGACCTTTTCGACCTGACCGTATTCCAGTTCGACGGGGGTCGCACGGCCGAAGATCGAAACCTCGACCTTGAGACGCGACCGCTCTTCGTCGACATCCTGAACAATGCCGTTGAACGAGGCAAACGGGCCGTCGGAAACGCGGACCTGCTCGCCGATCTCGAAAGAGACGGAGGACTTCGGCCGCTCAACACCTTCCTGAACCTGACCCAGAATGCGATCAGCTTCATAATCCGGAATCGGAACCGGCTTATTGTCGGAACCGAGGAAGCCCGTGACCTTCGGAGTATTCTTGATCAGATGGTAAGCCTCGTCCGTCAGGTTCGCCCGCACCAGCACGTAGCCGGGGAAGAACTTGCGCTCGCTGTCGACCTTGCGGCCGCGACGCACTTCGACAACCTTCTCGGTCGGAACGAGAATCTTCTCAAAGAGATGCTCAAGACCCTTCTGCCGAGCCTTGTTCTCGATGTCTTCCGCGACCTTCTTCTCAAAATTCGAATATGCGTGGACGATATACCAACGTGCCGCCATGTCCGTGTCCGCCCTTTATTAATTGCCGAGGCTCAGAACGAGTCTGAGCAGCCAACCGATCAACTGGTCGGCAGCAAAGAAAAACAGCGAGGCAAAGACAACCATGGCCAGAACCATAGCGGTCGAAATCATGGTTTCGCGACGCGACGGCCACGTAACCTTGGACGTCTCGGAGCGAACCTGCTGCAGAAACGTGAATGGATTTGCCTTGGATGCCATTTAATGCCCACGCATTTACGGCGCGTAAAGCCGAACTAATCAGCCCCACGCACCGCGTGTCTGTTTGAACCCTACATAAAGACCGATTCCCAATTTAACAAGAGGGAATTCGACCTTCAGCGACATTTCGGCCAACGCCAATCCGGAGACTTACCACCTATCGTCGCTGAAATACTAGCGCCGAACCGGACATGGCAGGGGCAGAGGGGCTCGAACCCCCGACCTGCGGTTTTGGAGACCGCCGCTCTACCAACTGAGCTATACCCCTAAGCCGTTCCCAGCAAGCCTCGATTCCGAACCGCTGCTTGCGAGCTTGGCGCTCTTTAAGGCGCGACGAAGAGAATGGCAAGCAGGTTTTTGTTTTTTCCCAATCACCTGCAACGATTTTTTGGCGCGTACCGTTTCCACAAACCACCCGGCCCATCTTCTCCACCGAGGCAGAGGGCGAAGACCAGGCAAAACGCATCAACCTAATGCAATCCTGTAGAATTTGGTGTCTACGGCCATACGCGGAAAACGCTCGGGCAGAGCATCCAAACCAATCTCGACGAATCCGTTCTTTTCATAGAATCGGTGCGCTGCGAGAAATTTGGTCGTCGTGCCCAGATAGACCTCCCTGATCCCCCTACCCTTCGCCGCGGCAAGCAGCCCTTGCAGCAGCGCCGCCGCCACGCCGAACTCCCGGCCGCGCCATGCTTCGGCAACAAACATCTTGCGAAGCGCCGCCTGTCCTTCGCCTATGTCCTTGAGGCCGATCGTCCCGACCACTCTGCCACCGACCTTGGCAACCCAGAAATCGCCATGTCCGACCTGATAGAAACCGGGAATATCACGCAAGTCAGGCTGGTCTGCCGCAGTGATCGGAATTTCGAACTCTTCGCGCTGGATCGGCAGAATGACATCGATCACACCTTGCATATCCCCTTCCGCAAATCGGCTGATCACCACTTCGCTCATGACTTCCCTCGCCCTTTTTCAATGCACCCTCAAACGGAAAAACCCCGCTGTTTCCAGCGGGGTTTCCTGCAATCCCGTTAGGGAGAACAATCACTCGATGATGGATGCGACGATGCCGGCGCCGACGTTCAAATCGCGCTTGCGCGCCATTTGAACACTCTTAGTGCCGTCGGCAGCTTACGCCATCGCTCCCGTCCATCATCACTCGATGATGGAAGCGACGATGCCGGCGCCGACGGTACGGCCGCCTTCGCGGATAGCGAAGCGCAGCTTTTCTTCCATCGCGATCGGAACGATCAGCTCAACCGCAACCGTGACGTTGTCGCCCGGCATGACCATTTCCGTGCCTTCCGGAAGCGTCACGATACCCGTCACGTCCGTCGTGCGGAAGTAGAACTGCGGACGGTAGTTCGTGAAGAACGGCGTATGACGGCCGCCTTCTTCCTTCGTCAGGATGTAGGCTTCGGCCATGAACTTCTTGTGCGGCTTGACAGAGCCCGGCTTGCACAGGATCTGACCACGCTCGACGCCGTCACGGTTAACACCGCGAACCAGTGCGCCGATGTTGTCGCCGGCCTGGCCCTGGTCGAGCAGCTTGCGGAACATTTCAACGCCGGTAACCGTCGTCTTCGACGTCGGACGAATGCCGACGATCTCGACTTCTTCACCAACCTTGACGATACCGCGCTCGACGCGGCCGGTCACAACCGTACCACGGCCCGAGATCGAGAACACGTCTTCGATCGGCATCAGGAACGGCTGGTCGATCGGACGTTCCGGGGTCGGAATGTACGCGTCGACTTCTTCCATCAGCTTGCGGATCGCGTTTTCGCCGATTTCCTTGTTGGAGTCTTCCAGAGCGGCAAGAGCAGAGCCCTTGACCACCGGGATGTCGTCGCCCGGGAAGTCGTACGAAGACAGAAGTTCGCGAACTTCAAGCTCGACGAGCTCCAGAAGTTCCGCGTCGTCAACCTGGTCGACCTTGTTCAGGAACACAACGATGG
This sequence comes from Rhizobium sp. ACO-34A, assembly GCA_002600635.1. Lineage (NCBI taxonomy): Bacteria > Pseudomonadati > Pseudomonadota > Alphaproteobacteria > Hyphomicrobiales > Rhizobiaceae > Rhizobium > Rhizobium sp. ACO-34A. The sequence continues at coordinate 1,961,915 of CP021371.1, read as the reverse complement.
CCGGAACGCCAACCTGGCGAGCGAGCAGGATGTGCTCGCGCGTCTGCGGCATCGGGCCGTCAGCGGCAGAGCAAACCAGGATCGCGCCGTCCATCTGCGCAGCACCGGTGATCATGTTCTTGACGTAGTCGGCGTGGCCGGGGCAGTCAACGTGCGCGTAGTGGCGGTTCGCTGTCTCGTACTCAACGTGCGCCGTCGAGATGGTGATGCCGCGTGCCTTCTCTTCCGGAGCCGCGTCAATCTGGTCATAGGCCTTGAATTCGCCGAAAAACTTCGTGATCGCTGCCGTCAGAGACGTCTTGCCATGGTCAACGTGGCCAATCGTGCCGATGTTAACGTGCGGCTTCGTGCGCTCAAACTTACTCTTTGCCATTTGAATGCTTCCTATGATCGAAATGGGTTGCCCCGGCGAACCGGTTTGGTCCCGCCGTTTAAGGCTTTCGCGGGAATTGCGCAAGACTTAATTGTTTCGCTTGGAGCGCCCTCCGAATCACCGCGCAAGGGCGTTTGTGCGCATGCGCGACAAACAGGCACACCGATGGCACGAACGAAATGTTCCGCGTAAAAACAAAAGCTTGCAAATAAGGGAGAATGGAGCGGGTAGCGAGCCTCATATCCGGGCTCTAACGTCTTGATCGAATAGCATTCTTCCAATTCGTGATTTGCCGGATGTACTATTTGATGTACCGGAAATCACCAATCGGCGTGATGCTATCTAATTAATAAGTCATATTTTTCCACCAAGTTCCACTATGATCCATGGAGTCCAAGCCATTTTCCACCGCCGTAGAATGGTTGCGGTGAGAACGTCAGCGCTTCCCCTGCTATTAGTTCGACATAGTTGCTAGTGGATGGAGTCTCACCCTTGCCTTGTCAGTTGCCGCCCACAGTCTCTTGTCATGTGGCGAAAGCCCTGCCTGGCTGTCGATGAAGGTGGATGCCAACAGATAGACGTCGGTATGCCTCAGTTTTTAATCAATACCGGCTATTATTCGCGTCGCCGGCATAGAAAATTGATCGAGGACACCGTCAAAGGCTTCGTCCGGAAGTTCACTGCCGAAGATGTCGAAAGTGGACCGAACCTCGGGATCGAGAAGCATTCTCTCTAACGGGGGGGAGATCATGCTCAGTAGCAGCCCTGCGGCCGGCTTTGATCTCACGTGAGTCGCCTGCCTGATGCGTGGTGCCATTCAGTTCAGCCGCCTTCAGCGGGCGGCACAGTAGGGCTGTTGCTCATGGCTCATCAGGGACGTCAATATATCCGGAGGGCGAATACGCTCCCCACGCAGTGAATTTCAGAGAGCCGCAATATACCCCCTAGGCAGGGATTGAGGAACATCTCGGGGCGGCGTTGAGAAATGCCCGACGCCGATCGTGGATCATGCTTGATTATCCACCGTTGGCACGGCTTTTTGCCATGATTTGACATAACGGTCTGCTTCAACTGAAATGAATGTAGTGAGAACGCTTACCCGAGGCAAAGCCACTCCAGACGGAGTTTATTTTCGCCCTTATTGGTGAAACGGATTTCATACGCCAGAAACCGACATTCGCGAATGCACGCTTCCTCCGCACGATGACAGCCAAACGCTTTCGGAATTCCAGCTTCCCAAAAAACGAGAGCATCGATCGTAATAGGAATGTCGATAGTCTCCTTGACCGTATTTAAGGCGTTTATGGGATCTCTAACCATAGAAAGAAAGCCGATCCGAAGCCCATGAACCGCCTAAATGCCGACCCGAAGCGCAACGCCAGAACCGCATTGCGCGGCTACAGCTATCAGATCGTACGGACCATCGATGCCTGGCTCCGCCTCGACGATCATGAGGAGCTTTATCTTGAGGGGGCGGAGGATTTCGACCGGGTTGCCGGCCAAGACGCGCTGCTCGGCCAGGCGCGCAACACGGCCGGATCGGGAAACATCACGCTTCGCACGAAGGGCGTGATCGACGCCATTAACGCCTTCTGGCGGCACCAAGAGCGGAATCGCGAACTCCGCCTCCGCTACCGCTACATGACGACATCCGGCATCGGCATCGAGCGGGACCGGTCTTTCGGCAAGGCACAGAGCGGGCTTCGCCTCTGGTCGGACATCCGAGCCGCACCGCTGACGGGAAGGTCCCTCGCCAATGCAAAGCGGATCACGGAATTCCTGTGCGAGCAGCCGGAGATTCTCCTCGAAGTGAAGGCCTTTCTCGAAAGCGCCACGCCCGCCGGCGTGATCGAACGGCTGATCCTGCCGATCGAGTGGAGCACGGGACTGGGAGACAGCGACGACCTGGTCCGGACGATCAAGAACGCGCTGGTCCTGCATGGAGAGAAGACAGGCTCGTCGCCGGGCGATTCGCAGAAGGCCTTCGACGCCCTTTATCACCGGGCATTCGAAACGGCCTCGTCCGAAGCAGCCCCTTCCCTGACACGGGCGGATTTCCTGCGCGTCTTCGAGGATGCGACGTCGAGCCAGGTTCCGTTCAGCGAGCAGAGGGCGTTCAGGCGCGCCGGAGCACCCGAGGACGAGGACGCCGTGCGCGAGGCCAAAGCCCGGCTTCGGCAGCATGTCGTCGCGTCCAACCGGTCCTTCTCGATCTTCGGTGTGTCCCGACCGCTGTCGATGGACAAAGCATGGATCGACCTGCCCGTCATCGTCGCGATGAACGCGGAAACCGGCAGGCCCGCGACGACCGACGCGATGCTGGCCCGCTATCGCGAGAGCGGATATCCGATGGCCGATTGGGCGGTCCCGTCCATCGCGAACATATCGATCGGACGATTCTACCGGCACTGCGTCGTTGTCGGTGGTCCTGGCCTGGGCAAGAGCATGCTGATCCGTAAGCTGGCATTAGCCTATGCGCGGGACGGCTTCCCGGTTGTCAGGGTCGATGCGAAGGCGCTGGCGCTGCGGCGCGGCGGGTCATTCCTGGAAAACCTCCTGGCGCTCGGCGTGCGGGATTGCGGCGTCGCTCCCGATATGATCACGCCGGCTTTCCTGGCATCCGGCGTGCTGCTGTGCGACGGCCTGGACGAGACCGGCGACGCCCAGGACCGTATCGCACGCGACCTTGCGGCCTTCGCCGAAAGCCATCCGGGCTGCCGCGTGATCGTCACCACGCGGCCGGTCGGCTATGAGACGCCGCATCTCAGCGGCTGGCGCCATTACGAGATACTGGCGCTCGATCCCTTTCGCGTGGGCGACCATGTCGAGCGCCTTCTTATTGGCATCTATCCCGACGCGCCCGCCGAGCGGCTCGCCACGCAGGCCTTCGTCGAGCGGCAGTTCGCGCGCAACCCCGGCGGCAGCCTCCTGAACCGCAGTCCCCTGCTCCTCGGTTTCGGCGTCCTGTTCGGCGTTGACCGGATCGAGTTCGGCGACGGCAGGAGCGGTCTCTACGCGCGCGTGTTCGAGCGGATCGAGCGGGCGCCCAATGCCCGCGTCGATGCCCGGCCCTTCAGCAGCCTGGCGATCCGCTGCGTGGACGTGCTGGGCTGGGTGCTGACGGCAAATCCCAGCGCGCGGCTGACCCAGGTTCGCACGCAATGCGCCGAGATACTGGCCGACGAGCTGGGCGTGTCGAGGCTCAGGGCGGAGACAGGGTTCGAGGAATGCGTGGCGTTCTGGCGTCAGACGGGCCTGATCGAGCAGGTGCGCCATGCCAGCGAGGACATGCTGCTGTTCGTCCACAAGACGCTCGGCGAATATGCGGGCGCGCGCTATCTCGCGAGCCTTCCCGCCGAGGCGCGCGACGCTGCGATCCTGTCCGGCTCGCAACGCGCCGCCTTCCTGGAGCCGCTGATTTTCGCGGGCGGCCTCGGCCTTGCCGTTCCTGTCGCCCGCGCCTTGCTGACGCCTGCCGGCGAAGGCATCCCGCATGCGAGGCGGATCGGCGCATGCGTCGCGCTGCTCGCCGACAGCGACGGCGGATTGCCGACGGATCTTGTCGAGGAGATCCTGGACGCCGCCTTCGCCCTTCTCCTGTCCACGCCGGCGGCGGCTGGCCGCATCCTTCCGGTCCTGCTCCGCGCGACGAAACCCTATCCCGACGCGGTCGCGCGGCGGGCAGGCGTGGTCCGCGACGACCCGCGGAACTGGGTGCGCTTTGCCGCCTGGGCCTGCCTAGCGACGGCGGGGCCTCGGCACTACAACCTCGACGCCCTCGTCGCGATGTTCCTCGACCTGCCAGCCCTCGGCATGCACCCGGAGGATTTCGGCCCGCCGCCCGGCTCAACGGCGTACGACGACGCTCAGGACCTCGCCATCGCCTTCGCGACGGCCGCGTTCGAGGAGATGCTCCGGGACCTTCCCGCCGAAAGAAGCAATACGCTTCTGGCGACCCTTCTCCGGAAACTCAGCGACAAGCCCGCCCCGCCGCCCATCAGGTTCGTTCACAACGCCACCGCGCTACTTCATTCGGCCGGACGCGGCGATGATGCCGATGGGCTGCTCTCCCGATGGGGCTTCCTCTCGCTCGAACAGGAGAAACGCTACGCCAAACGAGAAGAGCAGATGCTGAAGATGATCCTCGACGTGCTTGCTGACGGTGCCGGCGAAAGGCTCATCGAGGAGGACGGAACCGAGGCTGGTGCCCCCTTCCTTCATTTCAGCGCGTTTCTGGAGGCCACCGGCTTTAGCTTCGGCCTGCGGAACGCTAGCAAACGCTGGCAAGATCCCGGAAAACGGGAGGAAATGCGCGCTATGGTGGAGGCCCTCGCCGCGCTCAGCGGCGTGGATATCGCTGGGCTCCGCACGGACGCAAGGAGATTGCTCGCCGAGATCGAGGCGCAACCCGAAGCAGCCCTGTCGCGCCAATCCCGCCTAGTGCGCTTCATCGACATTCCGCCGATCGACTATGCGCACGTTCGCATGCTCGATCCGGTTGAATGGCTCTGGAAGATGAAAACGCCAAGCTAAAGCGGACTCTCGCGCCTCAGGGCGGGCAACTGCGTTTCGTCGTCTTCGGCCAGACAGCGAGCGGACATTGATATCGACGCCGATTACCCGCCTGTCATTCTGGCGACTGCTCAAAGTCCTTTTTTAGTTACTCCCCGCAACAGCGCGGCACGAGTCGAGATGACTTTGTGAACAACAGCTAGCACGGATTGCTTAATCCCCTCATTTGCCAGTTCTGCAATGAGGATATAGGCCTCGTTCCCAATCTCCTCTGCCATGCCCACGATATCGCGAACATGCGGGCAAGTGTGTCTGGCTCTAACGATTACACTGATTGTTAATATTCCACTCCTATTCCCGCTCGCCCTCGGCACCGGTGCCGACTGTAATGAAATGCGAGCATGCCAAAACAAGATCTTTCATCACGTCATTTTCAGCAAGAAATCTCAAAGTTCTGCGGGGTGCGTATTGCTCCGGTCACGTCGAAGCGGTTGCTGGAGAATATCAGGCCCTATCTCATCAGCCTCATAATCTACCGCAAGTCGCCACCGCTACAGAATCGTCGCACCGACTGGATGGCGATTTCTCACGCCTGCGGAATTGAAGACGAACTAACGGCCGATTTAAAGAAGCAGTTCCGTATTGCTCTGGATGCAATCATCCGCTGGCTGGGCGCACCACCCGCGTCTGAAGACATTCGGCCAATGAAGCGAGCCCCGCAATCACATAAAGCCGATCAGCGTAAGGCTACAACTCCCACGCTCTCTACCCGAAAGCCGCGGCGGATCGGCGACGACAATATTCATGCGCAATCCGCTTTGGCGCCGAGAGGGCTGCAACCGAAAGTGATCCAACCATTTCCGGATCCGTTGTTCGAAGCGAGCGAGGACCCCGCCGGATTTCAGGATGCCCTCGTCTATCACATGCGCCGGTTCGGCGAGCGCTACTGGCAGCTCTATCGCGCCGTCGTTCGCCTCGGCGAAACGTTCGACGACAAGACTCTGCTGTCCTGGATCCAGGGAGAGCGCATGCCACGATCCGTCGCGAGCATGGACATCCTCTCCCGTATCGAGCGACGATACCGGCTGCCGGAAGGATACTTCAAGGCGAAGTTGCCCCATCAGTCACGCTCTCTCCAAGGTCACGACCTTGGCGACATCAGCCCCGCCGCGCGGCGGAAGATTTCAGCAGCCTGCCGTTCAGCAAGCGGGAGGAAATCCTCGACTGGGTGCGCCGGGTCATTATCTCGGGTTCGACTGACTATCTGCGCTACCAGGCTGCCGCAACCAAACAGCGTTACGCCATCTGCTTTCCAGGCGTCACCTATGGCGGAGGCTCGCTGTCTCCTAGCGCGAACTCCCTGTCTGCCAGCGCCACAACCACAATGCTGCGGAAACCTTCGAGGATCCTGACCTCCTGTCTGGCGTCGTCGACGCGCCGCCGCGGCTTGCAATGGAAATGGCTGATCTGATCCGGTTCAAGACCTCGACGCTGACGGCGGTCGGCTTTCAGCGGAATGGTGTATGGGGCGAGGAAACCGCGTCGCAGAAGATCGAACATCTCGGCCTGATGTTCGGAGCGCTGGCCGCCTCACCCGACGGCATCATCAAAGGCCGCGGCGTCCCACTCAGCCAGTTGACCTTTGGCCTGCTGATCTTCCCCGGCGTCTGGGACTGGTATCTGCAATGGCGCGAACAACGTCGCGGCTTCTACAACAAATGGGAAGAAGACATGTTGATGGTCGCGCAAGCTCTCACCCGCTCGGAGGTTGGCTGGATCCGTCAACATCCCGAACTCCTGAAAAACGTCCGACCGATCGACGGGCTGATTGCCCCGGAGGAGATCGAGTTCGCCTCCCGTGACTGGCATGGCGCCTGCAATGCGTTTCATCGGCACGCCGCTAACCGCTCAAAGGAAATACAGCGCGTGATGCATGTGCACCGTGATCCGTTTGAGCCCATCATGTGCGTTCTGGAGGCAGACAGCACACTGGCGGAATATCGCAAGATCACGGACGAGATCCTGAAACGCATGCCAGATGAGGCCCGCTACCCGCGTGCAGCCGCCGAGGCTGTGCGATCCTTCCTTTTGCTTCGCCTGGGCCTGCACCCAGGGCTTCGGCAGAAGAACCCTCGTCAGCTTCGCGTCTGCCCGCGCGGCCATTTTTCCCACGTCCGAACGCCGCCTCGAAGACATGAAATGTGGCGAGTTGCGCTGGAGCGACCGAGAGGGTGGATGGGAAGTGCTCATCCCGTCGGTCGCCTTCAAGAACTCGGGCTCGTCCTTCTTTGGGCAGAAGCCGTTCCGTCTCATCCTGCCGGACTTGCTTGATCTCTACAAATACCTCGAAGCCTATATCGACCGCCATCGCGGCGTATTGCTCGGCTCGGCAAAAGATCCCGGCACGCTGTTCGTCAAGACGGTGAAGGCGACCAGCCTGGATGCGGCGTATGACTCCACAACTTTTTACGAAGCCTGGCGGACCGTGATCCAGCGGTATGGCATCTACAATCCCTATGCCGGTCGCGGCGCCATCAAGGGCCTGCTGCCGCATGGTCCTCATAACTTACGTGACATTCTGGCGACCCATATCCTCAAACAGACTGGGTCGTATGAGCAGGCAAGCTACGCAATCAAGGATACGCCGGATGTGGTGCAGCAGCACTACGGTCGGTTCCTGCCGCAGGACAAGGCGGCACTGGCAGCCAAGATTTTGAACCAAGTTTGGGAGGCAGCGTAGGTCGGCCCAATCCAACGACAAACCACCAAGCTACAGAGAACAGATGCGGAAATGATTTCCTCATCTGTTCGTGAGAACTCTTGAAAGGATTCGGCCCCGGCTCCTCATTCTATGAGCCGAAGTTCATTCGTTGGTTTCTATAATTTGGAAATCAGCTTCTTTAGGAAGGCTAGAGCATTGTTGATGATACACAACGGGAAACCGGCATAGAATCGCCTCCCGCCAGATCAAAGAAAATGCATATTTATCAAAAAGATAGTATTCATCTTTCCAATCTAACAGACCAGTTCGATTCTTGGTTTTGAGGTTCCGAAAGAACTTTTGATTTTCAAAAAAATCTTTTAGATTCAGTTTGTTATGTCCAATATCTAAGCTTTATAGAAAAAAATTGGAGCGGGTAGCGGGAATCGAACCCGCGTATTCAGCTTGGAAGGCTGCTGCTCTACCATTGAGCTATACCCGCGGCATGTTCGATCCGAGAACGAATGGTGGAGAGAGTTGGATTTGAACCAACGTAGGCGAAGCCAACGGATTTACAGTCCGTCCCCTTTAACCACTCGGGCATCTCTCCAGTTATTCGTCCGGATCAGCGACCAAGCTTTTCAGTCGAGATCTTCGAGGCGTTGGCCCCGCGATCTATGGCGGCTATATGACCGCCCCTCCTGCGCATGTCAACACGATGAATGACGAAAATTTTCGAATTTTTTCATTGGGCCTGTGGACGACCGACGCCAGCGCAGGTCTATCGCCCGCGTTCTCCTACAGTTATAAGGGCGCATGGCAAAAGATCCGAAAAACGACAAATCCGCCCGCGACAGTCACTACGCAACCCTGCGCCGCCAGGTTCGCGACAGCAAGCGCGAAAGAGGCGAAATTCCGACACCGCAGCCGCAGAAGCACCGCAAGTCCGCTGCCGACTGGACACCGCCGCAGCTGGCGCCGGATCAGGTACAGCTTTACGGTCTGCACACCGTGCGCGCCGCGATAGAAAATCCCGAGCGCAAGCTGATCAAGCTTTCGGTCACGCAGAATGCGCTGGTGCGTCTCGATATCGGCCCGGTCGACCAGCTCGGCTTTCCTGTGGAAATCGTCAGCCCGCAGGATCTCGACAAGGTGCTCGGACCCGATGCCATTCATCAGGGCGCGATGCTGGAGACGAGGCCCCTGCCTGCCCGCCGGCTCGATGCGCTGAAGGACAGTCCCCTTCTGCTCGTTCTCGATCAGGTGACCGATCCGCACAATGTCGGTGCCATCATGCGCTCGGCAGTTGCCTTCGGCGCCGGCGCAGTCATCACCACCATGCGTCACAGCCCGACCGAATCCGGCGTTCTCGCAAAATCGGCCTCCGGTGCACTGGAACTCATCCCCTATATCCAGATCACCAATCTCGCCGATGCGCTGGAAGAGCTGCACAAACTCGGTTTTTACTCCGTCGGACTTGATTCCGAAGGACCGGCTCCGATGGAAGAAACACTTTCCGGTGAGCGTATCGCGCTGGTTCTCGGCTCGGAAGGCAAGGGTCTTCGCCAGAAAACCCGCGATACGGTCAGCGTGCTTGCCCGCCTCGACATGCCGGGTGCGATCAAGTCACTCAATGTATCGAATGCCGCTGCCATCGCCCTTTATGCCACCCGCCAGCACCTGATGAAGCGGAAGGCATGATTGTCGTCTTTACCGACCTTGACGGAACGCTGCTCGACCACGACAGCTACTCCTTCGAGCCGGCAAAGCCTGCACTTCATCTGCTTGCCGAGCGGGACATTCCGCTCATTCTGGCCAGCAGCAAGACGGAAGCCGAAATGCGGCCGATCGCTGACGCGATCGGTATCGCCTACCCCATGATCGTCGAAAACGGTGCGGGTATCGTCGATTTTCCCGGTCGCAAATCCGAAGTCGCGAATCATTACGAATCATTGCGCGCGTTTCTTCAGAGCCTGCCTGAGGAACTCTCCGGGCTGTTTCAGGGATTCGGTGACTGGAGCGACGAGGAAGTGGCCTCGCGCACCGGCCTGCCGCTTGCTACGGCACGGCTTGCGCGTCACCGCCGTTTCTCCGAACCAGGCCTATTCTCCGGCACCGACCGGCAGAAGGCCAAATTCATCGGGCAGGTCGAAGCAGCCGGATACCATGCGGCGCAGGGCGGACGTTTCCTCACCCTGATGCCCAGGACGTCCAAGGCCGAACGGATGGCCGAATTAGTCGCGTATTACCGGCAATCCAGCGGCGAGGACATGCGCACCATCGCGCTCGGCGATGCGCCGAACGACCTTGCCATGCTGCAGGCGGCGGATACCGGTGTCATCATCGCCAATCCGTCACATGCATCTCTTCCTGTCACAGAACGGGAAACACACGGCTTTATCCTGCGCTCGCCCTTACCGGGTCCCACAGGCTGGAACCACATGATCCACACACTCGTTGAAACGGGGTTTTAGACGCACGGCCGCAACCGTGTCTTTTCAGAAAGGACTAGATATGGCGGATTTTCATCAGAACGGGGTGGTCGCCACCCTGCACAATCTGCGCGAACGCTCGATCGAGCGCATGGAACGGGAACTTAAGCTCTTTTCAGCCAATCGGCCCGTCACCCTGATCATTCCTTCGCTCTATTCCGAACTCGAGGCCCCGGCGCTCGATCATATCGTCGGCGAACTTTCTCAGGTTCCCTATATCTCCGAAATCGTCATCGGCCTCGATCAGGCCGACCGCGAGCAGTTTGCGCAGGCCAAGGCCTATTTTTCCCGGCTGCCGCAAAACCATTCTATCCTCTGGCATGACGGACCACGACTCAGCGCCATCGACGCACAACTGGCCGAGGCCGACCTTGCGCCCGACCAGCCGGGCAAGGGCCGCAATGTCTGGTATTGCATGGGATATGTGCTGGGCGCCCGCAATTCCGGGGTCGTTGCGCTGCATGACGCCGATATCGTCACCTATTCCCGAGAAATGCTGGCCCGGCTCGTCTATCCCGTCACCAATCCCAGCTTCCCTTACGTCTTTTCCAAGGGATATTATCCGCGCATCGCCGATCATTCCCTGAGCGGTCGCGTCACTCGACTGCTGGTGACCCCGCTGCTTCTCAGCCTTGAGCGCGTGATCGGTCATCATCCCTATATCGATTACCTCAAGGCCTTCCGCTATCCGCTGGCCGGCGAGTTCGCCATGCGCACGCATCTCATTCCGGATATCCGCATACCCTCCGACTGGGGCCTCGAGATCGGCGTTCTCTCCGAACTGTGGCGCAGCTATTCCAACAATGCGATCTGCCAGGTGGATATCGCCGACAGCTATGACCACAAGCATCAGTCGCTTTCGGCCGAAGACGCGACCTCCGGGCTTTCGCGCATGTCGATCGACATCACCAAGGCGCTCCTGCGCAAGCTCGCTACCGACGGGGTGATCTTCAGCCAGGAAAGCCTGAGAACCTTGAAGGCGACCTATTTCCGCAATGCGCTCGATCTCGTCGAAATCTATCACAACGACGCACGCATGAACGGATTGACCACCGACCGGCACCGGGAAGAGCTCGCGGTCGAACTGTTTGCCGCGAACCTCGTTGAGGCTGGAAACGCCTTTCTCGACACGCCAAACGCAACCCCGTTCATGCCGAGCTGGAACCGGGTGCAAAGCGCCCTGCCCGACCTTATCCGTCAGATGCACGAAGCCGTCCAGGCGGACAAGGACGAAGACTGACCAGCCCCACCCGCCCGCAGTTCAGGCTGTCGCCGGGTGGAAGCGGTTGACCGCCAGATAGCCGGCGGCGAGAAAGGCAAGGAGCACAACGCCCTGCACAGCTGCGAAGGGCGGCTCCGAGCCGGTCGGGGCCAGCGCATTCAGCGCCGGCACCTTGGCAAAGACCTGCACCACCAGCACGAAGACGTTGAGATAAAGAGAGGCGGTGGAACAGAGAAGGAAGACGATCCGCCAGCGGCCCGCCAGATGAAATCGATAGAGGGCGACGAGCGCCCCGACCAGCGTTGCCAGTGTAATGATGCCCACCCCGATGGCCGGCGTGAACCCGCCGAAGGGAAAGAGGAAGCCGGTAATCACGGTTGCCAGCGTGCTGATCAAGAACACTGCGGTCCAGCCGGACATGCGGTCCGACTTCAGCCAGCCATAAAGAACAACAAGCCCCGTCGCGATACCGACGAGGCTCAACAGTACATGAAAAAGCGTGAAAGGCGTCATTGCGAAGATCATCATGAAGCTCCGTCATCAATTGCCGTAACTTCAGTAGACGCTCAACCATGCCACCTGTAAATTGCGATTTCTTGCCTTAACGCAAGTTTCGCTCGCCAATACTGCCGCAAAACAGGCGTTCAGGCCTTCTTCAGAAACTCGGTGCGCAGCACCAGTCCCTTGATCTTGGCATGCCGGCATTCGACCTCTGCCGGATCATCGGTCAGATGAATGCCCTTGATCATCGTGCCGCGCTTCAGCGTCTCCGACGTTCCCTTGACCTTCAGATCCTTGATGAGAGTGACGTTATCGCCCTCGTTAAGCACCGTACCGTTCGAATCTCTGACTTCCATGATGGTTTCCCCTGTCCTTGACCATGCGGCGGGCTTATCCGGGCGAAGCACCGATGTCCAGCGCAACGGGAGAAAATGCCGAAGCCGCCATACGATCCTTGTGTTTATTTGCCTTTATATTTAGCTATCCTCCTAATTTTCTAAATATATAAATTTGAAATCATTCATCCAACCAAACGATTATCCGCATCGGCCACTCCTGCTTCCAAAGCGGCACTCACGAAGTTCTTTCAGGAAGAAGCCGCCACCGGTGATGCACTATCACCGAGCATGGGAACGAGAACGCGAAGCCGGGAGGCAACCGCAATCCGTTGAAGAAAAGCGGGCAACTCGAACCGTTATGAACCGCTCACACGAAGAAAAACCAGCTTATCGCCGGGATATCAGGCCATTCGAGAGAGGATGCAGAGGACAAAATTCGGCGTCACACTTGGCAGGACAGGAAATCATCGACGCCATCAGCAAGGGAACGCGCTGAGAACAAACTGTAAAATATAGCGCCTAGCGTAAAATGAACCGCATAAGACTCATCTAAAAATACAGAAAAAACAAAGATTTATGGTGCCCCCGGCAGGGTTCGAACCCGCGACCCCCTGATTACAAATCAGGTGCTCTACCAACTGAGCTACAAGGGCAGTGGAGGCGTCAATAAGCGGATTTCTTGCGGCGGTAAAGAAAAATTTCGGTGAGCGGTCGCGATACCCCACAGTCTCGCGCGCCGGTGCGACCAAAGGGGCGGCAAAACGCCTTGTCGCTTCCAGCCTTTATCATGTACGACAGAAGCATATTCAAAGGGCTACCCATGTCTCGTTCGTTCCGGTCGCTTTCCTTCCTCGCCTCCAATACTGAAGAGGCACAGGCCTCCCGCAAGGAGTTGATTCGCCTTTATGGCGATGTCGCACCGACCGACGCCGATGTCATCGTGGCGCTGGGCGGTGACGGCTTCATGCTGCAGACGCTGCACGAGACCATGAATTCCGGCAAGCTGGTCTATGGTATGAACCGCGGCTCGGTCGGCTTCCTGATGAATGACTATTCGACCGAGAATCTGACGGACCGGATCGCCGCCGCCGTCGAGAATGATTTCCATCCGCTCAAGATGACGACGACCAATGCCGACGGTACTACTTCTATCGCGCTCGCCTTGAATGAAGTGTCGCTGCTGCGCCAATCCTATCAGGCGGCGAAGCTCAAGGTGATCATCGACGGTCAGGTGCGGCTGGAAGAACTGATCTGCGATGGCGTTATGGTGGCCACCCCCGCTGGCTCCACCGCCTACAATCTGTCCGCCCACGGCCCCATTCTGCCGTTGGAAGCGCCGCTTCTGGCGCTCACCCCGGTCAGCCCCTACAGACCCCGCCGCTGGCGCGGCGCACTTCTACCGAACAAGGTCAACGTCGACATAATCGTGCTGGAGGTCGAGAAGCGGCCGGTAAACGCCGTCGCCGATCATACGGAGGTGAAGTCCGTCGTCCGCGTGCAGATCGCGCAGTCGGAGGATACCACCGCCAGCATCCTGTCCGATCCGGACAGATCCTGGTCCGACCGAATCCTCGCCGAACAGTTTTCGAACTGAGGGATATCCCATGACCCCTTCCCTGCCTTTTCGCACCCCGCTTCTTCGCACCGGTCTTGCCGTCCTGCTTCTTTCCAGCGTCGCCGCCCGGGCCGACGATATCGACCAGCTGCCGGTAACCGCCACCTTCGTCATCAGCGGCGGCTTCTGGGAGGGCGACGTCGGCGAAATCGAATCGGCGCCGGATGTCGCGGGCAGTGGCACGGCAACGCCCGCGCCGACACAGCCGGCCGCGCCACAGACCGCCGAGAAAGCCGAAACACAGCGCGGCTATTACAAGCTCGTCGCCATTCGTCAGCCGGACCGCACCGCCAAGATTTACCTGCAGCAGATCCTCTCGGTCGAAAGCGGTCCAAAGGTACTGGAAAGCGTGGAGCTTGAGGAATTCTCGGCAATCAAAGCCTATGTCACCGATATCCGCCCGGAGGATTCGACCGGTGTCAGCCGCCAGCCGGGCCTTTTCGCCACCGTCTATCTCAAGACCGATCCTCAGCAGATGGAGCCGGAAGGCTGGACCGTGCTGATCGATGAGTTCGGCGACATCAGGGTCGAGCGCGAAACGAACTGACCACAGTCAGCACCTCGGTTAAACGTCAGCGTCAGCGCTTGCCGAACGCCTTCAGGAAGGTGTGAACGGCGTTCTTCGCCAATCCCTCAAGTTCGCTTTCCGGGATCGGGATGCCGAGCTGCAGGTCGTTTCGCACATCCGACATCACCAGGGCCATGAACTGGCGAGCCGCCAGCGACGGGTCCTCGATATCGAGGTAGCCGCCAAGGGCGAGTTGCGCAAAGCGGGCCGCCATGGCGGGATGCTTGCGACCGGGCCCATATTCCCGCCACGTCGTAAACAGCTCGGGATGGCGCGCGCCTTCGAGCGACAGCAGACGCAGAAGCCAGCGGCCGCTCGGCTCGCACACGGCCACCTTCAGGAGACGGGCGGCAAAGGCGCGAAGATCGGCCTCAAGGTCTTTTGGCGCATCCGGAAAAGTCTCCAGCACCGAGAAAAACCCAGCACTGGAACGCTGGGTGATTTCCGCCACGACCGCCCGGAACACTTTCTCCTTGTCGCCGATCTGGTTGTAGACCGTCTGGCGCGAAACATTCGCCCTGACAGCGATCGCGTCGATGCTGGCGCCGGAATAACCGCTTTCGGAAAAAATGGCCGCAGCGGCATCGATGATGGCACCGCGTTTGGTGCGATTGCCAGTGTCGTTGCTTTGCGGGAGATTCGGGGCCTGATGTGTCTGATCCATGCCTCACCATAGAGGGACTTGACTAATTGGACAATTGTGTCCAAAATTTTGGACATACAAAACCCAACCATTGCGTGACATTGTCGCGCTCGTTGCCAAACCCTTTTCCGTCTTCCTCCCCCTCCGCGGCAGCCGCCCCGGTGACGCAAAGGTATTTCATGCTGCAAAAATCTCCTCCTCTCTCCAGGAGCCCGGCTTCGCTTCCGATCGTTCTCGGTCTGCTGACGGCAATCGGGCTCTTCGCAATCGACATGTACCTGCCATCCCTGCCGGAAATCGGTGCGGGATTGAACGCCGACAGCGGTGCCGTGCAAGCCAGCCTCATTTCCTTCTTCGTCGCGATGGGGTTGTCTCAGCTTGTCTATGGCCCCGTCTCCGACATGGTCGGGCGAAAGAAGCCGCTGTTCTTCGGCCTTGCCCTTTTCGCCATCGGAGCCGTCGGCTGTGCGCTGTCGCCATCTGTCGAATGGCTGATCGCCTTTCGGGCGCTGCAGGGCGTCGGCGCCTGCGCCGGCACTGTGCTCTGTCGGGCAATTGTCCGCGATCTCTTCACTGGCATCGCCGCCGCGCACCTGATGTCGCGTCTGATGCTGGTCTTCAGCGTATCGCCCATCCTTGCTCCGCTTGTCGGCAGCATGATTACGGCATTCGGAAGCTGGCGCGTAATCTTCTGGGTCATGGTCGCGACCGCAGCACTCGGTGTCATTCTCGCCGCCACGCTGCTTCCGGAAACGCGCTCACCGGAAGCCCGCAGCGAAAGCAGCGTCGGCAGCGCCCTTGCCTCCTACGGCACGCTGTTGCGCGATCCTCATTATCTCGGTCTGGTGCTGATCGCCTCGTTCGGCATGTCGAGCTACATGATCTATGTGGCCAATTCGTCCTTCGTCCTGATCGAGCACTATGGCCTGACGCCGGGATATTACAGCGTGCTGTTCTCGCTGAATGCCATTTCCTTTATCGGCGCCTCGCAGATGAATGGCCGGCTATCCCGCCGCTTCGGTTTGCAACGGCTGATTCGCTTTGCCGTCTGCGGCTTCGCCGCCGCGGCAACGACACTCTTCCTCCTGTTTGAATTCGGTCTCGGCAGCCTGCCGCTCATGGCGGCCCTGCTGTTTGTCGCTTACGGCTTCCTCGGCATGGTTATTCCAACCTCGGCCGTCCTTGCGCTCGAGGCCCACGGCCGGATCGCGGGTACGGCGTCGGCACTGATGGGCACGCTGCAATTCGTCACCGCCTCCAGCGTGATCGGCATTGCCAGCCTGTTCTTCAACGGTACGGCCTTGCCGATGGTCGCGACGATTGCCGCTTGCTCGCTGATGGTGCTGTTGCTCGCAACGATGACGCTCCGCTCGCCGACCGCCGAACCTCGCACGGCCGAGCCGGCGGAAAAGCGGTCCTGAACGAAAAACGGCGGGGTTTTGCCCCGCCGTTTCAATTTTATATAACCGTGAAATACCGATCAATCGATGTCGGCGACGGCATCCGCCTTGCCGCTGATGCGGTGGGCAAGTGCCGCTTCCATGAACTCGTTCAGGTCACCGTTCAATACGGTATCCGGATCGGTGCTTTCGACGCCGGTCCGCAGATCCTTCACCAGCTGGTAGGGCTGCAGGACGTAGGAGCGGATCTGGTGACCCCAGCCGATATCCGTCTTGGAGGCGGCTTCGGCATTGGCTGCCGCTTCCCGCTTCATCAATTCGGCCTCGTACATGCGGGCACGCAGCATTTCCCACGCCTTGGCGCGGTTCTTGTGCTGCGAGCGCTCCTGCTGGCAGGCAACCACGATGCCGGTCGGAATGTGCGTGATACGCACAGCCGAGTCGGTCGTGTTAACGTGCTGACCACCTGCGCCCGACGAGCGATAGGTATCAATGCGGCAGTCGCTTTCGTTGATCTCGATGTTGATCGAGTCATCGACGACCGGATAGACCCAGACCGACGAGAAGGACGTGTGCCGGCGCGCGTTCGAGTCATAGGGCGAAATGCGCACGAGGCGGTGAACACCGGATTCAGTCTTCGTCCAGCCATAGGCATTGTGGCCCTTGATGAGCACCGTGGCGGACTTGATGCCGGCTTCTTCGCCGTCATGCACTTCCAGCACCTCGACCTTGAAGCCCTGCTTTTCTGCCCAGCGGATATACATGCGCAGCAGCATGTTGGCCCAGTCCTGGGACTCGGTACCACCCGCGCCGGAATGCACTTCCAGATAGGTGTCGTTGCCGTCGGCTTCACCGGAAAGCATGGCCTCGACCTGAAGACGGCCGGATTCGGCCTTCAGCGCCTTCAGAGACTCCTCCGCCTCCTTGACGATCGACTCGTCACCTTCTTCCTCGCCCATCTCGATCAGCTCGATGTTGTCTTTCATCTGCTGTTCGAGACGCTTGACGCCCGCGATGCTCTCATCGAGCTGCTGGCGCTCGCGCATTAGCTTCTGTGCTTCCTGCGCGTCGTTCCAGAGGTTCGGATCCTCTGCCTTGTTGTTCAACCAGTCCAGTCGTCTTACCGCCTGGTCCCAGTCAAAGATGCCTCCTCAGCAGGCTTATGGCCTGCTTGATTTCGTCGACTACGTTCTCGATTTCTGCACGCATTTCGCTTGATTTCACCTCGGATCGAATTGCTGAGGGGGTGAATAGTGTCGGCCGCCCCCGATGTAAAGGGGCGGCCGGCAGCATTCAGGATTTCAGAAGCGGATCAGAAAAGGCCGCCGGCACCGGATGTCACGGCCTGATTGGCCTGCGGCGAATCCCTGAGAATTTCTTCCGGCGCCGCATATCCATCCATGCCGATGACCGAGAAGCTGTCGGCCGGGCCTGTACCGGGCTTGAAGGCCTCGACGATCGTATCGGGGTCGCCTTCTGCCGCGAGCATGCCGGTCTTCCGGTTGATCGGGATAAGGCTCATGCCCTCCGGAATATGGAACATGCCCGGCGGCGTGCCGACGACAGCCGCCTGCATGAACTCGTTGAAGATCGGAGCCGACATCGAACCACCGGTCGCACCGCGACCGAGCGGGGTCGGGTTGTCCATGCCGACATAAAGGCCGGCGACGAGATCCGGAGTATAACCGACGAACCAGGCGTCCTTTTCGTCGTTGGTCGTGCCGGTCTTGCCGGCGACGGGACGATCGAGCTTCACCTTGCCGGCGGCGGTACCACGCTGGATAACGCCTTCCATGATCGAGGTGATCTGGTAGGCGGTCATCGGATCGAGAACCTGTTCGCGGTTATCGATCACGTTCGGCTCTTCCTGACCCTGCCATTCATCGGCGTTGCAACCCTCGCAGGTGCGTTCTTCATGACGGAAGATCGTCTTGCCATAGCGGTCCTGAATACGGTCGATCAGGGTCGGCCGGATCTGCTTGCCGCCGTTGGCGAGCACTGCATAGGCCGAAACCATACGTAGAACGGTCGTTTCGCCGGAACCGAGCGACATCGCAAGAACCGGGTTCATCTTGTCGTAGATCCCGAAGCGTTCCGCATATTCGGCGACAAGGTTCATGCCCATGTCGTTCGCAAGGCGAACCGTCATCAGGTTGCGCGACTTCTCGATGCCGAGGCGCAATGTCGAAGGGCCGGCCGAACCGCCGCCATAGTTCTGCGGTCTCCAGACCTGGCCGCCCGAAACGAACTCCACCGGTGCATCGAGAATAACGGAAGCCGGGGTATAGCCGTTGTCGAGCGCGGCTGCGTAGACGAAGGGCTTGAAGGAGGAGCCCGGCTGGCGCATGGCCTGGGTTGCGCGGTTGAACTCCGACTGGGCGTAGGAGAAGCCGCCGACCATGGCGAGCACGCGGCCGGTATGGGGATCCATGGCGACGAGACCACCCTGAACCTTGGGCGGCTGGCGCAGGCGATAGCTTCCCGGCTTGGAATCGCCGAGAGCCTGAACATAAATGACGTCGCCCGGCTTGAAGACACCTTCGGGTGATTTTGCCGACTTGCGATCGCTGGAAGCGGAACGGTAGGCCCAATCCATGTCGCCAGCAGCGATGCGGCCGGTCTGACGCTCAGCACCAACCTTGCCGTCACCACCCTTGGGGGCTGAAGACCGATATCGACCTGGCTGGCAGAAGTATCCAGCACCACCGCGATCTTCCATTCGGGAACATCGCTGAGGCCATCGACCTTGCCAAGCTCCACACCCCAGTCACCGCCAACGCCGATGTTCTTGATCGGGCCGCGATAGCCGCGACGCTCATCATAGGTAATCAAGCCGTCCTGAAGAGCCTTGCGGGCCGCGATCTGGATATTCGGATCAAGCGAGGTGCGAACAGAGAGACCGCCTTCATAAAGCGCCTTGTCGCCATACTTCTCGATGATCTGGCGACGAACCTCTTCGGAGAAGTAGTCCGACGCGAAGAGGTAGGAGCCGGAACGGCGAAGCGTCACGCCAAGCGGCTGCTTCTTGGCCTCCTCGCCTTCGTCATGGGCAACGAAACCGTTTTCGACCATACGGTCGATGACCCAGTTGCGGCGCTCCAGAGCGGCTTCGGCATGACGGAAGGGATGATAGTTGGACGGTCCCTTGGGCAACGAAGCGAGATAGGCGGTCTCGGCGATCGTCAGTTCCGTCACCGACTTGTCGAAATAGGTCAGAGCGGCGCCGGCGATGCCGTAGGCATTCATGCCGAAGAAGATCTCGTTCAGATAGAGTTCGAGGATCTTGTCCTTGGAATAGGTCTGCTCGATGCGGAAGGAGAGAATGGCTTCCTTTACCTTGCGGTCCATCGTCTGGTCAGCCGAGAGGAGGAAGTTTTTCGCCACCTGCTGGGTGATCGTCGAAGCGCCGACCGGGCGACGACCCGAGCCGAAGTTCTGCAGGTTGACCAGGACGGCACGGCCGAGACCGTAAACATCGACGCCTGGGTGATTGTAGAAGTTCTTGTCTTCGGCAGAAAGGAAAGCAGCCTTCACGCGGTCCGGAATAGCCTGGATCGGCAGGAACAGGCGGCGCTCGCGCGCATATTCCGCCATCAACGCGCCGTTGCCGGCGTGGAATCGCGTGGTCACCGGCGGCGCATAGCTCGCCAGAACTTCATAGTCGGGAAGATCCTTCGTTACGCCGGCCAGATAGACGGCAGCGACAACCGCGACGCCCAAGGCGAGAACGGATGCCAATCCGAAGAAATATCCAATCAGTCTGATCATATTCGAGCTACCGCGATGGCTTTCGGTTTGGCGCGCAATGGCAAGCATCGCACATACCGTGGCGTTTTGCACGTCAGGCCCTGCTTGGCAAGACGCGGCGGCAAGCATTGATTCCAATGCATCAAAGCATCAACCGCTTCATTTCGGAGTAACGGCCGGATTGTGAGGAAAATAGGGCCACCAGCGGCTTCCCTCATTTCACCCACAGGCCGGTACCCGGCTATCCGCCCTTCGCAACGACCGGAGAACGATAGCGCTTTATGGCATCGGCGAGCAGCGATGCGATCTTTTCCCGCCACTGGGGGTCGAGCAGCAGTTTCTCGTCGTCCTTGTTGGACAGGAACCCGAGTTCCAGCAGGATCGAGGGCACGTCATGAGCCTGCAAAACCCTGAAACCGGCCGAGCGGTGCGGATTGTTGATCAGCTGCACCTGTCCATTGAAGGAGCCGATCACCGCATCCGCCATGGATACGGAAAAGGCCTGCGTTTCGCGCCGGGTCAGGTCTAGCAGAATGTCGGTGACTTCGGTCGGTTCGCTCGTCAGATCGACGCCAGCGACGGCATCCGAGAGGTTTTCGCGCTCTGCAAGATCGGCGGCCATGTGGTCCGATGCGGTGTCGGAGATCGTATAGACGGTTGCGCCCCGGATACCGCTCTGGCGCAGGGTATCGGCATGGAAGGAGATCAGGAGATCGGCCCGATGCTGACGGGCGATGGTCACGCGCTCGGAGAGAGAGAGAAACTCGTCTCCTTCCCTCGTCAGGAACGCCTTGATTCCCTTTTCATTCTTCAGACGCTCGGCCAATGCCCTGGCAAAGGCGAGCGTGATTTCCTTTTCAGGCGTCTTGGTTTCCGCACCGGCCGCACCTGCATCGATGCCGCCATGGCCAGCATCAATCGCGATCACGAATTCGTCATCCTTGGCCGGATCGACAGTCGCGATGCGATCGCCGCGCAGATCGACGGTCGCGGACGCTCCCCCGCCCCAGGTCTGGGTGGCGACGAGCGTATCGAAATCCGGCTGCGACACCATCTCGGCATCCAGCACCAGACGATAACCGTTGCCGCCCTCGTCTTCCTTGACCTCGGCAGACACAAGTTTTGCGGGACGCTCAGCGGTCAGCACGAGACGAGCCGAATTGGCATCCATCGCCCCGAAACGGATTTCCTTGAACAGACCGGTCGGCTTCAGGTCGGCATTCGGAAAGGTGAAAGCGGTTGCCGGCATGTCGACCACGATGCGGTCCGGCTTCGCCATATAGCGCACCTCGACATCGGGCTTGCGGTCGAAATCGATGACGATGCGAGTGCGAGCGCGGTCACCGGCAATGCGCGCCGAATAGGCGAGCAAGGGGCCTTCCTGCTCGGCCTGCACCGCTGTCACTTCCGTCGCTGGGATGACAATCAGCATGGATACGGCCAGAAGCCGTGCGGCCCATGATGGACCAGCATTGGGCAGAACCCGGCCCGCAAAGCTTCGAATGACAGACAATCCGTTTCCCCGTTACGATCGCAAGGGATCGCCGTGCCGCTGCGATCCGCTGCAATCCTGTAAACCATCATTTTCAGCCGGTGTTCAACCGGACCACGGATGCCATGCCAGCATTGTCCCCAGCAATGCACGCTGCCGCGTCCGGACGATGAATCGACCGCGGCGCAGTCTTGCCCGCTAATCAATCGATATTATGGCATAAATTCGTTTCCCCTTGCTATTGTGACAGAGAAAACATACAACGCACATGAGGGTTAAAAGTGCCCACGGGATAGAATCGCCGCAGCGGCTGCCAACCTTACAAGGACTTGGCGCCCGGTTAGACGGACATTCATCCGCCGTTTCTGCACTTTTGTCCTGAAACTGGTTTATCACGCCGGCCCGGCCGGAACTTGTAACAGGTGGCTTCCACCAAAAGCTCTTCAACAGAGCACTCATCGGGTCCTGAGGGACCTATGTCATTGTCGTTTTCGTTCGGTCATTAATGTCGTTGCAGCAGGGATTGAACAAATTGGGCGAGCCGGGACACTTCAGTCTCCCGAATCCCGTTCGATTGCTGGCAGCACACTCCTCCGGACGGAGACCTATATATCCGGCGCCAAGCCCGCAAAGCACCATCCGCACCATAGTACAGCGAGCGGGTGATCTCCTTTTCGGCAGCGCCGAGGAGCACAGCTTAAATGGCAGACAAAATGCTGATAGACGCGTCTCACGAAGAAGAGACGCGCGTAGTTGTCGTACGCGGTAACCGCATCGAAGAATTCGATTTCGAATCGCAGCACAAGAAGCAGATCAGAGGCAATATCTATCTCGCCAAGGTGACCCGGGTCGAACCCTCGCTCCAGGCGGCCTTTGTCGACTACGGCGGCAACCGCCACGGCTTCCTGGCCTTCGCCGAAATCCATCCCGACTACTACCAGATCCCGCTTGCCGACCGGCAGGCGCTGCTGCATGCAGAAGCGGAAGAACACCGCAAGGAAAACGACGTCGAAGGCGACGAGCCGCAACCCGCTCCGGTCGACCTCTCCACCCAGGATCAGCCCGATACCGGCATTGTATCCGTCATCGAGACGATAGAGGCCGTTACGGCGGCCGAGGACGAACAGCCCGAAATCAAGACGGAAGAAGTTGCGGCGGAAACCGTTGCCGAGGAAGCGCCCGAAACCAAGGCAAAGCCGAAGCGCGTTCGCAAGCCGCGCGCCAAGAAGACCACCGAACCGGAAGTGCAGGCTGCAGAAGCCTCGTCCGAAGACGAAGGCGGCAGCGACACCATGGCGGCCATGGTCGACATGGACGAAATTTCCGAGGATGCCGACGGACGCCGCGGCCGTGATGACGATTTCGAAGATGACGACGACGATCACGTCGAAGAGAAGGAAGAGATCGAATCCGTTGGCGCCGAAGACGCCATGGAAGAGGTTCCGGACCGGATCGTACGCAAGCCCCGCAAGCAGTACCGCATCCAGGAAGTGATCAAGCGCCGGCAGATCCTGCTGGTTCAGGTCGCCAAGGAAGAGCGCGGCAACAAGGGCGCAGCCCTGACCACCTACCTGTCGCTCGCCGGCCGTTACTCGGTTCTGATGCCGAACACCGCGCGTGGCGGCGGCATTTCCCGCAAGATCACCAATCCGCAGGACCGCAAGCGCCTGAAGGAAATCGCCCGCGGTCTCGAAGTGCCGCAGGGCATGGGCGTCATCCTGCGCACCGCCGGCGCCAACCGCACCAAGGTCGAGATCAAGCGCGACTTCGAATACCTGATGCGCCTGTGGGAAAACGTCCGCACGCTGACGCTGAACTCCACCGCCCCCTGCCTCGTCTACGAGGAAGGCTCGCTGATCAAGCGCTCGATCCGTGACCTTTATAACAAGGACATCAGCGAAGTTATCGTCGCCGGCGAGGAAGGCTATCGCGAAGCGAAGGACTTCATGAAGATGCTGATGCCGAGCCACGCCAAGGTGGTTCAGCCTTATCGCGATCTTCACCCGATCTTCTCGCGTTCCGGCATCGAGGCGCAGCTCGACCGCATGCTGCAGCCGCAGGTAACGCTGAAGTCCGGCGGCTACATCATCATCAACCAGACGGAAGCGCTGGTTGCGATCGACGTCAACTCGGGTCGCTCGACCCGGGAATACTCGATCGAAGACACGGCCTTGCAGACGAATCTTGAAGCAGCGGAAGAAGTTGCGCGCCAGCTGCGCCTGCGCGACCTTGCCGGCCTGATCGTCATCGACTTCATCGACATGGAAGAAAAGCGCAACAACCGCGCCGTCGAGAAGAAGCTTAAGGATTGCCTGAAGAACGACCGCGCCCGCATCCAGGTCGGCCGGATCTCGCATTTCGGCCTGCTCGAAATGTCGCGCCAACGCATTCGCGCCTCGGTTCTGGAATCGACGACGCAGCTTTGCCCACATTGCGGTGGCACGGGTCTCATCCGTTCGCAGTCCTCCGTTGCCCTGCATGTCCTGCGCGGCATCGAGGAATTCCTGCTCAAGAGCACGCTGCACGACATCACCGTGCGCTCCACGCCGGAGACGGCTCTTTACCTGCTCAACCAGAAGCGCGGCACGATCGTCGATTACGAACGCCGCTTCGGGGTGACGATCACCATCGACTCCGACGAGTCGGTCGGCCATCAGCATTTCGCCATCGACCGGGGCGAGGCAGTCGCCAATCCGGTGAAGATCGAGAGCCTGATGCAGCTTCTGCCCGAGCCGGAAGAGGACGACTACGTTCCTGAGCTAGAGGATGAGGAAGAAGAAGAGGAAGTCATTGCAGTAGCAGCCGCACCGGCTGCCCAGTCCGCGGCCAGCAGCAATGGCGAGGAACAAGGCAACCGCAAGCGCAAGCGCCGTCGTCGCCGTCGCAACAAGAATGGCCAGGGACAGGGCAATGCTTCCGCCACAGCCGATGGCGATGAAGAAGGCATGTCCGACGACGCCGAAGACATCGATGGCGAAGGTGATGAAGAAGGCGCGGCAGAAGCAGTTGAAGCTGACGGCGAAGCATCGGGTGACGATAGCCAGAAGCGCAAGCGTCGTCGTCGCGGAAAGCGCGGCGGACGTCGCAACCGTCCGGGTGAAGAAGGCGCAGAAAACGCCGAAGCTTCCGGCGATGATGAGGGTGAAGGCGAGAGCGAGGTTGACGACTCCGACACCGAAGCCGCTCTGATCGAGGTCATCGCCGAGCAGAACGCCGCAGAAGAGCCCGCCGCACAGGCTGCCATCGAATCCGCCGAAGAGCCGGTCGCGCCGAAGCCGCGCCGGAGCCGCAAGCCCAAGGTCGCCGCATCGCCGGTCGAGGAACCCGTCGTCGCAGAAGAGATGCCGGCTCCCCTTCCGGAAATCGTCGAGGAACAGGAAGCTGTTGCAAGCGTCGCCGTCGAGGAAACGGTCGAGCCTACAGTGAATGACACCGAAGAGGCAAAGCCCGCACGCGCCAACCGCGGCTCGAACGTGACCTCCTCCGAACCGGTCGTGACCTCCAACAAGACGTCCGAAGAAGGTGACGAGCCGACCAAGCCGAAAAAGGGTGGCTGGTGGCAGAAGCGCGGCTTCTTCTGAGCTGGCACTGCCTACCGAACCTGAAACAAGAAAGGCCCCGCAATGCGGGGCCTTTTCTTTGTTCGGACATCAGACGGTGAGAAATCGCCGTTCAGAAAATGAGTCAGGAAATGGCCGCAACCTGTTGCTTACGGATTCCTTCACGCGATCCAGCGGGCGATGCGATCCGTCGCCTCGAACATCTCCGTCATGGTTCCGGCATAGGACATGCGCAGCGCAAGATGGCCTTCGACAGGATCGAAATCCATGCCGGGTGTTGCCGCCACATTGATCTCGGCCAGCATGCGCTTTGCGAAAGCCATGCTGTCATTGGTGAAGCGGGACACATCGACATAGGCGTAGAAGGCGCCATCCATCGGAGACAACAGGGGCATGCCGAGTTGCGGCAGGCGCTTCAGCAGAAATTCGCGATTAGCCGCGCAGCTTGCCTTGTATTGCTCCAGTTCTTCTCCCGCCCCCAGGGCGGCAATCGCTGCGACCTGCGAAAGCTCCGGTGCGGAGATGTAAAGGCTCTGCGCCAGACATTCCATCGGCCTCACGGCCTCTTCGGGAAGAACCATCCAGCCGATCCGCCAGCCGGTCATGCAATAGTATTTCGAGAAGGAATTGATGATGACCGCATCGTCGCCGAATTCGAGCGCGGTCGTATCTTCTCCCGCGTAGGTCAGGCCGTGATAGATTTCGTCGGAGATGAGGCTGATGCCCTGCCCCTTGCAATAGTCGTAGACGGCGCGCAATTGCTCCCGGCTGGTGACCGTGCCCGTGGGGTTGGCGGGGCTTGCAATCAGAACGCCCTTCAGCCGCACGCCAGCCTGCGACTGGGCTGCTTCCAGGCTTTCCGGCGTCAGGGTGAAGCCCGTCCCGGCATTGACCGGAACCTCCACAACCTTCAGGCCAAGGGCCGAAAGGATAGCCCGATAGGCGGGATAGCCGGGCCTTGCGATCGCCACGGCATCGCCCGCATCGAACAGCGTCAGGAAGGCTAGGTTGAAACCAGCCGAGGAACCCGTGGTCACCGCGATCCGGGCGGGATCGACCGAAACGCCATGGCGATCTTTATAATAGCCTGCGAGCTTCTGTCTGAGTTCGACAAGACCGAGAGCGTCCGTATATCCGATGCGGCCATGGGCAAGCGCGTCACGAGCGGCCTCAAGCGCCGCCTGCGGTGCCGGATGCCCGGGCTGGCCGACGGCCATGGAAATCACCGGCGCACCCGCCTGACGGCGTTTGGTCGCTTCGGCAAGGACATCCATGGCGTGGAAGGGTTCGACTGCACTGCGTCTCGATATGGAAACCACGGCTTAAACTCTTTCTTCTGGGCGTCAGACATTTGCCGTATTATTCCGGTGTTCACAATGGCGAGAGCGTGACCTGGCGGCCCTTTTTCCGATTTCCCTTGCCATGGGCCGCCGCTACGCTATTGCACAACGCAGCGCTCAACCGACAATGCGCTCTGACAGCCAGAGACCGCTTCGGCGGAAAAGGATCAAGAGGAAAGACATGACCCTGACGTTCAGGAAGCTCGCCGCCACGGCGCTCGTCATCCTGCCGGCGATACTGCCGACCGCCGCACTCGCGCTCGATGACGCGCAGAAAAAGGAAATCGGCGCGTTCATCAAGGAATACCTGATCGCCAATCCGGAAATCATGCTGGAGGTGCAGGACGCTCTCGAGAAGAAGCA
This sequence comes from Rhizobium sp. ACO-34A, assembly GCA_002600635.1. Lineage (NCBI taxonomy): Bacteria > Pseudomonadati > Pseudomonadota > Alphaproteobacteria > Hyphomicrobiales > Rhizobiaceae > Rhizobium > Rhizobium sp. ACO-34A. Next base: position 1,935,048 of record CP021371.1, on the reverse strand, counting down.
ATATGACGCGCGCCAGCAGCAGGCATCGGCCGCCGTCGGCGACAACAAGGACGCGCTGTTCTCCTCCGAACACGACATTTCGCTTGGTAATCCGAAAGGTGACGTCACCGTCGTCGAGTTCTTCGACTACAACTGCGGTTACTGCAAGCGTGCCCTGTCGGACATGGACAAGATCCTGTCCGAGGATAAGAACGTGCGCTTCGTGCTCAAGGAATTCCCGATCCTCGGTCCCGATTCGCTTGCCGCCCACAAGGTTTCCTACGCATTCCGCCAGATTGCGCCTGAGAAATACGGCGAGTTCCACCGCGCACTCCTGGGCGGCAAGGGTCGTGCCGACGAACAGGCCGCCCTCGACGTCGCTTCGTCGCTCGGCGTAAGCGAGGACCAGATCCGCGCCAAGATGAAGGACAGCCCGAATGATGTCCAGGTCAAGGAAGCCTACCAGCTAGCCACCAGCCTCGGCATCACCGGCACCCCGTCCTACATCGTCGGCAACGAGGCCGTGTTCGGCGCCATCGGCTCTGAAGCGATCGAACAGAAGCTCGCCAATGTCCGCACCTGCGGCAAGGCGACCTGCTGACGGGCATCAAAGCCGCCTTCTCCGTTCACATTCCGTGATTTCCGCGGGAACGCTCCGTCGTTTGTCCGCGAGAGCGGGATGCCGAAAAGTGTGAGCGGTTTTCGGCTCAAAGCCCGCTCTCTTGCTTAAAATGCAGATCAGGATCCAGATCTTAGGCCTATGGGCCTAAAATCATCCTGATCTGGGGCTTTCCCTTGCCGGCCTGCCAGTCTATAGGAGGCGGTTGAAAGTCGACGGAACCGCATATGAGCAAGATCATTTACGTCCTGAACGGCCCCAATCTCAATGCCCTCGGCAAACGGGAGCCCGGGATTTACGGCGGCAAGACGCTCGCCGATATCGAGACGGACTGCAAAACGGTCGGTAGCGAACTTGGTTTTTCCGTCGATTTCCGCCAATCGAACCATGAAGGCGTGCTCGTCGACTGGCTTCACGAAGCAGGAGACAAGGCCGCAGGCATCGCGATCAATCCCGGTGCCTACGGCCACACATCGATCGCGCTGCATGATGCGATCCGGGCCATTTCGATACCGGTGGTGGAGGTGCATATCTCCAACATCCATGCGCGCGAGGAATTTCGCCATAAATCGATGATAGCGCCCGCCGCGAAAGGCATGATCTGCGGCTTCGGCCCTCATAGCTACATCCTGGCGCTGCACGCGCTGAAGAACATCACGCAATAACAAGAATACAGGACCCCATTCCATGGCTGAAAAGAAATCGGGAATCGATCAGGCTCTGATCCGTGATCTGGCCAACATCCTCAACGAGACGGATCTCAGCGAGATCGAAGTCGAGCAGGAAGATCTGCGCATCCGCGTTTCGCGGGCTGCACCGCAGATGATGGCAATGCCGCAGATGCCGGCCTACCAGGTCGCGGCTCCGGCTGCAGCGCCCGTTGCAGCAGCACCGGCCGTCGCCGCCGAGCCGAGCCGCAATCTTGCCAACGCCGTTGCGGCTCCGATGGTCGGCACTGCCTACCTCGCCCCGGCGCCTGGCGCCCGCCCCTTCATCGAAGTTGGCTCCACCGTGAAGGAAGGCCAGACCCTCCTGATCATCGAAGCCATGAAGACCATGAACCAGATCCCGGCACCGCGCGCCGGCAAGGTCGTCGAGATCCTCGTGGAAGACGGACGCCCGGTCGAATATGGCGAGCCGCTGGTCATCGTCGAGTAAGCCGATGAGCACCATCTCCAAGATCCTTATAGCCAATCGCGGCGAGATCGCGCTGCGCGTCCAGCGCGCCTGCAAGGAACTCGGCATCGCCACCGTTGCCGTTCACTCCACGGCCGACGCCGATGCGATGCATGTCCGTCTGGCTGACGAGAGCGTGTGCATCGGCCCGCCGCCGTCGCGCGACAGCTATCTGAACATCCATCAGATCGTTGCCGCCTGCGAGATCACCGGCGCAGATGCCGTGCATCCGGGCTACGGCTTCCTGTCGGAGAACGCAAAGTTCGCCGACATTCTGGAAGCCCACGGCATCACCTTCATCGGACCGACCGCCGAGCATATCCGCCTGATGGGTGACAAGATCACCGCCAAGCAGACGGCTGTCGAACTCGGTATTCCGGTCGTTCCTGGCTCCGATGGCGAGGTCACCCCCGAAAACCTGATGGAAACGGCGCGCCAGATCGGCTTCCCGGTTCTCATCAAGGCAACCGCCGGTGGCGGTGGTCGTGGCATGAAGGTCGCCAAGACCGAAGCCGATCTGGAGGAAGCCTTCAACACCGCCCGGACCGAAGCGGCTGCCGCTTTCGGCAACCCGGCCGTCTACATGGAAAAGTACCTCGGCAAGCCGCGGCATATCGAAGTGCAGGTGGTCGGCGACGGTGCAGGCAATGCGATCCATCTCGGTGAACGCGACTGCTCGCTGCAGCGCCGCCACCAGAAGGTCTGGGAAGAGGCCAACTCCCCCGCCCTCAACGTCGAGCAGCGCATGCGGATCGGCCAGATCTGCGCCGACGCCATGAAGAAGATGAAGTACCGGGGTGCCGGCACGATCGAGTTCCTCTACGAAAACGGCGAGTTCTATTTCATTGAAATGAACACCCGCCTGCAGGTGGAACACCCGATCACCGAAGCCATCACCGGTATCGACCTCGTGCATGAACAGATCCGCGTCGCTTCCGGCGCCGGCCTGTCGGTCACGCAGGACGAGATCACCTTCCATGGCCACGCGATCGAGTGCCGCATCAATGCCGAGGATCCGCGCACCTTCGTCCCCTCGCCGGGCACGATCACGCATTTCCACGCTCCGGGCGGCCTCGGCGTTCGCGTCGATTCGGGTGCCTATGCCGGTTACAAGATCCCGCCCTACTACGACAGCCTGATCGGCAAGCTGATCGTGCATGGACGCACCCGCGTCGAGTGCATGATGCGCCTGCGTCGCGTGCTCGACGAGTTCGTCGTGGACGGCATCAAGACCACACTGCCGCTGTTCCAGGAACTGGTTACAAACCAGGACATCGCGAACGGCGACTACGACATCCACTGGCTGGAAAATTATCTGGCCAGAACCTCCGCATGAGGTGAATGAAGAATGGCAGGGCGCCGCAGCAGGGATCAGAGGATCACACCCGAACTCCTGTTGCGCGCCTATTCCATAGGCCTCTTCCCCATGTCGGATGCGGCCGACGACCCCGAGATATTCTGGGTCGAGCCTGAACTGCGCGGCATCCTGCCGCTCGACCAATTCCATGTTTCCAAGAGCCTCGCCAAGGCTATCCGGCAGAAGCCCTTCGATATCCGCTTCGACACTGCGTTCGACGCAGTGATTTCCAAATGCGCCGAGGAAGTCGAAAACCGCCCCAGTACATGGATCAACGAAACGATCCGCGATCTCTACGGCGCGCTTCACCACCTCGGCCATGCGCATTCGGTGGAAGCCTGGGAAGGGGATGAACTGGTCGGGGGACTCTACGGCGTTTCGCTGGGGTCAGCCTTCTTCGGCGAAAGCATGTTCTCCCGACGGACCAATGCTTCAAAGATCTGCCTGGTTCATCTGGTCGAGCGCCTGAAGGCGCGTGGCTTCACCCTGCTCGATACCCAGTTCACCACCGAGCACCTGAAAACCTTCGGCGCAATCGATATCCCCAAGGAAGGCTATCTGAAGCTCCTGGACAAGGCGATGCAGTCGGACACCTTGCCTTTTTGAGAGGCGAGCCTCAACGCCTAGCCACCCATCTGCAGACAAAAGCCAATGTCGTGGCTATGCAGCGTTGAGATCTGCCGTTTCTCCGAACTGGACGAGCACGCGCGGACTGGTCATGTCTCCGGACTCCTCATCCACCTGAACCGAATAAGCGGCAACCCCGATATGGTGCTCAGCCATGGCCGCCGCGATCTTCTCGGCGGAAGCGGCATTCGAAGCCTGACGCATCTCGCCCGGGACCAGATTTCCGCGATTTTTCTTGAATGGCAATACGATGAACTTCTCGGACAGCGACATATGGGAACTCCTATTCGTTCTCCATTTGTTCAAATCCGAAGCAAATGTCAACAGAGCCGAGACCTGCTGGCGATCAAGCCGGTATGTTTTGGCAAACTATCTGAATTAGTTGGTCTTTGCCGGCGCGGGAACGTCGGAGGCCTGCTTGCAGCCTGTCAACCAGACGTCATAGATCGCGTGTTCGACGGCGTTGAGCGCCGGACTGTCGGCAAACATCCAGCCGGAAAAGATTCGGCGAATCTTGCGGTCGAGCGTGATTTCGTCGACCTCGACGAAACCATCGACCTTCTGCGCTTCGGTCTCGTCGCGCGAGTAGCAGACCTTCGGCGTCACCTGCAGCGCGCCGAACTGGACGGTCTCGTCGATATAGACGTCGAAAGACGTGATACGACCGGTGATCTTGTCGATACCGGCGAATTCAGCCACGGGATTGGAGATGCGGGCCGCCTTTGCAGGCTCGTTTCCGACCAGAGCAACGATACCGACAGCCATGACCGCTGCACAGACGATACCAGTGGCCGAGCCCAACCCGGAACGCTTCATATCCGCCATTCTCCCGCTTGTGTTTTCCGACGACCCATAAAGAAAAAGGGCCGCGTAACCTTGGCCCTATAGTCCAATTGTGGCCAAATCGGGTGTCAGTTGCCGGGGGTCCAGGCGTCGTAGTCGCCAGTGACCCGCGGACGTTCGCCAGGAACAGCAAGAGAGCCCGGGGGACGATAAGCAAGCGCGGTACCGGTCTGGTTTTCGCGATGCGGCTTCTGCCATTCACGGGCCTTGTAGTCTTCCTTGCTCGGCGGAACGTCGGTGCGGTAATGCATCCAGCCGTGCCAGCCGGTCGGGATCTTGGAAGCGTCGGCGTAGCCCTTGTAGATCACCCAGCGGCGCGGAAGGCCGAAAGAGGTGGTGCCGCCCTCATAATAGACATTGCCCATTTCGTCTTCGCCGACGCGCTTGCCATTGCGCCAGGTGAAGAACCGCGTTCCCATGGTCTGGCCGTTCCACCAGGTGAAAACCTGCAAAAGAAGCTGCTTCATGTCTTGGTCCTTGGGCTTTGCCGACGAGGCAAGGCACTTGCTAAAAACGTCTTCCGCTTATGCAGCCTTGCAGCGCCGTTGTCTAGTGATTCGCGCCGCGCCGGAGGTCATTTCAGCTTCAACTTGAAGCCAAGGTGACTCTGGGCAAAACCGAGCTTCTCATAGAAACGATGGGCATCCTTGCGCGCTGCATTGGAGGTCAGTTGCACCGCTCGCATGCCCTGTGTTTTCGCCTCTTCAATGCAATGCCGGATCATCGTCGCACCGATGCCTTGCCCGCGGCAGTCCGGGTGAGTGAAGACGGTTTCGACAATCATCGAGGAACCGCCCCGGCCGGAAAGTGTCGTCGTGACGAGGGTCTGGCAGGTGGCGACGACCTCGCCACCCCGCTCGGCGACATAGAGCGTTTCATTGGGAGATGCGGCGATGCGGTCGAAGGCGGCGAGATAGCCCGGAAGTGCTGCCGGCTCCGTGGTGTCCCCATGGCCACCGACGGTGTCACCCGCCAGAATGGCTGCGATGGCCACCACATCCTCTCTCAGTGCTTCCCTGATGACGATATCCGATCCCTGCATGCCTCATCCCTTCCCGTCCGTTTTCAGCGGAAGCTACAGAGCAGTGCAGGACGGTTGTGTGACGGCGGCAGATTTTGCACGGGAATTTCGTACATGCCAAACGGCGCAGATAGCGAGGCGATTGCGGCTCAGAATTCCAGCCGCTTTTCCATGATGATCGCCGGCAGGCCGGAATTCGGTGCGCCCCATTCCTCCATACGGTCGACCTCGGTGAAGCCGAGACGTTCATAGAAGGACATGGCTCGGACATTCGGCAGCGCCACCTCGACCCGCATGATCTCGGCATCCGGAAAACAGGTCTCCAGCTCCGCGAAGATGTCACGGCCGATCCCTTCGTTCTGGCAGGACGGCCGGACATAGAGCTGATGCAGCATCACCGTCTTCGCCATCTTGGGATACATGGCGGCATAACCGAGACCACCGATATCCCGCCCGCTGTCGGCGACGAGAAACTCGGCGCCACGCTTTCCGATGCGGGCCTTGATGGCGTTCGCCGAATGCCATCCATCGACCATCTGGCGCACCTTGTCTGCTCCGTAAAACGGATCGTAGGTCGCGTGAAAGGTTTCGTCGAGCAGGGTCCTCACCTGCCCGACGTCACGCTCGCTCGCGGTGCGAACGAAATACAAGGGATTACTCCTCGATGCCCAACTTGGCCTTGACCAGCGCCTGCACGGCTTGCGGGTTGGCCTTTCCGCCCGTCGCCTTCATCACCTGACCGACGAACCAGCCGGCAAGCGTGGGCTTGGCCTTGACCTTCTCGACCTGATCCGGGTTGGCTGCAATGATCTCGTCGACAGCCTTTTCGATGGCGCCGGTATCGGTCACCTGTTTCATGCCGCGGGCTTCCACGATCTCGGCCGGGTCGCCACCTTCCGCCAGAACGATCTCGAACAGATCCTTGGCGATCTTGCCCGAAATGGTTTCGGCCTTGATGAGGTCGATGATCGCGCCGAGCTGGGCCGGAGAAACCGGCGTTTCCTCGATACTCTTGCCGGTGCGGTTGAGCGCGCCAAGCAGATCGTTGATGACCCAGTTAGCGGTGATCTTGCCATCGCGACCGGCAGCGACTTCCTCGAAGTAGTCGGCAATTGCCTTCTCCGACACCAGAACGGAGGCGTCGTAGATCGACAGGCCGAGATCACGGACGAAACGCGCCTTCTTGTCATCCGGCAGTTCCGGCAGGTCCTTCTTCAGTTCCTCGATGAAGGCATCGTCGAATTCCAGCGGCAGCAGGTCTGGATCAGGGAAGTAGCGATAGTCATGCGCGTCTTCCTTGGAGCGCATGGAGCGGGTCTCGCCCTTGTTCGGGTCGAAAAGGCGCGTTTCCTGATCGATTACGCCACCATCTTCAATAATACCGATCTGGCGGCGAGCTTCGTATTCGATCGCCTGGCCGATGAAGCGGATGGAGTTGACGTTCTTGATCTCGCAACGGGTTCCGAACTCGCCGCCCGGCTTGCGCACGGAAACGTTGACGTCAGCGCGCATGGAGCCTTCGTCCATGTTGCCGTCGCAGGTGCCGAGATAGCGCACGATGGAGCGCAGCTTGGTCATGTAGGCCTTGGCCTCGTCGGACGAGCGCATGTCCGGCTTGGAAACGATTTCCATCAGCGCCACGCCCGAACGGTTCAGGTCGACATAGGACATGGTCGGGTGCTGGTCGTGCATCGACTTGCCGGCGTCCTGTTCGAGATGCAAGCGCTCGATGCCGATCTCGATATCCTCGAACTGGCCCTGACGATCGGGGCCGAGCGAGATGATGATCTTGCCCTCGCCGACGATCGGGTCCTTGAACTGGGAGATCTGGTAGCCCTGCGGCAGGTCCGGATAGAAATAGTTCTTGCGGTCGAAGATCGAACGCTTGTTGATCTGCGCCTTGAGGCCAAGACCGGTGCGAACCGCCTGCTTGACGCATTCCTCGTTGATGACCGGCAGCATGCCCGGCATGGCCGCATCCACCAGCGATACGTTGGCATTCGGCGCATTACCGAAGGTGGTCGAGGCGCCGGAGAAGAGCTTCGAATTGCTCGTCACCTGCGCGTGAACCTCCATACCGATGATCACTTCCCAATCGCCGGTGGCGCCGGGAATGAAGCGTTTCGGGTCGGGCGTGCGCGTGTCAACTAGGGTCATCAGATGCTCGTGTCATGCGTGGAATTTTCAAGCCCGTGAGGTAGAACAAATGTGGCGGTGGCGCAAGGCTTGTCCGGCCTTGCAGGGCAAGACATCAAGCCCACAGGCAGCTCATCAAACGTTAATGCGCTTCATGCAGCATAGGCGAATGGCTACTGAAACGACCCTCACGCTTGTCGCCATCGCTGCGCTCTACAATGTCGTGGTGTTCTGCGTCTATTGGCTGGACAAGGACGCAGCCCGCAACGGCGAATGGCGCGTAAGAGAAACCACGTTGCTTGCGCTTGCCCTGTTCGGTGGTGGCGTGGGCGCGTTGATCGCCCAAAGGCTTCTCCGCCACAAGACGCGTAAACGGCCATTTCCCGTCGCCTTGCCGACATTCTTCGTCGTGCAGATCGCGGCTATTTCCGCCGTCCTCATCACTCCCGAAAGCGCAGCAGCCGCATGGAATGCCGTGCTCCGTTCCTTTGCGGGACATTAGAACTCCGCATAACCAGTGCCCGCCGGCTCTACGAGCTGCTTGGACATGCCAACGGTCTGGACGTCACGATCCAGCTTCGGGTTATAGGCAATGGTCAGCCAATGGACCGAATAGCCGTGTTTCTCGAAGAAACCGACAGCATCGCGATTGAGAGCATGAGTTTCGAGCGACGCCTTCTCGAAACCCTGCTTGCGGATCTCGTCCTCCACTTCTTCGAGCAGCGCCGAGCCTAACCCCTGCCCCTGATATTGCGGATCGATCCAGAAATCGGTGATGTTTTCGTCAAGCTGCTCGCGGGCTGCCCATCCGGCCACCGCGCCGCCGCTTTCCACGACGGAAATCGTGATCCAGCGGCTATGGGTGAAATTCTGGAATGCCTGACGTGCATTTTCCAGCATCGGGCTCGTCTCGCCGACCGGGATCATCGCCTGTTCCCAGGAACGGATACCGATATCTGCAAGCAGATCAGCCTCTTCCTGTCGCGCGGTACGAATATTTGCCATGCCTTCTCCCGTGTTTCCCGGAGTAGAACACCCACACGAAGGTTTGGCCAGAGGTTGCGATGCACCCCACCGAGAAAACTGAATTCCTTTTTATTTTCAATTTCATAAATCAGCACCGCAGTCCTGCCCGTTCCCGTGAAACTGAAAACGAGAGCGGCAACGTTGTTCGATTCGCCCGGATGCGAAAACAAACGCCCAATATCGGATCCTGATCCATGGCCTTCGGTTCGAGGCGCGCGCGCCGGGCGATTCGGTCATAGCCTACACGCTGAACTAACGGCCTCTGAAGCCATCAAGTTTTTTGGGCGCGCGTCGGTTTTCCAGCGCGTCCTTTTTGTTTATCCTTGGAATTACGAAGCTATTGCGCGGAGAATCTTCGTGGGGAGCTCAGAGCTCCGCCTTCAACGCCGCCCAGTCGTCAGCAATCGATGGCAGACGCTTTCTGCCAGACTGGCGATACCAGTAGTCGGCATTCCAGTCGTCGCCCTCGATGCGATGGCAGATCGCATGCCCCCAGTCGAACAGTCGTTCGCCTTCATGGGACTGGCAGATCTCGTGGGCGGCGGACCATTCAGGTCCAACGACAAAGCGCACACTGGAAAGAAGCTCGAAGGCTTCCATCAATCGGCTGACATCATCTTTCGCCATCTCGCTTGCCCTCTCCTTCTGCACGACACCTGTCATTCGATGAACTGGCGCTGCCACAGACGATCACGAAAGCCTTGCGTTCGTAAAGGCCGGTCGCCCGCAGACTTCCGGCCAAAGGCAACTCGTCCCGACGGCAGAAGCGGGTTTCAGGCAGCAGAAACGATTTCGCCGGCCACGATGTGACCGGCGACAATCATTTTACGAATTTCAGCGCGGGTTCACCACCACTTGGCGGGGGTGAACTTGCCGGCAGCCTGTTCGATGACGTGAGCGGTCTTGAACAGCGTCTCTTCCTCGAACGGCTTGCCAATGAGCTGGAGGCCGAGCGGCAGGCCCTTGCTGTCGAGACCGGCCGGAACGGAGAGCCCCGGCAGGCCAGCCATGTTGACCGTCACCGTGAAAATGTCGTTCAGGTACATCTTGACCGGATCTGCGGCGAGTTCCTTGTCACCGATAGCGAAGGCGGAAGACGGCGTTGCGGGCGTCAGGATGGCGTCGACACCGGCATGGAAGGCGATTTCGAAATCGCGCTTGATCAGCGTGCGGACCTTCTGGGCCTGCAGGTAATAGGCATCGTAGTAACCGGCCGACAGCACATAGGTGCCGATCATGATACGGCGCTTGACCTCGGTGCCGAAGCCTTCCGCGCGGCTCTTCTCGTACATGTCGGCAATATCCTTGCCGTCGACGCGCAGGCCGTAGCGAACGCCGTCGTAACGGGCAAGGTTGGACGAAGCCTCGGCCGGAGCGACGATGTAATAGGCGGGAAGCGCATATTTGGTGTGCGGCAGGGAGATGTCGACGATCTCGGCACCGGCTTCCTTCAGCCATGCGATGCCCTGCTGCCAGAGCGTCTCGATCTCGGCCGGCATGCCCTCGACGCGGTATTCCTTCGGGATACCGATCTTCATGCCCTTCAGCGACTGGCCGAGCGCGGCTTCATAGTCCGGCACCGGCAGATCGACCGAAGTGGTGTCCTTGTCGTCGGTCGAGGCCATGGACTTCAGGAGGATGGCGGCATCGCGAACGTCGCGGGCGATCGGGCCGGCCTGATCGAGCGAGGATGCGAAAGCGATCGTGCCCCAGCGCGAGCAGCGGCCGTAGGTCGGCTTGATGCCGACGGTGCCGGTGAAAGCTGCGGGCTGGCGGATCGAACCACCGGTATCGGTTGCGGTGGCGCCGGCGCACAGATGCGCGGCAACGGCTGCGGCCGAACCGCCCGACGAACCGCCGGGAACCAGATTTTCGTTCGAGTTCCTGGCCTTCCACGGGTTCACCACAGGGCCGTAGTGAGAGGTCTCGTTGGACGATCCCATGGCGAACTCGTCCATGTTCAGCTTGCCGAGCATGACCGCGCCGTCGTCCCAGAGGTTCTGTGTCACGGTCGATTCGTACTTCGGCTTGAAGCGGTTCAGGATGTCCGAGCATGCCTGGGTGTGGATGTCGCGGGTGGCGAAAAGGTCCTTGATGCCGAGCGGAATGCCCTCCAGCGCGCCAGCCTTGCCGGCAGCGATGCGCTCGTCGGAGGCCTTGGCCATCTCTCGGGCCTTTTCCGGCGTGACGGTGACATAGGCGTTGATTGCGTCATTGGCCGCCTCGATCGCCTGGATATAGGCGTCGGTCAGTTCGACGGCCTTGATCTCCTTCGCAACCAGTTTGGTGCGGGCTTCGGCAATGGTGAGGCTTGTCAGTTCGCTCATGATGTCGTTTCACTTCAAAATAGCGGCGCCCGGGAGGCAGCCAGAGAGGAAATGCAGGGCGGATGCGGTTGTCGAAGAGCGCAAAGGCTTATTCGACGACCTTCGGCACCAGGAAGAAGTTGCGGTCCGTTTCCGGCGCGTTGGCGACGATGTCATCGGCCTTGTTGCCGTCGGTGACCACGTCGACACGCTTCTTCATCGCCATGGGCGTAACGGACGTCATGGGTTCGACGCCCGTCACGTCGACCTCGGAAAGCTGCTCGACGAAGCCGAGGATGCCGTTGAGCTCTCCCATCATGCGCTGTGCTTCTTCCTCGTTGAGGGCGATGCGGGCCAGATGTGCCACACGCTTGACGGTCTTGAGATCAACGGACATCGGTATTCTCCAGGTCTTATGTTTCCTCCGCTATAATGGCCGTCAGGCCATGGCGCAACGGGGATTTCTCAGACTTCCAGGCTCTGGCCCGGCTTCGGCGTCTCAACCTTCGTCTTCGTGCCCTCCATGCCGGCCACGAATTTCTCCGGCGTCTGGTCGATGATCGGGAAGGTACCGTAGTGGCAGGGGATGGCCGTCCGGAAATCGAAGAATCGCTGGCAGGCCAATGCCGCCACCGCGCCGCCCATCGTAAAGCGGTCGCCGATCGGCACGAGGCCGATATCCGGCTGGTGCAGTTCGTTGATCAGCTTCATGTCCGAGAAGATGTCGGTATCGCCCATGTGCAGCAACGAGGGTTCATCATCGATGTGCAGCATCAGGCCGTTGGCGTTGCCGAGCGCGTGGGAAACGCCGTCCTCGGTGATCTGGGCCGAGGAATGCAGCGCGTTGGTGAACGTCGCAGTAAAGCCGTCGAAGGCGACGGTACCGCCGGTATTGCCCATTTCGAGCCTGGAAACGCCCTTGGAACCGAGCCATGCGGCCAGATCGGCGTTGGCGAGCACGGTTGCGCCGGTTTCCTTCGCCAGACGAACGGTATCGCCGACATGGTCCCCGTGACCGTGGGTCAGAAGGATATGGGTGACGCCGGCCGTTGCATCCTTGAGGTCGAGACCCGCGAAACCCGGGTTATGGGTGAGAAACGGGTCGATGAGGATGCTTGCCTTGGCCGTATCGAGACGGAAGGCAGAATGGCCGAGCCAGGTGATTTTCATGGAAGACTCCTTTGGGGGACAAGAAGGCGAAATTGTTTCGTCGGATAAAAATATGGCATATGGCCGTGACGGAAAGTAGCGACCAAGGCCACGGGTGAGGAAATCACGATGACGACACTGACGATCGAGGAACTGGCCGAGACCCTTGCGCCGCTGCAGCCGGTCGCCGGGCTGGACCTCGGCACCAAGACCATCGGCCTTGCCATGTCGGATATCGGCCTGCGTTTCGCAAGTCCGCGGCCTGTGATCAAACGGACAAAATTCACGAAGGATGCAGAAATCCTGCTCGATTTCGCCGTCCGGGAAAAGATCGCCGCCTTCGTCATCGGCCTGCCGATGAACATGGACGGTTCGGCCGGACCGCGCGTTCAGGCAACCCGCGCCTTCGTACGCTCCATGTCGGAAAAGACCGATATCCCCTTCGTCTTCTGGGACGAACGGCTATCGACGGTGGCGGCGGAACGGGCGCTTCTGGAAATGGACGTATCGAGGGCAAAGCGCAGCGAGCGGATCGACTCGGCTGCGGCGAGCTTCATCCTTCAGGGCGCGCTCGACAGATTGTCGACGCTGCGCAGATCATCCGATGCTGCGGGAGCCTGACGGGCCTTCCACCACGCGATGATCTTTCGACGGCGGCGGAAGCCGATGATCGCGAAAACAAGAAGGCTATCGAAGGCGATGGCGCGCGCCACCAGCGGTGGAATGGTTTCTGGAGGAACGCCGAGGATCTGGCCGTAGATCTGGAACACCAGATCATGCGCCTGCCGCGTGAGCATGAAGATACCGAAGCTCATGTCATAATAGGAAAGCCCGTACCAGCTTCCGAGCAGGGCGATGGGGGCAGCCCACAAAATCAGGAACGTCTTCATGCCGCCCTCTCCTCATACATATCCGGCGACGGCCAGTAGCGCACCGTCCACCGAAGCAGACCCATCACGCTGAGAACCGCGGCCGGGACGGCGATATCCAGCGCGAGCACCGCGAAAAACGCCATCATGACCAAAACCAAAGTCACTCTTGTCATTCCGGTTTGTTGCGCCCCGCTGGTCCGGTCTGTCCCTGCTCGGGAAACTGACCCCTTAACAGGAGCGACGCAACGTAAACCATTTGTTAAGGTTAACGGGCGCTGGGGATAACGCAAGAGCCGGCATGCGCAAAGCGCCAGAACGCACCAGATGACGCCGTCTAACCTCAGCCCGGCTCTTGTTGCGCAAGCGTCGAGAGAATGAAGTCCGCCCTCTCCCCGACACCGTTCCTGGGCACCTCGACAAGTTCATAACCAAGGCGCCTATAAGTGTTTTCCAGGTATCGAAAGGCTTCAATGGCTGATTCCAGCCCATGACGTCGCTCGGCGTCGTTCCTGTAGATTTCCGGCCATGGCGGCAGCAGGAAGACCTGCCGGCGGTAGCGCAGCCTTTCCGCTGCCCGGAGATAAACCGGGGGAACGGCATGGCCCGCCTGTTCCAGCCCGGCGATCTGGTCGATGATCCCCCGGTCGAAGAAGGTTCGCCCTTCCCTTCGCGCCGCCTCCGTCATGAAATTGATCGAGCGGGAAATGGTCAGTTCGACAAACAGCGGCAGGTTAGTCCACGGCAGCGCTTCGCCATCGATGAAAAGCTGTTCGCGAACCACCTGCCGTCCTGGCTCCTCACATGTCGCAAAGCCTCGCCGCGACAATTCCTCGAGCAAGGTCGACTTGCCCCCGCCGGAGCAGCCGGAAATCATGACGAGATCGTCGCGACGGACAGCAATGTTTTCAAGGCGATATTCGCCTTCGTTCAGAACATGATTCATGAATGTCTCCCTTGCCGGCATGGCAACAGGTGATTGGGATCGGATCATCAGGGGGAATAGACGCGCGACGAGGGCCGGTAACGGCGCATGCGCATCGATACCGGGGAGACTATCCCCGGCTTGTTACAGACTCAAGATGAGAACGCTCATGTGGCCTAGAAGGCGATCAGGTCGCCGCCGGATAGAGAAGATCGAGGACGTAACGCGCGTCGAAGCGGGCATCGAGCACGCCGTAGGTATGACGCCATCCGCCCGCGAGCCGCGATTCGAGGAAGGCATCCGCGATCTTGCCGGCGCCCAGTCGGTAGAGCTCGGCCGCGGAAGCAACGAGTGCGATCTGCTCGATCAAGAGGCGCGCCGCGCCTTCATCGCGCTCGGCAAGTGCTGTCGCCGCACGCAGGACTTCGACCGTCTTCTTGCCGGAGGGACCAAGATCCCGCTCGAAGCCTGCAAAAAGCGTGTCGATCAGATCCTTGCCACGCTCGAGGACGCGCAGCACATCGAGCGCCATGACGTTGCCCGAGCCTTCCCAGAGCGCCGCCGCAGGCGCTTCCCGGTAATGACGGGCGATCGGCCGTTCCTCGATGTAGCCGCTACCACCGATGCATTCCATCGCCTCGTAGATCAGCGCCGGCGCGATCTTGCAGATCCAGTATTTCACCACCGGCGTCATCACGCGGGCATAGGCCGCATCAACAGGGTTTTCCCGGGCGCGGTCGAAGGTATCGGCAAGCTTGAAGGCAAGCGTCGTGGCAGCGGCGACATCGAGCGCCATATCGGCCAGCACGCGTGTCATGATCGGCTGATCGATGAGTTTTTTGCCGAAGGCCGAACGCCCCCGGACGTGATGCACCGCTTCCGCCATGGAGGCGCGCATGATGCCGGCCGAAGCCAGAGCGCAGTCGAGCCGGGTGAGCGTTACCATGTCGAGGATGGTGCGGATGCCATCGCCCGGCGTGCCAAGCAGATAACCGAACGCATCCGAGAACTCGACTTCCGCCGTCGCATTCGAGCGGTTGCCGATCTTGTCCTTCAGCCGCTGGAACTCGAGCCCGTTGGCAGAACCGTCTTCCAGCAGGCGCGGCACGAGGAAGCAGCCCATGCCGTCCTTTGTCTGGCCGAGCATGACGAAACCGTCGCTCATCGGCGCGGACATGAACCACTTGTGGCCCGAGAGGCGGTAGATCCCCTCGCCCACCCGTTCGCCTGATGTCGAGATCGCCCTCACATCGGTGCCGGCCTGCTTTTCCGTCATGCCGATGCCGAGCGTCACGGCCGTCTTCTGCAAGGGCGGCTTGTTCGACGAATCATATTTCCGCGACAGGATCTTCGGCGCCCACTCCTTCTGTATATGCGGCGCGGCCACGAGGGCGGCGACCGATGCGCTGGTCGTCGTCAACGCGCCAAGATGGCCGGTTTCGAGCTGTGCGGTGAGGAAGAAACGGGTGGCGCGGGCCTTGTGCTCGTGGCCGCGGGCATCCGGCAGGTTTTCCCAGACGGAGGAATGCAGCCCGACGGACATGGAGCGGCGCATCAGCGCATGCCAGGCCGGATGGAACTCGACAACATCGAGCCGCTCGCCGCGCACGCCGTGAGTGCGCAGCACCGGCGGGCTCTGGTTGGCCATGCGGGCGAGCTCCTGCGCCTCATGCGACGTCACATATTTGCCGATGACATCGTATTCCTCGCGCAGTCCGCGCGACAGGCTGGCCGTCAGATCGACAAGCAGCGGATCGGAACGGTAGGCGTTCACGCCGGACCAGGGTTTCGGCTGGTTCAGGGCGGCGAGTTTTTCTTCAGTCCGGTTCATTGAGCTCATGTCGATCTTCTAGCGGAAATGCGCTCGTTTAACATGGGGAGGGTGTGACTATCCACATAGCATATGCTTGCTCCCTGGCCCGGCAATCTTTATAGACCGCGTGACATCTCAGGAGGACGTCCATGGTCTTCTTTCCCCACCGCCACCTTATTGGCATCAAGGGCCTTACCGAACAGGATATTACCTACCTGCTCGACAAGGCCGACGAAGCCGTCAAAATCAGCCGTCAGCGCGAGAAGAAGACTTCCACGCTTCGCGGTCTCACCCAGATCAATCTCTTCTTTGAGGCCTCCACGCGAACGCAATCCTCGTTCGAGCTGGCGGGCAAACGCCTCGGCGCCGACGTGATGAATATGTCGGTCGGCAATTCGTCCGTCAAAAAGGGCGAAACGCTGATCGATACGGCCATGACGCTCAACGCCATGCGGCCGGACGTTCTGGTCGTCAGGCATTCCTCGGGCGGCGCTGCGGCGCTTCTTGCCCAGAAGGTCGCCTGCTCGGTGGTGAACGCCGGAGACGGACAGCACGAGCATCCGACACAGGCTCTGCTCGACGCGCTGACCATTCGCCGCGCCAAGGGCAAGCTTTCGCGCATCATCGTGGCGATCTGCGGCGACGTGCTGCATTCGCGCGTCGCGCGCTCCAACATCCTGCTGCTGAACGCCATGGGCGCGCGGGTGCGGGTGGTGGCTCCGCCGACCCTGCTCCCGGCCGGCATCGCCGACATGAGTGTCGAGGTCTATCACGACATGAAGGAAGGCCTGAAGGACGCGGATGTCGTGATGATGCTGCGCCTGCAACGCGAACGCATGTCCGGCGCCTTCGTGCCATCGGTGCGCGAATACTTCCACTTCTACGGCCTCGACGCCGAGAAGCTGAAGGTGGCGAAGGAAGATGCACTGGTCATGCATCCCGGCCCGATGAACCGCGGCGTCGAGATCGCTTCCGAAGTGGCCGACGGCCCGCAGAGCGTGATCGAACAGCAGGTCGAAATGGGCGTCGCGGTACGCATGGCCGTGATGGAAGCGCTGCTCATTTCCCAGAACCAGGGTTCGCGCACGGAAGGAATGGGCGCATGAGCAGGCCTCTCGTCTTGAAGAATGTCCGGATCGTCGATCCTTCGCGTGATCTCGACGAAACCGGCACGATCATCGTCGATGCTGACGGCCGCATCGCGGCAGCGGGCAGCGACGCGCAGAACCAGGGCGTGCCCACGGGTGCAGAAGTCCGGGATTGCACCGGCCTCACCGCCATTCCGGGCCTTGTCGATGCCCGCGTCTTCGTCGGGGAACCGGGAGCCGAACACCGCGAGACCATCGCATCGGCCAGCCGCGCTGCTGCCGCCGGCGGTGTCACCTCCTTCATCATGATGCCCGAGACCGATCCTGTGATCGACGACATCGCGCTGGTGGAATTCGTCCGCAAAACCGCCCGCGACAAGGCCGTCGTCAATGTCTATCCGGCAGCGGCCCTGACCAAGGGGCTCGACAGCAACGAGATGACAGAGATGGGCCTGCTGCGCGAAGCCGGCGCCGTCGTCTTCACCAACGGCCGCCACGGTCTTCACGACACGCAGGTCCTGCGTCGTGCGATGACCTATTCGCGGGAATTCGGTGCGATCATCGCGCTCGAAACGCGCGAGAAGTACCTCGCCGCGAACGGCGTGATGAACGAGGGTCTGCTGGCGAGCTGGCTTGGCCTTTCGGGCGTGCCGAAGGAAACCGAGGTCATTCCGTTGGAGCGTGATCTGCGGATCGCCGGCCTCACCCGGGCAAAATACCATGCGGCCCAGATTTCCGTGCCGGAATCGGTCGAGGCAATCGAGACAGCCCGCAAGCGCGGCGCGAACGTCACCTGCGCGGTCTCGATCAATCACCTGACGCTGAACGAAAACGACATCGGCGAATACCGTACCTTCTTCAAGCTCTATCCGCCGCTTCGCTCCGAGGACGATCGGGTGGGCATGGTTCAGGCTCTGGCCGAAGGCAAGATCGACATCATCGTTTCATCGCACGATCCGCAGGGTGTCGATACCAAGCGCCTCCCCTTCAGCGAGGCGGAAGACGGCGCGATCGGCCTTGAGACCATGCTGTCGGCAGCGCTGCGGCTGCATCACAGCGGGCAGGTTTCGCTGATGCGACTGATTGACGCAATGTCGACCCGGCCCGCCGAGATTTTCGGCCTCGAAGCTGGCACCTTGAAGCCCGGCGCACCCGCAGACATCACCCTTGTCGATCTCGACGAGCCTTGGCTGGTGTCGAAGGACCTGCTGTTGTCACGCTCCAAGAACACGCCGTTCGAGGACGCCCGCTTCTCGGGCCGGGCCGTCGCGACCTATGTCGCCGGCAAGTGCGTGCATTCGCTCTAGAGCATTTCCAGCCGAAGCGTGATCGCTTCGGCGTCGGACAATGCGGTAAAAACAAAAAGATAGAGCATTTTTGGCGATCCCGTGTTCGCTGGAAAGGCTCTAGAGCATGTCGCGAAAAAGTGTGCAGTGGTTTTGCATCCGGAATTGCGTGAAGACAAGGAGATAGAGCATTCGAGGCGATCCTGTTTTCGCCGGGAATGCTCCAGGATATAAGCCAAGGGGGAGAAAGACGTGCCTGAAGTGAACTACCTCGCCATCGGCTGGCCAGCCCTCATCGCGGTGCTCAGCCTCGGCTATCTTCTCGGTTCCATTCCCTTCGGCCTCGTCCTGACGCGGCTCGCCGGCCTCGGCGACCTGCGCTCCATCGGTTCGGGCAATATCGGCGCGACCAATGTACTTCGAACCGGCAACAAGAAGCTTGCCGCCGCGACGCTGCTGCTCGATGCGCTGAAAGCAACCGCAGCCGCGGTGATCGCGCAGGCCGTGTTCGGTCACAATGCCGGGCTGCTCGCGGGTTTTGCCGCCTTCATCGGCCATCTCTTCCCGGTCTGGCTCGGCTTCAAGGGCGGCAAGGGCGTGGCCACCTATATCGGTACGCTGCTCGGGGTCGCGCCGCTGATGGTGCTGGTGTTCGCCATCGTCTGGCTGTCGATCGCCTATCTTTCCCGCTACTCGTCATTATCCGCGTTGGTTGCAACCCTTGTCATTCCGGTTGCACTGTGGATACTGGGCGCTTACGAAGCTTCCCTCGTTACCTCGGCCATGACCGTCATTACCTACTGGCGGCACAAGCCGAATATCGAGCGGCTGATCGCCGGGACGGAAAGCAAGATCGGGCAAAAGGGATGACTGCATGCCGGCAGGCAGCGCAAGACGAAAAGGGATTGCGCTGACAGACCGGCAAAGGATCGCCTGGTTAAGGCTGATCCGCAGCGATAATGTCGGTCCCGCCACCTTCCGTGACCTCATCAACCATTTCGGTTCGGCTGAAACGGCAATCGAGGCACTGCCGGAACTCTCCCGCCGCGGCGGCTCCACCCGTTCAATCCGGATCGCCTCCGAAGGCGAAGCCATCCGTGAACTCGAGACAGCCACCCGTTTCGGCGCCCGTTTTCTCGGCATCGGCGAACCGGATTATCCTTTCGCTCTGAGACAGATCGACGCGGCGCCTCCACTTCTCGCGGTCAAAGGTGATCTCGCGACAGCGTCGTTGCCAAGTGTCGGTGTGGTCGGTTCCCGTAACGCATCGATCAGCGGGGCAAAATTCGCCGCGATGATATCCCGCGATATCGGACGCGCGGGTTACTCCATCATCTCGGGTCTGGCGCGCGGCATAGACACGGCCGCCCATCGCGCAACTCTCGAAACGGGAACGATTGCCGCCATGGCAGGCGGGCTCGATCAGCCCTACCCTCCCGAGAACCTCTCCCTCTACCGTGATATCTGCGACGGCCGGGGACTGGCGATCTCCGAAATGCCGTTCGGATGGGAGGCCCGGGCGCGGGATTTTCCCCGGCGCAACAGGCTTATCGCCGGCGTTTCCCTCGGTGTCGTCGTGATCGAGGCCGCGGCACGCTCCGGTTCGCTCATCACGGCGCGTCTTGCAGGCGAATTCGGACGCCTCGTCTTCGCCGTTCCCGGTTCGCCGCTCGACCCGCGCTGCGAGGGTACCAATGGATTGCTGAAGGACGGCGCGATGGTGACGACTCGCCCCGAGGATGTCTTGCAAGCGCTGGCCCCGATCTCGCGAATCGACCTCTTCACGCAACCGCAGGCAGAAGAGCCGGATGCCGGAGAGCATGACCGCCCCATGGCGCCGCCGCCCAGCGACAGCGATCGCACGCGGATCATCGACGCGCTGGGGCCGACCCCGGTGGAGGTGGATGACATCATCCGCCACACGGGACTGGCGGCGCAGTCCGTCTATCTGGTGCTTCTGGAACTGGATATCGCGGGCCGCCTACACCGGCATGCGGGAGGCCTTGTTTCCATTTCCATGATGGATTGAGAGCGCGCGGCGGCCGGCCTGCACGTCGCCTGCCTCGACATAGGCCATCTCGATAAGATAGCAGAGCATTTCGGCTCCCTCACTTTCGGCGACCGAGCGCAATTCGCCGAGCATCTGCCTGATATAGGCTATATTTTCCCGTGTATCGGTGCCGCCTGCGCCGTTTATTTTCGAAACCATTCCATTGCTCGCAATTTGTGTCCGGAGCCCACCGAACACCCTCAAAACATCTGGAGAAAACGATAGCCCATTTATCTTAAATTGCAATCGCAAGTTAATCTCTCAAAAGTTGCATTGCGTTGCATACTGCAGAAAATATGCGTTACCCCTTGACCGCAGGCGAATCCCTGTCCATTTCGGGGAACCGGTTTTCGAGACCCAGTTCTCGGAACAAGGCCGCAAGAACGCCGCCGAATTGGAAGCACTGATTGAGGTGCAGAGAAAAACAATGAATGTCGTAGTCGTAGAATCTCCTGCCAAGGCCAAGACGATCAACAAGTATCTCGGTTCCGGATACAAGGTACTGGCTTCGTTCGGCCATGTGCGGGATCTGCCGGCCAAGGACGGTTCGGTGCGGCCTGACGAAGATTTCGAGATGCTCTGGGAGGTCGACAGCGCCTCGCAGAAACGCATCAAGGACATTGCCGACGCGGTCAAATCCTCCGATGGCCTCATTCTCGCAACCGACCCGGATCGCGAGGGAGAAGCCATTTCCTGGCACGTGCTCGACCTGCTGAAGAAGAAGCGGGTTCTGGGTGACAAGCCGGTCAAGCGAGTCGTCTTCAACGCCATCACCAAGAAGGCCGTTCTCGACGCGATGGCGAACCCGCGCGATATCGACATTCCGTTGGTCGATGCCTATCTCGCCCGCCGCGCACTCGACTATCTCGTTGGCTTCAACCTGTCGCCGGTATTATGGCGCAAGCTGCCGGGCGCTCGCTCGGCCGGTCGCGTGCAGTCGGTCGCGCTTCGCCTCGTCTGCGACCGTGAAAACGAAATCGAACTCTTCGTCGCGGAAGAGTACTGGAACATCTCGGCACTCCTGAAGACACCCCGCGGCGACGAATTCGAAGCAAGGCTCGTTTCCGCAGATGGCAAGCGCATCCAGCGCAACTCCATCACCAATGGCACGGACGCCGGACGGATCAAGGAAATGCTGGAAAGCGCACGCTACGCCGTCGACAGCGTCGAGGCGAAGCCGGTCAAGCGCAATCCCGGCCCGCCCTTCACCACCTCCACCCTGCAACAGGCAGCGTCGTCGAAGCTCGGTTTCTCAGCTTCGCGCACCATGCAGGTCGCCCAGAAGCTATATGAAGGCATAGACATCGGCGGCGAGACCGTAGGTCTCATTACCTATATGCGTACCGACGGCGTGCAGATGGCGCCCGAGGCCATCGACGCTGCCCGTGCCGCCGTCGCCGAGCAGTTCGGCGCGCGTTACGTGCCGGACAAGCCGCGCTTCTACTCCACCAAGGCGAAGAACGCACAGGAAGCGCACGAAGCCATCCGCCCGACCGATTTCAACCGGTCGCCCGACCAGGTGCGCCGCTTCCTCGATGCCGACCAGCTGCGGCTCTACGACCTCATCTGGAAGCGCGGTATCGCCAGCCAGATGGCTTCCGCCGAAATCGAGCGCACCACGGTCGAGATCCTTGCGACCCGCGACAGCGAGAAGGCCGGCCTTCGCGCTGTCGGCTCGGTCATCCGTTTCGACGGCTTCATCGCGGCCTATGTGGACCAGCGGGAAGATGGCGAAGGCGGAGATGACGACGAGGATGGCCGCCTGCCCGAGATCAACGCCCGCGAAGCGCTCGCCAAGCAGAAGGTCAATGCCAGCCAGCACTTCACCGAGCCGCCGCCGCGCTACTCGGAAGCCTCGCTGATCAAGAAGATGGAAGAACTCGGCATCGGCCGTCCTTCCACCTATGCCGCAACGCTGAAGACGCTTTCCGACCGCGAATACGTCGTCACCGAAAAGCGCAAGCTGATCCCACATTCCAAGGGCCGGCTGGTGACGGCTTTCCTCGAAAGCTTCTTCACCAAGTATGTGGAGTACGACTTCACTGCCGATCTCGAGGAAAAGCTCGACAAGATTTCGGCGGGCGAACTCGACTGGAAGCAGGTTCTGCGCGACTTCTGGAAGGACTTCTTCGCACAGATCGAGGACACCAAGGAACTGCGTGTCACGAACGTGCTGGACGCCCTGAACGAGGCTCTGGCACCGCTCGTCTTCCCCAAGCGGGAGGACGGCTCGGACCCGCGCATCTGCCAGGTCTGCGGCACCGGCCAGCTGTCGCTAAAGCTCGGCAAGTACGGCGCCTTTGTCGGCTGCTCGAACTATCCGGAATGCAACTACACCCGCCAGCTTTCCTCGGAAGGCGGCGCGGAAGCCGAAGCCGGTGGTGGCAACGAACCGAAGGCGCTCGGCAAGGATCCCGACACGGACGAAGAAATCACGCTGCGGACCGGCCGTTTCGGACCCTATGTGCAGCGTGGCGACGGCAAGGAAGCCAAGCGTTCGTCCCTGCCGAAGGGCTGGACGCCATCGATGATCGATCTGGAGAAGGCACTTTCGCTGCTCTCGCTGCCGCGCGAGGTCGGGGCGCATCCCGAAAGCGGCAAGATGATCTCGGCCGGCCTCGGCCGCTATGGACCTTTCGTGCTGCATGACGGCACCTATGCCAATCTGGAAACGATCGAGGACGTTCTTTCGATCGGCCTCAATCGTGCCGTCACGGTTCTGGCCGAAAAGCAGAGCAAGGGCCCTGGCGGACGCGGACGGGCAGCCCCCGCCGCGCTGAAGGAAATGGGCGAGCACCCCGATGGCGGTGCGATCACCGTTCGCGATGGCCGTTACGGTCCCTATATTAACTGGGGCAAGGTCAACGCCACGCTGCCGAAGGGAAAGGACCCGCAATCGGTAACGATGGAAGAGGCGCTTGCGCTGATTGCCGAGCGGGCCGCCAAGGACGGCGGCAAACCGGCCAAGGCCAAGAAGGCTCCCGCCAAGGCGACGAAGGCCAAGGCTGCGGATGCCGACGAAGCCGCGCCGAAGAAGAAATCCGCTGCCAAGCCGAAGGCCAAGGCGGCACCGAAGACGAAGAAGAGCTGAAATTGACACGACCACCGCGCGATACCGACACTGACACCGCTCCCCGCAACCGGCGGGAGCGGCGCGCGGAAAAGGCAGCCGGTGCGGCGAAAAGCGGCAAGCAACCCATCATCCACGGGGCCGTTCCGCCGCGCGAAGTGCTGCTGGAATTCATCGTCGACAACCCTGATCGCGCCTCGAAGCGCGAAATCGCCAAGGCGTTTGGCCTGAAGGGCGATGCTCGGGTCGAACTCAAGGATCTGTTGCGTGCGATGGAAGACGACGGCCTCCTGCAGAAGAGCCGCAAATCGCTTGCACGTCCCGGCGCCCTGCCGCCGGTCACCGTTCTCGATATCACCACGCGCGACAAGGACGGCGAACTGATCGGTCGGCCGGCGGAATGGGATGAGGAACTGGGCGTAGCGCCTGCCGTTGCCATCCGCCAGTCGAGCGCGGACCGCGCCAAGGGCAAGGCTCCGGTTGGCGGCCTCGGCGACCGCGTTCTCGCCAAGATATTCCCTTCGAAGGATCGGGCCGGCCCCGCCTATACCGCCCGGATCATCAAGGTCATCGACAAGCATCGTAACGCCCTGCTCGGCGTCTACCGCGAAATGCCCGGCACCAGCGGCGGAAGGCTGATGCCGATCGAACGGCGCGGCGAGGAGTTGCAGATCGATGCAGCCGATCTCGGGGACGCCAAGGACGGCGATCTCGTCGAAGTGGAAGTGCTGCGTTCCGGCCGCTTCGGTCTGACCCGTGCCCGCGTGCTTTCGGTGATCGGCTCGGTCGCGTCCGAGAAGGCGATCTCGATGATCGCCATCCATGCGCACGGCATTCCCTATATCTTCCCGCAATCGGTCATTGCCGAAGCCGAGGCTGCAAAGCCCGCGACCATGTCGCATCGCGAGGACTGGCGCGACCTGCCGCTGATCACCATAGACCCGGCGGACGCCAAGGACCACGACGACGCTGTCTATGCCGAACTGGACCCCTCGCCAGATAATCCGGGTGGCGTGATCGTCACCGTCGCGATTGCCGACGTCTCCTGGTATGTGCGGCCGAAATCCGCGCTCGACCGGGAAGCGGTGAAGCGCGGCAACTCCGTCTATTTCCCGGATCGCGTCGTGCCCATGCTGCCGGAAC
This sequence comes from Rhizobium sp. ACO-34A, assembly GCA_002600635.1. Lineage (NCBI taxonomy): Bacteria > Pseudomonadati > Pseudomonadota > Alphaproteobacteria > Hyphomicrobiales > Rhizobiaceae > Rhizobium > Rhizobium sp. ACO-34A. The sequence continues at coordinate 1,910,565 of CP021371.1, read as the reverse complement.
GGATTTCCAACGATCTCTGCTCGCTGCGCGAAGGCGTGGACCGGCCGGCGCTCGCCGCGCGCATGGTCTTCTCGAAAGAAGGCCGCAAGGCGGGCCACACCTTCCATCGCATCATGATGAAGAGCGCGGCCAAGCTCTCCTACCAGCAGGCGCAGGCCGCCATCGACGGCAAGCCCGACGATAAGACGGGACCGCTGCTGGAGCCGATCCTCAAGCCGCTGTGGCATGCCTACGAGATCCTGAAGCGCGGACGCGAACGGCGCCAGCCGCTGGAACTCGACATGCCGGAACGCAAGATCATCCTCAAGGAAGACGGTACCGTCGACCGGGTGCATGTGCCTGACAGACTCGATGCGCACAAGCTGATCGAGGAGATGATGATCCAGGCGAACGTCGCCGCCGCCGAGACGCTGGAGAAGAAGCGCCAGCCGCTGGTCTACCGCGTTCACGACGCGCCGACGCTCTCCAAGCAGGAAGCGCTGCGCGAGTTTCTCGGCACCATCGGGCTGTCGCTGGCCAAGGGCAACCTGCGCTCCAATTCGTTCAACGGCATCCTCGCCAAGGCGCTCGACACGCCGCACCAGACTATGGTCAACGAGATGGTGCTGCGCTCCCAGAGCCAGGCGATCTATAGCCCCGAGAACATCGGCCATTTCGGCCTGAACCTCTTGAAATACGCTCACTTCACCTCGCCGATCCGCCGTTATGCCGACCTGATCGTGCATCGGGCGCTGGTGGGTTCACTCGGTCTCGGCGAAGGCGGCATCACGCCCGAGGAAGAAGCTGTTCTCGACGATATCGCGGCGGAGATCTCGACATTCGAGCGCCGCGCCATGGCGGCCGAGCGGGATACCATCAACCGTCTGATCGCCCATCATCTGGCCGGTCGCATCGGCGATGAATTCGCCGGTCAGGTTTCCGGCGTCACCAAGGCCGGTCTGTTCATCGCCCTGCCGCAGTTCGGCGCCGACGGCTTCATTCCGGTCTCGACGCTTGGACGCGACTACTACATCTATGACGAAGCCCACCAGGCTCTGTCCGGCGAGAAGACGGGCACGGGATACCGTCTCGGCGATTCCGTCGAGGTGCGGCTTGTGGAGGCCATTCCGCTCGCTGGCGCTCTGCGCTTCGAAATGCTGAGCGAAGGCCGGCCCATGCCCGTTGCCGTGCGCTCCTTCCACAAGTCGACACGGCGCGGCGCGATGAAGAAGCCCGGGACAAGGCCCAACCGGCCACGGAGGTAAAGCACATGGAGGGTGTGAAGATGGAGGCAGGAAACGCGCAGGAGCCGACAAGGTTCGGCGGAGAGGCATTGCCGGAGCGTCGTCTCGGGCAGTCGATCAAACGTGGCCTTCTCAACACGTGCCCGGCCTGCGGCAGCGGCAAGCTGTTCCGCGCCTATCTGAAGCCGGTCGATACCTGTGCTGCCTGCGGCGAGGAAATCTTCCATCACCGCGCCGACGACCTGCCGCCCTATCTCGTCATCATCGTTCTCGGCCATGTCCTTCTCGGCGGCTTCATGATGACGGACCTCATATTCCCGGCATCCGACTGGGTGCATCTGGCGATATGGGTGCCGATTGCGATCATCACCTCGCTGATTACAATCCAGCCGATCAAGGGCGGGGTCATCGGCCTGCAATGGGCGCTGAGGATGCACGGCTTTGGCGGAGACGCCAGCGAGCCGGGAGAATTCCGCCAGAAGACCGGCTCATGACATCCCATCCCTTCGAGGCGCAGAACAAGGCTTCGGCCTCAAAAGCAAAGCTCCGACCGAAGGATGCCGCATCGCTGATCCTCATCGATCGTACCGGCAGCCACCCGCGTGTGCTGGTTGGTAGGCGCGGCAGCAAGCATGCCTTCATGCCGGATCTCTATGTATTTCCCGGCGGCAGGCGTGACCGGCAGGACCGCAACCTGCCCTTCATGCGCGACCTGCACCCGACGGTGCTGGCGCGGCTGGCGGGCGGCGCAACAGACCCATCCCTCGCCGGGCGCTGTCGTGCGCTTGCGCTGGCTGCGTTGCGCGAACTCGATGAGGAGACGGGCCTCGTCATCGGCAGCCTCGAAGCCGGCAGCAACCGGCACAGCCGCTTCAGCGCCGATCTTGGCGCATTGCGCTACGTTGCGCGCGCGATCACGCCGCCCGGCAATGTGCGGCGCTTCGACACCCGTTTCTTTCTGACCTTCTGTGACGAGACCAGAGTAGACCCCGGCGCGATCCGCGATTCCGCCGAGTTGCAGGACCTGCAATGGCTTGACATGCACGATGTTTCCGGTCTGAACATGCCGGCCATCACCAGGACGATCCTGGAAGATGTCAGGGCGCAGATGAAAGACGATCCGTCTTTACCTTTTGGAAGCGACGGACCGTTCTACTTCTCCCGGCGCGGCCGATTCTTCCGCGATACGATTTAAGGGCCAACTCATGACCAAGCCGTCCAACGGCGACAACTGCCATCGCGAAGAGATCCATTGGCCGTCTCTCATCGCCGCCGTCGTCTCCATTTCCTCGGTCGGCATCGCCATCGGTCTCGGGCTGCCACTGCTTTCCATCATTCTTGAGAAGCGCGGAATTTCGTCCACGATGATCGGGCTCAATTCCGCCATGGCAGGCATCGCGGCAATGGCCGCGGCACCGGTGACCATGAAGCTCGCCCACAGCTACGGCGTTGCGAAAACCATGTTGTGGGCGGTTCTCATATCGGCGTTGAGCGGACTCGGCTTCTATTACGCCGAACAGTTCTGGATGTGGTTCCCGTTGCGGCTTGCCTTTCATGGCTCCACCACCACCCTCTTTATCCTCTCGGAATTCTGGATCAACGCCGCGGCACCGCCCCGACGGCGAGGCCTTGTGCTCGGCATCTATGCCACGGTGCTTTCGGTAGGCTTCGCCACCGGTCCCCTGCTCTTCTCGCTGATCGGCAGCGAAGGTGTGCTGCCGTTCATCGTCGCAGCCGTCGCGATCCTGGCCGCAGCGGTTCCCATCTTCATTGCGCGCAGGGAGAGCCCTGCCCTGGACACCAAGCCGGAGCGGCACTTCTTCCGCTACATCCTCCTCGTGCCCACCGCGACGGCAGCCGTCTTCGTCTTCGGCGCGGTGGAAGCCGGCGGTCTTTCGCTCTTTCCCATCTACGCCACGCGCTCCGGCTTCACCGAGGCGCAGGCAGCACTGCTGCTGACCGTGATGGGCATCGGCAACATGGTCTTCCAGATCCCGCTCGGCATGCTGTCCGACCATATGAAAGATCGTCGTGTCCTGCTCGGCGTCATGGCCACAGTCGGCCTCGCCGGTTCGCTCGCCCTTCCCTGGCTCTCCCAGAGCTGGCTGCTGATGGCCGCTGTCCTGTTCTTCTGGGGTGGCAGTGTCTCGGGGCTTTATACCGTTGGTCTCAGCCATCTCGGCTCGCGACTCACCGGCTCGGACCTCGCAGCCGCCAATGCAGCCTTCGTTTTCTGCTATGCAGTGGGCACAGTGGCCGGACCGCAAGCCATTGGCGCGGCCATCGATATTTCGGGCAATCACGGATTTGCATGGGCAATTGCAGGTTTCTTCGCACTCTATGTGATTGTTTCGCTGGGCAGATTGTTTTTTAAACCCAAACGGACTTGACTTTTCGGGCGCGATTTGTAGTTTCGCGCCAGATTTGCCGTGGGCCTTCCATCGTCCGCGGCTTCGTTTATTAAAGGCAGGACGACCATGGCCAAGGCTACAACCATCAAGATCAAGCTGCTGTCGACGGCCGACACGGGCTTCTTTTACGTCACCACGAAGAACAGCCGTACGATGACGGAAAAGATGACGAAGACCAAGTACGACCCGGTCGCTAAGAAGCACGTCGAATTCAAGGAAACCAAGATCAAGTAATTCTTGATCTGACCGGTTTCAGCGGAACAGGCGCGTTGCCAATGCAGCGCGCTTTTTTCGTTTGCGATCTTGTCTGAAATCGGAACAGGCAATCTTTGGGAAGTCGGGCCTTCCCATTCCAAAACATGCGCAACAAAAAAGGCACCGCGCCTGCCCGGCTGCGGTGCCTTCTTGTATTCGGGGGCCGGTCAACATGCAAAGACGGCACGAGGAACCGCTAAATATTGCATGTCAACCGACCGACCCCACGACCCAGGAGATGCGGCGGACCTGAGCATCATGGGGTATCACTTGCCTCTCTCGAAGGCGTTTTCTTTGTTGAGTACAACTTCCCTCAAAACGAATTGAAAATCAACATTTTCTTAACCGTTTCACAGATCCGTTGCGGCTATGGTTAAGATCAGCGCCAAACGCCTTGTTCTTTCCAACCCGAAACCATGGGTATATTTGCAAAATTTTTAAATACTATCAAAATTACTTCGACTTAAACGTCAGAAGAAAAAAGGCAACACAGATGGAAATGCGCATGTCCGGCAACATTTGAATTGGCCAAAGCCAGCTTCGTATCGCCGTCAACATGCACAGGCGGCCAGCGCCTCTGAGACACAGCATAAAAATACTTAATATCGTCGAAGAATTGCAAATTCAGGTCGCAACATGACCTTTGAATGGCTAAATATTACTATAGCCGACAGGTTTTCATACGCGGCAGCGAAAGCTGTGAAGCGCGAAACCAGCAATGGTTGGGATATTGTTTCAGGCTTCGATTCCACGCAATCCCCCAATACGGGAGGTTGACAGCAGTCCGAAAGTCAAATCCGTCAGAAATCGAGACAGCCGGCCCCACTTCCCATCAGGCTGCCGACGCCACCACACGGTTACGACCACCCGCCTTGGCCTGATAAAGCGCTCTGTCGGCCTGCTTTATCAATTGCTCGGGAGTATCGATATCGGGGCCGAGCGTTGCGATGCCCATGGAGGCGGTAACCTCAAGGCTTCCCTCGGCGGATCTAAGGACGAATGGCCGGGATTCGATAATGCCACGCAGCCGCTCGGCAATCATCGCCGCGATATCAGCCGGTGTGTCCGGCATCACCACGACGAATTCCTCGCCGCCATAACGGCAGGCGAGATCTGCGCCGCGAACGGTCGAACGAATTCTGGTGGCGAATTCCTTCAGAACATCGTCGCCCGCGTCATGGCCATTGCTGTCGTTCACCTGCTTGAAGCGATCGATGTCGGCCATGCAGATGGAAAGCGGACGGCCCCGCGCCTTTGCCCGCGCAAAGAGCATCTTGAGATGGTTATCGAGATAGCGCCGGTTATGGAGACCGGTCAGACCATCGGTCACGGCCAGTTCGATCGTCTGCTTGACGCTGTTGCGAAGCCGGTCGTTCAGGCGCCTGCGGCGGATCTGGGTCAGCGAGCGGGCCACGAGTTCGTTCGGGTCCAACGGACGCATGATGTAATCGTTCACACCGAGGTCCAGCGCGCGAATGACGATCGCCTCGTCGTTATGCTCGGTGATGAGCAGCAGCGGGATGAAACGGGTGCGCTCCAGCGAGCGAAGCTGCGAGCAGAGGCGCAGGGGATCGTAATCGTCGAGGTTTCCATTGACGATCACGAGGTCGAAGGGATTTTCCGCCGCCTCGAAGACGGCCGCCTGCGGGTCTGACATGGCGCTGACGACGGCAATCGGCTTCAGCGTCTTGATGATGCGTTCCTGGGATGCCGCGCGGCTGTCGACCAAAAGGATCTGCGCCGGCTCTTCCAATCGTCCGTCGGTCAGGCGCATCGGGTCTTCGACGCCGATGTTGTGGGCGGTTTCGGCACGGATCCTGAGTTCATCGCTCAGCGTCTTCAGGCGTACGAGACTCTTTACGCGGGAGATGAGCTGCAGGTCGTTGACCGGCTTGGTCAGGAAGTCATCGGCACCGGCTTTCAGACCACGAACGCGATCGGAGGGCTGATCGAGCGCGGTCACCATGACAACGGGAATATGGGCGGTGCGCGGATTGGCCTTCAGCCGTTCGCAAACCTCGAAGCCGTCCATGCCGGGCATCATGATGTCGAGAAGAATGACGTCGACCTGGGTGCGGTCGCAGATGTCGAGGGCGTCACGACCGTTATCGGCCGTCAGAACGTCGAAATACTCGGCAAGCAACCTGGCCTCCAGCAACTTGACGTTTGCAGGAATGTCATCGACAACAAGAATTCTCGCAGTCATCCCTCACCCTTCCCTCAAGCGTCGCCGAGATAGGTCTTGATCGTCTCGATGAATTTCGGCACCGAGATGGGCTTGGAGACATAGGCCTCGCACCCACCCTGACGAATACGTTCCTCATCACCTTTCATGGCAAAGGCGGTGACTGCAATGACAGGGATCACATGCAGTTCCGGATCTTCCTTCAACCATTTGGTGACTTCCAGGCCGGAAACCTCCGGAAGCTGGATGTCCATCAGGATGAGGTCGGGACGGTGCTTGCGGGCGAGATCGAGCGCTTCCATGCCATTGCGCGTCTGGATCGTCTCGTAACCGGAGGCTTCGATAAGATCGCGGAAGAGCTTCATGTTCAGCTCGTTATCTTCGACAATCATTACCTTCTTGGGCATAAACCAGTCCTTCGATCCCGTCCGGCGCCCTGCAGGAGGTCAATTACCGACAGCAGTCTGCACTTTCCGTGTCATGGCATGCTAAGGTGATTTGGTTGAGAAATAGGTAACTCGGCACGGAAATACGGAAAGCCATGATGAAAAACAGTAATATAGGCGCAAACCCCGAAGAAACCGCGGTCTCGGTGCTCGCATGGCTTGCCAACGAGCCTGACATGCTCGGCCGGTTTCTCGCGCTTTCCGGCACGAGGCCAGACCAGTTGCGCCAGTCGATGTCGGACCCCGCCTTTCTCGCCGGCATGCTGGATTTTCTGATGTCGCATGAGCCGACGCTGCTCGCCTTCTGCGAGGCGACGGGAACCGCGCCGGAAGACGTGGTAAGCGCCGCGCATCATTTCACCGGTCCGACCCTCGGCTCGGGAGAATATTGAATGGATCCTGATCTCGGCACAATCCCCCTCACCGACCGGCCGCTCGTCGTCTGCGATGTGGACGATGTCGTGCTCGAGTTCGTGACGCCGTTCGGGGCCTTCCTCGAGAGCCGCGGACACCGCCTCATTCCCCGGTCTTTCCGCCTGCATGGAAATATCGTCAATGCGGCTGACGAGAGCATCCTCGAGACCGATACGGTCACCTCTCTGATCGAAACCTTCTTTGCCGTTCAGGAGGAGTGGCAAACACCATTCGCCGAAGCCATTGAGGCGCTCGGCGGCATCAGTCAGGAAGCCGACCTCGTATTTCTCACTGCCATGCCCCCGAAGCATGCCGCCGCCCGTCGCCGGCTGCTCGACCGGTTCGGCCTGCGCTATCCGATGATCGCGGCGGATCAGGCAAAGGGGCCTCTCGTCAACCGCCTTCATGGCGGACGCTCGCTCCCGGTCGCCTTTATCGACGATATGGTGTCCAACCTGCATTCGGTTGGCGAACATGTTCCGGAATGTCTTCTCGTTCATCTGCCCCCACCGGTTGAAATCCACAAATTCGCGCCTGCTGCCGGCGATCATGTGCGCAAGGCGCAAGGGTGGGCGGAAGCCCGCGCCCTCATCGGCGCTCACATCACCGGCTAAGCCGCAGCGCCGAGCACAAGCCGCATCAGCGGACGCCCGGCCTTTCGCAGTGCCACTTCCCTAAAGCCTGCGGCCGCGAAGATATTGGCAGGCCCCACAAAGAGACTGACCGATTTCGATTGCTTCGCCTGCTCCATGGGACAGCCCTCAATAAGACGTGCGCCGCTTTCCCTGGCGAAATCCACGGCGGCGCCCAGCAGGGCATGGCTTAGTCCCTGCCCCCTCCTTCTGTTCGTCATCATGAAGCAGCTTACGGCCCAGACTGCGGGATCCTCCGCATCGGCCTCTTTCAGTGGACGCGACACGGTGCGCGGTGAATTCCAGTTCGGAACATCCGCCCTCGGGCCGACCTGCACCCAGCCAAAGGGCTCTCCATCGATATAACCGATGACGCCGGGTGGCGGTTGCCTCTCGACCCGGGCCCGCATGAAGGCCTTCTTTTCGGCAGCGGATACCTCTTTCCGTTCCGCTGCAGGCATCCGGAAATAGGTACACCAGCAACCGTAACAGGCACCTTGAGGCCCCATGACGACCTCGAAATCCGCCCAGAGGTCCGGCGTCAACGGACGGGCCAGGAATTCTCCCTGCATAGTTCATTCCCCTCACTTGTCAGGAGGAAAGCTAGCGCCTAATCTTGAGATGTTCAACCTTTGTTCTCAATCATGACGACCGAAAACGCAGAATTTCCGGGCTTTTGTCGCGACTGCCTGCGCGGGCAGCCGGAGGGATTGAGGCGTTGCAAGGCCTGCGGCAGTCCGAGACTCGTCTATCATCCCGAACTCTACAGACTGACGCTCGCCCATATCGACTGCGACGCCTTCTACGCTTCGGTGGAGAAACGCGACAATCCGGAACTAGCGGACAAGCCTGTGATCGTGGGCGGAGGCAAGCGCGGCGTCGTGTCGACCTGTTGCTACATCGCCCGCATTCATGGCGTACGTTCCGCCATGCCGATGTTCAAGGCGCTGGAGGCCTGCCCGCAGGCCGTGGTCATCAAACCCGACATGGAAAAATATGCCCGCGTGGGCCGGCAGATCCGGGCGATGATGGAGGAGCTGACGCCGCTCGTCCAGCCGCTGTCGATCGACGAAGCCTTTCTTGAACTCAAGGGCACCGAGCGGCTGCATCACGACCCGCCGGCGCGGGTGCTCGCCCGCTTCGCCCGCAAGGTCGAGCAGGAAATAGGCATTACCGTTTCGGTCGGCCTCTCCTATTGCAAGTTTCTGGCGAAGGTCGCCTCCGACCTGCAGAAGCCGCGGGGGTTCTCGGTGATCGGCGAAGAGGAAGCCATCTCCTTCCTGGCACCCAGGCCGGTGAAGACGATCTGGGGCGTCGGCAAGGCCTTTGCCGCCACGCTGGAGAAGGACGGCATCCGCACCATCGGACAGTTGCAGGAAATGGACGAGACCGACCTGATGCGCCGCTATGGCACGATAGGCCAGCGGCTTTCGCGCCTCGCACGCGGTATCGACGACCGGGAAGTCCACCTGAACGACCCCGCAAAGAGCGTTTCTGCCGAAACCACGTTCTTCGAGGATATCTGGCGCCATGACGACCTCGTCGTGCATCTGCGCTCACTGTCCGAGAAGGTCGCATGGCGTCTGAAGAAGAGCGAGATCGCCGGTCAGACGGTGGTGCTGAAGCTGAAGACCGCCGACTTCAAGGGACGCACGCGCAACCGCCGGCTTGATGATCCGACCCAGCTTGCCGACAGGATCTTTCGCACAGGGCTTTCGCTGCTTGAAAAGGAAACCGATGGCACGCGCTACCGCCTGATCGGCATCGGCGTCACGGACCTCACCAGCGCCGCCACCGCCGATCCACCGGACCTGATCGACGAACAGGCGGGCCGGCGCGCCAAGGCCGAAGCTGCGATGGACAAGCTTCGCGACAAATTCGGCAAGGGCACCGTGCAGACGGGCTATACTTTCGACCGCGGAAACAAGTAGCCGCGCATGTAAGTAATCCTCGGCCCTCTCTCTGCGTCATCTTCACGATAGAGAGATGACCCGTAACGGTTCAAGCGGGGATTAAGATCACGCAAACTCCGGCTCGGCAACCATACCAGGCTCTTCGCCCCGCTGCGCCGCGACGACCTGCTCCAGTGCGGCACAAGCTGCAGCCGCGCCCGGATGGGATGGCTGGCGTGAGAGCAACGCGCGAAAATCCCGTAACGCCTCATCGAACCGGCCAACGCTTTTCAGCAGTCCACCGCGCCCGTAAAGGGAAGCAGCATGGGCGGGATCGATGGAAAGCGCTCGATCGTAGGTCTTTATCGCGGCCGGAAAATCCTTCAGCGCCATCAGCGCATTGGCATAGTTGCAGAGTGCCGGCGCCGAGTCCGGCCGGATATCGAGCGCCTGCCGGATCCAGTCCCTCGCGACATGCGCCTCGCCACGCTGCAGGCACACGACGCCGAGCTGATGCAGGGCGCCGAAATGTCGGGGAACCAACGAGAGGATATTGCGATACTCACGCTCGGCCGCGTCGAGATGGCCTGCACGGTGCCGGGCCGAGGCATTTGCAAAATCACCGGCGTGGCGTTTCAGCGCCTCCAACCGCTCCGCCTGCTCCCTGAATACCGGCTCGGCTGGCCATCGCTGAGCTGCTTGCCGCAAGCCCAACTCCGCCCTTGCGACTTCGCCCGACCGGAGGAACGTCTCCACCCGCTTTTGGACAGCGGGCAAGCTTGCGTCGTCCAGCACTCGCTCAAGATCATCGCTCACAGGTGCGAGGATGCGGAACCGCTCGATGGTGCGTCGTCCCGCTCCCAGCCTGAATTTGTAGGCAAAATCACCTGTGCCGAGATCGTAGGACGCAAAGCTCTCGAAGATCGCCTGCCGGATGACGCAGGCGTGCAGCAGCAGACCGGGAGAGGGTTTCCGAAACGACAGATCCCGGCTCACCAGAAAGCAGACGAATTGCCGCCGCGCTTCGTCGATGAGATAGATATGGACGGCCAGCGGCCTGTCGCCCTGCCACAACGCGAAAACACGCAGAACTCCGGCGCGAAAGCAATTCGGCAGCATGTAACGTGCACATTCCAGAAGCCAGGCTGCATATTTCGGCTGGCCGGCCAGCCACTGCCTGCCCCAGAGATCGTAGAAGAACGCGAGGTGAGTATCGATCGTGTCGGCATTCGCCTCCGTCACGCGCAGATCATTGACCGGATCGTCGAGATCCCGGAGCGCACGCCGGACATCCTGGCGCGTGCGACTGCCAAGCGAGGTCACGAGATAGGTTTCGAAATCCTGCGGAAGATCGACACAGGCATAGATATCGTGATCGATGCGGTCGCCATTTTCCGTGACATGTCGCGGGCGAGCGACCTTGTCGATCGTGTATCCCTTCCGCTGCAGATGTCGGAACAACAATTCCATGCGTCGCGAAGACATGAAAACATCATGGAAATCAAGCTGCCGCCACGGCGAGAGACACAAGGCCTCTGCCAAAACCGGGATCGCGGTATCCTCGTGCTGCGGATCGCAGAGAAAACCCGTGTAAACAGCGAAATAGGACCCACCCATAAGGAGGCTGGTGGAAAAGCCCAATTCTTCGGAAAAATCCGTGCGACGGCGAAGCGGAAGAAACGCGAGATGGCGTCCATCCGTCTCATCCCTGATCGCAAGCACGCTCCATGCACCAGCACGCTCAAACCAGTGCGCCATCCAGATCCATGACAGGAAACAATGCGCATCGGGATCGCCCGCGAACAGCGCATCCCACGCGTCCCTGACGTCCTCGAAGCCGGACGCTGTATCGATCACCTCAACCTGCATGCCATCGCTCCCCCTCGACGCCTGCCGGTAGAGGATTGCATGTGACGGATTATACAGCAAGCGGGAGCAACCGTCGGCCACTACTCCATCAGCATAACGCGAAGTTACCTATCGGAACTGCCAATTACCCGAACGATTTCCGTAGCAGTCAACGCTTACGCCGCTTGGGTTCACAACGGTACGACACGACAAAGGTCAAAACTTGAATTTCGCGCAAAGGCCCTCGTCGTATATCGTGGAGGTCATCCTCCACCCGTTTCATCGACACGCCTGAGTCGGCAAACTGATCCCATGAACCAGCCCCTGCATCGCCATCCGCAGTTTCGCATTTTCCGAACCGTTGCCGCCCATGCCCGCACGGGACCGAACGACCTTCTCCTCGGGGCACTGCTGGCTTTTGTCGCAGGCGCCACCAATGCCGGCGGCTTTCTCGCAATCGGGCAATATACCTCGCATATGTCGGGCGTCATATCATCGGTCGCCGACAATCTCGCGCTCGGCCTGTTCACGCTGGTCGGGGTCGGATTGATGATGCTCATGAGCTTCACCGCGGGTGCTGGCAGTTCGGCAATCCTGATCAACTGGGGCCGCCGGAACGCCCGCCGCAAGCAATATGCCTACCCCATTGCGCTCGAGGCGGTGCTGCTGCTGAATTTCGGAGCCATCGGTTCGGTCATCAGCCATATCCCGCAGGCAGGCGTGTGGGTGGCAGCCCTGCTCTGCTTCATCATGGGTCTGCAGAATGCGACGATCACCAAGATCTCCGGCGCGCGCATCCGCACCACCCACATGACGGGCATGGTGACCGATATCGGCATCGAGCTCGGCAAGCTCGTCTACCGGCTGTTCGACCGGCAATCCTTACGGCCGCCCGTGCAGCCGGATATGCGCAAGCTGCGGATCCTTCTGCGCGTCGTCGGCATGTTCCTGCTCGGTGGCCTCGTCGGTGCTCTCGGATTCAAGCATTTCGGCTACGGCTTCTGCATGCCGCTTGCTGCCCTTCTCCTTGCGCTCGCAAGCCCCCAGCTTCTTTCCGCAGGCAACCGACGCAGAAAGACCGCCTGAGATCGACCTCCTGGACATGTTCCGCGATACGGCTTGCAGAAGGCCGGCTGGTTGGGCTCATCAAACACAAGGTTGTGATAAGCCGAGCCCCTTCAAACTTTCCTTAAACTTCGGCAACTATTTTAGCGGTATCTGTATTGCGTATGGGATCGTTTAGTATGTTCAAGTCCCTTGCCGTTTCCATCGGCCTTCTTTCTGCGACCGCCCTCACTTCCCCTGCCCTTGCAGGCAATGGCGGCACCCTTCAGATCTTCGTCTCCAAGACCGACCAGTCGCTCGTCGTCTACGACGGCGAGCAGATCGTGGCGACTTCGAAGGTCTCGACAGGCAAACAGGGACACACGACCCCTTCCGGCATCTTCTCGATCCTCGAAAAGCGCAAATATCACGAGTCCAATCTCTATTCGAATGCGCCCATGCCCTGGATGCAGCGGATTACATGGTCGGGTGTCGCCCTTCATGAATCAAACAGCGTGCCGAATTACCCGGCCTCTCATGGCTGCGTGCGCCTGCCGGGCGACTTTGCCAAGGCGCTGTTTTCCATGACCGAACGCGGTGCGCATGTGATCATTACGGACGATCCCGTCCGTCCGATGAGCATCAGTCACCGCACGCTGTTTTCGCCGCGCATCCCTGCGCCTGATGGCATGCTGCTTTCCGATGCCCAATTGCGGCCGACAACGATCGACGCCTCGTTCAAGCCCGTTCAGGTGGCGATGGTCGATGTCATGCCCAAGGCCGGTGCTTCCGCCAAAGTCCTGCTGGATGAGCCATCGCCGCTCCGGATTCTCATCACGCGCCGTGGCATGCGCGAAACCGTTCTCGATGCACAGCAGGTGCTGGCAGAGCTTGGCTTCGACGCAGGCGTACCCGATGGCCATATCGGTGCTCTGACCATCTCTGCCGTCAACGGCTTCAAGCGCTGGAAAGGCCTTTCCACCAAGGGCGAACTGGTCACGCCGGAATTCATTGAGGCGCTTTACAAGAGCGCCGGCCGCGGTGAGCCGCCGCGCGGCCAGATCATGGTCCGGCAGGATTTCAAACCGGTCTTCGAGGCCCCTATCGGCATTTCCAATCCGGAAATGGCACTCGGTACGCATTTCATCGAGGCGACCGATGTCAGCCGGCTTTCGGGCAAGGCCGAATGGCTTGCTGTGACGCTGGAAAACGATCTGCCGCCGAAGATGATGAAGCGCCTCGGGATTACGGAGCCGGCCGGCAACCCCGCCGTTCACGATGCTGCCAGTGCGCTCGACCGTATCCAGATCCCGGAAGACATTCGCCATCGCATCGAGGGAATGTTGAGCAAAGGCAGCTCGATCACGATTTCCGACAATGGCATCAGCACGGAAACCGGTGAAGGCACCGACTTCATCACGCTTACCAACCGGTCACGGAAAGGCTGAAGCATCGGCCTGAAAATCGGAATCGATTTTCGGAAAGCTCGATACATAGATTCAAGATGTTAGAGCGTCCTTTGTGCGTCCAAATGGACGCACAAAGGACGCTCTAATGCGAAAAGTGCCGGCAAGTTCGCAGCCTGTCGGCACCATCGGAGGCTCATGACAGATGCCGACCGACAGCCGGCATCAACAAACCTGATCTCAGCTTGACGGGTTATCCGCCCGTTCCGAGCCAATCACACCAGTTCGACATCCACCACGCCCGGAGCGGCTCGCATGGCCGCCGCGATTTCCGGTGATATCCGGTATTTCTCCGTGAGCTCGACCTCGATTTCCCGCTTGCCGTCTTCCTTGATGACGATGAACGAGACGAGACCGTCACCACGCGTATTGAGATGCGCAGCGACCGTTCTCAGCGGGCCGCTGTCACGCACATAGACGCGCAGCGCCTTCTGCATCTGCACCGACTTCTCCTCCAGCGACTGTGCCGTCTGGATGCGCAGGCCGATACCCTCCGGGCGCTCATCCGCCTGAACGGTGATCACCAGCGACTTTCCGGCTTCGAGCAGATCGCGATACTGGTTCAGTCCTTCGGAGAACAGTACGGCTTCATACTGACCGGAGGAATCCGACAGGGTTACGATACCCATCTTGTTGCCGGTGCGGGTCTTGCGTTCCTGACGGGACGTTACCGTGCCCGCAAGACGTCCCGCGGTCGCCCCTTGCCGCACAGACTGCGAGAAATCGGCGAAGGTCTGCACGCGCATCTTTTCCAGCAGCGAACGATAGGAATCGAGCGGATGGGCGGTCAGGTAGAAGCCCAGCACCTGGAATTCGCGCAGCAGCTTTTCCGACGGAAGCCAGGCGTTGTAAGCCGGGAAAGCGATCTTTTCGGGCCCGCTCGCCCCACCCGAGCCGAACATGTCGGACTGTCCGCTGACTGCGTTTTCCTGAGCACGCTGCGCGTAACCCAAGACACGGTCAAGGCCGTTGACCAGTTCGGCGCGGTCATGCCCGAAGCAATCGAAAGCTCCAGCCGAAATCAGGCTTTCGAAAACACGGCGGTTGATCTGCTTGGGATCGATGCGAAGGCAGAAATCCTCAAGGGAAGCGAAGGGCTTGTCGCCCCTGACTTCGGCGATGTGCTCGGCGGCGGAATCGCCGACACCCTTGATGGCCGCCAGAGCGTAATAGATGCGGTCCTCACCCACCTCGAAACGGCGATAGGAGGTCTGAACCGACGGCGGAATGACAGCGATACCAAGACGACCGGCATCCTGCCGGAAGTCGTTCAGCTTCTCGCTGTTGGCCATATCGTAGGTCATGGTCGCGGCGAGGAATTCCACCGGATAATGCGCCTTGAGATAGGCCGTCTGGTAAGACACGATGGCGTAGGCGGCCGCATGCGACTTGTTGAAGCCGTAGTTCGCGAACTTGGCCAGGAGGTCGAAGATGACATCCGCCTGGTTCTTCGACACGCCGTTCTTGACGGCGCCATCGACGAAACGGGCGCGCTGCTTGTCCATCTCCTCCTTGATCTTCTTACCCATGGCGCGGCGCAGCAGGTCGGCTTCGCCGAGCGAATAGCCCGACAATACCTGCGCAATCTGCATGACCTGTTCCTGGTAAACGATAACGCCCTGGGTTTCCTTGAGCAGGTAATCGATGGTCGGATGGACCGACTCGATCTCCTCCTCGCCGTGCTTGCGCGCGTTGTAGACCGGGATATTTTCCATCGGACCGGGACGATAGAGCGCCACGAGCGCGATAATGTCCTCGATGCAGTCAGGCTTCATGCCGATCAGCGCCTTGCGCATGCCAGCACTTTCCACCTGGAACACGCCAACCGTCTCGCCACGCGACAGCATCTCGTAGGTCTTCTTGTCGTCAAGCGGGATTGCCGAGAGATCGATCTCGACGCCGAGACGGCGAACGAAATCGACCGCGGTTTTCAAGACCGTCAGGGTCTTGAGGCCAAGAAAGTCGAACTTGACGAGGCCCGCCTGCTCGACCCACTTCATGTTGAACTGGGTGACCGGCATGTCGGAACGCGGATCGCGATACATCGGCACGAGCTTCGACAACGGGCGGTCGCCGATCACGATACCGGCAGCGTGAGTCGAGGCGTGGCGATAGAGACCCTCGATCTTCTGGGCTATGTCAAGAAGCCGAGCCACCACCGGCTCCTCCTCCGCAGCTTCCTGCAGCTTCGGCTCTTCCTCGATCGCCTTGGAAAGCGGTGTCGGGTTCGCCGGATTGTTCGGCACCAGTTTGCAGATCTTGTCGACCTGACCATAGGGCATTTCGAGCACACGGCCGACGTCGCGCAAGGCCGCACGCGCCTGCAGCGAACCGAAAGTGATGATCTGCGCCACCTGCTCGCGCCCGTATTTCTGCTGCACATAGCGGATCACCTCTTCGCGGCGGTCCTGGCAGAAGTCGATGTCGAAGTCGGGCATCGAGACGCGTTCCGGATTGAGGAAGCGTTCGAACAGCAGAGAAAAGCGCAGCGGATCGACGTCGGTAATGGTGAGCGCATAGGCAACCAGCGAACCTGCACCCGAACCACGTCCGGGACCGACGGGAATGTCATGCTGCTTGGCCCACTTGATGAAGTCCGCAACGATCAGGAAGTAACCCGGGAACTTCATGCGCTCGATGATCGAAAGCTCGAACTCAAGACGCTCACGATAGTCTTTCTCCTCGAACCCCTCAGCCATACCGAGGGCCGCCAATCGCCGGTCGAGGCCTTCGACCGCCTGGCGGCGCATCTCCTCGGCTTCGGCCCTCTCCGCCTCCTCCGGATTGGAGCCGACGCCGGCGAAACGCGGCAGGATAGGCGCGCGGGTATCGACGATGAACGAGCAGCGCTTCGCGATCTCGATCGTGTTTTCCAGAGCCTCCGGAAGATCGGCGAAAAGCTCGCACATCTCCTTGCGGCTCTTGAGATAATGATCCGGGGTCAAGCGGAAACGGCTGTCATCCGAGACGATCGCGTTATGCGCAACCGCCATCAGGGCGTCATGGGCCTCGTAATCGGCCTTGGTCGGAAAGAAGGCCTCGTTGGTCGCGACCAGCGGGAGATCGTGGTCATAGGCAAGCGAAACCATGCGGCGTTCATGCGCCCGATCATACTCGCCATGGCGCTGCAACTCGACATAGAGACGATCTCCGAACAGGCGCTTCAGCGTCGAAAGACGGGCTTCCGCCTGGGGGCGATGCCCTTCCTTGAGCGACTGGTCCACCGGCCCCTTGGATGCGCCCGTCAGGGCAATCAAGCCATCCGTGCCCCGCTCCTCCAGCCACGACATGCTGATATGCACCGCCTGGCTCGAATCCCCGCCGAGATAGGCACGGCTTACGAGATCGACGAGACGCTCGGCGCCCTCATTATCGGCTGCAAGCAGGACGAGGGCAGGATAAGCGGCAACCTGCCCCGGGCGCTTCTCGCCCTCGGCGTCTTCCATATCGATCGACATCTGGCAGCCGATGATCGGCTGAATGCCGTCCCCGATGGCTTTCTGCGAAAACTCAAGCGCCACGAACAGATTATTGGTGTCCGTGATCGCAATGGCCGGCTGATTGTCGGAAACGGCCTTGCTCAGGATCTTCTTGAGCGGCAATGCGCCTTCAAGCAGTGAATAGGCCGAGTGCATCCTCAGATGAACAAAGCCCGGACCTCCCTCAAAGGCACCCGATCCGGCTTCCGCAGCGGCCATATCACCCATTCCCGTACAATCTCCAACTTCCAAAGACTCGAACCGATTTTCGACCGACCGAGCCATGAAGTCCAGACCGCATCGGCTAGGCCGAGATGATCTCTACAGAAATGCGATTGACGTCACAGCGCCAGCAGTAGCACCGATACGCTGGCAACGAACATGGTAATGGAGGCGAATGCGGCGACATCACGAAGAATTTCAGTCATGGCTCTCTCCTTACTCTTTATGTTTTTATTTTGTTCCACATATGTTCACATGTCAACCAAAAAAAAGCCTGGATGACGAATGCAACGGGAACGCATTGGGAAGCAGCTTGCCGCATTCCGTTCCGTTGAGAAGAACACAAAGTGAGGAGGCGCTAGCCGGGTAACGGCAGCAGATGGTCAGATCAGAGAAGGAACATCAGGAAAGAAGAGAGGCCGCCAGACAACGGCCCCTTGCCAGTCCCCAGATATCAGCCAGATATCAGACGGTGTAGTCCACGACCTTGCCATCGACCAGCGTAACGCAACGGTCCATGCGCGAAGCAAGATCGTGGTTGTGCGTGGCGATCAGGGCGGCAAGGCCGGACTGGCGCACCAGCGCCTCCAGTGCCGAGAAGACGTAGGATGCCGTTTCCGGGTCAAGGTTGCCGGTCGGTTCGTCGGCCAGCAGGATGAGCGGCGCATTGGCCACGGCGCGGGCAATCGCCACGCGCTGCTGTTCACCGCCGGAGAGTTCGGCCGGCCGGTGATCGCCACGATGGCCGATACGCATGTAATCGAGCAACTGAGCGGCTCGCTCACGCGCCTCCTGCTTGGACAGGCCGGCGATCAGCTGCGGCATCATGATGTTCTCCAGAGCGGAGAATTCCGGCAGCAGGTGATGGAACTGATAAACGAAACCAACGGAATTGCGGCGGATGGCCGTGCGCCGGTCATCCGACAGCCCCTGACAGGCGATACCGCCAATGGTGACCTCGCCCGCATCTGGATGTTCTAGAAGTCCCGCCACGTGCAGGAGCGTCGACTTGCCGGTTCCCGATGGCGCAACCAGCGCGACGGTTTCGCCGCGGCGAAGGCTGAAGTCGGCGCCCTTCAGGATGTTGAGCACGGTCTCGCCCTGCCCGTAATGGCGGTCGATGCCGGTAAGCGAAAGAACAGTCTTGGAGGCCATCGGAACGGTTCCTTATTCGTAGCGCAGGGCCTGGACCGGATCGAGGCGCGAGGCGCGCCAGGCCGGGAAGATCGTCGCCAGGAAGGAAAGGCTGAGGGCCATGACGACGACGGAAACCGTCTCGCCGACATTCATGTCGGCCGGCAACTGGCTGAGGAAATAGAGCTGGGGATCGAACAGGACCGTGCCCGACACCCAGGAGAAGAACTGCCTGATGGACTCGATGTTGACACAGACGACCACGCCGAGAAGCACGCCGGCGAAGGTGCCGACAGTGCCGATCGCCGCACCGGTCATGAAGAAGATGCGCATCACCGAACCCGAGGTCGCCCCCATGGTGCGCAGGATGGCGATATCGCTCGACTTGTCCTTCACCAGCATGATGAGGCCCGAAATGATGTTGAGCGCGGCGACGAGCACGATCAGGGTCAGGATCATGAACATAACGTTGCGCTCGACCTGCAGGGCCGAGAAGAAGGTCTGGTTGCGCTGGCGCCAGTCGGTGACGAAGATCTGCCGGCCGGCGGCCTCCTCGACCTTCGGACGCAGCTCGTCGATGGCATCCGGATTGGAAACGAAGAGCTCGATCGACTGAACGATGCCCTCGGCATTGAAATAGAGCTGCGATTCCTCGAGCGGCATGTAGATGATCGAGGAATCGTATTCCGACATGCCGATCTCGAATACGCCGGAAACCGGGTATGACTTGACCCGCGGATTGACGCCGAGCGGAGTGACATCGCCTTCCGGTGAAACGAGTGTAATCGTGTCGCCTGCCCCGATGCCGAGTTCCGAGGCCATGCGCGAGCCGATCAGAACGCCCTGCCCCGCCGCAAAGCCGACCAGATCACCCTGGCGGATGTTGCTGGAGACTTCCGAAAGCCTGGTCAGGTCGTCAGGCCGGATACCACGCACGAGCGCACCCGTGCCGGCGCCGGCACGGCCGGAGGCCAGCGTCTGTCCCTCGACGAGCGGCAGAGCCATGGTCACGCCGGGAATGGCCGAGAATTTCTGAGCGAGATCGGCATAGTTATCGAGCGGGCCGTCGACCGGCTGCACGATCATGTGACCGTTAATGCCGAGAATGCGGGAGATCAGTTCGGTGCGGAAACCGTTCATCACCGCCATGACGATGATGAGGGTCGCGACGCCGAGCATGATCCCGACGAAGGAGAAGCCCGCAATCACCGAAATGAAGGCCTCCTTCCGTCGGGCGCGCAGGTAGCGCCAGGCAACCATTCGCTCGAAGGCGGAAAACGGACGGCCGACAGTTTCCTGTCCAGCCGCTTCCGTCGCGTTGCCGGCGACTGCACTCGTCATATGGTCTCCTCGCCCCGGCCGTCAGCCGACCAGCTTGTTGATGGCCGCCTCGACGGTCATCGTCTCGCGCGCACCGGTCTTGCGGTCCTTCAGCTCGATTTCGCCATTGGCGACCGAGCGCGGACCTGCAATCACCTGGGTCGGCACGCCGATCAGGTCGGCGGTGGCGAACTTCGTGCCGGCACGGTCGTCCGTGTCGTCGTAGAGCACGTCCTTGCCGGCATTGGAAAGCGCCTGATAGAGCCGCTCGCAGACTGCGTCGCACTGTTCGTCGCCGGCCTTCATGTTGATGACCACCGAATCGAACGGAGCGACCGAAGCCGGCCAGATGATTCCGTTCTCATCATGCGATGCTTCGATGATGGCGGGAACAAGGCGGGTCGGACCGATACCATAGGAACCCATGTGGACAGGATGTTCCTTGCCGTCAGGACCCTGGACCTTGGCGCCCATCGGCTCGGAATACTTGGTCCCGAAATAGAAGATGTGGCCGACCTCGATACCGCGCGCGGAAAGGCGCTCGCCTTCCGGGATGGCGTTGAAGGCAGCTTCGTCATGCATTTCCGACGTGGCGGCATAGACCGAGGTCCATTTATCGAAGATCGCCTGCAGGCCGGCAACATCATCGAAATCGGTGTTTTCGGCAGGAATGTCGAAATCGACGAAGGCCTTGTGGCTGAAGACTTCCGATTCACCGGTTTCGGCGAGGATGATGAATTCGTGGCTGTGGTTGCCGCCGATCGGGCCGGTGTCGGCGCGCATCGGAATGGCGCGCATGCCGAGACGCGCGAAGGTGCGCAGGTAAGCGACGAACATCTTGTTGTAGGAGTGGATCGCGTCCTCGCGGGTCATGTCGAAGGAATAGGCATCCTTCATCAGGAACTCGCGCGAGCGCATGGTGCCAAAGCGCGGACGGATCTCGTCACGGAACTTCAGCTGGATGTGATAAAGGTTCAGCGGCAGGTTCTTGTACGACTTCACGTAGGAACGGAAGATGTCGGTGACCATTTCCTCGTTGGTCGGGCCGTAGAGCATCGGACGGTCCTGCCGGTCCTTGATGCGCAGCATTTCCTTGCCATAGGCCTCGTAGCGACCGCTCTCCTGCCAGAGTTCGGCGGACTGCAGCGTCGGCATCAGAAGCTCGATCGCACCTGCCCGGTTCTGCTCTTCGCGGATGATGCCGTTGACCTTGTCGAGAACCTTCTTGCCGAGTGGCAGCCAGGAATAAATGCCCTGGGACTGCTGACGGACCATGCCCGCGCGCAGCATAAGACGGTGAGAGACAATTTCGGCTTCCTTCGGGTTTTCCTTCAGGATCGGCAAGAAGTAGCGCGACAGACGCATAACAGGGTTCCAGACGTTGGTTTTCCCGCCGAACCGGCGGAATCAGCGATGACGAGGGTGTTTCCCGAAGCGTACATAGCGGTTTCCTTACGCGAAGAAAACCCGCATCGGATGAGGCCACCATAGGTTCGACGACCCTTGCCGAACCTCCGCTCCGGCGGTTCACAGCGGCAGCCGGATGCAGGTTTTATGTCAAAGCTGCGACATTTGCGTCCGGGGAGATTTTTTTTGGGAACTGTAGCAAAATTGCAAAAAATGTGGTGACAAGGCGCACTTCTTGAGCTAGTTTTAGCTCACAAAAGAGGCAAGGAGCTTAAATTCTTGTCTATTTCGCGGTCAAGTCTTGGGAGGATCAGATCTTAGGCGCGCTAGTTCGCAGCCCCTTAATTGGTGAAGGATCACGCGATAATTAAAACAAGGTCTTCGGACCTTGTTTTTTTTTGCCTTTAAGCGACATCAGGCGGCCGACGCCATTGATGCCCGCACTCTCCCATCAATCGAATTTGGGAACGATGTTCGGCAGGCTGTCCATGCCGAGGCCGAACCAGGTAGAGGCCGCATACCAGCCTCCAAAGATCACGCCCGAAACCAGCGTCGTCCACAGCACGACCCTGCCGCCGCGAAAATGAGCCGGAGCACTTTCGATGCTGCCGGGAACCACCTCCTCGGCTTCGGCCTGCGTCTTCATGCCGATCGGCAGGACGGCAAAAAGCGTAATCCACCAGATGACGAAGTAGACGGCGAAGGCAGACACGAACTGCATCGATGGGGCTCCCGTTTTCATCCGGGCTCATCAGGTCGACCCGGCTGCCTACGAGATATAAGCCAGCGCGGGCCTTCGGGCAAACGGAGAGACTGGATCAGACCTGCTCGAGTTCGATCAGGGTGCCGTAGAAGTCCTTCGGATGCAGGAAAAGCACCGGCTTGCCATGAGCACCGATCTTCGGCTCGCCACCGCCCAGAACACGGGCGCCACCGCCTGCAAGCTGGTCACGGGTGGCCAGGATATCCTCGACCTCGTAGCAGATGTGATGCATGCCGCCGCCGGGGTTCTTCGCCAGGAAGGCAGCAATCGGCGAATCCGCGCCGAGCGGTTCCAGCAGCTCGATCTTGGTATTCGGCAGTTCGACGAAGACAACCGTCACGCCATGTTCAGGCAAAGCCTGCGGTTCGGAGACGCGGGCTCCGAGGGTATCGCGATAGGAAGCGGTTGCGGCTGCCAGATCCGGTACGGCGATGGCGACGTGGTTTACTCGTCCGAGCATGACAATCTCCTGAAGGTGAAGCGGCGCGAACCTATACCAGCGCGGCGGCGCCCGTCACTCAGACTTTCGTCACGAACACGGTGACGATCGGCTTCTTGCCCCACGCCTCGTTGGCGGTTCCGCGCACGGCACGACGAATGGCTTCGCGCAGGGTGTCGAGATCCTTGCGGCGAGCCCTCGGAATGCTCTCCACCGCACCGAGAACGGCGTCATAGAGCGTGTCCTCCATGGATTCGCCCTCGTCATCGTATTCCGGCAGACCGAACGGAACGACGTCAGGGTCGCCCATGAACTCGTAGCGGCTGTCAAGCAGGACGTTGACCGCGACATGGCCAACATAGGAGAGCTTGCGACGGTTGGAGATACCCATTTCGTCGAGATCGCCGAGCAGCTTGCCATCCTTGTAGATGCGGCCGAACGGCGCCTGATCGATCACTTCAGCGGGACCGGGCGCGAGGCGCAGGACATCGCCGTTGCGAACGCGCGGCACGGTCTTGATGCCGGACTGAAGGCCGAGTTCCATTTGGGCCATGAGATGCGCGGCTTCGCCGTGAACCGGCACGAGGATCTGCGGCCGGGTCCATTCGTACATCTGCTGAAGCTCGTTGCGACGCGGATGACCCGAGACATGCACCAGCGCTTCGCTATCGGTGACGATATGGATGCCCTGCTCCACCAGACCGTTCTTGATCTCGAGGATTGCCTTCTCGTTGCCGGGAATGGTGCGCGAGGAGAAGACGACGGTATCGCCCGATGTCAGAGCAACGTGCCGCATCTCGTCGCGGGAAATCTTGGCGAGCGCTGCACGCGACTCGCCTTGGGAACCGGTCAGGATAATGACGACCTTGTCGCGCGGGATGAAACCGAACTCGTCCTCCGCGATGAAGGGCTTGAGGCCTTCCATCAGGCCGAGATCGTTGGCGACCGCGACGACACGCTTCAGCGAGCTGCCGAGCAGCAATACTTCACGGCCAGCGGCTTCCGCCGCTTGCGCGATGGAACGGATACGGCCGACATTGGACGAGAAGGTGGTGATCGCCACCCGGCCCTCGGCAGTCTCGATGATCTTGCGCAGGCCCTCGGATACTTCCTCTTCCGAGGGCGAAACGCCGTCGCGCATGGAGTTGGTGCTGTCGCACAACAGGGCCAGAACGCCCTCGTCGCCAATCGCGCGGAACCGGGCTTCGTCGGTCAACGGACCGAGCGACGGATTGTGGTCGATCTTCCAGTCGCCGGTATGGACGACATTACCCAGCGGTGTGCGGATCACCAGCGACATAGGTTCGGGGATCGAATGGTTGACGCCGACGGCTTCGATGGAGAACGGACCGACATTAATGACGTCACCCGCCTTGAAAGGCGTGACGGGGATATCGGCGCGGGAGCCCTCGTAGTCACGCTTGGCCTCCAGCATGCCCGCTGTGAAGCCAGACGCGTAGACCGGCACGTTGAGGCCCGGCCAGATGTCGTTCAGGCCGCCATAATGGTCCTCATGGGCATGGGTGATGATGATCGCCTTGAGGTTCTTCTTCTCGGCCTCGATATAGCTGATATCAGGCAGGACGAGATCGACGCCCGGCAGTTCCGGTCCGGGAAAGGTGACGCCGCAATCGACCATGATCCACTGCCGGTTTGACGGCGTTCCATAGCCGTAAAGCGCCAGGTTCATGCCGATCTCGCCAACACCGCCCAGCGGCAGAAATACCAGTTCTTCGTTCTTCGCCATTACTCTTCTAATTCCATCTCACCCGAAAAAAACATCGCCGGCGGCGATCGCCATGTGCCCGTCTGGGCCGCGGTCGAGTATCAACATTCCCTTATCATCGATTCCGGCAAAATGGCCGGAAATCGAACGATCCGGCAGGTTTACCGTGATTTTTTCGCCGATCCCGCAGGCGACCTTGCGCCACAGTGCGACGACATCGGCGATACCGCGCCCCCGGTCCCAGATCGACAGAACATCCGCCATTTCCGAGAAGAGATGGGCAAAGAGCACTTGCGGCGCGACAGCTGCGCCATTCTCTGCCAGACACGTTACGGGATAGGCCGGAGCATCCGGCTTGTTGGCGATATTGATGCCGATACCGATCACCAGAGCCTGCCGGCCATCCGTCAGCCTCTCGCTTTCCAGAAGAATGCCGCAGGTCTTCTGCCGCCCGATCAGGATATCGTTCGGCCACTTGACCTCAAGCGGCGGAGCATCTGCGGGCAGCACATAACGGATCGCACCATGCACAGCGAGCGCAATCGCAAGCGGCAGCGATGTCAGCCGCTCCATCGGCGCGGGATCGATCAGCAGCAGCGACGCATAGAGATTGCCGGGCTCGGACATCCAGGGCCGACCGCGACGTCCACGACCGCCGCTCTGGCTTTCGGCAGTGATCCACAGAAAACCGAAATCGCCCGCGCGAGCGCGGGCGAGACATTCCGTATTGGTCGACGCAACGGCGCCGAGCGCCTCATGCCGGAAATCGTCGAGCGAGATCCGGCCCTCTTTGCCAGCCACGCTCAATTAAAGAGCGTCTTGGCTGCGGCCTCCGCGGCGGTGCCGAGCGGACCACCGAAGAGAACATAACCGACGACGAACAGGCCGGAGAGACCGAAGACGAGGCGAAGCTCGCCCGCGATCCGGGTGAATTCACCCTTGGCTTCGTCGAACCACATGACCTTCACGACGCGGAGGTAATAGAAGCAGCCGACGACCGAAGACAGCACACCGATGATGGCGAGAGCGTAGAGCTTGGCTTCGATGGCGGCGACGAAGACGAAATACTTCCCGAAGAAGCCTGCGAGCGGCGGGATACCAGCCAGCGAGAACATCAGGGCTGTCAGCACGAAGGCCATGAAAGGCTTGGTGGTCGAAAGACCGGCGAGATCGTCGATGTTCTCGACGTTACCGCCTTCCTTGCGACGCATGGCCATGATGCAGGCGAAGGTGCCGAGCGTCATGAAGAGGTAGATCATCATGTAGACGATAACACCGGTAACACCGGTCTCGTTGCCTGCTGCGAGACCCACCAGCGCGTAACCCATGTGACCGATCGACGAATAGGCCATCAGTCGCTTGATGTTGCGCTGGCCGATCGCGGCGAAGGAGCCGAGCAGCATCGAGGCAATCGAGATGAAGACGATGATCTGCTGCCACTGGTCGAAGATCGGCTGGAAGGCGTCGATGACGATACGCACCAGGATCGCCATGGCGCCGATCTTCGGGGCGGCGGCCAGGAATGCGGTGACCGGGGTCGGAGCGCCTTCGTAAACGTCCGGCGTCCACATGTGGAACGGCACGGCCGAGATCTTGAATGCGAGCCCCGCGAGCACGAAGACGAGACCGAAGACCACACCAAGCGAAGCACCGCCGTTTGCCAGCACGCCGGCGATTTCGGCAAAGCCGATATTACCGGTGAAGCCGTAGACCAGCGACATGCCGTAGAGCAGCATGCCCGAGGACAGGGCGCCGAGAACGAAGTACTTCAGGCCGGCTTCCGTCGAGCGCAGGCTGTCACGATTGATCGCAGCGACAACGTAGAGCGCGAGCGACTGAAGCTCGAGCGACAGGTAGAGTGAAATCAGGTTGTTGGCGGAGATCATCAGCATGACGCCGAGGGTCGCCAGTACCAGCAGGACCGGGAATTCGAACTTGTCGAGATGATCGAAGCGGGCGTGGCCGACGGCCATGATCATCGCTGTGATCGAACCGATCAGCGCCAGCACCTTCATGAAGCGGGCATAGCCGTCCGCGACGTAGGCGCCGCCGAATGCGGAACCTTCTGCCGGCACCAGCACCAGCCAGACGCCGGAGATGATGAGCAATGCCACGGCAAGGCCGGTTACCGTCGTCGCCGACTTTTCGCCGGCGAAGACACCGATCATGAGCAACGCCAGGGCACCAACCGCGAGGATCAGTTCCGGCGTGACCAGATGCAGACTTGCAAGGAGTGTTTCAGCGGTCATGTCCAAGGGATCCTGTCGTCAGTTCACTGCAAGCGCCACGTTACGTGCCGCCTCGATAGCCGTGGAATAGTTGTTCACCAGAAGCTCCACCGACGCAGCCGTCGCATCGAAGATCGGAGCCGGATAGACGCCGAAGAAGATGGTGAGCGCGATCAGCGGATAGAGTATCAGCTTCTCGCGGAGCGAAAGATCCAGCATGGCCTTCAGGCTGTCCTTCTCAAGCGCACCGAAGACGACCCGGCGATAAAGCCAGAGCGAGTAACCAGCCGAAAGGATAACACCGGTCGCAGCGAACAGGGCAACCCAGGTGTTGGCGCGGAAAACGCCGATCAGGGTCAAGAATTCGCCGATGAAACCGGAGGTGCCCGGAAGGCCGACGTTGGCCATGGTGAAGACCATGAAGGCGACCGCATATTTCGGCATGTTGTTGACGAGGCCGCCATAGGCCGCGATTTCGCGGGTATGAAGACGGTCGTAGATCACGCCGACGCAGAAGAAGAGCGCAGCGGAAACGAAACCGTGGCTGATCATCTGGAAGATCGCGCCCTGCACACCCTGCGTGTTGGCGGCAAAGGTGCCCATCGTCACATAGCCCATGTGCGCGACCGACGAATAGGCGATGACCTTCTTCATGTCTTCCTGCATCAGCGCCACCAGCGAGGTGTAGATGATGGCAATGACGGAGAGCGTAAAGACCAGCGGCGCAAAGTAGTCGGATGCGAGCGGGAACATCGGGAGCGAGAACCGCAGCATGCCGTAGCCGCCAAGCTTCAGCAGGATACCGGCCAGGATCATCGAGCCAGCGGTCGGTGCCTGAACGTGCGCATCCGGAAGCCAGGTGTGAACCGGCCACATTGGCATCTTCACGGCGAAGGATGCGAAGAAGGCAAGCCATAGCCATGTCTGCATGCCGGCCGGGAACTTGTGGCCGAGGAGCAGCGTGATGTCGGTCGTGCCGGCATCCCAGTACATTGCCATGATGGCGAGCAGCATCAGCACAGAGCCGAGCAGCGTGTAGAGGAAGAACTTGTAGGATGCGTAGACCCGATCCTTGCCGCCCCAGACACCGATGATGATGAACATCGGGATCAGGCCTGCTTCGAAGAACACGTAGAAGAGAACGATATCCAGCGAGACGAAGACGCCGATCATCAGCGTTTCGAGCAGCAGGAAAGCAATCATGTATTCCTTGATGCGCTTCTCGACCGAGAGCCAGCTTGCGAGGATGCAGAACGGCATCAGCAGCGTGGTCAGGATGACGAAGAGCATCGAAATGCCGTCTACGCCGACATGATAGGAAATGCCTGTGGCGAGCCATTCATGCTTCTCGACCATCTGGAATCCCGGGTTCGAATTGTCGAACCCGATCCAGATGAAGAGCGAGACCACGAAGGTGAATACCGTCGTCAGCAACGAGACGTTGAGAATGTTGCGGCGACCCTGGGCAGAATCCTGACGCGTCAGGAGGAGGAGCACAATGCCGACAAGCGGCAGAAAGGTGACCGTCGAGAGAATAGGCCAGTCGGTCATCAGAAGGAACTCCCGAGCATCATCCAGGTAACGAGGGCGGCGATACCGATCAGCATCGCGAAGGCATAATGGTAGAGGTAGCCCGACTGCAGCCGGACGACCTTCTGGGTTACGTCAGCAACCCCGGCTGCAACGCCGTTCGGACCGTAGGTATCGATGATTCCGATGTCGCCCTTCTTCCACAGGAAGCGGCCAAGAGCCTTGGCGGAGCGGACGAAGAGGAAGTCGTAGAGTTCGTCGAAGTACCACTTGTTGAGCAGGAACTGGTAGAGAACGTGATGCTGCTCGGCCAGTTTCTTCGGGGTCGAAGGCGACTTGATGTACATGTACCAGGCGGTAACGAAGCCAAGAACCATCGCGATGAACGGGCTGAGGGCAACCCAGGCCGGCACGTGGTGGAACTCGTGCAGCAGTTCGTTGTGTTCCGCGGTGAACAGCGCACCCTTCCAGAACTCGAGATATTCCTCACCGTAGAAGCGGCCTTCGAAGATCCAGCCTGCCAGAACCGCACCGATCGCCAGAAGGTAGAGTGGTACGAGCATGACCTGCGGAGATTCATGCACATGGTGCATGACGTCGGCGGATGCGCGCGGCTTGCCGAAGAAGGTCAGGAACATCAGGCGCCAGGAATAGAAGCTCGTGAACAGAGCGGCGATTACCAGCAGGGTGAAGGCAAAGCCCGAGAGCGGTGAATGCGAAGCATAGGTCGCCTCGATGATCACGTCCTTGGAGAAGTAACCGGCGAAACCGATCGGAGTGAACGGAATACCGACGCCGGTGATGGCGAGCGTGCCGATCAGCATCATCGCGAAGGTCACCTTGATGTGCGGACGAAGGCCGCCCATGTAACGCATGTCCTGCTCGCCATCGACGGCATGGATGACCGAGCCGGCGCAAAGGAACAGGAGGGCCTTGAAGAAGGCGTGCGTGAACAGGTGGAACACGGCGGCGCCATAGGCCCCTACTCCGAGAGCCACGAACATGTAACCAAGCTGCGAACAGGTCGAATAGGCGATGACGCGCTTGATGTCGTTCTGAACCAGACCGACGGTCGCGGCGAAGAAGGCGGTAATCGCACCGATCAGGGTGACGACGGTCAATGCATCCGGCGACAGTTCGAACAGCGGCGACATGCGGGCGACGAGGAAGACGCCGGCGGTAACCATGGTTGCGGCATGGATAAGTGCCGAAACCGGGGTCGGGCCCTCCATGGCGTCCGGCAGCCAGGTGTGCAGCAGGAACTGGGCCGACTTACCCATGGCGCCCATGAAGAGCAGCAGGCAGACGGCTGTGATGGCGTGGCCCTTGTCGAGGTTCATGCCGAAGAGGTTGATGACCGCTTCGGTTGCTTCAGCACCTTCATGCGGCAGATAGGTTTGCGTCGCTGCGAAGATGGTCTCGAAGTTGATCGAACCGAACAGAACGAAGATGCCGGAAATACCGAGGATGAAGCCGAAGTCGCCCACGCGGTTGACGATGAAGGCCTTCATGGCGGCGGCGCTGGCCGACGGCTTCTTGAACCAGAAGCCGATCAACAAGTACGAGGCCAGACCCACGCCTTCCCAGCCAAAGAACATCTGCAGCAGGTTGTCGGACGTCACCAGCATCAGCATGGCGAAGGTGAAGAGCGACAGGTAGGAGAAGAAGCGCGGACGATGGGGATCGTGGTGCATGTAGCCCATCGAATAGATGTGCACCAGCGTCGACACGGAGTTGACGACGACCAGCATGACGGCGGTCAGCGTATCGATGCGCAGCGACCATTCGACGTCGATGCCGCCGGACTGGATCCAGCGCAGCACTGAAACCTTGATCACTTCATGGCCTTCGCCATGGGCGAGCGCGACGTTGAAGAAGACGATCCACGAAAGGATGGCGACGATCACCATCAGGCCGCTGGTGATGTATTCCGAAGCCTTGGCGCCGATCTGGCGGCCGAACAGGCCGGCGATGATCGATCCGATCAGCGGAAGAAAGACGATAGCCTTATAGAGAAGCATAGCCGTATCAGCCCTTCATCATGTTGATGTCTTCAACTGCGATCGAGCCGCGGTTGCGGTAGAAGACGACGAGGATTGCGAGGCCGATCGCGGCTTCCGCGGCCGCCACCGTCAGGATGAACAGGGCGAAGACCTGTCCGACCATGTCGTTCAGGAAGGAGGAGAAGGCCACCATGTTGATGTTGACCGCCAGCAGGATCAGCTCGACCGACATCAGGATGATGATGACGTTCTTGCGGTTCAGGAAGATGCCGAAGACGCCGAGCGTGAAGAGGATGGCACTGACCGTCAGGTAGTGGGAAAGACCGATTTCCATAATATTGTTTCCTTGACCTCTCTTGCCTCAGACGCCCTGACCCGGCTTGACCTTGACCACCTTGACGGCGGTCTCGGGCGTACGGGCAACCTGGCGGGAGATATCCTGCCGCTTGATGTTTTCGCGGTGGCGAAGCGTCAGCACGATGGCGCCGATCATGGCCACCAGAAGCACCAGGCCGGCGATCTGGAAGAAATAGACATAGTTCGTATAGAGCACGTCGCCGAGGGCGGCGGTGTTGGTGCGTTCCGTCAGTGCCGGGATCGGCATGGTGATCGCGTCCTTGGCAGCCGGCGAAATCGCCGTACCGCCGATCACGATGACCAGTTCAGCCGCAACGATCAGACCGATCAGCGCGCCGATCGGGGCGTATTTCAACACGCCCGACCGCAGCTCGGCGAAGTCGATGTCGAGCATCATCACCACGAAGAGGAAGAGAACCGCGACCGCGCCGACATAAACGACCAGCAGGATCATGGCGAGGAACTCGGCGCCCGTCAGCAGGAACAGCCCCGCAGCGTTCACGAAGGTCAGGATCAGGAACAGAACCGAGTGAACCGGGTTCCGTGCCGAGATGACCATGAACGCGGAAGCGACCGCGACAAAGGCGAAGAGATAGAAAAAGAGAGCCTGAAGACCCATGTTGGTGCCTTTTCATCTTCCCCCGGACGAGGGCCCCTGCCCTTCGTCCGATAAAGCGCCACCGGCATCCCCACCGGCGCGCTCCGTTTCAAATCTGTGCCATGGCGGCCGACCCATCGGGTTCCCGCCAAGGCGTCGTCATGCCGCCTGTCAGCGGTACGGTGCATCCAGCGCGAGGTTACGCGCGATTTCCCGTTCCCAACGGTCGCCGTTGTCGAGCAGCCGCTGCTTGTCGAAGTAAAGCTCTTCGCGGGTTTCGGTGGCGAACTCGAAGTTCGGCCCTTCGACGATCGCATCCACCGGGCAGGCTTCCTGGCAGAAACCGCAATAGATGCACTTTACCATGTCGATGTCGTAACGCACCGTGCGGCGGGTGCCGTCGTTGCGGCGCGGCCCGGCTTCGATGGTGATCGCCTGGGCGGGACAGATCGCTTCACAAAGCTTGCAGGCGATGCAGCGTTCCTCACCGTTCGGATAGCGACGCAGGGCATGTTCGCCGCGGAAACGCGGAGAGACCGGACCCTTTTCGAAAGGATAGTTGATGGTCGCCTTCTGGCGGAAGAAATAGCGCATCGACAGGAAAAATGCGCCGACGAACTCTTTCAGGAACAGGGAACTGACAGCCTGGGAAAGACCAGCCATCTCAACCTCCAAATCTGCCGAGTGAACGAATGGCCATGATCATGCCCATCCCATAAACTTCAGCACGAATGCAACGATGACCACCATGGCGAGCGAAATCGGAAGGAAGACCTTCCAGCCGAGACGCATGAGCTGGTCGTAGCGGTAGCGCGGAACGAATGCCTTCACCATGGCGAACATGAAGAATACCAACGTCGCCTTGATGATGAACCAGATGATGCCCGGTACCCAGTTCAGGAACCATACGTCGACCGGCGGCAGCCAGCCTCCGAGGAACAGGATGGTGGTCAGCGAGCACATCAGCACGATGGCCGCATATTCGCCGAGCATGAACATCATGTACGGGCTGGAGCCGTATTCGACCATGAAGCCGGCAACGAGTTCGGATTCAGCTTCCGGCAGGTCGAAGGGCGGACGGTTGGTTTCCGCAAGCGCCGAGATGAAGAACACCACGAACATCGGGAACAGGGCCAGCCAGTGCCAGTCGAGGAAGGAATTCGGCAGGCCGATCATGGTGCCGAGACCATCCTTCTGCGCATAAACGATATCCGTCAGGTTCAGCGAACCGACGCAGAGCAGAACGGTGACGATGACGAAGCCGATCGAGACTTCGTAGGACACCATCTGCGCCGCCGAGCGAAGCGCGCCGAGGAACGGATACTTAGAGTTCGAAGCCCAGCCACCCATGATGATGCCGTAGACTTCGAGCGACGAGATCGCGAAGACATAGAGGACGCCGACATTGATGTTGGCGATCACCCAGCCGTCTGCCACGGGCACCACGGCCCAGGTGGCCAGCGCCAGCAGCACGGTGACAAGCGGAGCAAGAAGGAACACGCCCTTGTTCGCGCCAGCCGGAATGATCGGCTCCTTGAACACGAACTTCAGAAGGTCGGCGAAGGACTGGAACAGACCCCAGGGACCGACCACGTTCGGGCCGCGGCGCAACTGAACGGCTGCCCAGATCTTGCGGTCTGCGAGCAGGATGTATGCGATGAAGACCAGAAGGCAGACCAGGAGCAGCAGCGACTGGCCGATCATGATGGCCGCCGGCCAGACATAAGTGGAAACGAAGTTGTCCATGATCCCCTGCCTTTACTCTGCCGCAGCCTTGAAGTTGTTGCGGGCCAATGCCGAGCACTCGGCCATGACGGCCGACGCACGTGCAATCGGGTTCGTCAAATAGAAGTCTTTGACCGGCGACGCAAACACGGATTTCGTCATCTGCCCGGCTTTTTTCGCAATTGCGGCAATTTCGCTGCTGGCGCCCGGAAGGATCTCATCAAGGCCGGCAAAATGCGGGTATTCCGTATAAAGCTTGGCGCGAAGCGCGGTCAGCGAGTCGAAGGGCAGCTTCTTCCCGAGCACGTCGGAAAGCGCGCGGATGATGGCCCAGTCTTCGCGGGCGTCGCCCGGTGCGAAGCCGGCACGGTTGCCCATCTGAACGCGTCCTTCGGTGTTGACCCAGGTCCCCGATTTCTCGGTATAGGTTGCGCCCGGAAGGATGACGTCGGCGTGATGTGCACCGTTGTCGCCGTGGCTGCCGATATAGACGGTGAACTTCGAGCCCTTGCGGGTGAAATCGAGTTCGTCAGCGCCGAGAAGGAAGAGAACATCCGCGGAAGCCAGAAGATCGGCCGCAGCAACACCGCCTTCACCCGGCACGAAACCGAGATCGAGGCCACCGACGCGCGAAGCGGCGGTGTGAAGTACGGAGAAGCCGTTCCATTCTTCGGTGAGCGCGCCGACAGCTTCAGCAAGCTTTGCAGCATTCGCCAGAACCGCCGCGCCCTCAGCTCCGACCAGAGCCCCCTGCCCTACGATGATGAGCGGGTTCTTGGCGGCCTTCAGCTTTTCGACGAAGCCGCTCTTGCCGGCGACGAGGTCGGCCAGCGTCTCGGTGCCCGCACCAAGATATTCGTAGGGATAACGCAGCTCGCCACCTTCGCCGATCACGCCGATCGGCAGGCCGCCGCGACGCCAGCGCTTGCGGATGCGTGCGTTGAGCACGGCTGCCTCATAGCGCGGGTTGGCGCCGACGATGAGAATCGCGTCGGCAGCTTCGATGCCTTCGATCGTTGCGTTGAAGAGGTAGCTTGCGCGGCCGAGCGACGGATCAACTGCCGTCCCATCCTGGCGACAGTCGGTGTTGACCGAGCCAAGCGCATTGAGAAGCGCCTTCAGCGCGTACATTTCCTCGACGGATGCGAGATCGCCGGCGACCGCGCCGATCTTCGAACCGGAGGTGGCAGCCACGGCCGACTTGATGGCGGCGAAAGCTTCGGCCCAGGTGGCCGGCTGCAGACGACCGTCACGACGGACATAGGGGCGATCGAGACGCTGGGTCTTCAGGCCGTCCCAGATGAAGCGGCTCTTGTCGGAGATCCACTCTTCGTTGATCTGTTCGTTGACGCGGGGCATGACGCGCATGACTTCACGACCACGGGTATCGACGCGGATAGCCGAACCAAGAGCGTCCATGACGTCGATCGATTCGGTCTTGTTGAGTTCCCACGGACGGGCCGTGAAGGCGAAGGGCTTGGAGGTCAGCGCGCCAACCGGGCAGAGGTCGACGACGTTGCCCTGCAGCTCCGAAGTCATGGCCTGCTCGAGATAGGTGGTGATCTCGGCATCCTCGCCGCGACCGATCAGGCCGAGTTCGGCGATGCCGGCAACTTCGGTGGTGAAGCGGACGCAACGCGTGCAGTGAATGCAGCGGTTCATCACGGTCTTGACCAGCGGGCCGATATACTTGTCTTCGACCGCGCGCTTGTTTTCCGAGTAGCGCGACGAGTCGATACCGAAGGCCATGGCCTGGTCCTGCAGGTCGCACTCGCCGCCCTGGTCGCAGATCGGGCAATCCAGCGGATGGTTGATCAGCAGGAACTCCATCACGCCTTCGCGGGCCTTCTTGACCATCGGCGTGTTGGTGAAAACTTCCGGCAGTTCGCCGTTCGGGCCGCCGCGGATATCGCGCACGCCCATGGCGCAGGATGCAGCCGGCTTCGGCGGGCCACCCTTTACCTCGACGAGGCACATACGGCAGTTGCCGGCGACCGACAGTCGTTCATGAAAACAAAAGCGCGGGACTTCAGCGCCGGCTTCCTCGCACGCCTGCAACAGCGTGAAATGATCCGGGACCTCGATCTCTTTACCGTCGACTTTCAGCTTTGCCATATTCGCCTTCCTGCCTCACGCATAGTGCGCATTGCACCGCAGCTTTCGCTCCGGCAAGCGGGACCATCCAATCTCGACTGGCGTCCCGCCGTTTATTTCCGATTCCCGCTCTTTTCAGAGCCGGATATTCCTCATTCTCGCCGGACTTCGAGACACCCTCACGAAGGGCGTCCCGCGATCCTCAATTCCTTGCGCCCGCAAGCTTGCGCGCCTGACCAGACCAGTCGTCGCGCACTGCCCGGCCACCCAGGCCGATTTCCTTGTCCAGCGCCTCTAGCGCTTCAGCATCCAGCGCCGCAAGATGGGCAAAGCGGCGGATGCCTTTTTCGTTCAGAACCTGTTCCAGCTTCGGACCAATACCCTCGATCTTTTTCAGATCGTCGGGCTTGCCAGAGGTTCGCGCCGCCTTCGTCGCCTTTGCTACCGGTTCGACGGCTTCGGGCTTTTCAGCCTTCACCACCTTGGCAGCAACCTTGCGTGCCTTCGGAGCGGGAGCCACTTTCGCTTCGGCCTGCTTGACCGGAACCTTGCGTGGCTTGCGCGCAACGACAACGGGTTCCGCAGCCTCCGAGGCATCCCCGGTCGGCTCGGAAGGAGCTGCCGGTGCAGCCTCGGCCGCCAGCTTTTCTTCCTCAAGCTTGCGGGCCAGCTTGTTGGTCGCTTCCACCGCCCCCTGCAGGGAGCCGAGAAACACGCTCGTCATGTGCGTGGCCAGACCGAAACCGATTGCGGTTGCCGCCGCAAGCGCTGCGGCCGGATGGGCCATCAGCGGGTGCAGCGGAACATGCGGCATGTCTTTCAAGGCATCGGCGACACGGCTGAAGTCGGCCGGATCTGCGGCATGCCCTTCCCCAGTCTTGTCCGATGCCTTGGCCATAACCGCCTCTTCCTTATTCGGCCGCTTCCATGACAACGCCATGCGCCATGGCGTTGCGGGTGTACTGATCGATGCGAGCCTCGATTTCCGGACGGAAATTCCGGATGAGACCCTGGATCGGCCATGCAGCTGCGTCGCCGAGCGCACAGATGGTGTGGCCTTCAACCTGCTTGGTCACCTGGAACAGCATGTCGATTTCGCGCTTCTGGGCGTTGCCCTTCACCATGCGCTCCATGACACGCATCATCCAGCCGGTACCTTCGCGGCACGGCGTGCACTGGCCGCAGCTCTCGTGCTTGAAGAAGGCGGCGATGCGCCAGATGGCCTTGATGATGTCGGTGGACTTGTCCATGACGATCATGCCGCCGGTGCCGAAGGAGGACTTGACCTCGCGCAGACCGTCGAAATCGAGCGTGACGTCCATCATGTCCTCGGCCTTGACGACCGGGCACGATGCACCACCGGGAATGACGGCAAGGAGGTTGTCCCAGCCGCCACGAATACCGCCGCCGTGCTTTTCGATCATCTCACGGAACGAGATGCCCATGCTTTCCTCAACCGTGCACGGCGTGTTGACGTGACCCGAGATCATGAAAAGCTTGGTGCCGACGTTGTTCGGACGGCCGAACGACGAGAACCAGCCGGCGCCGCGACGCAGGATCGTCGGAGTAACGGCAATCGATTCGACGTTGTTGACCGTCGTCGGGCAGCCGTAGAGACCCATGTTCGCCGGGAACGGCGGCTTCAGGCGCGGCTGGCCCTTCTTGCCTTCAAGGCTTTCGAGCAGCGCGGTTTCTTCGCCGCAGATGTAAGCGCCGGCGCCGTGATGGACGATGATGTCGATATCGTAGCCGAGCTTGT
This sequence comes from Rhizobium sp. ACO-34A, assembly GCA_002600635.1. Classification (NCBI taxonomy): domain Bacteria; kingdom Pseudomonadati; phylum Pseudomonadota; class Alphaproteobacteria; order Hyphomicrobiales; family Rhizobiaceae; genus Rhizobium; species Rhizobium sp. ACO-34A. The sequence goes on along the minus strand of CP021371.1, from coordinate 1,873,965 downwards.
TGTTCTTGCCGAGCAGGCCGGCCTCGTAGCACTCGTCGATGGCCGCCTGCAGGGCTTCACGCTCGCGCATGAATTCGCCGCGTACGTAGATGAATGCATGATTGGCGCCCATGGCGAAGGACGCGACCACGCAGCCTTCGATCAGCGTATGCGGATCGTGGCGCAGGATATCGCGGTCCTTGCAGGTGCCGGGCTCGGATTCGTCGGCGTTGACGACGAGGTAGTGCGGACGGCCATCGGATTCCTTCGGCATGAAGGACCACTTGAGGCCGGTCGGGAAGCCCGCGCCGCCACGGCCGCGCAGACCCGAGGCCTTCAGCTCGTTGATGATCCAGTCGCGACCCTTTTCAAGGATCTGCTTGGTTCCATCCCAGTGGCCACGGCTCATGGCGCCCTTCAGCGACTTGTCCTTGAGGCCGTAGATGTTGGTGAAGATACGATCCTGATCCTTCAACATGTCCTACCCCCTTTACCGCGGCTTCTTGCCGAAAACTTTGATGTATTCGGCTTCGCCACCCTTGGCGAGCGCCTTGGCCTGCTTGACCCAGTCGTCACGCTCGATGCGGCCGGAGAACTTCAGGTAACCGTCGACCCACTCACGCTCGGCCTTCTTCCAGCCGGCGATCTGGGCAAAGGTGAAGATACCGATGCTGTGGAGCACGCCTTCGATCTTTGGACCGACGCCCGAGATCATCTTGAGATCGTCGGGAGTTTCGGGCTTTTCGATACCCGCCGGACGATTCTTGTCCTCGAGCGAGGGCTGACCCACGGCAAGATTTTCCGCCTTTGCAGGCTTTGCCTTCGGGCTTCCTTCGGGCAGAGCCGTTTCGCCATCGGCCGGGCTCTTGATGGCCGGATTGGTTTCTTCAGCCGCGGTCACAGGCTTTGCCGCATTCGACGGCGGCACGACGACAGCCTCGGCAGCCACCGGTGCAGCCTTCGACTCGGTCGCCGGCTTGACGTCGGCGTCGGTCAGGGCGGTAAGGCCACCGGCCGGAGCGGAGTTGAAGCGATCGATCTGCGTACCGGGCTTGATGTCGGAACCCTTGCCAGCCTGGAAACGGTCGATGATGTGCTCGAGCTGGGTCGGCGTCAGGTCTTCATAGCTATCCTTGAAGATCATGACCATCGGCGCGTTTACGCAGGCGCCCTGACACTCCACCTCTTCCCAGGAAAGCGTACCGTCGCCATTACGCTCGAAGGGCTCGGCGTGGATCTTGCTCTTGCAGACTTTGATGAGGTCTTCTGCGCCGCGCAGCATGCACGGCGTGGTGCCACAGACCTGAACGTGGGCGCGCGTACCGACCGGCTTCAGCTGGAACTGCGTGTAGAAGGTCGCGACTTCCAGAACCCGGATATAGGGCATGGAGAGCTTTTCAGCGACGAATTCGATGGCCGCTCGCGTCACCCAGCCGTCCTGCTCCTGAGCCCGCATCAGAAGCGGGATGACCGCCGACTGCTGGCGGCCCTCGGGATACTTGCGGATGGTTGCCTCAGCCCAGACCGAATTCTCCTCGTTGAAGGAAAAGCCTGTCGGCTGGAATTGCTCTTCGGCTAGTCGACGAACGGACATACTTCCTCGCCCCTTGTCTCAGTTTATGGATCCACACCGCGAACGCGTCAGGGACGTAAATTCGCAGGCATAGGCCGTCTTGTCTTTCTGCAGGAACACGATGATCTTCGAACCGCTTTCGCTGGAAGTTCTGATTTCGTAGCCCTGCTTGATGAGATCCGCCATGGTGGTGGTCGAGCTGCTCGAAGAGACGGCCGCTTCCTGAGCCTGCGCCTGAACGGCGAAGGCCAGAGCGAGAACCGTGAGCAGCCACACCTTCATCAGCGGTCAACCTCTCCGAACACGATGTCGAGCGAGCCAAGGATTGCCGAAACGTCAGCGAGCTGATGCCCCCGACAGATGAAATCCATGGCCTGCAGGTGAGCGTAACCCGGAGCGCGAATCTTGCAACGATAAGGCTTGTTCGAGCCGTCGGAGACGACGTAGACGCCGAATTCGCCCTTGGGGGCTTCAACTGCGGCGTAAACCTCGCCCTCAGGCACGTGATAGCCTTCGGTGTAGAGCTTGAAGTGGTGGATCAGCGCTTCCATCGACCGCTTCATCTCGCCACGCTTCGGCGGCACGACCTTGCCGTCGAGCGAGGAAACCGGACCGGTCTTCGCATCGCCGAGCAGACGATTGACGCACTGCTTCATGATCTTCACCGATTCACGCATTTCGATCATGCGGATCAGGTAGCGGTCATAGCAGTCGCCGTTCTTGCCGATCGGAATATCGAATTCGAGTTCCGAATAGCATTCGTAAGGCTGCGAACGACGCAGGTCCCAGGCAGCGCCCGAACCGCGAACCATGACGCCCGAGAAGCCCCAGGCCCATGCGTCTTCCAGAGCCACGACGCCGATGTCGACGTTACGCTGCTTGAAGATACGGTTGCCGGTCAGAAGCGCGTCGATATCGTCGAGCGTCTTCAAGAACGGATCGCACCACCTGCCGATATCCTCGACGAGCTGGTGCGGCAGGTCCTGATGAACGCCACCCGGACGGAAATAGGCCGAGTGCATGCGCGCGCCACAGGCACGCTCATAGAACACCATCAGCTTTTCACGCTCTTCGAAGCCCCAGAGCGGCGGCGTCAGCGCACCGACGTCCATAGCCTGGGTGGTCACGTTCAGAAGATGCGAAAGGATACGGCCGATTTCCGAGTAGAGAACACGGATCAGCTGACCGCGAATCGGGATCTGCACGCCCAGCAGCTTTTCCACTGCCAGTGAATAGGCATGCTCCTGATTCATCGGCGCGACGTAGTCGAGACGATCGAAATAGGGCAATGCCTGCAGGTAGGTCTTGGTCTCGATCAGCTTCTCGGTACCGCGATGCAGCAGGCCGATATGCGGATCGACGCGCTCCACGATTTCGCCGTCAAGCTCCAGTACCAGACGCAGAACGCCGTGAGCCGCCGGATGCTGCGGGCCGAAGTTGATGTTGAAGTTGCGGACGTTATGTTCAGTCATGGTAACAAACCTTCCGCCGTCTTACTGGGCCGCTTTCTCATCGCCGGGCAGCACGTAATCCGTGCCTTCCCAAGGCGAGAGAAAGTCGAAGTTCCGGAATTCCTGCTTCAGCTCGACAGGCTCGTAGACCACGCGCTTGGCGTTGTCGTCGTAACGAACCTCGACGAAACCGGTGGTCGGGAAGTCCTTGCGGAGCGGATGCCCCTCGAAACCGTAGTCGGTCAGGATGCGGCGCAGATCCGGGTGATCGGTAAAGAGCACGCCATACATGTCCCAGGTTTCCCGCTCGAACCAGTCGGCGCCCGGGAAAACCGAACAGGCCGATGGCACCGGCTTGTCTTCGCCGGTTGCGACCTTGACGCGGATGCGCAGGTTCTGACGCGGGGACTGCAGGTGATACACCACGTCGAAGCGGTGTTCCCGCTCCGGATAGTCGACTCCGCAGATGTCGATCAGGTTGACGAAACCGCAATGCACGTCATCACGCAGGAAAGTCAGCAATGCGATGATGTTTTCCGGCGTCGCAGTCAGGTTCAGTTCGCCGAAACGAACCTCCGAAGAGGCAATGAGCGCACCGCGCACCTCGGAAAGGTAGGATGCAAGCTCGTTCAGGGCTTCACTCATCTTGTCGCGTCCCTTGACTTAGCGCTCGATCGTTCCGGTGCGGCGGATCTTCTTCTGCAGCAGGAGCACGCCGTAAAGCAGCGCCTCTGCCGTGGGGGGACAGCCGGGAACATAGATATCGACGGGTACGACGCGATCGCAGCCGCGCACCACCGAGTAGGAATAGTGATAGTAGCCGCCGCCATTGGCGCAGGAGCCCATCGAGATGACGTAGCGCGGCTCGGGCATCTGGTCGTAGACCTTGCGGAGCGCGGGCGCCATCTTGTTGGTCAGCGTGCCGGCGACGATCATCACGTCGGACTGGCGCGGGCTGGCGCGCGGAGCGAAACCGAAGCGCTCGACGTCATAACGCGGCATGGAGAGCTGCATCATCTCGACCGCGCAGCAGGCGAGACCGAAGGTCATCCACATCAGCGAGCCGGTACGGGCCCAGTTGATGAGTTCGTCCGTCGAAGTAACGAGAAAACCCTTGTCGGCGAGTTCATTGTTGATCTCGCCGAAGAAAGCATCATCGCTGCCGATCGGCTTGCCGGTGTTGGGATCGATGATCCCCTTGGCCTGCGGAGCGACGAGCGTCGTGTTGGACTGGACTACTCCCATTCGAGTGCCCCCTTCTTCCATTCATAGATAAAGCCGATGGTGAGCACACCAAGGAACACCATCATCGACCAGAAGCCGAACCAGCCGAGCTCACCGAAAGACACTGCCCACGGGAACAGGAAGGCGACTTCGAGGTCGAAGATGATGAAGAGGATCGACACCAGGTAGAAGCGAATGTCGAACTTCATGCGAGCATCGTCGAAAGCATTGAAGCCGCATTCGTAAGCCGACAGCTTTTCCGAGTCGGGAGCCTTGAAGGCGACGGCGAACGGCGCAATCAAAAGCGCCAGGCCAATCACAAGGGCAATACCGATAAAGATGGCGATCGGAAGGTAGGAACTGAGCAGTTCAGTCATCATATCCATCCCTGCTTGTCTCGAATGCCGGGCGGCATTTTTGGCACTGGGCCGACAAGCCGAAAGAAGAGTTGCAACGAGCCGTCGTTAACGCAGCCTGCCCGCTTGTGCAAGCCCGAGCGCCAGCTTTTCACGCGATACATCATGCGGCTTACCGAGGTGTAAATCGGCGGCGCAATAAAGTCCATAGAGCCACATTGCGAAGCAGCATAAAGTTATGAAGGAGAACAAAAAATGGCGCGAGTGACGGGGCTCGAACCCGCGACCTCCGGCGTGACAGGCCGGCACTCTAACCGACTGAGCTACACCCGCGCATAAGTGGATCAATCATTGATCGATCCGTCCTTGACGCCGGCATCTCTGCCGCGACAAGCAAGATAGTCTTCAAGAATGGCGCGAGTGACGGGGCTCGAACCCGCGACCTCCGGCGTGACAGGCCGGCACTCTAACCGACTGAGCTACACCCGCGCATTTCTTGAAAGGCGTCTCCGCCCTTCCCGAACCGGCCGAGGCCCGTTCGATGAGCGGCTAACTACGGGGTTCGGTTATTGGTGTCAAGCAGGTTCGAAGACAAATCCGTGACAGATCGAATTTTATATGCGCCGACAATTCGCCCACCTGTGGACGAAGAAAACGACCGCGACACGACCCAAAAGAAAAAGCCCCAGAATTCAGGCTTTTTCGCCCTCCCCGTCAAAATGGCACGCAAAAAAAGCAAAAAAACTTCACAAACACTCTTGCGGTTTCTCCGCGATCCGCATAGATCACGGCCACCGACGCGGCGGGCACTGACCCGGTCAGCGAAGGGCGATTAGCTCAGTTGGTAGAGCGCCTCGTTTACACCGAGGATGTCGGGAGTTCGAGTCTCTCATCGCCCACCATTTCCCGTTGAAGAACTCTTTTTTGTGATTTGGTTGAGTTTGCGCTCAGCCTGCCAGGTATTTATTTCGGCAGTTCGGCCCGCCTGCCGCATATTTGGTGCCGTCGGGAAAATTCTCCTCAATCACCTTCATTCATCATCGGCCCTACCCCTCCTCACGGCTCGGCAACTCGCTCATCTGTGCTCGGTCCAGGAAACACAAGAAAATTAGCAGCCCCATGCGAACTGCCTGAGGTATTCGACAGAGGTTTGCAGCGATTCATCGCGACCAATCGGATCGGCGTGCTTCACGATTCGTATGTGCACTGGGAGCGTTACAAACCGACCGTGGAACCCGGCAGATGTTAGTGAAGAATGCCGACTCCGTAAGCCTTCCCTCTCAGGCAGCCTCGGGCGGCCCCTTATCGTCCCTCGGCATCTTATCGGACCATGCGATGAGTGCGGCATGGCCGGCGGTGTTCAGGCCATAAACCCCGCGTTCGATTCGATCGAACCAGCCATAGACATTGGACTGCAGGATCTTGGCGACCTCTGGAGCGATCGGCTTGAGGTCGCGCGGGCGGGCGGGACCGTTTGCGAGGGCTTCCGCGATCACGAGCGCCTGCTGGCGATATGCCGTCATCTGCGGAATACGGGTCGTGCCTCCGGCGATCGGATCGCCCCGGCGGCGGCGAAATTCTTCGACGATCCGGGAGCGGCGCTTGTTGTTGCGCCGGGGCTTCCAAGGTCCCGGCTCGACGATCACATCGACACGGCCCGTGGCGGCGACCGTCAGCAGACCGAATCCCAGGAAGTGGCAGAGTTTCTTCACCCGGGCATCGCCCTCCCGTCCGCGCCCCTTCCTGGAAGCCTCGACAGCGAGCCAGACCTCGTCGCAGACAGCCGTGCGTTCCACCGCCTGCAGGACGAGCTCCAGGGTGAAGCTGCGCTTCAACTCGCCGATGACGACGAGTTCCGTCACATCCTGCGAAATCGCCACGATATCGCAGCTTCGTATTTCGCCCTTCACCTCGAAGCCCATGCCTTCGAGGAACTGCTTTACGGGGGGATAGAGGTCTGCTTCCAAATCGGAGGTCTCGTCGTGGGAGGGGTGGGCGCCAAACTAACGGGTGCTCGTTAACAAGGCGAAGGATTCTCGCTCGGTTTTGGATGTACGGGCGATCCACGTTGGATGCCAGCCCTGTTGCGCTTACCGCAGGCGCCTGTTGCGAGATGCGCAATTCATGGGCAATTTTCGGACCTATCTATTTTATAGTCACCTTCAGCGTTGCCATGCATTGGTGCGTTGCACTAGCCTCCCGTTCAAACCAGCGCCCACGCCTTCAAGACAAGCCGGCGCGAACTCGGACAGGAGAAAGATCCATGAATGCAACCTTGCTCGGTGCGCGCTCCGTAGAAACCGCAACGCTTCCGGTCATCGACATTTCCGGTCTCTCCTCATCCTCTCCGGAAAAACGCGCGGCCGTCGGCGAAGCATTGCGACAGGCCTGCCTCGACAAGGGCTTCTTCTATTGCGCCGGCCACGGCATCCCCCAGGGGCTGATCGATGCCGCCTTTGCCGAATCCAGGGCATTCTTCGATCGGCCGATCGAGGAAAAGCTGACAGTCGACAAGGTGCACTCCTTCTGTAACCGCGGCTACGAGCACATGCGCGGCCAAACGCTCGAGGCGGGCGCGCCCGCGGATCTCAAAGAGGGCTATTACATCGGCCCCGACCTGGCGATGGATGATCCGCGCGTCGTGGCCGGCCGGTTCAATCGCGGGCCGAACCAGTGGCCCGCCGACCAGCCGGGTTTCAGGCCCGTGATGATGGCCTATTTCGCGGCGATGACCGATCTCGGAGAACGGCTGATGCGCGGCATGGCCCTTTCCTTGGGGCTGCCGGAGAATCACTTCGATGCATTCGTGCGCGAGCCGCTCGGAACGCTGCGCCTGCTGCACTACCCTCCGCAGCCGAAGGACGCGGCGCCCAATGAAAAGGGTGCCGGCGCACATACGGATTTCGGCGGGCTGACGCTCCTCCTGCAGGACGATGCGGGCGGGCTGCAGGTGCATGACGCAGCAAGCGACAGCTGGATCCATGCCGATCCCATTCCCGGCACTTTCGTCGTCAATCTCGGCGACATGATCGCCCGCTGGACCAATGACCGCTATCGCTCGACGCTTCACCGGGTGGTCAATGAGAGCGGCCGCGAGCGTTATTCGATTCCCTTCTTCTTCGTCGGCAATCCCGATCACGTGGTCGAATGCCTGCCGAACTGCCTCGCCTCAGGCGAGCAGCCTAAATACCCCGTCACGACAGTAGAGGATCACCTGAAAGCCATGTACCAGCGTACCTATACACCCGCCCCAGTCCCGGCATCGGCGGGCAAGGCATGAGCCGCAAGCTTCCCGTTCTTCTGATTCACGGCGCATGGCAGGGTTCCTGGGTGTGGGAGGCGTTTTCACCCCTGCTCGAAGAATCAGGCTTCCAGCCGATCCCGGTCGACCTGCCCGGCAACGGCGTGGACGATACGCCGTCGGAAGCCGTCAATCTCGATCTCTACATTTCCCATCTGCGCTCGCTCATCGAGGCTGCCGGTGCGCCTGTGGCGGTGATCGCCCATTCCGGCGGCGGCAATGCCGCTTCCGCCCTTGGCGAGGCCATGCCGGAAGCCATTACGGGGATCGTCTATGTGGCGGGCATGATGCTGCCCTCGGGCATGGGATTCGGCGACATCGTGAAGGAGGCCCTGCCCGCCCATCCCGAAGCGGGCGGCATCTCGCCTCACCTCGTATGGTCGCAGGATGGGCTTGTCAGCAGCGTCCCAGTCGAAGCCGCGGCGCGGCACTTCCTCAACGACCTGCCGCTTGAGACAGCGCTCGCCGCAGCCGCGAAGCTCACCCCGCAGCCGGAAGGCGGGCGGGCGTCGGCCCCATCGCTCACGCCCGAACGATTCGGCCTGATACCGCGTCTCTATGTCGAGGCGACCGACGACCAGTCGGTATTCATCTACCTCCAGCGGCGGATGCAGGAACTGGTACCCGGCGCCGAAGTGGCGACGCTCGACACCGGCCATGCGCCGCATGTCTCAGCTCCCGGTTTGCTGATCGGACCCGTTGCCGAATTCCTGAAACGGACGAGCGCATCGAATTCGGGCGCATGAAATTCAGGACTGCAGAATTGAAGAAGGCCGGGCGATCATTCGCCCGGCCTTCCTGATTCTTCGCACCGGGATGCCGATGGATCAGTTGGTGCCCTTCAGATCGACCGGGAAGAACAGGGTCTCGCCCGAGCTGTCGTCCACACCATCGTTGTCGGTGACGGCAAAGGCCTTGCCGGCAGCGTCGAAGGCGAAGCCTTCCAGCTTGTCTACGACATAGCCGTTCGTGGCGTTCTTCAGGTCCGGAATGAAGTCATGGACTTCTTCCTTCTTCACCAGCGGCAGCTTGTCGCCGAGTTTTGCAGGCTTCAGGTCGGCAATGGCGACGCGATAGAGCTTCTTGAGCTTGGCATTGTCGCCCACCTGATTGTCACGCTCGACGATGTAGACATAGTCGCCATGGGCGGTGATTTCAGAAAGACCGACCCAGCCGTCTTCAGCCTTGTCGAGCGGATAGCTGACAGCGCCCCATTCCTTGGCCTTCGGGTTGTAGGAAACGAGCTTGACGGTGCCCTTCTCGTCGTCCTTCCATTCACGCTGAACGGCCATCCAGAGCGTCAGGTCGTCGCCCTTGCCGATAGAGGTGATGCCTTCGAGGCCGAAGCGGGTCTGGCCTGCGAGCAGTTCGACCGGGAAGCCGATCTCGGACTTGATCTCGCCCTTGGCATCGACATTGTAGATGCCGTGGCCGACGAGCTTGGCCGGATCGCCTTCGGACGCGAGCCAGAAGCCACCCTTGCCGTCCAGCGTGATGCCTTCGATGTCGAGCTTCTGGGCTGCGGCACCGCCACGGGTTACCGGCAGGGCCGTCGTGATCACGGCGGGCTTCTGCGTCGCGTCGATCGTGAAGATCGTCGGCTGCGAGGAATAGAAGCTGTCATTGACCGCATAGAGCGTACCAGCCTTTTCGGCGTCGCCGACGAGACCGGACAGAGCGCCCCAGCCGATCGGTGCGCCGTCGACGATGTCCGAACGGATCATCGGATAGGCGGGCGTGCCTTCGGCAAGTTCATAGATCATGACATGCGAGCGCGGGCCGCCGTCTTCACCGAGATCGGCTTCGTTGGCGGTTGCCAGCAGGTTGCGGCCGGGAATGGCGACGGCGCCTTCCGGCGAAACGCCCGACGGCAGGAGCTGCACGAGTTCCGGCTCGGCACCGGTATCCTTGTAGACCGCCGCGATGGAGGCGCGCTCGGAAAGGACGAAGAAGTACTTCTGGCCGTTGAAGGTTGCGGCTTCCAGGCCTTCGAGCTCAACGCCCTTGGACTTGGCGCGCTTGTCCGGGAAGTGACCGATCTGGGCGATTGCGAGTTCCAGAGACGGGCCGGACTCGTAGAGTTCCTTGCCGGTCTTGTCGAAGATGGTGAAGCTGCGCGAACCGCCTTCATAGTCGCCTTCGTTGGCGATGACGAAACGGTTGTCGTCCAGCCACTTCAGGGCGTCGGGCTCGCGCAGGACGCCTTCCTTCTTGCCGGTGAACTTCAGCGCGCCATCGCTCTTGGTGTCGATGCCGGCGAGATCGACCTTGCCTGCCGAGAAGTGGTTCTTCACTTCGCCGGTCTTGCCGTCGATGATGACGATATGGTTGTTTTCCTGAAGCGTCAGGCCGATTTCGCCGAGATTGTTGATCGAGACGAATTCCGGTTCCGGATCTTCCGGAGCGATTTCGGCGAGACCGGTCAGGGTAACGTGCTTGATCGAAGCGCAATCGGCAACGCCGTCCTTCAGCGCGACGATGACGAGATCGCCGGCCGGCATCTGCGGCAGCTTGCCTTCGTTGAGTTCTTCGTCACGCTCGTTCTCGATGGCGATGGCAGCGAAGGTCTTGTCGGGAGAAATCGCGACGGAATCAGGCTGACCGCCGAGGTCGCAGGTAGCGTCGATCTTCTTGGAGGCGACATCGACGATGGCAAGCTTGCCGGACGGCTTCTGCTTGCTTTCCGACGTGTTGACGGCCACCAGAGCCTTGGCGCCGACGACGGCGACGGATGTCGGCTCGCCATCCATCATCAACGCGCTACCGGCCTTCGGGGCCTTGGCGTCGGTGATGTCGATGAAGCCGATCGCGCCAAGCGGGCTGTCGGAATAGATCAGCGTGTTGCCGTCTTCGGTCGCCGTGATGATTTCAGCCGAAGTCGTTGAGAGCTTCTCCTTGTCGGCCGGCAGGTTGGCGGCGACGGGGAAGGACGAGATACGGTTGAAAACCTGGTCAGCCGCGGCCGGTGCCGCAACAGAAGCCAGCAGCGCGGCCGTCAAGGCGGCGCGGGAAATGGAATACTTCATGGGGGAGGCCTCCTGTTTCCATGAGTAAGGAACAGGAGGCTTTTGCGTCATGTGCATGACACGCACATGACATTTGGCGAATTTTGTCAGGATTGGGGCAAAGGCAGCGAACCGGCTTCTTCGCCCTGCTCTTCCCCATACGGTTCCCGCTCCCGGCGCATCTCGCTAATCATCAGGAAAAGCGAGGCGCAGAGGATCAGGATTGCTCCGAGCCAGAGATATCCGGCAGGCGCATAACCAAAGACCAGCCAGCCCGCGAACACATTGAGTGGCAGCTTCAGGTCGTCGAATGGCTGCACGTAGGCCGCATCGGCGGTGCTGTAGGCAAGCGTCAGGAAATGCTGTCCGACCACGGTCAACAGACCGGCCAGCAGCAGAAGTGCCAGCACCATTCCACCGGGGACAACAAAGCCTGAGGCTGCGGCAAGACCGGCATTGATCGGCGTCAGCAACACGAGCAGCCAGACCGTAATCGTCTCCGGTCTCTCATGAACGGTCAGGTTCTTCATCATCAGGGACGCCCCGCCCCAGAGCAGGGCCGACAGCACCGGCAGTAAGGCCGTGGGAGAAAATGCATCCGACCATGGCTGCAGGATAATCATCGCCCCGCAGAAGCCGGCGAGCGTCGCCAGCCATCGATTGCGGCCGACCGTTTCTCCAAGGAAGACACGCGCGCCGACGATGATGAAAAACGGCGAGGTCATCACCAGCGCGATGGCCTGCCAGATCGGCACGGTTGCAAGGCCGATCACCCAGGCCTGCACCCCAAGGGCTGCAAGGATAACCCGCACCAGATGACGGCCGGGATACCGTGTCTTCAACGATCCGAGACCGAGCCGGAAAAGCAGTGGCAGAGAGAAAACGAGGGCAAAGGCATATTGCCAGAAGGCAGCGGAAACTGCCGGAAAGCCGAGCGTCATCGCCAGCCATTGAGTAACGACGTTGAGAATGGCGAAGGCGATACCTGCAAGCACCATGAAGGCAGCACCAGCGACTGCGCGGGAACGATATGGAGCAAGGGAGCTCTGATTCATGTCTTTCTTCCTTTGAGAAAGAGACCAACACAAATCAGGACGCATGAGGACAATGCGCGGGGAGCGACAAGGCATTCCCCCCACCTGCTGCGCCGAGGCCTGAGCACACGGCAACAGCCGGTCGAGAGCCTAGACCACGGACCATCCATCCGAAGCAGGCACGCAACCGATACCTCATTCTCTTTCATCCGGACTATGACCGTCGGCTCCGGAGTTACACCGGATCTGCTGACCCTTCCGATGCCTTGAGCTTCGGAAGGCGCTCGCGGGCTTGGGAACTGAACCCCTTACCGCCGGTGGGGACTTTCACCCCGCCCTGAGAACGAATGCCGACGTCCATATGGACGTCAGCGGAAGATCGATACGGCAACGCATCACGGCAGGCAAGCCGCTGAAACGGAAAAGCCCGGCACGAGGCCGGGCTCAAATTGCGATGCCAAGCCTTCGCTCCATCCGAGCGAAGGTAGCCAGCTGATTAGCTGTTTACAGCGTCCTTCAGGCCCTTGCCGGCCGTGAACTTCGGAACGTTGCGAGCCGGGATATCGACTTCAGCGCCGGTCGACGGGTTGCGGCCCTTGGAGGCTTCGCGACGAGCAACGGTGAAAGCACCGAAGCCAGCGAGGCGAACATCGCCGCCGTTCTTCAGCTCTGCCTGAACCGTTTCGAAAACGGCGTCGACGGCGGAAGCTGCATCGGCCTTGGTGAGGCCGGCCTTTTCGGCGACCGCGGATACGAGTTCGTTCTTGTTCATGTTTCCACCCTTTCTGACTGGTATGAAACGACTCAATGGATAAGTCGGGCGGACAATACGTAAGCATCTGCCCTACGCAACTGAAAAGCACCGCAATCGCCCGGAAAACAAGACGTTTCAGGGAGTTTGCACAAAAAAGGCTGGCAAAAATGCCAGCCTTTTTCCGTTCGATGTGTCAATTTGGCAAGATTAAGGCAAAAGAGCCTCAATGCGCCATGGAAGTGCCCGTTTCGTCGGACCCTTCGACGGTACCGATTGCCGGGGTTTCAACGGTTCCGTCCCATTCAATCGGTTCAGGTACACGAACCAGCGCATGCTTGATGACTTCGCCCATCCGCGAGACCGGAACGATCTCAAGATTGTTCTTCACGTTGTCCGGAATGTCCGCCAGATCCTTGGCGTTTTCTTCCGGGATCAGAACCTTCTTGATGCCGCCGCGCAGAGCGGCAAGCAGCTTTTCCTTGAGGCCACCGATCGGCAGGACGCGACCGCGCAGGGTGACTTCACCCGTCATGGCAACATCCTTGGAAACCGGGATACCGGTCATGATCGACACGATAGCGGTCGCCATGGCGATACCGGCGGACGGACCGTCCTTCGGCGTTGCACCCTCCGGAACGTGCACGTGGATGTCGCTCTTGTCGAACCGCGGCGGCTCGATGCCGAAATCCACAGCCCGCGAGCGGACATAGGATGCAGCAGCCGAAATCGACTCCTTCATGACGTCCTTCAGGTTGCCGGTGACCGTCATGCGGCCCTTGCCCGGCATCATCACGCCTTCGATGGTCAGCAGTTCGCCGCCCACCTCGGTCCAGGCCAGACCGGTAACGATACCGACCTGATCCTCGCCTTCAGCTTCACCATGCCGGAAGCGCGGCACGCCGAGATAGTCGTGAATGTTCTCGGCGGTGACGGCGACGGACTTCACCTTGCCCTTGATGATCTCGGTGACCGCCTTGCGGGCGAGCTTCATCAGTTCGCGCTCGAAGGAACGGACACCGGCTTCGCGGGTGTACTGCTGGATCACGGCCATCAGCGCATCGTCGCTGACCGAAAATTCTTCCGGACGCAACGCATGTTCCTTGATGGCCTTGGGCAGCAGGTGCCGCTTGGCGATTTCCCGCTTTTCATCTTCGGTATAACCGGCGATGCGGATGATCTCCATGCGGTCCATCAGCGGGCCCGGGATGTTCAGCGTGTTGGCCGTGGTGACGAACATCACGTTGGACAGGTCGTATTCCACTTCCAGGTAGTGGTCCATGAAGGTGGAGTTCTGTTCCGGATCCAGCACCTCGAGCAGCGCCGACGAAGGATCGCCACGGAAATCCATGCCCATCTTGTCGATCTCGTCGAGCAGGAAGAGCGGGTTGGACTTCTTGGCCTTCTTCATCGACTGCACGATCTTGCCGGGCATCGAACCGATATAGGTGCGGCGGTGACCGCGGATTTCGGCCTCGTCACGCACGCCGCCAAGCGCCATACGGACATATTCGCGGCCGGTTGCCTTGGCGATCGACTTGGCGAGCGAGGTCTTACCGACGCCCGGAGGGCCGACAAGGCAAAGGATCGGACCCTTGATCTTGGTCGCGCGAGCCTGAACGGCGAGATATTCGACGATGCGCTCCTTGACCTTGTCCAGACCGAAATGATCCTCGTCGAGGATCTTCTCGGCGGCATTCAGATCAACCTTGACCTTGGACTTCTTGCCCCAGGGCAGGCCCAGCAGCCAGTCGAGGTAGTTGCGAACCACCGTTGCTTCCGCCGACATGGGGCTCATGTGGCGCAGCTTTTTCAGTTCGGCATCGGCCTTTTCCCTGGCTTCCTTGGAAAGCTTGGTCTTGGAGATGCGCTCTTCCAGCTCGGCCATCTCGTCACGGCCATCCTCGCCGTCGCCGAGCTCCTTCTGGATCGCCTTCATCTGTTCGTTGAGGTAGTACTCGCGCTGGGTCTTCTCCATCTGGCGCTTGACGCGCGAACGGATGCGCTTTTCGACCTGAAGGACGGAGATTTCACCTTCCATGAAGCCGAGAGCCTTTTCGAGACGCTGCTTGACGCTGACGGTCTCGAGCATCTCCTGCTTCTCGGTGATCTTGATCGACAGGTGCGATGCGACCGTATCGGCCAGCTTCGAGTAGTCCTCGATCTGGCTCGCGGCGCCAACGACTTCCGGCGAGATCTTCTTGTTCAGCTTGACGTAGTTCTCGAACTCGGAGACGACCGAGCGGGACAGAGCCTCGATCTCGACGGCGTCTTCGGCCGGCTCGGCGAGAATCTGCGCCGTTGCCTCGTAGAACTCTTCACGCGCGGTGTAGGTATCGATGCGGGCACGCGCCCTGCCCTCGATCAGCACCTTCACGGTGCCGTCCGGCAGCTTCAGAAGCTGGAGAACATTGGCGACGGTGCCGACCTCGTAAATGGCGGAGGGTTCCGGATCGTCATCACCGGCATTGATCTGGGTCGCCAGCATGATCTGCTTGTCGGAGCCCATGACCTCTTCGAGAGCGCGAATGGACTTCTCGCGCCCGACGAACAAAGGCACGATCATGTGTGGGAAAACCACGATGTCGCGCAGAGGCAATACGGGATAGATATTGCTCTCGTTTGCTGCAGACGTTTTCGACATTTCACTTCCTTTCCGACGTCCCGGGCAAGCCCGGGACCAAATGCCATACCCCAAAGGCGACAGGCATATTTCTTGCTCCTCCAAGAAATGGAGTTCTCAGAACGCGAATTCAAGCCTGCCGCCCGTGCACCGCCACCGAGATTGTGACGACGATATTACAGTCAGCGGCCCGAACCTACAAATAACCCGTTGGTCTGGCCCGAAGCGAGACAAGCGACCAGCCCGGCGATCCGATCAGCGGCGGCGACCGCGAGCGAAGCACTTCGTTCTTTTCTAACCCAAGCCGTGGCCGGCGAAAACTGGCGTATTAACGATTTACGGTAGCGGCTGAGGCCGCGGATCAAAACAACACTGGAAAACAGGTGCAAAAACGGAAAAGGCCCACCACGAGGGCGGGCCTTCATCACAATTTCAATCCATCGCGGATCAGGCCGAGGCGTTGGCCTTTTCTTCCTGGCGGTCGGCATAGATGTAAAGCGGCCGGGAATTGCCGTTGACGACATCGTCGGAGATGACGACTTCGCGAACGCCTTCCAGTTCCGGCAGTTCGAACATGGTGTCGAGCAGGATCTTTTCCATGATCGAGCGCAGGCCGCGGGCGCCGGTCTTGCGGATGATGGCCTTGCGGGCGATCTCGCGCAGGGCATCCTCGTGGAAGGTCAGTTCGACGTCTTCCATCTCGAACAGGCGCTGGTACTGCTTGACGAGTGCATTCTTCGGCTCGGACAGAATCTGGATCAGTGCGTCTTCATCCAGATCTTCCAGCGTCGCCAGAACGGGCAGACGACCGATGAATTCCGGGATCAGGCCGAACTTGACCAGATCTTCCGGTTCCAGTTCGCGCAGCACTTCGCCGACGCGACGATCGTCCGGAGCAGCCACGGTCGCACCGAAGCCGATCGAGGTCTTTTCGCCGCGAGCGGAGATGATCTTGTCGAGACCAGCGAAGGCGCCACCGCAGATGAACAGGATGTTCGTCGTATCGACCTGCAGGAATTCCTGCTGCGGATGCTTGCGGCCACCCTGCGGCGGTACGGAAGCAACCGTGCCTTCCATGATCTTCAGCAGTGCCTGCTGCACGCCCTCGCCCGATACGTCACGGGTGATGGACGGGTTGTCAGACTTGCGGGAGATCTTGTCCACTTCGTCGATGTAGACGATGCCGCGCTGGGCGCGTTCGACGTTGTAGTCAGCCGCCTGCAGAAGCTTCAGGATGATGTTCTCGACGTCCTCACCGACATAGCCGGCTTCGGTGAGCGTCGTGGCATCGGCCATGGTGAACGGCACATCGATGATGCGCGCGAGCGTCTGGGCAAGGTAGGTCTTGCCGCAGCCGGTCGGGCCGACGAGCAGGATGTTCGACTTCGCCAATTCGACCTCACCGCCCTTGGAGGCGTGAGAGAGGCGCTTGTAATGGTTGTGCACCGCGACGGAGAGGATCTTCTTGGCCTGTTTCTGGCCGATCACATATTCGTCGAGGATCTTGATGATGTCCTGCGGCGTCGGAACGCCGTCACGGGACTTCACCATGGAGCTCTTGTTCTCCTCGCGGATGATGTCCATGCACAATTCGACGCATTCATCGCAGATGAACACCGTCGGGCCGGCAATCAGCTTGCGGACCTCGTGCTGGCTCTTGCCGCAGAAGGAACAATAAAGGGTATTCTTGGAGTCACCGCCGTTGCTACCGCTGACCTTGCTCATATCTTCATCCTTCCAGCACGCCGCCCCTCCGCCTCGACGGAGGGCGGTCACTCTCTACGCCCGGCGCTGATCGCCCTTCGGCCCCGAGCTCATTCGATCCTGAGAGGTACTAGCCGGTCCATGCGACCCACAAACCGGGACCGGCGGCAACGAAACCCCTACAGACCGCAAGCTATGTCATAAAAATTCAACACAGCCTTAATAGTTACTATTAGCGCTTTCGCAGCCAGATTAAACCCCTCACGTGATCACGACCGCTTCAGTTCATCACCGGTCGTGACCATATCGCAACGGAGCATCAGGCCGCCGGAACGCCTTCGATTTCCTGACGCGAGGTCAGGATCTTGTCGATCAGACCCCAGTCCTTCGCGTCCGCAGCTTCCATGAAGTGGTCACGATCGAGCGTCTGCTCGACTTCCTCATAGGTACGGCCGGTATGTTTTACGTAAACTTCGTTCAGGCGACGCTTCATCTTGATGATGTCGCGAGCATGGCGTTCAATATCCGAAGCTTGGCCCTGGAAGCCGCCCGAAGGCTGGTGAACCATGATGCGTGCATTCGGCGTCGCAAAGCGCATGCCCTTCTCGCCGGCGGCGAGCAGAAGCGAACCCATGGATGCAGCCTGACCGATGCAGAGCGTCGAAACTGCGGGGCGAATGAACTGCATGGTATCATAGATCGCCATGCCGGCAGTCACGACGCCGCCCGGCGAATTGATGTAGAGGGCGATTTCCTTCTTCGGGTTCTCGGCCTCGAGAAACAGCAATTGCGCGCAGACGAGCGAAGCCATGGTGTCTTCGACCGGACCCGTAAGGAAAATGATGCGTTCCTTCAGCAGGCGGGAAAAGATGTCGTAGGAGCGTTCACCGCGGTTGGTCTGCTCCACGACCATCGGCACCAGAGCCATGGCGGTATCAACTGGATTTCTCATGTCCGTCCTTTGTCAGCCTGTTCCCCGAACACTGCAAGCGCACGGGAATCACGTAAAATCTGTCAATCCCTACATAGAGTGTCCGCACCCTCGACTTCAAGACGCGAGCTTCGGATATCCTTAATCGTCAAGCGCTGGTCTCTGCCGCGGGCGTAAGGCTTTTGCGACAAATTGCCTAATCTTTCCGAATGCCTGGGAAGCCACTTCACAAGAAACGGCTCATATGGTGAACGTTCGGTAACGTTCAATACAGGGACGGAAAAACTGGGGACGGCCATGGCATCGCCGTTTTCGTAGGAACTGATTAACCTGTCTTCATCAATTTAAAGACATATTCTCTAAAACGAATTCAGGATCGACCACTGTGCTCGATGTCAAAACGGCGTTCCTCCTCTGGGCGACAGAAGCCGGTACGCTGGCAATGCTGCTTGCGGTGGTCTGGTTGCGTGCTCGCAACGAAAAACATTACCTGATGTTCGCGCTGGGTTTTGCCGCGCATGCCATCGGCATCACGCTCGTTACCTTCCGCGGGCAGATACCCGATTTCGTCTCGATCCAGATCGCGAACTTCACCGCGCTTTCGGCCTACGGCTTCTGGCTGGCGGGCGTGCGCTACCTCGATGAGCGGCCACTCCTCTCCATTGCAGTCATCCCAAGCCTCATCTGGGTCGCAGGCAATCTTCTGCCCGTCGTACGCGAAACCTTCGCCTACCGGGTAGCGCTTTACGATATCGCCGCAGCGGCGGGCTACCTGATGATGGCAGCCGTCGTCACCACTGCCCAGTTCAGCTCCAGCCGTCTTCGCAAGACCCTGATCGCGATCTGGGTGGTACAGGCCCTGTTCAATCTGGGCTTTGCCGTGTCAGCCGTTCTGGAAACACCGGCCAACTTCAAGGAAATTTCCCTCAGCGGTCTCGTCGGCATCGCCGGCATTGCCGGTTTCGTGGGTTCGATCGCCATTTTCACCAAGATCCTGATGGATCGCTCCGCCGACAGGCTGCGCCTGCTCGCGCTGACGGATCCCTTGACCGGCGCGCTCAACCGGCGGGGTCTGCTCGACGAATTCGAAACAATTCGCACCCGCGCCAGCGGGGCGAAACGCGACGTGGCGCTGCTGGTATTCGACCTCGACCGCTTCAAGAAGATCAACGACAGCCACGGGCACCAGGCCGGAGACACGGTGCTGACAAGCTTCACGCAGTCCTGCCGGTCGCTGATGCCCGCCAATGCCTGTTTTGGCCGCAGCGGCGGCGAGGAATTTGCGGCCCTGCTGGACGTCACCAGCATGCACGACGCCGTTCTGGTGGCGGAAGCGATCCGGCGCACCGTCGCCGACAAGCCGATTGCCTTTGGGGGTCAGATCATCCGCGTCACGGCAAGCATAGGCATTGCCATCCTGCCCGCTGCGGAAGCCGATCTCGACCGCCTGATGAGCGGCGCGGACCGTGCGCTTTACAAGGCGAAGGCGCGGGGAAGAAACCGCACCGCGGTACTGACCGGCGAGAAGGTGCTTTGCGTGCCATCATCGACGCCTCAGGCTATCGACGAGCAGGCGGACAGGCAGGTAGCGGCATTGCGTCGGCTGCAGACGGTCGCCTCCTCGCAACAGGATCTTTACCGCTCCTGAACACGCCCCCTTCCGGCTACGCTCCGGATTGGCTAGAGAACTTCTCCATGACCGACCTGTCCTTCCTTTCCATCGACAAGGCTTCGCGCCGCGTCAGCCTCGACGGCCGCAATCCGGCTTTCTATTCCGATCCGAACCGCGTCTATGCGGCGCTCCACGCGGAATGTCCGACCTTCTATTGGGAGGAGCAGAAGCAGTGGTTCGTCACCGGCTACGACGCCGTCAACGCGCTTCTGCGCGACCGGCGCTTCGGCCGACAGATCCTGCATATCGCGACCCGCGAAGAACTGGGCATGCCTGAGCCTGCAGCCCACACGCGCCATTTCGACGCCGCGGAAGCTCATTCCCTTCTGGAACTGGAAGCGCCGGAACACACGCGGCTGAGGACGCTGGTCAATCGCGCCTTCGTCTCACGGCACGTCGAGAAGATGAAGCCGGAGATCGCGGAGCTTGCCAACCGGTTGATCGACGCCTTCGAGAAGGATGGCAAGACGGAACTGCTCTCGACCTTCGCCGACATCATTCCGGTGACCATGATCGCCCGCATGATCGGCATTCCCGAGGAGATGGGGCCTCAGCTGCTCAAATGGTCCCACGACTATGTCGGCATGTACATGTTCAAGCGCACCCGCGCGGACGAGGAAGCGGCCGATCGCTCGGCGCAGGAATTCGCCGACTACGTGCGCAGCATGATCGCGGAGCGTCGCGCCAATCCGCAGGACGATCTCCTCAGCCACATGATCCACACCGAGCACAAGGGGCAGTACCTCACCGAGGACGAGCTCATCTCGACGACGATCGTGTTGCTGAATGCCGGCCATGAGGCAACGGTGCACCAGATCGGCAATTCGGTGCGCGTCATCCTCGAAAGCGGCCTCTCCCCTGCCGAGATGTTCCGCGACGAGAAGGCAACCGAAAGAACCGTCGAGGAGACGCTACGCATCTGCGCTCCGGTCCACATCTTCCAGCGTTATTGTCTGGAGCCGGCGGAAATCGATGACGTGTCGTTCAAGCGAGGCGACAAGGTGAGCATGATCCTCGCCGCCGCCAATCTCGATCCGCAGAAATTCGCCGATCCGCTGACCTTCCGGCCGGACCGTAACGAAGCACCAAACCTCTCCTTCGGCGCGGGCATCCATTTCTGCATCGGCGCACCGCTGGCGCGTCTCGAGCTCAACATCGTGCTGCCGCTGCTGTTCCGGCGACTGCCCGGCATGCGGATCGCCGCTCCGCCGCAGGTGAAGGACGTCTATCACTTCCACGGACTGGAGCGGCTGGACCTCGCCTGGTAGGCGAGGTCTCCCACGGTCATTCTGCTGCCTGAACGACCGCATCGCGGCGGACGGTCTTGCCGATCGCGAGAACCGACAGGGCAGCGAGCAGGCACATGAAACCGGCAATGTAGACGGCCGGCAGGAAGGTCTCGTAATCCGTCCGGATGTAGCCTGCGCCAAACGTGGCTGTCGCAGCGCCAAGCTGGTGAGCAGCAAAGATCCAGCCGAAGACGATGTTCGCCTTGTCGCGACCGAAGTTCTCCACCGTCAGCTTGACCGTCGGCGGCACCGTGGCGACCCAGTCCAGACCGTAGAAGACAGCGAAGATCGAGAGCGTCAGATAGTCGAAGCCCGAGGCCGACAGGAAGATCAGCGACAGACCGCGCAGGCCGTAGAACCAGAAGAGCAGCCAACGATTGTCGAAGCGGTCTGACAGCCAGCCGGCGCCGAGCGTGCCGATGAAATCGAAGATACCGATCATCGCCAGCATTCCGGCGGCACTGACCGCAGCCACACCATAATCGCCGCAGATCGAAATCCAGTGCGTCTGGATCAGGCCGTTGGTGGAAAGACCACAGACGAAGAAGGTGAAGAACAGGATCCAGAACACCGGCTTCACCGAGGCTTCACGCAGGGCGGCAATCGGCGCGACCAGAAGAGACGACAGTCGCGCCGAGCGGATGGGGGCCGGCTGCAGTTCACGGCTGCCATACGGTGCCAGACCGAGATCGGCAGGATAGTTTCGCATCAGCGCCAGCACGATCACCATGGCAAGCGCCAGCACGACAACATTGAGCGATAGGGCGACGCGCCAGCCATAGGCCTCCGTGAGGCTTGCCAGCAGCGGCAGGAAGATAAGCTGGCCGGTCGCATTGCTTACCGTCATGAGGCCGACAACGACACCCCGGCGGGCGTGGAACCACCGGGTGGCGACGGTAGCGCCGAGAACGAGCGCCGTCATGCCGGTACCGATGCCGACCACCACGCCCCAGAGCACGACCATCTCCCAGAGTTCGGTCATGCGGAAGGACAGGAGAATACCACCGCCGATCAGCGTGAGGGCCACACCGATCACGGCGCGCATGCCGAAGTGGTTCATCAGCGCCGCCGCGAATGGGCCGAGCAATCCGAAGAGCGCCAGCCGGATCGCCATGGCGGAGGAGATCTCCTCCGTGGTCCAGCCGAATTCACGGCTGAGCGGCGCGATCAGGACACCGGCCGATCCCATGGTGCCCGCGGTCGCCAGCATGGTGAGGAAGGTAATGCCGGCAACGACCCATCCATAGTGGATGTTACGTGCTGCCAGGTAATTGGCCAGTTTGGCTGAGATCAAGGTCATTCTCCTGTGGTCGCGGTCTGCAGAATAGGCGCGCAAGATCATTTCTATATTTTGCTAATTAGCTAAATCATCAACGAGCGCATCAAGCGCCGATACGATCCCTTCAAGACCACCAGGCCCAAGCCTCTTTGCGATACGGGCCTGAACCCCCTCCCAGATCGGCAACGCCCGTTCCAGCATCATCTCGCCCTTCCCGGTCAAGACCAGTGCGTTCTCTCTGTGATCCTCCACCGGCGCAGCAGCCACGAGCCCCATGCGCTCAAGGATCTTGGTGTTGCGCCCCACAGTCGAACGATCCAGCTGCATCTTCTTCCCGAGATCGGTCAGTGAAACGGGCTGGAAACGCCCGATGTTTCGGAGCTGACTGAACTGCGTGACATTGATGCCGAGCGGAGCCAGCGCCTCGTCATAGAGCGACGTGAGGCGACGTGAGGCGTTGCGCAACGTGACACAGTAGCAGGAGGATTTTGTCATAGTGCGGGTATATACCCGTATATTGGCAAAACGCAATACTCCTGACGACGGAGAGACACGGAAACCACCGAAGCACATCCAATCAAGCGATATCGGAAAGCGACAATCAGGGCGGCGGCGGCATATTTGCTGAACGAGCGAGATCCAGCCAGGCCTTGGCCGCGAAGGACAGATAGCCGCCACGCCGCCAGACCCAGGCCATATGCCAATCCATCTGCGGCGAATGCACCGGAATATGGGTGACGCCCGGACGAACGCGTCGTTCCGCGATCATTCTTGGCAGGAAGCCGATACCGAGACCCGCCCCGACCAGTTCGACGATGAAGTTGATCTGCCCACTGCGGGCCGCAATCATCGGATCGAAGCCCGCCTCGCGGCAGGCATCCAGAATGATCGGGTTGAGGGCGAACCCGGCATCGAACAGGACGAACGGCATGGATTGGAGGTCGTTCAGGGCGACGCCCTCCTGCCTTGCCAGCGGATGATCTTCCGGAATGAGAACGTGCAGCGGCTCGCGCGTCACCTCCTGCCATTCGAAACGATCCGGCACCGGCAGTAGAGAAGCGCCAAGCTCCACCTCCCCTGTCATCACCAGTTCCTCCAGCTTGCGGCTACCATGCTCGACAAGCTGAATTTCCACTTCCGGATGCCGGCTGCGGTAGATGGCGAAGAGGGGCGCGAACAGTGCATCGCTGCCAATCGGAGGAAGCCCGAGCTGCAGGCGTCCGCGGCGCAGGCCACGCAGTTCGGAAAGCTCGGCCAAAAGGTCCTCGCGCTGGGTGAGCATGGTCTGGGCACGGCGAAACACGATCTCTCCGGCATCTGTCAGCGCAACCTTGTGACCGGCCCGGTCGATCAGCTCGAAACCCAGTTCCTCCTCGAGCTGGCGGACCGCCTTGCTCACTGCGGACTGGGTGATGAACACCGTCCGGGCAGCCTGGGAAAAGCCGCCCTGGCGGATGACCTCGACAAATGCGCGAAGAGTGCGGATCTCCATGACTATTCCAATTTCGACTTATCTCTATAACATCAATTCATTTTGCTCATAGCACGATAACGCCTATATTTCCAGCAACCACACAAGGTGCTGAAAATGTCATCCCGCAACATCACTCTCCTCGCCCGCCGCCAACTGCACTCGAACCGTCTGGTGCAGATCGCCATCATCGCGGCCTTCTGGCTGGCCGGAGAAACCATAACCCGTTTGCTGGCGCTGCCGATCCCCGGCGGCGTCATCGGCATGGCGATGGTGCTGTTGCTTCTGGCAAGCGGCCGCCTGCGTCCGGCCAGCATGCGTAACGGCGCCCGATGGCTGCTTGCGGAAATGTTGCTGTTCTTCGTTCCGGCGGTTCTTGCCGTCCTCGACCATCAGGAATTCATCGGCCTTCTCGGCCTCAAGGTTCTTGCGGTCATTCTGGGCGGCACGATCGCCGTCATGGCTTCCACCGCGATTGCCGTCGATATCGGCTATCGCTTCATGCTCGCCCATGGAGGCGACCGTGCCCTTCGCCACTAATCCCGCCCTGCTGACTGCATTCTGGTCGGCGGCCACCATCTTCTTCTACATCGTCTCGAAGATGATCTACCGGCGCTGGCCGCAAAGCTGGCTTTCGCCGCTGATCGTGACACCGATGGCGCTGATTGCGCTCGCCCTGCTGCTGCGGGCCAATTATGCGGAGTATATCCACGCCACCCACTGGCTGGTCGCCATGCTCGGCCCCGTGACGGTTGCCTTTGCGATCCCGATCTTCGAGGAGCGCCATACGATCCGGCGCTACTGGCCGGTACTGGCTTTCGGCGTGTTCGTCGGCAGCGCCACAGCCATGCTGACGGCATGGGCGCTTGCGAGCCTGCTCAGCATAGACGGCGCGTTGCGCCTCAGCCTTCTGCCGCGTTCGATGAGCACGCCCTTCGCCATGACCATTTCGCAGGACATCGGCGGCGTGCCGGATCTGACCGCGATCTTCGTGGTCATCACCGGCGTCTGCGGTGCGGCTTTGGGTGAAACCCTGCTGCGCTTCCTGCCGATCCGCTCGACGCTTGCCCGCGGAGCTCTTTTCGGCATGGGCGCCCATGGCGCGGGTGTGGCGAAGGCCCACCAGATCGGTTCGGAAGAAGGCTCGATTGCCGGCCTCGTAATGGTACTGGTCGGCCTCGTCAATGTTCTGGCCGCGCCGCTGATCAGCATGCTGCTGCGCTGACGGCGCGACCTGATCGTTTCAGCTCTCAGAGCTTGATGACGTAATCCTTGAGGGTGGTCTCGATGACTTCCCAGGTGCCCTTGAGGCCCGGCCGCACGATCAACCGGTCACCCGCCCGCAGGTGGATCGGTTCACAACCATCCTCGGTGAGGATCGAATGGCCCTCATGGATATGGAAATATTCCCACTCATCGTAGGAAACCTTCCACTTGCCCGGCGTCGCCTGCCAGACGCCGGAAAAGAGCGAACCGTCGCGATCCTCGATGTTCCAGGTGGTGAAACGGGGATCGCCGGCAATGATCTGGTCGGCGGCGGGTGCGCCCTCTTCCGGCTCGATGCCGGTGAGGTCGAATGTCAGGGAATTGGTCATTGGTTCTCCGATGCGCCACAGCCCCGGAGCTACGGCGCGGTTGCATTGATCAGACCTTGGCGAGCGACTGCTCAAGATCGCCGATAATGTCCTCGGCATCCTCGATGCCGACCGACAGGCGCACGACATCCGGCCCGGCACCGGCCGCGATCTGCTGTTCCTCGGAAAGCTGGGCATGGGTGGTGGAGGCCGGGTGAATGACCAGCGAGCGAGTGTCGCCGATATTCGCAAGGTGCGAGAAGAGCTGCAGCCCCTCGACAAGCGCCTTGCCTGCGGCATAGCCGCCCTTCACGCCGAAAGTAAAGACGGCGCCGGCACCCTTCGGTGAATAACGCTGCTGCAGCGCATGGTTCGGATCGTCAGGCAGGCCGGCGTAATTGACCCACGCCACCTTGGGATGCTGCTTCAGCCACGTCGCTACCCGCAAGGCGTTTTCGCAATGACGCTGCATGCGCAGCGGCAGCGTCTCGATGCCGGTGAGAAGCAGGAAGGAGTTCATCGGCGCGATTGCGGGACCAAGGTCACGGAGGCCGAGGACGCGGCAGGCGATCGCGAAGGCAAAATTGCCGAAGGTCTGGTGCAGGACGACACCGGAATATTCCGGGCGCGGCTTCGACAGCATCGGGAACTTGTCAGACTGCGACCAGTCGAACGTGCCGCCATCGACAATAATGCCGCCCATCGAATTGCCGTGGCCGCCGAGGAACTTGGTTGCCGAATGGACCACGATATCCGCGCCATGCTCGAGCGGACGAACGAGATAAGGGCTCGCCATGGTGTTGTCGACGATCAGCGGCAGGCCGTGGCGGCGGGCGACTTCGGCAATCGCGGCGATATCGACGAAGGTGCCGCCGGGATTGGCAAGGCTTTCGATGAAGATGGCACGGGTGCGATCATCGATCTGGGCCGCGAAGCTTTCCGGATCGGCGGTATCGGCCCAGCGCACCTGCCAGCCGAAGTTCTGGAAGGCATGGCCGAACTGGTTGATCGAACCGCCATAGAGCTTCTTTGCCGCAACGAAGTTGTCCCCCGGCTGCATCAGCGTGTGGAAGACCAGCATCTGGGCCGCATGCCCCGAGGCGACCGCCAACGCGGCGGTGCCGCCTTCCAGGGCCGCGACGCGTTCCTCCAGCACGGCCTGAGTCGGATTCATGATACGCGTATAGATATTGCCGAACTGTTTGAGCCCGAACAGCGCTGCGGCATGGTCGGCATCGTTGAAGACATAGGCCGTTGTCTGGTAGATCGGCGTGATCCGCGCGCCTGTCGTCGGATCCGGCTGGGCTCCCGCATGAACCGCCAGCGTGGCAAAACCCGGATTGTTCGTCGTCATGATTATAACCTCCCTTGATTTGGTTGGGCGGATCATAACGTCTGGCCTTCGGTTGTCAGCCGGGTTTTTCGTCACGCCGACAAGCGACCGACCTTGCAGGATTGATCGAAGTCAATGCGGCCACATCGCCAGAGGCTCAGGATCGCCTCAAAATGGAGGTGTTTCGATGGATACTGCAGTTAACGATGCTACCAGAACTGTTTTTTCGCGTCTGACCGGCTGGTTCGCCAAGAGCTGGGAAAGCTCGGCCGAGGCCGACATGATCGCCTCGCTCGACGATTCGACGATCCGCAACATCGCCCATGATTGCGGGATCACGCCGGATCAGCTGATCGAGCTTGCCAAGGTTGGCCCCCATGCCGCCGACGAGATGCTGGCGATGATGCGTGCGCTGAACATCGACCCGACCGAAGTGGAACTGCGGCTGCGCAACGAATTCCGCGACATGCAGATCACCTGCTCCCATTGCGCCTCGAAGGGCGAATGTCGCAAGGATCTGGCGCGCGGCGTCGCTGCCGAGAACTTCGGTCATTACTGCGGCAATGCGGAGCATCTGAATGCGCTTCGCGCCAATCCGGATTTCCTGATCGCGTAAGACGCTACGCCGCGTCCCGGTCTTTCTCAAAGGCCGAGGTGTGGTATTTCAATGGCCGGGCAATGGTTCATGACGACCTTGATCCCGGCCGCTTCCGCCCTTGCCGCGGCGCTGTCGTCCCTCACTCCGAGCTGCGACCAGATCACCTTCGGGCGGGTTTCCAGCGCCAGCGCGTCGTCGACCACCTCGCCCAGATATTCGGAAGCACGGAACACATCGACCATGTCGATCGGCTCTCCGATATCGGCCAATCGCGCCACGGTCTTCTGCCCGAGGATGTCCTTGCCCGCCTGCCCCGGATTGACGGGTATCACCTTGTAGCCGCGGGACAGCAGAAACCGCATGACGCCATAGCTCGGCCGGTCGGGCTTCGGCGAGGCGCCGACAAGAGCAATCGTTCCGGTGCTCTTCAGGATTTCAGCGAGATAGGCATCTTCATAACGGTCATGGTCGATGGTCATCGGTATCCTCGTACATGCTCGCTCATGGCGACTTCAGGCGAACTGCGCTATGGTTGGCGCGACAAGAGATAGATGGGACTTACCAAGCCAGCAACAAGGGCCATCAACACGGGATGGAGGAGCGCTGGGCCTATCGTCCGAGCCTGCTCGCTACGGAATGAGGAAGACATACCGATGAAAAAGCTTGTTCTATTGGCCGTCGCCGCAACCGTCGCCTCGTCGCCCGCGCTGGCGATCTCACGCTACAACTCCCCGTCGATGACATGCGAGGCGGCCCGTGCTGCCGTGCTGAGCCAAGGCGCGGTGGTTCTTCGCTACCCGTCGAAGCGCGTGGCCGGCATGACACTCTATGATCGTTATGTGCGCGACAACAACCAGTGCGAACAGCATGATTATGCCGCCCGCGCTTACGTTCCGACGCGCGACAATCCCCGCTGCCCGGTTCTGGCCTGCAAGCCGGTCGATGACAACAACGGCTCCCTGTTTCATCGCCCCTGGATTCGCTTCTGATACGAAGAGCCTCACAGCGGTCGCAGGCGCCCTTCCCTTTCAGGCTGCGGAGCGGGGCCGGGAGGCGTGCTGGAGTTCGTATACCAGCGGATATTCGCTCACCAGCGCGCGGTCCATCACCACCCTGATGCCGGCCGATTCTGCCCGTGAGGCGGCCGCATCGTCACGAACGCCAAGCTGGCCCCAAATCGCTCTCGGCAATTCCGGTAACCTCAGGATTTCCTCGACGACCGCCGCGAACTGGTCGGCTCGACGAAAGACGTCTACAACGTCCATATCGACGGGAATATCGGCAAGCTTGGCATAGACAGGCTGACCCAGCATGATCTGGCCGGCATATTTCGGATTGACCGGGAAAACGCGATAGCCCTTGCCAAGCAGGAAGCCGGCAATCCAGTGGCTGGGGCGTCGAGTGTCCACCGACGCGCCCACGATCGCTACGGTTTTTGCGGAATGCAGGATTTCAGCCAGGTAGGCTTCGGGGTAGGAATCGTGCCTCATGGAAATCTCCTCCCGGTCGCGTGCGGCCTCGCGAACAATCCCCCTGCTCCAATGCTATATAACGCCTTCCTTAAGAAGGCCTAGCCGCAACCGATCAAATACAACCTGTTCTGGAATGCCTGCCTCGTCACTCCGGCAGCGCAAGGTGTCCATGCTCATCTATCGGTGCGAACGGATTGTGAGCCACTTCCCACAGATGGCCGTCCGGATCGGCGAAATAACCGGAATATCCGCCCCAGAAGACCTTCTCCGGCTTCTTCACCAGAGTGGCACCGCAGGAAATCGCGAAATCGACAACGGCATCGACTTCCTCGGGGTCCGAAACGTTATGAGCAAGCGTGACGCCGGAAAAACCGACAGGCGTATTCTCCACACCGGCATCCTCGGCAAGAGCTGCTCGCGAAAAAAGTGCAAGCACCGTACCCTTCAACTGAATGAAGGTTATGGCCTCCTGAGAGGCGCTAGACCGGCTCCATCCA
The DNA here is from genome assembly GCA_002600635.1 of Rhizobium sp. ACO-34A. NCBI lineage: Bacteria > Pseudomonadati > Pseudomonadota > Alphaproteobacteria > Hyphomicrobiales > Rhizobiaceae > Rhizobium > Rhizobium sp. ACO-34A. Next base: position 1,844,848 of record CP021371.1, on the reverse strand, counting down.
AGCCTCTCATAAAAGGCGGTGCTGCGCGCCACATCTGCGACGCCAAGCGTAATCAAGGATATGCGGCGATCGAGAGTCATGATGGCAGTTTTTCCTTCAGTCATTAATTTCCCATTCGTTCCACGTATGTTCCTTTTTGGTTTTCGTCAATATTAGGATCGCCTCATGGTTGCAATCGTACGTATCGTTATCTTTTTATGGTATAATTGATGGTTGCAACTATATACAGTCACAGACGCAAGTACTCTCAAGCAAGAAGAAGATTATTCCCCCGTCCAGGTGGGATGACGTTTGTCGAGAAACGCGCCGATACCTTCTGCGGCATCTCGCGCCAGCATGTTTTCCACCATGACCCGGGCTGCATAATCGTAGGCTTCCTCCAGCGGCATATCGATCTGGCGGTAGAAGGCCTCCTTGCCGATCTTCAATGTCAGCGGCGACTTGGACGCGATCACGGACGCGTATTTATCTACAACCTGAGCAAGATATTGCTTCGGCACGATCCGATTGACGAGGCCGAAATCCTTGGCGGTGGAAGCGTCAATGGTCTCGCCCGTCAGCAGCATCTCCATGGCCTGCTTGCGATGAGCGGCGCGACTGACCGCGACCATTGGCGTCGAGCAGAAAAGTCCGATATTGACGCCCGGCGTGCAGAAGGTCGCCGTATCCGTGCAGATGGCCAGATCACAGGAGGCCACGAGCTGGCAGCCAGCGGCCGTCGCCAGCCCGTCAACCTCGGCAATCACCGGCTTCGGTAGATGCGTGATCTTCAGCATCAGGTCGGCGCAGAGCCGCATCGTCTTTTCAAAGAAAGCCCGGCCGCGATCGGGGTCCGCCCGGTGCGCCGTCATTTCCTTCAGGTCATGGCCAGCCGAAAACAGCTTGCCGGAAGCAGTGAGGATGATGACACGCACTTCCGGATCGTTGCCCGCCCTCTCCAATGCGAGCATCAAGGCCTCCATCGTGGCGATGGACAGGGCGTTGGCGGGAGGATTGTTGAGCGTCAGGCGCAGCACACCATGCGACAGAGCCGACAATACCGGCCCCTCTCCCACCTCGCCTGCACTCTTCTTGAACGATACCACTTCCGCCATGACAACCTCCCCGGCTTTTCGTTTTCATATCCCCGGAAGCCTGCCATAAATGCCGCCGGCTTCGCCATCGAAAATCGAGGCCTTGGACCAAGGGAGGAACCGTCCGACATGCTGCCGATCATGACCGCTGAGGAAATCAACCAGTTCATGGAAACGGATTTTCCGCAAATCCACACCGACGGGCGCGTGTTCAAGGTGACGGCGGTGGAACCGGGGGCAGTCACGATGACCTTCGACCCGTCGGAACGGCATCTGCGGCCCGGCGGCACGGTTTCCGGTCCGGCCATGTTCGCGCTCGCCGACGTTTGTGCCTATGCCGCAGTGCTCGCCCATATAGGGCCGGTGGCACTCGCCGTTACCACCAGTCTCAACATCAACTTCCTTCGCCTGCCAAAGCCCCAGCCGATTACCTGCACATGCCGCATCCTCAAGCTCGGCAAGCGGCTTGCCGTCATCGACGCCATCCTCGGCCAGGATGGAAGCGCCGAGCCGATTGCCCAGGCGACAGCCACCTATTCCATTCCGCCGAGGGGCTGAAAGAGCCGAAATGCAGCCGATTCCATGCCTTCATGCCATCCGGAAATGGGGTAAAATAATACCACACAAACAGTGCATTGTTTTTGCTGAACTTTTCTGAAGAAACTGGAAACCCCGTGCTATTGACCGCAACCCGGCCTCAGCTTATACAGCGCCCAAGTTTGCGGCCCATCCGGACCGCATTCTTTTTTTCGTGCATCACATGTACGAAACCAAGCAACAAGAAACGCCCGATCGCCTCACGGTGCACGGGTCCAAAACGGAAAGATAACACCATGTCTACCTTCGTTCAGAAGCCCGCCGAGGTGGAGAAGAAGTGGATCATCATCGATGCCGAAGGCCTCGTTGTCGGTCGCCTCGCCTCCCTCATTGCCATGCGCCTGCGCGGCAAGCACAAGGCCACCTATACCCCCCACGTTGACGACGGCGACAACGTCATCGTCATCAATGCCGAGAAGGTCGCCCTGACCGGCAAGAAGTATTCCGACAAGAAGTACTACTGGCACACCGGTTATCCGGGCGGCATCAAGGAGCGCACGGCTCGCCAGATCATCGAAGGCCGCTTCCCGGAGCGCGTCATCGAGAAGGCTGTCGAACGCATGGTTCCGCGCGGCCCGCTCGGCCGTCGCCAGATGAAGAACCTGCGCGTTTACGCCGGTTCCAACCATCCCCATGAAGCCCAGCAGCCGGTTGCCCTCGACGTGGCCAAGCTGAACAGCAAGAACGTAAGGAGCGCCTGATAATGGCTGACCTCTCTTCCCTGAAGGACCTCGGCACCACCGAGCAGGCCGCCGCTCCGGCGCATGTCCGCAAGGTCGATTCCCTCGGCCGCTCCTACGCTACCGGCAAGCGCAAGAACGCTGTCGCCCGCGTATGGGTAAAGCCGGGCTCCGGCAAGATCATCGTCAACGGCCGTGATTTCACGACCTACTTCGCCCGTCCGGTCCTGCAGATGATCCTGCAGCAGCCGATCGTCGCTGCTGCCCGCACCGGTCAGTTCGACATCATCGCTACCGTTACCGGCGGTGGTCTTTCCGGCCAGGCTGGCGCCGTTCGCCACGGCCTGTCCAAGGCGCTCACCTACTTCGAACCGGGCCTGCGCTCGGTCCTGAAGAAGGGCGGCTTCCTGACCCGCGACAGCCGCGTCGTCGAACGCAAGAAGTACGGCAAGGCCAAGGCCCGTCGTTCGTTCCAGTTCTCCAAGCGTTAATCGCTGGATATCCGGAAACGGAATGCAAGGCGGGGCTTCGGCTCCGCCTTTTTCGTTTTGGGCGATCCATCAGGATTTCGAATTGGCGCATCACACCATCATCGCCAAGATCGAACGCCAGAGCCTCAACCTGCCGGAATTCGCAGCATGTCGACAACGACCGCCTCCCCCTTTGCACAGTTGCCCGAACCACCTTATTACGTGGTGGTATTTTCCTCGCGCCGCACCGAAGGCGACACAGGCTATGGCAACATGGCGGAGACGATGGCAAAGCTCGCCAGCGAGCAGCCGGGATATCTCGGGGTGGAGAGCGTGCGTGACGCCGACGGCTTCGGCATTACCAACTCCTACTGGGCGGACGAGGAGAGCATTCGAGCATGGAAGGCCGTGGTTTCCCACGCCGCCGCCCAGAAGTTCGGACGCGAGCGTTGGTACGAGGAATATCAGGTCCGGGTGGCGCGGGTCGAACGCGCCTACGGTTTTGCAGGATAAAAACGGGAAACGACTATGGCGAGCAAATCCATCGACAATGCCTTCACCGCCAGGACAGTTCGCGGCGCGGCGACCGATCCGACCTATGCCGGCGCGCTCTCCTTCATGCGCCGCAGGTTCTCGAAGTCGCTGAAGGATGTCGATGCCGCCGTCCTCGGTATTCCCTTTGACGCTGCCGTCTCCAACCGGCCCGGCGCCCGTTTCGGGCCGCAGGCGATCCGGCGCGCCTCCGCGATCTTCGACAACGACCCGCAGTACCCGTTTTCCCGCGATCTTTTCGAGAAGATGGCAGTCGTCGACTATGGGGACGTTCTGCTCGACTACGGGAATCACCAGAAGACGCCCGGACTGATCGAGAAGGAAGCCGCTAAGATCATTGCGTCCGGCGCCTATCTGCTCGGTCTCGGCGGCGATCATTTCGTCACATGGCCACTTCTCAAGGCCCATGCCGCCAGGCATGGACCGCTGGCGCTCGTGCATTTCGACGCCCACCAAGACACCTGGGATGACGACGGCAAGCGCATCGACCACGGGTCTTTCGTCTGCCGCGCCGTGCGTGAAGGCGTGATCGACCCGACACATTCGATCCAGATCGGTATCAGGACCCATGCGCCGGAGGATTTCGGCATCCATATCCTGCACGGCTACGAAGTCGAAGACCTCGGGGCGCAGGCGATTGCCGACCGGATCCTTGCCCATGTCGGCGACCGGCCCTGCTACCTCACCTTCGATATCGACTGCCTCGACCCCGCATTCGCCCCCGGGACAGGCACGCCCGTTGCCGGCGGCCCCTCCTCGGCCAAGATGCTCTCGGTTCTGCGCAAGCTCGGGCCGCTTGACATTCGCGGTTCGGATATCGTCGAGGTCGCGCCGGCCTATGACCACGCCGACATCACCGCCATTGCGGGCGCGACGGTCGCGATGTATATGCTCGGCCTGCGCGCCGAGAAGCTTGCGACACGCACCTGACACATTGATTCAGCATTCTCAGAAACAGATTCCGGAATTTCCACCAACCTCCTGACAGGGGACGATAAAATGACAGCGAAGATCTTCATCGACGGCGAACACGGCACCACGGGACTGCAGATCCGCACCCGCATGGCCGGCCGCCGCGACGTCGAGTTGTTGTCCATCCCCGAGGAGGAGCGGCGCAATCAGGCGATGCGGGAAGACCTGCTGAACAGCGCCGACGTCGCCATTCTCTGCCTGCCCGACGAAGCCTCACGGGAAGCGGTGCAGATGGTTTCCGGCAACAACAAGATCCGGATCATCGACACCTCGACGGCCTTCCGTGTTGCCCCGGACTGGGCCTACGGTTTTGCCGAAATGGACAAGGCACAGACGGAAAAGATCCGCTCCTCCCGTTTCGTCGCCAACCCCGGCTGCTACCCGACCGGTGCAATCGGCCTCATCCGGCCGCTTCGCGCTGCCGGCATCCTGCCTGACGGCTATCCGGTCACTGTCAACGCGGTCTCCGGCTACACCGGCGGCGGCAAGCAGATGATCGCCCAGATGGAAGACCAGAGCCGACCCGATGCCATTTCGGCCAACAACTTTCTCTACGGCCTACCCCTCAAGCACAAGCATGTGCCGGAGATGAAGACCCACGGCCTGCTCGACCGGGCGCCGCTGTTTTCGCCCTCCGTCGGCCGCTTCGCACAGGGCATGATCGTGCAGGTTCCGCTCTTCCTGGACGACCTGAAGGACGGCACGACGATCGAGACGATCCATGCAGCCCTCGTCGCGCATTATGCCGGCCAGAACATCGTCAGCGTCGTTTCGATTGAGGAAAGCGCCAAGCTTGGACGCGTGGATGCCGAGGAACTGGCCGGTCAGGACACGATGAAGCTCTTCGTGTTCGGCACGCAAGGCGGCCCGCATGTCAACCTCGTCGCGGTTCTCGACAATCTCGGCAAGGGTGCGTCCGGTGCAGCCGTCCAGAACATGGACCTGATGCTTTCCGCCTGAGGCGCGGCCTCGGCGTTCGTAAAAATTGACGAAGCACAACTTCACCGTTCACTAGAAGTGAACGATTCGTCGTCTGATCGACGGATCGTTTGCCTTTAGTGAAGTTGCTATATTCCGCCTCATCAACAGATGAGGCGCGAAATGAGCGACACCCGTTTTCCTGTCTATTTCATCCCCCATGGCGGCGGTCCCTGGCCCTTCATGCAATTTCCGGCGGGACCCGACGGTAAGAAGCCGTGGACTGATCTTTCGGACTTCCTGAAATCGCTTCCCAAGAATGTCGGCCGCACACCGAAGGCCATTCTCATGGTTTCCGGTCACTGGGAACGGGAGCCCGTACCGACGCTGAGTTCGGCCACCCGGCCCGGAATGCTCTATGATTATTCTGGCTTTCCGCCCGAAACCTACGAACTCACCTACCCCGCCCCGGGCGCTCCGGATGTGGCGCACCGGGCCAAACAACTTCTTGAGGCAGCAGGCATTCCGGCTGCGGAGGATGACAAGCGCGGCTACGACCACGGCGTCTTCATCCCGCTGATGGTCGCCTATCCCGATGCCAACGTGCCTGTCGTGATGATGTCGCTCAAGAACACGCTCGACGTTCCAAGCCACGTCGCGATAGGCAAGGCACTGGAGCCGCTGCGTGATGAGGGCGTGCTGATTGTCGGCTCCGGCATGAGCTACCACAACATGCGGATGTTCTTCCACGATAATCCCGAGCACAAGCAGCAGGCCATCCGCTTCGACGACTGGCTGAGCGATGTGGTCGCAATCAAGGACCCGGAGCAGAGGGCGGCAAAACTTGCGACCTGGGGACGCAACCCGGACGCACAGGCCTGCCACGTTCCGGACCACGACCACCTCGTACCCCTGTTCGTCGCAGCCGGCGCCGCCGGTCACGACGCCGGCCAGCACATCTTCCGCGGCGAATTCCGCGGCAAGCCCTACTCCGGATACAGGTTCGGCTGACCTTTTCTAGTCTGCCAGAGTGGCACGGCAGAACTGATAGGATTCGCCACTACCACCTATGCTCGCTGCATAGGTGGTGCAGCTTTGTGGATCGAGCGTGAAGCCCGCTCGGCCAACCATCTGACGGGCAAGTTCGACGTATTCCTTATTGGCGGCACTGACATCTACCTCATCCTGAGGACGCAAGCCGAGACGGCAAAGCACGCCGTCGGTCCGGTCCCCATCGTAGACTGCGGCACGCAGGTCGAACTTCTCCACCGCAGCCTTGAGCAACCCGCAACCGCTTGTGGATGCTGTTAGCCCCAGCAGATCTGCTGTGTCCGCAAAACGTTGCATTCTTCGGGCGCGTTTACTGGTCTCGGCGCTGGCCATGACATAGATCTTCCCTCCTCTGGATCGGGCGATCGAACGGGCCTTCTCAAGAAATTTCTCTGTTCCGGCAAAGGAGTTCTCTATTCCGATAAAGGCGATCGTCGGCGAGAACTGTGAGATCATCCATGAGAGCGGTCGCTTCTCCCGGACATATGCGATGAGAACCGTCGTCTTGTCGGCTTCCTCCAACGCGGGCTGTTCCACTTTGTAGAGGGGCTCGGCCCACGGTTCGTGACCCCAGTTCGGAAGCCCGGCAATCAGCATGAATGCGGTAGCAAGCGGCAGAAGCCAGACAGAAATCTTCACTGCCAGAACCTCATGCAACAGGCTGGCAAGCAGAATGAAAATCGCCAGCGGCAACAACATCTCTATCGCGACGGTATACCGTATGATGCTGAACAGCGGCATCCACAGAAGATAAGCAACGGCAACGAAGGTCAGGACGAAAGCCGCCCGAGGCTCCAGATTTCGCGTCGGTCGCCGTGTAAGCATCAGCCAGAAAAAGCGAACGGCATACGCGATGAACAACACATAGGCGATCGGCCAGATTACCTGCCTAATGGTCAATTCGCCGACACGATGGGAATCCATCGAAAAAATGAAAGGCCAGAACACATATTCCCAGATACTCTGCGGTAGCCATCGCATGTCGGCGACCATAGAAGGCTGAGCAAGCTCATTGGGAAAAATCGAACTGAACTGTGGGAAGAGCGGATTTCCGAACCGCGTCCACATTTCGAACATCCAGTATCCGCCCGTCATCGCCGTGCCGATCAGCACACCAATCCCGAAGACAAACGAGCCGCGCAGACGCGCGAAGAGAGAGGCCGGATAGCACAACAGCGCGATACAAATCGCCAGTGCCGACACGCCGTTCGTCAGCTTCAGTCCAACGGCCAATCCGGCCAGAAGCCCTGCGAACACGAGGATCGCCATCACGCGGATGGAGCATTTTTCCAGCGACGACCAATTAGCCATCAAGACATAGATGGAAAAAAGGCTGAAAAGCGCAGTGGTATTGTCGCCCATACTGTTGCCGATACCGGTCAGGAAATTCGGTGTCAGGCAGCAGAAAATAGCAATGAACAATTGAACCCAGCGTTGCTCCCAACCCGCATCGCTCAGCACGCTACGCGTTATCCCAAGAACCGCGATAAAGCACAGCCCGTGCATGAAGCCGAGGACGAAACCCGCAACAATTCCGGGAAGATGCGTGTTCAGCAGGTAGACCGGAAGATCAAGAAGGGGGTTGAAGTACCCCTGAAAACCTGCTGGCGCCAGATCGATGTCCAGCTTGTCGTTCAACAGAGCGAATGGGCCATAGACGTGATAGTTATAAAGGTCCCAGTTCGTATCCGCTCCAAGCAAAACGGAAAAAAGTCCGAAGATGATCGGTACGATGACTGCAGCGCGCAGCTGGGTGTTCCGATCGTTCCAGCGAATGCGCCCTGGAAAAACTGGCATTCGAAAAAATTGGCCGAACATGGATTATTCTTTATCTTGCTAGGATTCACTGGTCACATCAAAGAATAGAAGCGAATTCTCGAACAAAGCTCGTCTAGGGCAGCGATCATGTGACCTCCCCCGGCTAGCTAGCCATCGCTAACCGCACGCCACACGCCTGGGATGGAAAGATATGACAACCTCTTGGCTTCCATCCGACCGCGCGTCACCGTATCCAGCACCAGACCGCATGTCAGCAGGATGGCACCGAGCAGCATGATACAAGCGCTGAGGATCGCCGTGGGAAACCGTGGAACGAGACCGGTCTGGACATAGGTTTGAAATACCGGAAACGCGATGATGACTGAAATCAGGGCGCAGGCCAGCGCCCCCAATGAGAAGAACAGCAAAGGTCTCTCGACCTTTAGCAAAGCGATAATCGTCGTCAGGATACGGAAACCGTCGCGATAGGTATTCAGCTTGCTGACCGAGTCGGCAGGGCGAGCACCGTAAGCCGTATCCACTTCAGCGACTGGCATGCGCAATTCCAGCGCATGTACTGTGAGTTCGGTTTCCGTCTCGAAACCGGCGGCATGTGCGGGAAAGGACTTCACAAAACGGCGGGAAAAGACCCGATAGCCGGAAAGAATATCGGTGAAGGCTCGACCGAACAAAAAGACGATACAGCCGGTTAACAGGCGATTGCCGAAGCGGTGACCGTTGCGATAAGCCGCCTGTTCCGTAGCCTTACGGGAAGCGACCACCATATCGAGACCGCCATCGACCAGCTTTTCAATCATGACTGGTGCTGCCATGGCCTCGTAAGTATCATCGCCGTCTACAAGCACGTAGATATCGGCCTCGACGTCCGCGAACATACGCCGGACGACATTTCCCTTTCCACGCTCGCGCACGGTGTTGACGATTGCTCCCGCCGCCCGAGCCTGTGAAATGGTGGTATCGGTAGAGTTGTTGTCAAAGACGTAAACCTTCGCGTCTGGCAGTGTCCGGCTAAAGTCACGAACAACCTTGGCGACTGTCACCTCTTCATTGTAGCAAGGAACCAGAACGGCAATTCTAGGTGCCGCGCCATGCGGTTGTGAGTCAGACTTTTCCTGCAAGACAGATATCCGCAATAGGTTCCCGGCATCCCCGATCTTTTCCGCTCAAGTGGAGCTGAGCAAGCTCGGGATGACTGTTCAATCCCTATTCTCAATAGCAACGTCAAGCGGAAACTCGCCATAGAACCCGCGCCAGTGGGCGATGGCGAAGCCGAGGACGATGAGGGCGCCGCCTTGGTGGGCTAGAGCGGCGTCGAGCGGCACCTGCAGGAGCAGCGTCGTGATGCCGATGGCCGCCTGGATCATGATCAGGGCGAAGAGCACGACACTGCGGCGGGCGTGGGTCGTCTGGGGTGCGGCCCTCAGCGACTGGATCATGTGCCACAGCGCGACAGCCAAAAGCAGATAGGCACCTAGGCGATGGACGTACTGAACCGTCTTGGGGTTTTCGAACAGGTTGATCCACCATGGCTGCTGGATGAAGAGATCGGATGGAACGACCGCTCCGTCCATCAGTGGCCAGGTGTTATAGGCAAGACCGGCATCGAGACCTGCCACAAGAGCTCCGAGATAAATCTGGAACAGGGCGAGGAATGCCAGCATTCCTGCCCAGCGACGTGATGTCGCAGTCGGTGGAGCATCCCCGCTATGCGGCGACAGACCGCGCATGATCCACATGCAGGCGGCAAAGATCAGACAGGCGATCACGAGATGTGTTGCAAGGCGATACTGGGAAACGCTCGTAAGCTTGCTCAGCCCCGACGACACCATCCACCAGCCGATGAAACCCTGGAAGCCGCCAAGAGCCAGCAATCCGACCAGCGGCCAGCGCAGGCGACGCTCGACTTTGCCCGTGAGCCAGAAATAGAGAAGCGGCAGAGCAAAAATGATGCCGATACTGCGGGCCAGCAGGCGATGCGCCCATTCCCACCAGAAGATCGACTTGAACTCATCGACCGTCATACCCTTGTTGATCTGCTGATACTGCGGAATACGCTGGTAAAGGGCGAACTCCTCTTCCCATTCCGTTGCCGAAAGCGGCGGGATGACGCCATGAATGGGCTTCCACTCGGTTATGGAAAGGCCGGAGTCGGTGAGCCGCGTGGCGCCGCCCACCAGAACGAGACAGAAGAGCGTGACCAGCACGACGCCAAGCCATATGCGGATCGCGCGTCGATTGCGTCCGCTGCGCTCCATTGCCTGACGAACCTGGATCTCGGTGGTGCTTGCCGCGTCAGTCATTCTGCCATCCTCGTTTATGCTGTTGATTTGCATCACTTGGCCATGCAAAACAAGACCTCTGCCCCGTCAGCGGGTAATCAAGCCCCTCGCAAATGGGCTGGTGGCAAGAAGACAAGAAGGACAGACGATGCCCGCCCGGTTGCGCTCGTTCATTGGCACGATCCTCATCATCATCCTCGTCGTCGTCTATGCAATCGTCGCGACCACCATCGCCTCAAGCCTGCTCGCGACCTCGCCGTGGTGGGTGCATCTCCTCTACTTCCTGCTGTCCGGCCTGCTGTGGATCCTGCCGGCCATGCTGATCATCAAGTGGATGGCCGGCCCCGTCCGCAAATGACTGAAGCCGGGGCGGTTAACCGACCGATAACCGCACTCGGCGGAAAAACTGCGACGAAGCCCGTTCGCTAACCGTTTTTCCGCGCGGCTAGGCTAGTCTCCCCCACAGTCTCGTCGGACGGGAGAGTGCTGTGCAGACATCGCCGGTGGAATTTCCAAGCCTTGCGGCCATAGACCGCTTGAGCCGCACGGAGCATGCGGAGCTTCCGCACGCCGGTGCAACGGCAGCCGGCAGCGCCCTCGACATCACTTTGCACGAGAGCATGGGGCCGCTCGAAAAGGAATGGCGCGCGCTTGAAGCCGACCCGATCAGCTCGCTTCACCAGAGCTATGACTGGTGTCTCGCCTGGGCGAAGACCCATCGCAACCCGCTTGCCATCATCCGGGGCAAGCGCGGTACCAAGACCGTCTTCATCCTGCCGCTGGAAATCGTTCGCGCCAGCATAGTGCGGTCTGCGCAGTTCATTGCGGCACGATACAACAACATCAACAGCGGGCTGTTTTCAGCGGATTTTCGGGCGGAATCGAACGCGGCTGAGGCGACACAGATCGCGCAGGCGATCACGGGGCTGCTTGCCGGCAAGGCCGATCTGGTCAACCTGCAGAACATCCCGCTGGAATGGCGAGGCGAGAAGAGCCCGTTTGCGGCGCTCCCCGCCATCGAGAACCAGAACCACGCCTTCCAGCTGCCGCTGACTTCGGATTTCCAGAAGACGATCGGGCAATTGAACGCCAAGCGCCGGCGCAAGAAATTCCGCGGGCAGGTTCGCAAGATCGAGGCTACCGGCGGTTTCGAGCATTTCGTCGCCCGGTCGGCACAGGAAAAGAGCGCCCTGCTCAATCTCTTCTTCGAACAGAAGGCAGTCCGCTTCAAGGCGCTTGGATTGCCGAACACGTTTCAGTCGCCCGAGACGCAGGCCTTCTTTCACCTGCTTCTGGAAGTGGACGGAAGCAGCCTCGATACGCCGCTGGAACTGCATGCCGTGCGGCTCAAGGGCCAGTACGAAGGCCGGATCGCCGCCATCGCCGGCCTGTCTCGCAAGGGCGATCACGTGATCTGCCAGTTCGGCTCGATCGACGAAAGCCTCCTGCCGGAAGCAAGCCCGGGCGAACTGCTGTTCTGGCTGATGATCGAGCGATGCTGCGAAGAAGGCGCTGCGCTCTTCGATTTCGGGCTTGGCGACCAGGAATACAAGCGACGCTGGTGCACGGTCGAAACGGTGCAGCATGACATTCTGCTGCCGATCAGCGCCGCCGGTCATGTTGCTTCCTTCGCCCAGCGGGGCGTGGTGCGCACCAAGGCGGTGATCAAGGGCAATCCGCAGCTCTATTCGTTCATCCAGAGACTGCGGGCGCATGCCGACGACATGCCGACACAGGCGACCGGCACCGACGACTAAAGCTTCACGCCAAGACATTTCAGGCGGCGTCGCGGTTTCCCTGCAAGGCAGAAGTCGTGGCCTTGCCGGTCATCAGAACGAGATCGGTGTAGCCGACCTTTTCGAAGGCTTCCATGATACGGGCAAGTTCTTCCATGTCCGGATCGGGCGCCGACAGGATAATCTCCTGCTCACCGCTCCTGCTGAGCCGCGCAATGCCCTGAACATCGGCAGGACCGCATTCGACGAGCACCAGATCATAAGCTTCCGAAAGCGCATCGGTAATCATCGACAGGCGATCGGCACCACGCATGGCCTGGCGGATGTCGGCATTGCCCTGCGGCACGATGTCAGCGTCGGAAAGGCGGTCCGGGTGGATCGTCTCGAAGAAGGGGGCGGTACCGCACAGCAGATCGGTGATGCCCGGAAGATCCCGGCGGGAAGCCATCAGCCAGGTCGGACAAGCCGAACCTGTCATGTCGATCAGCACGACTTTCAGCCCCCGCTCGGCGACTTCGCGTGCCAGCATTACCGTCGCAGTCGAACCTTCGTCGCCGGAGGGCGAGATGGCCAGCGCGATCCCTACGTGATCGTCCACGAGATAGCGGGCGACAGCCTCGATTGAGAATTCGTCTTCCGGTTCCTCCTCCACAAAGTCGATAGCCTGTTCCATCTCCTCGGCCAGTTCATCGTCCGGGGCAACGGAAAGCAGGCTTGCCGGAAGCTCCTCGCGAGCAACGGCAACGGAGGCATGGGAAGCGGCGATATGCGAAGTCGTCTCCTCGGCGCTCACCGTTTTTTGCACGGCAGCGGCTTGCGGCTGGGCAACCGGTTCGTCGGCAGGAGTATCGTCGACGTTATTCCTCGCCTCGGCACGAGCCGGCACCAGTGCGGGAAGGTCGCTCTCAACCGGACGGAGCGCCCGACCGCTGAACAGTTCCGATAACATCACGACGATGGCGCTCAAGATGAATGCGGCAAGCGCAACGACGATGGTGATCGGCAGCACCTTGGGAAAGTTCGGCTCGTTCGGCTCGACAGCCTGCGAGACGAGACGGGCATCCGCCGGGCTCGCATCCTTGGCCATGCGGGTGGTCGCCTCGCGATAACGGGCAAGGTAGGTTTCGAGGAGCTGACGCTGGGCGGTAGCCTCGCGCTCCAGCGCTTTCAGGCCGACCTCATCCTCGCCTGCGCGAGCGGATTCGGCTTTGACCGTGTTAAGCTGCTGGATGAGCTGCGCCTCACGGGCGCGGGCGACGGTTGCAGCGTTTTCAAGACTTGCGGCAACCTTGGCGGATTCGGTGGCAATCTGTTCGCGTATGCCGGCGAGCTGAGACCTGAGGGCCTTCATCTGCGGATGGCCATCGAGCAGCGTCGTCGACAGATCGGAGATCTGCGCCCGGATGGTGGATTCCGTACCCTTCAATCGCTGGATAGCTTCCGAGCCGGCAACGGCTTCGAGCGTCTCGGTTGAGCGACCTGCCTGCAATGCTGCGCGCACGTCTTCCGCCCTCGCCTCGGCATTGGCGCGTTCACCGCGAACACGCGCCAGTTCGGCGGAAATGTCGCTCAATTGCTGGGAGGAAAAGGTCGATGTTTCGCTGAGCGGCAGCAGGCCGGCGGAAGCGCGATAGTCGGCGACCTTCCTCTCGGCCTCCTGCACCTTTTCGCGCAGGTTGGAGATTTCCGGCTCCAGCCAGCGCGCGGCCTCGGAATTGCTGTCGAGCTTTGCGCCGCTCTGGATCGCGCTATAGACCTTGGCGATCTCGTTGGGAATGGCAGCCGCAAGCTTCGGGTCTTCGGAGTTGAACTCGATGCCGATGACGCGCGACTTCTCGACCTGATAGACCTGCAGCTTTTCCTGGAAGGCCTTGAGCACGCGCTCCTCGGGCGCCAGATCGAGCGGATTCTTCTTCAGCCCAAGAAGGACCAGAAGATGCGATACGATGGAAGGATTGGTATCCGGATCGAACTCCTCCAACTCGTAAAGCTTGAGATCGCGCACAACCTGTTTGATCAGGTCCACCGACTGAAGAAGCTGCACCTGGCTGACTATGTTCAACTCATCGAGCACAGGCTCGGCCGTCGTCCCTGCCCGGTCCGTCGTTGAATAATTGGGCTGCCTCGGCTCGATCAAGATCCGCGCCTCGCTGCGATAGCTCGGCGAAATGAGGTTTGCTCCGGCGAATGCAAGACCACCGGCCAGCGCCGTGGCGGCCAGAATGCGCAGACGTCTTTGCCACACGGCTCTAAAGAGCTGCGCCAGATCGATATCTACGTCCTGTTGCCCGTTGCCTACGCTCGACATGCCATACTCCCGGTACAAATCCGGACGGATAGTAAAGGAACATGGTAACCCAAGCGTTAACCGCCGTATTCTTGTAGTGACGCTGACTATCCTCTTCGCTCCGGCAACAATACCGTTCTTTACCTCGCGTTAACCCTAATCGAATGATAACGAAGCCATCGGAATTCTGTACCGGGAGCGCGTCGGCGCATGTCATCGTTTGGTGTTAAGGGAATAGTCTGGCTGCTCGCCGCGCTGGCTCTGGCCGTGCTTGGCGGATGCGCGACCTATAAGCCCGCGCCGAAGGTCTTTCACGAGGCGACGATCCAGCCCTACCGGCTCGACAGCGGCGACCGCCTCCGGATCACCGTCTTCGAACAAGCGAGCCTGACCAACACCTATACCGTCGACCAGGCGGGTTACATCGCCTTCCCGCTGGTCGGACAGGTGGCCGCGCGCGGCGCAACCCTGCCCCAGCTCGAAGGCGTGATCGCCCAGAAACTGCGGCAGGGATATCTGCGCGACCCCGACGTTTCCATCGAGATCGACCGCTATCGTTCCATCTTCGTCATGGGCGAAGTCGGCCAGCCGGGCCAGTATGCCTATGTTCCCGGCATGACCGTGCTCAATGCGATCGCCGTTTCCGGCGGCTTCTCCACCCGCGCCAACCAGCGTGATGTCGATGTCACCCGCAAGATCAACGGAGAGATCCTGACCGGCCGCGTGCCGATCACCGATCCCATTCTCGCCGGTGATACGATCTACGTCAGAGAGCGGCTTTTCTGATCGATGCCGCACCCCTCTCCCCTACGCATCGTGCACTGTTTCCGGTCCCCGATTGGCGGTATCTTCCGCCATGTTCGTGACCTTGCGGAACAGCATGCGCGCGCGGGGCACGAGGTCGGCATCCTGTGCGACAGTTCGACAGGCAGCGAGCACGAAGACCGGATGTTCGAGCAGATCCGGCCTTATCTCGCGCTCGGCCTGACGCGCATGCCGATCCAGCGCTCGATAGGCTTCAGCGATGCCGCGGCATTGCATGCCAGTTACAAGGAAATAAAGAGCTTGCAGCCGGATGTGTTGCACGGCCACGGCGCCAAGGGCGGCGCGGTCGCACGCATCATCGGCTCAGCCTTGCGGGTCAAAAAGTATCGCGTTGCCCGCTTCTATTCGCCCCATGGGGGCAGCCTGCATTTCGATCCGAAATCGATGGCAGGCCGGGGCGTGTTTGCGACCGAGCGCGTGCTCGAGCGCATGACGGACGCACTCGTATTCGTCTGCGAATATGAACGGCAGACCTATGTGCGGAAAATCGGACGGCCGCGCTGCGCCGACCGGATGGTCTATAACGGCATCAATGACCGCGATTTCGTTCGCATCCCGCCGCGCTCCGATGGCGTGCATTTCCTTTACCTGGGCATGCTGCGCGATCTCAAGGGACCGGATATCTTCATCGATGCCTTTGCCCGCACCGAGCGCATGGTCGGCCATCCGTTGAGCGCGCTCATCATCGGCGACGGGCCCGATCGCGACAAATACGACGCCATGATGCAGCAGCGCGGGCTTGGGCGGCGCATCGGCCTGCTGCCCGCCATGCCGGTCAAGGACGCGCTCGCCATGTCCGATATTGTCGTCGTTCCCTCGCGCGCCGAGGCCATGCCCTACATCGTGCTTGAGGCGCTCGGAGCCGGAAAAACCGTCATTGCATCCCGTGTCGGCGGAGTGCCGGAAGCACTCGGCCCGGAAAGCGAAGCACTGGTCGAGCCCGGCAACGCCGAGGATCTGGCACGCGTGATGACGAAAGCCATCACCACTCCGGGCTGGGGCAATGCGGCCATGCCGGATCCGGAAATCTTCAAGGCGAAGTTCTCGGCCTCCACCATGGCCGGCCAGATCGCCGACCTCTACCGGGAACGTCTCGAGGCGACATCCCTGAACTGACCGACAGCCACGGTCACGCGGCAGGCGCGCTTGCGACTTCGCCACCACGCGCCAGCGGCGGGAAATCGGCGGGCGTCAACGTTTCCTTTTCAAGCAGCAGCCTGGAGCCACTCTCCAGTTCGGACCGCCGCCCTTCCAGCACGTGCTTCGCCTGCTGATAGGCATCATCGATCATGGAGCGTACGGCAAGATCCACCTCACGCGCGGTCGCCTCCGAATAATCCTTCGGTCGCATCCGCATCTGGCCGTCGTCCAGCCACTGGCTGCGTTGCGGCTCCAGAACCGCCTGCCCGACCGAAGCATCCATGCCGAAGCGGGTGACGATCTCGCGGGCGATGTCCGTTACCTTGGCAAGATCGTCGGATGCGCCCGTCGAAATCTCACCGAAGACGATGTCCTCGGCCGCGCGACCGGCCAGCAGGACCACCATGCGTTCCTTGAGTTCAGCGGAAGTGATCAGGAAACGGTCTTCGGTCGGCCGTTGCAGGGTGTAGCCAAGCGCCCCGATGGAGCGGGGAATGATCGAAACCTTCTGCACGGGATCGGCAGTCTTGAGCGCGGAAGCGACGAGTGCATGGCCCATCTCGTGATAGGCGACACGACGGCGCTCCTCGGGATTGAGAATGCGGCTACGCCGTTCCGTGCCGGCAATCACCCGCTCGACGGCCGCGACGAAATCCTCCATCGCCACCTTGCCGGCGCTGCGGCGCGTTGCAAGGATCGCCGCCTCGTTGATCAGGTTCGCGAGGTCGGCGCCAGTGAAGCCGGGTGTCAGCCCCGCGATCGCATCGATATCGACATCCCGGTCGATAATGATGTTCTTCATGTGAACCTTGAGGATCGCCACACGGCCCTTCCGGTCGGGGCGGTCGATCACCACCTGCCGGTCGAAGCGCCCGGCGCGCATCAAGGCCGGATCGAGAATTTCGGGACGGTTGGTTGCAGCGAGCAGTACGATACCGACGCGGGGATCGAAGCCATCGAGTTCGGCCAGCAGCTGGTTGAGCGTCTGCTCCTTCTCGTCATTGCCGCCGAAACCGCCGAACGAGTTGCGCGCACGACCGAGAGCATCCAGTTCATCGATGAAGATGATGCAGGGGGCTGCGGCGCGCGCCTGTTCGAACAGGTCACGCACGCGCGCGGCACCCACGCCGACAAACATTTCGACGAATTCAGAACCGGAAATGGAAAAGAAAGGCACGCCCGCTTCGCCCGCGACCGCGCGGGCCATCAGCGTCTTGCCGGTGCCGGGGGGACCCACAAGCAGGATGCCCTTCGGAATGCGCGCGCCGAGCCGGCCATAACGATCCTTGTCCTTGAGGAAGGAGACGATCTCCTCCAGCTCGGCTTCCGCCTCGTCGATGCCGGCGACGTCATCGAAGGTCACGCCCGTCTTGCGCTCGAGATAGATCTTGGCCCGCGACTTGCCGATGTTGATCAGGCCACCCATGCCCTGGCGCTCGGCAATTCCCCTGAAGAAGAAGGACCAGAGGCCAAAGAAGATGAGAACAGGCAGGACCCATGACAGGATCGTCGTGAACCAGTTGCTGTCGCTTGCTCCGCTGATCTTCACGCCGGCCTTTTCGAAGATCTCGGCGAAGGCCGGATCGACGCGGTTTGCCACGAAATACTTGCGACCGTTCTGCGGCTCCTTGTACTCGCCCTGCACCGTCGTCTCGGTGAGCGTGACAGAGGCAACCCTGCCCTGATTCACCGCATCCAGCATCTCCGTGTAGGTGAGCTGCGCGTAGTCGCGGTAACCGATCCACGCCTGGAACAGAAGCAACAACGAGAAGGCAAAGAGAAAGTAGCTGAGGTTGAAAACGTGTTTCTTTTCCATGCGGGAGCGCCCTTCGCAAAGCCATCGGTAAAGAAGTCTTCCATCGCACGGTCCATCCCGCAAGACTTTGATTTCCGTCAAATCGCGGATGACAGGAACAACCGGTGTAACTGTATCAAAACATGACGGATATTTCGCCATTGCATCGGTTTTTCTCTACCCGATCAAACGTTTCTTAGGACCTTTCCCTTAGGCTTCGGCCACAAAAGGTGAGATCCTCAAATGAACCAGATGGAAAAGCCCGAACAGTTCGACGTTGACGCGCTGCGCAAGAAGATCTCGGAAAACGCCGCCATGGGCGATGCCAAGCCCGGCGCTGCGGAGAACGTGGAGATCAATCCGCTGGCCCGGCAGATCGCGGGACAGTTTCAGGAATCCAACTATTCTCCGACGATCATCACCGGCCAGCTCAGGCTGCTGGAATTCCTCTGCCTGCTCGCCTTCGGCCTCGGCATCCACTATTTCATCTCCGCCAACCCGGCGGAGCATTTCGTCGGCGTTCTGGCTATCAGCCTGATCGGATCGGGCGTCGCCCTGCTGCTGCTGCAAGCCGCCGATTGCTATCACATCTCATCGCTGCGGACGCCCTTGCGGTCGCTGGGGCGCTATTTCGGCGCATGGACGGTAGCGCTGGCGCTTGTCGCGCTTTCGCTCTTCATCTTTGTCAGCAACGGTCTCGACTTCCAGAACTGGTTTGTCATCTGGTACGGTAGCGGCCTCGCCTTCCTGTTCGTCGAGCGCAATCTCGTCGGCTTCGCCATTCGCCGCTGGGGCCGCAACGGCGTGATGGAACGCCGCGCCGTCATCGTCGGCGGTGGTCAGCCCGCCAAGGATCTCATCCGCGCACTGGAACAGCAGCCGGAAAACGATATCCGCATCTGCGGCATCTTCGATGACCGTGGCTCTGCCCGCTCGCCCGATGTGGTCGCAGGCTATCCCAAGCTCGGCACCGTGGCCGAACTCGTCGAATTCGCCCGCCTCGCGCGCATCGACATGCTGATCATCTCGCTGCCGCTCAGCGCCGAGGCCCGCATCCTCCAGCTTCTCAAGATGCTCTGGGTCCTGCCGACCGACGTGCGGCTCGCGGCCCATTCCAACAGCCTGCGTTTTCGCCCGCGCTCCTATTCCCATGTCGGCGCAGTGCCGATGCTCGACATCCTGGACAAGCCGATCCGCGACTGGGACTCAGTGGCCAAGCGCATCTTCGACATCTTCTTCAGCCTCATGGCTCTCTTGCTCCTGTGGCCGGTCTTCATCGGCACCGCTATTGCGATCAAGTTGAACTCGAAGGGACCGGTCTTCTTCATGCAGAAGCGCCATGGCTTCAACAACGAGGTCATCAACGTCCTGAAATTCCGTTCGATGTATACCGAGATGAGCGACCCCTCGGCGCGCAAGGCGGTTACCAAGGGGGACCCTCGCGTCACGAAGGTCGGGCGCTTCATCCGCAAGTCGTCGATCGACGAACTGCCACAACTCTTCAACGTGCTGCGCGGAGATCTTTCGCTTGTCGGTCCTCGCCCGCATGCCGTGTCCGCCGCGACCCATGACCGGGTCTATGCGGACGTCGTCGATGGCTACTTCGCCCGCCATCGTGTTAAGCCCGGCGTGACCGGATGGGCGCAGATCAACGGCTGGCGCGGTGAAATCGACAGCGACGACAAGATCAAGTACCGGACAGCATACGACCTCTTCTACATCGAAAACTGGTCGCTGCTTTTCGATCTCAAGATCCTCTTCCTGACGCCCATCCGGCTGTTGAACACGGAAAACGCCTATTGAGTACGATCGAGGTTCAGGCTCCCGTCGTTTTCAGGCCGCAACGCGCGGCACTGGCGATCATCGGTTCCGCGATGGTCGCCTTCGGCGTTTTCCTGTCCGGCTTCGTCATTTCGGAACCCGCACCCTATGAACTGGTTCTGGTGGTCCAGGTCGCGATCTGGTTCCTGCTCGGACTGAAGATCTCCCGCGCGGTGGCCCCGCTACTGGTTTTCCTGCTGGTATTCAATATCGGCGGCATTCTCTCGCTCACTGTCATGCGGGATCTGGCCGAGGGGCCGATGTATCTCGCGGTCTCCACCTTTCTGGCGCTGACCTCGGTGTTCTATGCGGCGATCATCGAGGATGACTACCGGCGGCTGAGGCTGATCTTCCGCGCCTGGGTGGCCGCCGCCGTGATAACCGCCCTCCTCGGCATTCTTGGATATTTCCATGCCTTTCCCGGTTCAGAAGCCTTCACCCGCTACGATCGCGCCATGGGTGCCTTTCAGGATCCGAACGTTTTCGGCCCCTTCCTGATCGCGCCTTCGCTCTATCTTATCCATGGTCTCCTGACCGGGCGTCTTGCCGGAGCACCGTTCAAGATCGCCGGGCTTCTCATCATCGCGCTCGGCGTCTTCCTGTCGTTCTCGCGCGCGGCCTGGGCGCTCTTTCTCTTTTCCGCCATCGCGCTGGTGCTGATCCTGCTGCTCAAGGAGCGCACCGGAGCCTTCCGGCTGAAGATCCTGCTGCTATCGCTTGCGGCCGTCGTGCTGATGGTCGTTGCCGTGACGATCGCGCTACAATTCGAGCAAGTCCGCAACCTGTTCCTCGACCGCACGACCCTGGTGAAGGAATATGACGGCGGCCATCTCGGCCGTTTTGCCCGCCACCGCATCGGCTTTCTGAACGCCATGGAACAGCCGCTGGGCATTGGGCCGATGGTGTTCAGCAAGATCTTTCCGGAAGACGAGCACAATATCTGGCTGAAATCGCTGACCAGCTACGGCTGGCTCGGCTTCATCTCCTATATCTCGATGATGGCGTGGACCGTCACCATCGGCTTCCGCTACCTGCTGCGCAATCGCCCGTGGCAGCCCTACCTGATGATTTCCTGGATCGTCGTCCTCGGACACATGATCATCGGCAACGTCATCGACACAGACCACTGGCGGCACTTCTATATGCTGCTCGGCATCGTATGGGGCTGCGGCGCGCTCGAATGGCGCTACCAGCGGGCGCAACGACGATCCATGCCGACATGACCATGCCTCATACGAACTCCCCCCTGCGCATCCTCCAGGTTCTGGAACCGAGCGGCGGCGGCTCCGGCCGTCATTTCGTCGATCTATGCGCGGGACTTAAAGCGCGCGGTCACGCCGTGACTGCGGTCTACTC
This sequence comes from Rhizobium sp. ACO-34A, assembly GCA_002600635.1. Taxonomy (NCBI): domain Bacteria; kingdom Pseudomonadati; phylum Pseudomonadota; class Alphaproteobacteria; order Hyphomicrobiales; family Rhizobiaceae; genus Rhizobium; species Rhizobium sp. ACO-34A. The sequence continues at coordinate 1,823,518 of CP021371.1, read as the reverse complement.
GCCTGTGCGCGCCGAGGAGCGTTTCGTAGGGGAGCTCAGGGCCCTCGATCTCCAGAAGGTCATCGCCCTGCCCATGCTGCGGGCCGTCGGTCCTGCAGATGCATCCGCATGGCAAGCATTGGCTCAGGTCGTGCGTGTGGAAGGTCCGTTCGACATCATCCACGGCCACAGCTCCAAGGCCGGCGCGTTGACGCGCATCCGTCTCCCCGGCCCGCATGTACCACGTATCTACACGCCTCATGCCTTCCGCACGATGGATCCGACGCTCGGAGCCAAAGGCCGCCTGCTGTTCGGCAAGGTGGAAACCCTGCTCGGCCGCTTCTTCACCGACCGGCTGATCTGCGTCTCGCAGAGTGAATACGAGCATGCGCTGGCGCTCGGCATTCCAGCGGAATTGCTCCGCGTCGTCGTCAATGGCGTGGGGGAAATGCAGCAGGGAAACGGCCCGGCGATCCGCAGGCGTTTCGGCCTGCCGGAAGATGCCATCGTCTTCGGTTTCGTCGGTCGCCTTTCCGCACAGAAGGCGCCGGAAAGGCTGATTTCCGCTTTTGTAGATGTAGCTAAAAGCCTACCCGATGCGCGCCTTTTGATGGTAGGGCATGGCGAACTGGAACAGGCGATCCGCGGTGAGGTCGAGAGCGCCAACGTTGCCGATCGGGTCATAATCACCTCGGACATCACGGGTGCTGAAGCCATGCAGGCGTTCGACGTGCTTGTGATGCCGAGCCGCTATGAAGCTATGTCCTATGTGATGCTGGAGGCGGCAGCGAGTGGATTGCCGATCATCGTCACCGATGTCGGCGGAGCGCGTAATGTCGTCGCGCCCGAAGAGAACGGCATCATCGTCGCCAACGGTGATGACCCTTCGCCACTCTCGAGCGCCATGAAGAGGCTTTCTGACGACGCGACACGCGCCCGCTTCGCCGCCAATGCCGCCGTCCGCCGCCATTCCTTCGGCCTTGAAGCCATGGTCGACCAGACGCTTGTGGTTTACCGCGAAGTCCTGAACTGATCCCTCTTTCGAACCGATTGATTTCGGGCGCGAATTCGCCATATTGATCCTATGGCTACACCCGCACAGATCCGCGCCGCACGGGCGCTTCTCGGTATCACCGTCGATCAGCTTTCGGCGAAGAGTGGCATTTCCGCATTCCTGATCCTTCAGACGGAAGCCGAAGAACAGGCCAATGTCGATCCGGCGACACTTCATGCGTTGAAGCTGGCGCTGCAGGCGTCCGGAATCCTGTTCATTGGCGATGGCGACAGCCCGCCCGGTGGCGTCGGCGTACGTTTTGCCGAGCGTGACGATGAAGAGGACGGCGTTCGTCCCGAAGACCTGAACGCTGCCAACGACGACTGAGCACGATCCGACCGGAATGAAATGAAAGCCGATCTACTTCATTCAGATTGGCTCTCTGAACGGAACAAATTCCTTCCTTCCGGATTACTGCCCTGTTCAAACAGATCAGGAGCAGTCATGAACCGGAATAATGGTCTTTATCTCGTCATCGGTGCGCTTGCCGTCGTCGTCATCGGCCTCGGATATTACGTCTATCAGGAAGAGACCAAGCCAAAGGGCATCGAACTCAACATTGGCCGCGACGGCGTGTCGATCGAAGAGAACTGAGGCTTCCGCGTTCATCCCCTCCCCCAATAAACCTCCGACAAGGCAGGATTACGGATAAACCGCGCCTGCCCTGTCAGCCGGGTCATCACACGCTTGCCATGAAGGTCCGTGCCATGTGCAACGGGGCGCTGAGCTGGCCTTCAAGCATGAATGGCGTTGCGCCCTCGCCCGGCGTCTTGCGCGGCTTCTTCAGAACCGGCAGGCCATGTTCCATACCATCGACGAGGCAGAATTCGATTAGCGGCCGGCCCGACCTGTCGAACCAGACGCGGGCCGCATTGCCTTCGATGGCGACATCCTCACCGTCTTCGTCGCGAAGCCCATAGAGATCAAGCCACTGCATCAGCGTGGCGCGGGCATTGGCGGTGGAGACCACGCGATCGGCGGTACCGTGCCAGATGGATATCGTCGGACGCCAGTTGATTTCAGGTGACACCGTGCGAACGAGGTCACCCCATTCCTGCGGTGTGCGATTCGCGCCCGACTTCATCACCGACAGGGCGGTCATCGCGTCGCGGGCGGAGCCGAAGGGCAGACCGGCAACGATCTGGCCGGCGGCAAAGAGATCGGGATAAGTAGCGAGTAGCGCGGACGCCATGCCGCCGCCGGCAGACAGTCCTTGCAGGAAGATGCGATCGCGATCGATTCCATGCCGCTCGCATGCATTCTCGATCATCTGCCGGATCGACATCAACTCGCCGCGGTCGCGCGCCACGGCGCTTGGCCGAAACCAGTTGAAGCAGAGGTTCGGATTGTTGGACTGGCGCTGCTCCGGGTAAAGCAGGACAAAACCGCCTTCTCTCGCGAGCATGCTCCAGTTGCTGCCCTTGTCGAAATCCGCAGCCGTCTGAAGACAGCCGTGCAGGACGACCATCAGCGCCGGCTTAGCCTGCCCCTTGGGCGGCACATATTCCATCATGCGCAGATGCCCGGGATTGGTACCGAAGCCGGTGATTTCAGTCAGATGCGGGCGAGGACCGCGAAGTCTGGGACGTGCAGGGGCAACAGGCGTGATGACATCCGCAGCGCGGTTCAAACGCTTTTGCCACTTCTTTTGCTGGGCCGTTATGTAGGAAAACGGCACGGGAATTTTCATACGCATGGAAATGCAGTTTCCGTTCGATTGTTCGGCTCTCACTCCCACGGGGAAAGCCCGCCACGGATCCGGAACAGGCCGCACTCCGTTACTTCGGGTGCAACGCGCTCACGCTCCTCCAGCAGCGGACATAGCCCATATAATGCTGCGATGCAGCAATGATAGGGCAGAATCAGGAAAAATTTACCGAAAAACGTAGCAGCAACGCGCCACAATTCCGGGAAAACCCGGAACCGGCGAATAATTTGCTGGGAAATCAAGAATTTAATGGTCGGGGCGGCGGGATTCGAACCCACGACCCCTTGACCCCCAGTCAAGTGCGCTACCGGGCTGCGCTACGCCCCGACCTGCCGTTAAGGCCTGATCCCATTATGATTTCCGGCTCAGAAGCGCAAGCGGAAAAATGCAGAAGGAGAAAAAAAGAAGAACGAAACGACCTGAAAAGCATCCAGCGGAACATAAAGTCCCACCAAAGTCCCACCGGGCACTATCGAGATGCCGCCGCATTCGCAGCCACGTCCGCCCGAGCATCATAACGCCCTGCCCTCATGACCGACCGCATGCAGGCGCTGCTCGCCTGTTGGCAGCCAAGTTCGCGACCATATGAGTCGCCCCTCATGTTGCATTGCGACATAATTTTGCGACTATCAGGGAACATTCTCTCCATTCGATGCTTAGGCCTGAGCGGGTGTTTTGCGCTTCGGCGTTCCGCCTGTTCCACAGGGTAAACAGCCATGGAGCCGTGAGATGCCTCTCATGACCATCTGCATCCTTGTCGCCGCAGCCGCGATGTTCTTTTCGTGGTCTGCCCGTGAAACCCAGGCAGGGGGCCGACTTACGGCACCCTTTCTTGAAGAAAAGACCCCGACGACAGCCCCCTACGCCTTCGTAAAGCTTTGCGTGAATGCTCCGCGCGAATGCCGTCCGAAAGGCGGTGTAAGCCGAACCCAGTTGAACCGAAAGGTGGAGCGTGCGCTCGAAGCGGTGAATACCAGCGTGAATCAGGCGATAGCGCCGGGTTCGGACACCAAGGGAAACGATACCTGGCGCCTTTCGCCCAAATCCGGAGACTGCGAGGATTACGCAGTCACGAAGCGAAAGAAGCTGATCGACCGCGGGCTGCCTCCCCGATCCATCCGGCTTGCCATGGCGACCACTCCCAGCGGCGAAGCGCATGTCGTGGTGATCGTGAAGACGCCGAAGGCGGATCTCGTACTGGACAACAGGAATGACGAGATCAAGCCTGTCAACAAGGTCGATCTTCACTGGCTGATGATCGAGTCGGCTGACAATCCCAAGCGCTGGCGCTGGCTCTTATGACTTGAGCGCGTGTGCGTCCAACGTTCTCGGAAGATTGTGCGTCTCAGCGAACCTGATCGAGCAGACGCTTGCATTCGAGGAGATCGAAGAGTGCCTCCTGTAACAGGGCTCTGTCTTCCTTGCCGACCGAGCTTTTGCCGACGGAAATTTCCGGCATGTCGTCGTCGCTGCCGCCGAATCCGAAGAATCGTCCGCTAACCTTCGCCTTGGGACGCCCGACAACCTGATCCTCATCCGGAGGGCCGAGCTTCGGCTCGTCGGACTTCTGGGCATTGGCCGCAATCAGCGCTTCCATGGTGGCCTGGTCGCCCGTTGCGACAGCCATCACGAATTTGTTACCGTTGGTCTTCAGAAGCTTCTGCACACCCTTGATGGTGTAGCCCTGATCGTAGAGCAGATGGCGGATGCCCTTCAGCAGTTCGATATCATCGGGTCGGTAATAACGCCGACCACCGCCACGCTTCATCGGTTTGATCTGTGGAAAACGGGTTTCCCAGAAGCGCAGGACATGCTGAGGCAGGTCGAGGTCTTCGGCAACTTCGCTGATGGTGCGGAAGGCGTCCGGGCTCTTATCCAACTGCATGTTCACGCTCCATGGCTCGCGCAACAACGCGACTCGCCGTTCATTTCAACGATTTGCAACGATAAATTCAAGCACCCCATTAGGGGTAATCCTCAAGGGATCGATGCGCGAGACCGTCAGGAAGCCGGGTTCTGCGGCTTCTGCTTGGCCTTGCGCGACAGATGGGACCGCAGGATCCGCTGCTTGAGCACGTTGGATGCCTTGAAGGTCATCACCCGCCGCGGAGAAATCGGCACTTCCTCGCCGGTCTTCGGATTGCGGCCGATTCGCTCGTTCTTGCTGCGCACCTGGAAGGTCGCGAAGGAGGAAAGCTTCACGGTCTCGCCACGCACGATCGCGTTGCAGATCTCGTCGATCACGGTCTCGACGAGCTCCGCCGATTCGGTGCGTGAGAGGCCAACTTTGCGAAAGACCGATTCCGCCAAATCCGCTCGCGTCACTGTCTTTCCGGCCATGTGGTCCCGCCCGCTTAAATCAATGATCTTGTTGAAGCGTTGTGAGAGTATTGCCCTTGGGCGTGACGGTCAAGCGCTTGTATGAAATCCTTTATTTCGAATCCCGTGGTTACCAGCGCAGCAGAACGGCACCCCAGGTGAAGCCGCCGCCCATTGCCTCGAGCATGACGAGATCGCCCTTCTTGATGCGACCGTCACCAGCGGCGACAGCAAGCGCCAACGGAATGGAGGCTGCCGACGTATTCCCATGCAGGTCGACGGTGACGACGACCTTTTCAGCGGGAATGCCGAGCTTTTTCGCCGATCCGTCGATGATGCGGCGATTGGCCTGATGCGGAACGAGCCAGTCGAGGTCGTCCGCAGTGGTTCCGGTAGCGTCGAACGCCGCCTCGATCACATCGGTAATCATGCCGACAGCGTGCTTGAACACTTCACGGCCCTCCATCCGAAGGTGGCCGACGGTGCCGGTGGTCGACGGGCCGCCATCGACAAATAGCTTTTCCTTGTGCGTACCATCAGACCGAAGCTGTGAGGTCAGAACGCCGCGATCGGTGGTTTTACCCTCCCCTTCCTCAGCTTCGAGGACCAGAGCACCAGCGCCATCGCCGAAGAGTACGCAGGTCGTACGGTCCGTCCAATCGAGGATGCGAGAGAAGGTTTCCGCACCGATCACGAGGACGCGCTTGGCCATGCCGCCGCGAATATAGAGATCGGCTGTCGCCATGGCATAAACGAAGCCCGAACAGACGGCCTGAACGTCGAAGGCAAAGCCGTGATGGATGCCGAGCCGGTTCTGGATATTGACCGCAGTCGCCGGGAAAGTGTTGTCCGGAGTGGACGTCGCACAGATGATCAGGTCGATATCGGCAGCCGCAAGACCGGCATTATCCAGAGCGGCCTTCGCTGCGGCTGCACCCAGTGAGGCAGTCGTCTCGCCTTCGCCGGCAATGTAGCGCTGGTGAATGCCCGTGCGCTGCACGATCCATTCGTCGGAGGTTTCGACAAGGTCTTCCAATTCGCGATTGGTCATCACCCGCTTCGGAAGCGACGCTCCGAAACCGCGAACAACTGCACGGATCATATTAGTTTCCTACCCCTGGGATCATGCCGCTTCGGGACCGGCCGCAGAGGGGTGCCGGGCATGATATCTTTTCAGATCGTTTTCTATCTTCTGTGTCAGGCCATTGCGGGCCATGTCATAGCCGACATCGATTGCCGCCGCAAAGCCCTCGGAATCCGTTCCGCCATGACTCTTGATGACGATGCCGTTCAGTCCCAGGAAGACGCCGCCATTCACCTTGCGCGGGTCCATCTTCTCGCGCAGGCGATCGAACGCACCCTTGGCAAGAAGATAGCCGATCTTGGCAAGCAGGGTCCGCGACATCGCCGAGCGCAGATACTCCGCGATCTGGCGTGCCGTTCCTTCCGCAGTCTTCAGGGCAATGTTGCCGGTGAAGCCTTCGGTCACGACCACGTCCACCGTACCCTTGCCGAGATCATCGCCTTCGACGAAACCGAAATAGTCGATGGTATCGAGACCGGCCTCGCGGATCAGCCTTCCGGCTTCCTTGACCTCTTCCTGTCCCTTGATCTCTTCCACACCAACGTTAAGCAGGCCGACGGACGGACGCTCCAGTTCGAAGAGCGCACGGGCCATGGCTCCGCCCATCAGGGCAAAGTCGAGAAGCTGCTGCGCATCCGCACCGATGGTGGCGCCGACGTCGAGAACAATGCTTTCACCGGAAAGTGTCGGCCAGATGGCGGCGATCGCCGGCCGTTCGATGGAAGCCATCGTGCGCAGGCAGAATTTCGCCATGGCCATCAGGGCGCCGGTGTTGCCGGCGGAAACGACGACGTCAGCCTGACCGGTCTTAACGGCCTCGATCGAGCGCCACATGCTGGAGACGTAGCGACCACGGCGAAGCGCCTGGCTCGGCTTTTCATCCATGCCGACCGCGACTTCGCAATGATGGAAGACGGATTTTTCCTTCAGCTTCGGATACTGCGCCAGAAGCGGCAGGCAGCGTTCCTGCTGGCCGAAAAGAATGAACGTCGTATCGGGATGCCGCTCCAGCGCCTTGGCAGCTCCGGGAATGACGACTTCAGGGCCGAAGTCGCCTCCCATGACGTCGAGAGAAATTCTGATCACTTATATCTGATCCTTCTTTTCGCTGCCGGGCGAAATTTTCGGCCAAAATACCGTTTTTGCCGCCACGTACAACCCAAATCACCGGGTTTCCGCAGCGCCTCAGTCCTTTTTCCAATCCTTCAGTACCGCGAAAGGCGAAGGCCGTCGGTCATCTTCGGCGGAACTTTCCTGATGCCCCGCGAAATCCACGCCGGGCTTACGGGGATAAGGGTCGATGGCGAGTGCCGCAAGCTCGGCCACCAATGCACCGGCATCGATCGTATCGCCGGAAAAGGTTTCAGGCAGATCCGGGCCATCCGGGTCGAGAACCATTTCACCGGCCTCGTCGGTCACGATGCGCGCAAGCTTGGAACCTTCCGGCACGAAAATCTGATCGATCTCCTGATCGATCTCGGTCGTAACGGGCTCAAGCGTCACGACGCAGGCCTGGACGATTTCGCCCGTCACGCGCCCCTTGATGCGCACGCCATCCTTTTTCCAGCGGGCGATCTGAAGATCCGCGACCAGCTGTTTTACACCCAGCACTTTCCACAATTGTGCGAGCCAGGCGCATTCACGCTCATCGGCCTCCACATGCACCTGCACCGGGTTGGCCGAGATATGGCCGACCTTCACCAGATATGTGAAGCCGGCGGCATCTTTCCTGTTCGTCGTCATGTCAGTGTGTTCCTCCGGGAACAGCAAGTCGGGCGGATCCGGTTTCGATCACGTCCTCGCCCAGCACCGCCAATGCCTGCTCGGCCTCGATCATCCAATCGGCCAGACCCTGCATCGAAGGCGCGGTCTCCACCGTTTCCGGGTATATATTGCGTCGAAGCGCCGTCGCCAACTCCTCGCGCTCACCTTTGTCGAGGCAAGCCGCATAGGCTTCGAGGCGACCATAGAACATGCCGGCGAGTTTCTTCATGCGCTTCGGCACGCCCTGATCGCCAATGCCGAGTTCGCGAATGGAATGATCGACATCCTGAAAGAAGGCGTCGACGATTTCCTGGGCGATTTCCTGACCGCTGCGGGGCGAGCGGGCGGTTCGGCGAAAGAACAGAATCAGGACGACGGACAGCATTTCGAAGCGCCCCATCACGGTATCCGGCACGCCGAGATCGCTATAGAAGAATGGCGTGCGGGCGGCAGATGTCAGCGCGGCATACTGGCGCTCGACGATCAGCCGATTATGCTTTTTCTGCTTAAAGAAGCCGAATACCATCCAATTCCACCAAAAAGAACCGCAGGAACAAGCCCGCCTGCCCATGCTCTTGTTGCATGATTGCGAAAGCTGGTTTACCGAAGCAGGCGTGAATTGCAATGCCGTTTCTGCCTGCCTGCGACAGCCGGCAAGGCATCACCGGTCTCCGATCGCCGGACCGAAAGCGAGTTTGTCGCAGCCGGCCGTTCGTCCCCGGAAAGGCCACAATGGTATGCGCAACAGGTTTGCGGACGTTTCTCCGAAGCGTCCATCTCTAGAGTCATGGGAGACTTGCGGTTGGAAATGCGGTACCTCAGATCGAACAGAAACGTTCTCGGATGCACTGCTGTCGCGCTTGCTGTGGCGGTTGGAAGTCTTTCGGGTTGCACTACCCAGGAGGTCTTCCACAACGGTTATGTCGTAGACCAGAGCGCGCTCGACCTCGTACCGGTCGGCTCCAGCCGCGAACAGGTTCTCCTGTCACTCGGCACACCGTCCACGACCGCGACCTTTGACGGCGAAGTCTTCTATTACATTTCGCAGACGCGCACCCGTTCAGCCGCCTTCATGAAGCAGCGGCTGGTGGAACAGCAGATCCTCGCCATCTATTTCGACAAGGATGGTATTGTGTCGCAGCGCGCGAACTACACGATGAAGGACGGCAAGGTCTTCGACATGATCTCCCGTACCACACCGACGGGCGGCAAGGACCTCACCTTCCTGCAGCAGATCCTTTCCGGCGGCGGCGGCGCAGCCAACAGCATCAAGAACATGCTGGGCGGCACCTGATCGCTCGGCACGAGAGCCCAAAAAGAAAACCGCGGAACGATGTCCCGCGGTTTTTTCGTTTGAACAGAATTACCAGCTTCAGCCAGCCAGCACGGCCAGCAGCAACAGCGCCACGATATTGGTGATCTTGATCGCCGGATTGACGGCCGGGCCGGCTGTATCCTTGTAGGGATCGCCCACCGTGTCACCGGTAACGGATGCCTTGTGGGCGTCCGATCCCTTCAGGTGCTTGACGCCATCCTTGTCGATGAAACCATCCTCGAAGCTCTTCTTGGCATTGTCCCAGGCGCCGCCGCCCGAGGTCATGGAGATTGCCACGAAGAGGCCGTTGACGATGACGCCGAGCAGGGAGGCACCGAGTGCCGCGAAGGCGGACGCCTTGGAGCCGGAAATCAGCAGCACGCCGAAATAGACGACGAGCGGCGCCAGTACCGGCAGCAGCGACGGGATGATCATTTCACGGATCGCGGCCTTGGTCAGCATGTCGACGGCGCGGCCATAGTCCGGCCGTTCCGTGCCCTGCATGATACCGGGCTTTTCCTTGAACTGACGGCGTACCTCCTCGACGATCGAGCCTGCGGCGCGACCGACTGCGGTCATGGCGATGCCGCCGAAGAGATAAGGAATAAGGCCGCCAAAGATCAGCCCGGCCACGACATAGGGATTGGACAGGCTGAAGGAGATATCCCCGATGCCGGAGAAATATGGGTATTTGTCGCTGTTGGCGGCAAAATACTGCAGGTCGTTGGAATAGGCGGCAAAGAGCACGAGCGCGCCGAGGCCCGCCGAACCGATCGCATAACCCTTGGTCACCGCCTTGGTGGTGTTGCCGACCGCGTCGAGCGCGTCGGTGGACTTGCGGACTTCCGGCGGCAGGTGCGACATTTCCGCGATACCGCCTGCATTGTCGGTAACGGGACCGAATGCATCGAGCGCCACGATCATGCCGGCAAGGCCGAGCATGGTGGTGACGGCGATTGCCGTACCGAACAGGCCGGCAAGCTGGAAGGTAGCAATGATGCCGCCAACGATGACGATTGCCGGCAGCGCGGTCGATTCCAGCGAAACGGCAAGCCCCTGGATGACGTTGGTGCCGTGACCGGTCACCGAAGCCTGGGCGATGGAATTGACCGGCCGCTTGTTTGTGCCGGTATAGAATTCGGTGATCACGACAATCAGCGCCGTCACAACGAGACCGAGAATGCCGCAGACGAACAGATTCCAGCCGGTGATGTCCTGACCACCGACGGTTCCGACCGAACCCCAGCCGATCGTCAGCGCGGTGGCCGCGCCGAGACCAAGGATGGACAGGATGCCGGTGACGACAAGCCCTTTATAGAGGGCGCCCATGATCGAGCCGTTAGTGCCGAGCTTGACGAAGAAGGTGCCGATGATCGAGGTGACGATGCAGGCGCCGCAAATTGCCAGCGGATAGGTCATGGCGATATCGAGCGTCGGCGAACCGGCGAAGAAGATCGCGGCCAGAACCATGGTGGCGACGACGGACACCGCATAGGTTTCGAACAGGTCGGCCGCCATGCCGGCGCAGTCGCCGACATTGTCGCCGACGTTATCGGCAATAGTTGCAGGATTGCGCGGGTCGTCTTCAGGAATACCGGCTTCGACCTTGCCCACCAGATCGCCGCCAACGTCGGCGCCCTTGGTGAAGATACCGCCGCCGAGACGGGCGAAGATCGAGATCAGCGAAGCGCCGAAACCAAGGGCGACAAGCGAATCGATAACTTCGCGGGAACCGCTCTCATGACCGAGTATCGCGGTCAGAATGTAGAAATAGATGGAAACGCCGAGAAGGGCGAGACCGGCCACCAGCATGCCGGTGATGGCTCCGGATTTGAAGGCGATGTCGAGACCGGCCGAAAGGCTCTGGGATGAGGCCTGCGCGGTGCGCACATTGGCGCGGACCGAGACATGCATGCCGATGAATCCGGCGGCGCCGGAAAGCACCGCACCGATCAGAAAGCCGATCGCGGCAGTCGGGGAAAGAAGGATCCAGGCGGCAATGAAAACAACGGCACCCACGATGGCAATCGTCAGATACTGACGAGCGAGGTAGGCCTGGGCGCCTTCACGAATATAGCCCGCAATCTCCTGCATGCGTGCATTGCCCTGATCGGCCGCCAGCACGGAGCGCGTGGCCCAGATCGCATAGGCCACAGACAGAAGACCGCATAAAATAACAACTGGTAGAACTGTCATTCGCAATACCCTCCCGTATTGCCCGCGCCTCACTCCTCGCGGGCGGTGACATCCGGACTCGGCCCCCTCCTCTGAGGTCGTCCGGCTTGGGGCGAGATTGCGTTGCGCTTTCCTTTACGTCAAGTCCCGCTGGTGTCGCAGCACCGGGGCCTCAACCCTTCCTTGCGGCGGCAGATGCGCGCATCTGCAGGACAACCAGAATAAGGCAGACGATGGTGACGGGCCAAACGACGAGGTTCATGACAGACCAGCCGAATGCCGTGAAAACCTTGCCGGAAGAGAAGGAGGAAAGCGCCACGGTGCTGAACAGGATGATATCGTGGAAGCCCTGCACCTTGTCGGCCTCATGCGGCCGATAGCTGGAGGCGACGATGGCGGTTGCGCCGATGAAGCCGAAATTCCAGCCGACGCCGAGCAGCACCAGCGCGCCCCAGAAATTCCAGAGCTCAACGCCCATGTGCGCGACGATTGCACAGGCCATCAGAATGAGGAGACCCGCGACCACCACCTTCTCCGTACCGAAACGGGAGATCAGCATGCCGGTAAAGAAGCTTGGGGCGAACATGGCGATGACATGCCACTGGATGCCGAGCGTCGCGAGTTCGGAGGAGAAGCCGCAACCGATTACCATGGCAAGCGGCGCGCCGGTCATCATGAAGGTCATCAGCGCATAAGAACTGATGCCGCAGATCATGCCGGTGATGAAACGCTGGTTGGTGACGATTTCGCGCAGCGGCCTCGCCGGTTCGCCGTTCTCGCCGATTTTTCCCGCCGCGTCGGGCAGCTTCAGGAAGGCCAGAACCACGATCGCCAGCAGCATCAGCGGTACCAGACCGATGAAAGCACCGGCGAAGGTGACCGGGGCCATCGCATCCTTCAGCCAGATGGCGAGTTGCGGCCCGACAATCGCCGACACGATGCCGCCAGCGAGAATCCAGGAGATGGCCTTGCCCTTGTAGAAGCTCGGCGAGGCATCGGCAGCGGCGAAGCGGATCTTCTGGGTGAAGCCGCCCGAAAGACCGATCAGCATCAGGCCGAAAGCAAAGAGCCAGAAATCGGAGCGGAAGAGCGCGAGTGCCGCCACCGCGCCACCGGTCGCCCCCATCATCGCGCCGAGCATGAAGCTTTCGCGCCGCCCCAGAAAGCGCGACGCGACCGCAACGACGATCGCGCCAAGCGCGACGCCAACGTTGAAGCCGGTGAGCGGAGCGGTCGCAAGGGACTTGTCTGCCCCTAAAAGCTGGAAACCTGCGAGACCGCCGACTGCAAAACTCAGCGGAGCAGCCGAACCCAGAATGGATTGGGCAGCGGCGAGGAGAAAGACATTGCGTCTGGCAGACCGCAACTGGCCTTCCAACCCCCGAGGCTCAGCAGCGGTCATTCCCGTCAGTCCTTCAGATTACTTATTTGCCGGAGCGCGCACCTGCTTGGCGATGCGGTCGAGGACTGCGTTGACGAGCTTCGGCTCGTCCTGCTCGAAGAATGCGCGGGCGATTTCGACATATTCCGTGACGATCACAGCAATCGGAACGTCCTTGCGCTCGAGCAGCTCGAACGCGCCGGCACGCAGAATGGCGCGAACGGTGCTGTCGATGCGCGAAAGCGCCCAGTCGTCCTGCAATGCCTGCCGGATCATCGGATCGATGGTCTTCTGGTCGCGCACGACACCCGCGACGATGGAGCGGAACCAGGAGGGGTCGGCCTTCAGGTAGGTGTCGCCATCGATCTCCTGACCGAGGCGATGGGCTTCGTATTCGGCGACCACTTCAAGCACGCCGGTGCCACCGATATCCATCTGGTACAGCGCCTGCACAGCGGCAAGACGCGCTGCCCCGCGCTGGTTGGCGGATTTCACCGGCTGGTTTTCTTCCTTCGACATGTTTCGTCAGTTACCCAGTTTTTCTTTCAGCGCGATCATCGTCAGCGCAGCGCGAGCGGCAAAGCCACCCTTGTCCTTGTCGGAACGGCGAACGCGTGCCCAGGCCTGATCGTCGTTCTCTACAGTCAGGATGCCGTTGCCGATCGGAAGCGATTCGGAAACGGCAAGATCCATGATAGCGCGCGAGGATTCGTTCGCGACGATATCGAAATGATAGGTTTCGCCACGAATGACCATGCCGAGCGCGACGAAGCCATCGTAAACGGTGCCATCATCATCCGCCGCATCGAGCGCCATGGCAATTGCCGGTGGAATTTCGAGTGCGCCAGGAACAGTCACTACGTCGTAGGTCGCTCCGGCTTCCTTGAGGGCAAAGGTTGCGCCTTCCAGAAGCGCGTCTGCCATATCATCGTAGAATCGTGCCTCGACGATCAGAAGATGGGGTGCGGATTTCTTCTTTGCCATGATTACGATCCCGGTTTTCAAAGAGAGTGCGGCCATTGGCCAGTCAGTGGGGTCAAACCACGGCGCATCGCCAATGGCAAGCGTTTTTAGCTGAGCGACCGTCTGTGACGAGGTTCCACCTTCTCCCATGGTCAATCATTTTCCGGAACAAAACCCTCCATCCGAAGCTTTAGGCTCCAGTCACAACGACGTGGCGAAGGGCAGCGCAGCCGTTGCTACCGCCACAGACAAGGGAGGATTTCAAATGGGTCGCGGCATATTGCTCTGGCTTCTCGGCGTACCGATTCCGCTTATCATTCTGATCATGCTGTTCTGGCGTTAACGCATCAGAACAGCCAGCGTCAGTCGGGACGGCGGAAGATCTCCAGACGATCCGGTCCAAGAGCGAGCGAGCGCTCAAGGACAAACTCCGGTGGCAGCCTCGCCGGAGTTACTGGAGAGGGAATACCGCCCGTCCCGACGACGACATCGCCACGGAAGAGCCAGATCTCGTCAACCAGTCCCTGATCGAGGAAGGACTGGGCGATGTTGGCACCCCCCTCCACCAAAAGCGAAGAAATGCCGCGGGCAGCGAGTGCAAACAACAGCGCCCCGAGATCTTCCGATTGCAGGACTTCTACCCCGGCTGACCGGAGCGCATCACGGCGGCCCGAGAAAAACTCGTCATCGCCGGGCTCAGCAATGCAGATGACGGGAACGTCGTTTGCCGTTTTCACCAGCTTCGAACCGAGCGGCAATTCGAGCCTGCGATCGAGAACAATGCGGGCGGGCGAGAGCTGCTGAAGTCCCGGGAGACGAACGGTCAATTCGGGATCATCGGCGAGCGCGGTGCCGATCCCGACGAGGATCGCATCGGTTTCTGCACGAAGCATCTGCACCTGAGCGCGGGCCAGAGGGCCGGTGATCGCCACCTGTCCCTCTCCTTCACGACCGATCATGCCATCCTGTGAAACAGCAAGCTTCAGAATCACTTGCGGGCGGGCCCTCGTCTGGCGGGTGAGGTAACCGGTGAGCGCCTTGCGCCCCTCCTCTTCCAGAACGCCGCTTTCTATCTCTATACCGGCCGCCTCCAGCATGCCGAGCCCCCGCCCCGACACCCGTTCGTCCGGATCGGTCACAGAAACGACCACGCGTGCGACGCCGCTGGCTATCAGCGCCTCGGCGCAGGGCGGTGTCTTGCCGTGATGCGAGCACGGCTCAAGGGTGACATAGGCAGTCGCCCCCCTCGCCTTTTCTCCCGCATCGGCGAGAGCCTGCGGTTCGGCATGGGGCCGCCCGCCTTCAGCCGTAACGCCTCGGCCGACGATGATGCCGTCCTTGACGATCACACAGCCGACGGAAGGATTTGTGGAGGTACGTCCGAGATTCCACTGGGACAGGCGGATAGCGGCCGCCATGAAGCGCTCGTCATCGGACGCCGCGGCCAAGGATCACTCCATGCCGCTGTCGCGGGAGATCTTCGCATTGATCTCGGCGATCACCTGCTCGAAATCTTCCGCATGGGAGAAGTCGCGATAGACTGAAGCGTAACGGACGAAGCCGACATCATCGAGGCTTTTCAGCGCCTCAAGCACCTGCAGGCCGATTTCCTCTGAGGGAATTTCCGTCTCGCCCGAGCTTTCAAGCCTGCGGACAATGCCGGAGACCGCACGCTCGATGCGATCGTTGTCGACCGGCCGCTTGCGCAGCGCGATCTGGAACGAGCGCACGAGCTTGTTGCGATCGAAGGGCACCTTGCGACCGGTCTTCTTGACGACCATGAGCTCGCGAAGCTGCACCCTTTCGAAGGTGGTGAAGCGACCGCCACAATCCGGGCAGATACGCCGCCGGCGGATGGAGGTATTATCCTCCGCCGGGCGGGAATCCTTGACCTGGGTATCGTCTGAACCGCAGAAGGGGCAGCGCATGCGTCTTCCTTACATGTAAGGATACATCGGGAAGCGGCCGGTCAGCGCGACCACCTTTTCCCGCACGGCAGCTTCGACGGCAGCATTGCCTTCGTCGGAATTCGCGACCTTCAGGCCATCAAGAACTTCGATGATGAGGTTACCGATTTCCTTGAATTCCGCTTCCTTGAAGCCGCGGGTCGTGCCGGCCGGTGTACCGAGACGGACACCGGAGGTGACGAAGGGCTTTTCGGGGTCGAACGGAATGCCGTTCTTGTTGCAGGTGATGTAACCGCGACCAAGCGCTGCTTCCGCCCGCTTGCCGGTGGCGTTCTTCTTGCGCAGGTCGACCAGCATCAGGTGGTTGTCGGTGCCGCCCGAAACGATGTCGAGGCCGCCGGCAACCAGCGTCTCGGACAGCGCCTTGGCGTTCTTGACGATCTGGGCCGCGTAATCCTTGAATTCCGGCTGAAGCGCTTCACCGAAGGCAACGGCCTTGGCGGCGATGATGTGCATCAGCGGACCGCCCTGCAGGCCGGGGAATACCGCGGAATTGAACTTCTTCGCCAGATCCTCGTCGTTCGTCAGGATGACGCCGCCGCGCGGGCCGCGGAGCGACTTGTGCGTGGTGGTGGTGGCGACATGGCAATGCGGGAACGGCGACGGATGCTGGCCACCGGCAACGAGGCCGGCAATGTGGGCCATGTCGACCATCAGGTAGGCGCCAACTTCATCGGCAATCTCGCGGAAACGCTTCCAGTCCCAGATACGGGAATAGGCGGTACCGCCGGCGATGATCAGCTTCGGCTTGTGGGTGCGGGCCTTTTCGGCAACAGCATCCATGTCGAGCAGGTTGTCGCCTTCACGCACGCCGTAGGAGACGACGTTGAACCACTTGCCGGACATGTTGACCGGCGAACCGTGGGTCAGGTGGCCCCCGGAATTCAGGTCGAGGCCCATGAAGGTATCGCCCGGCTGCAGCAGAGCAAGGAAGACGGCCTGGTTCATCTGCGAGCCGGAGTTCGGCTGGACGTTGGCGAAGTTGACGCCGAACAGCTTCTTGGCGCGTTCGATCGCCAGTTCTTCGGCGATATCGACAAACTGGCAGCCGCCGTAATAGCGCTTGCCCGGATAACCCTCGGCATACTTGTTCGTCATGATCGAACCCTGCGCCTCAAGGACTGCACGGGATACGATGTTTTCCGAGGCGATCAGCTCGATTTCGTGACGTTGGCGACCCAGTTCCTTCTCGATCGCGCCGAAGATTTCCGGATCGGTCTCGGCAAGCGGACGGGAGAAGAAGGCATCTGTGTTCGACATGATTGAATGCTCCTGACGGGTTGATGCCAAGGGGTCTTAACGTCCCGAATGGTCAAGGGCAATACGGGACGCGACATTTGCGCATCAAAGAGCGATGACGCGCTCCCCGCGAACAGGAAATCGAAAAGGAAGTGAGGATCAGGAGGCCTTGCGCCACTGATGCTGTTCGACGAAGCGCTCCAGATCGGCGGCGCTCATCGGTTTTGCGAAGGCATAGCCCTGCAACACGTCACACCCCAGTTCCTTGAGAATGTGCGCCTGTTCCATCGTCTCGACGCCCTCGGCGATCACTTCGATGCCGAGCGACTTGCCCATATCGATGATCGAGGAAACCAATCTGCGCTTCTCGATGGAGACGAGCACCGGCGCAACGAACTGGCGGTCGATCTTCAAGCGTTTCGGGTTGAGCTTGAGCAGGCTGACGATCGAGGCGTAGCCGGTACCGAAATCGTCGATCTCGATCTCAATCCCCATTTCCTTGATCTGCTCGATATTTGAGGAAATCGACTCGTCGGTTTCATCGAGGAAGACCGATTCCACCAGTTCGAAGGAAACGGTGCCGGGCTTGATTTCCAGCGCACGCAGATTGTCGAGCAACTGGCGATCATTCAGCCGGCGGGCGGAAACGTTCACGGCTATCTTGGGGACCGTGAAGCCCCTAGCATTCCAGCGCTCCAGATCGGCGATCGCGCGGTCGAGAATGATGCCGTCGATGGTGCTGAGCACATTGAGATCCTCGGCGATGCCGAGGAAGTGGGACGGCGCCAGGATGCCCTTGGCCGGATGATTCCAACGCACCAGCGCTTCGACGCCGACGATCTCATGCGTACGCGCGTCGAATTGCGGCTGATAGAAGCTGATGAACTCCTTCTGCTCGATGCCGCGCAGGATGTCGTCCGCCGTACGCTTGGTATCGACGATCTCGCGCTGGATCTCCTCGGAGAAGAATTCGCTGTGGCCTTTGGTGCGCTGCTTGACGCGGTAGAGGGCGATATCGGAATTGACCAGGAGGCTCTTGGGATCGATGTTTTCCCCCATGCCGACGGCAATGCCGATGCTGGCGCCGACGCGGCAGAGATGGCCCTGATACGGAACGGGCTGGCGTATCTTCTCGATCAGTTCGTCCGCCTTGGCGGAAAGCGCCTCGTTGTTCTCCTCATCCACATGGCTGACGATGACGAACTCGTCCCCGCCGACGCGGGCGATGAAGTCGTCTTCTCCAACGACGGTCTTGATCAGTTTTGCCACGTGGATGAGCATCTCGTCGCCGGCGGTGTGGCCGAGCGTGTCATTGATCTGCTTGAATCTGTCGAGGTCCACATGCAGCAAGGCAACACCGCTGCCGTCGCGCCGGCAGGACTCGGCATACTGGGCCATGACGTTATCGAGGTAGCGCCGGTTCGGCAGCCCGGTCAGGGCGTCGTGCAGCGCATTATATTCAAGGCTCGCCCTCGTCGCCTCGAGTTCGCGGTTGCGCGCCTCTGCAAGGTTCTTGGCAATCACCAGCGCGGCGTTGGCCTGCTCCATTTCTTCCTTGGCTTCGGTCAACTCTTCCAGCGTTTTCTCGTGACGGGCGATCTCCTTGATCAGCTCCGACTGACTGTCGACGACACTGGCGTAGTAGCTCGCCATGAAGAAGGCGTAGATCGTCGCGCTGAAGGCCGAGATCATCCCCGCATAGACCATGTTCTCAAGCGGAATGTTATCCGGGAAGCGCTCGCCCTGAAGGATGTATGCCGCCACGAAAACCGACAGGCCGAGCATGAGCTGCGACAGCACCGCCACGCGCGTCACCAGTGTCGCCCCCATATAGAAGAAGGCGAGCATCGGCATGACTACGTACCACATCAGGAAAGGCGAGCTTGCGCCCCCATAGTGGTATGAGCCCCAGAGAATTGCGAAATTCAGGTTGAGGATCGAGAGCTGTGACAGCACGCCGTAACTGCGCGGAAACAGCTTGATGAGCGGCAGGAACAACCAGAAGCCAAAGATCGATGCGGCAAGGATCGTCACCTGCGGATAGGGGGCCGGGTCGATGACGAACAGACTCAAGGGTATCGGCGCGCCGGTTATGGGGCCGAACATATGACTGATCAGGAACATGCGGACACGCTTGCGCGTATGCACATCTTCTTTCAGATGCGCCGGCGTCAGCCAGTCGATGGCCGCCTCGAGCCGGGAAACAAGTGTCATGCGACAGCCTTTCAACCGCAGAGCTGGTCAACTCTGTGTGAAATGTGTTTCCAAACAGTAAATTCAATCGTTAAACGCTGTTAACATCGGCGAATGATGCCAAAAAAGGCAAACAGACGCTATCTACGCCTAACAAAAAGAATATAAGCTGTCGCTCAAGCAGCAGCTGACGCTGAAGTGCCCAATAATTTTGAGGGGCTTTCGTTAACAGTTACACAAAGCTCCAGATCCGTGCGCGCCGCTTCGAGCGCGGAGCCAAGTGCCACAACGACACGATCGACATCGGAGCGGGTATGATCCGCCATCACCTGGAAACGGAACCGGGATTCCGCCTTGGGAACGGCCGGATATTCCACCAGATTGGCGATGCCGCCGAAGTCCGGCATACGGCGAGAGATCAACCGGCCAAGCGCTTCGCTGCCGACGAAAACGGGGACGATCGGCGACGGAAGACCCAGCGCGCGAAGGCCAGTATTTTCCACGGTCTTGCGGAGATAGAGAATGTTGTCCATCAGCCGCTGGCGCCGCTCTTCCCCTTCCTCCGAGCGAATGATGTCCAGCGCGGTACCGACGACCGCGGCCTGAACCGGGGAAAGGGCATTGGAGAAGGTCTGCGTGGCGCTGAAGTATTTCAGATATTCCGCCGCAGCGCGGGTCTTCACCGACACAAAGCCACCATTCGAGGCGAAACTCTTGGAGAAGCTGCCGATCAGGATGTCGGCCGCGTCGAGCATCCCGGCGGTGCCGAGATTGCCGAGGCCGCCCGGCCCCATGGCGCCGAGATCGTGGGCGCAATCGATGAGGAGCGTCGCGCCATAGGTATCGCAGGCCTCGCGCAGACCGGCAAAGTCCGGAATGTCGGCATGCATGGAGAAGAGGCTTTCCGTCACCACCAGGATACCGGCATCCGGAGCCTTTTCGCGGATCTTGCTCAGCCGGCGGATGACGGCATTCGTATTCAGGTGGGCAAAGTGATGGATGTTCTGGGTCGCCGCGCGCGCACCTTCCTGAAGGCAGGAATGGGCGAGCACGTCCATGACCACATGATCGTCAGGACGGACGAAACCCTGCACGGACGCAAAGCCGGCCGACCAGCCGGTTGGATACAGCACGACCTCCCTGCCCCCGAGGAAATCCGAGAACTTCGCTTCGAGATCGAGCGAATTGGCGGTATTGCCAAGGAGAGCCGCGGATCCGGCGCTATGTACGCCGTAGCGTTCAACAGCCTCGATTGCGGCCTGCTTGATGCGCGGATGGGAAGAAAGGCTGAGATAGTCCTGGGAGGCGAAATTGATACCCTGGAAGCCGCGATCGGCATCCGACCGTACCTTACAATAGGTTGCAGGCGCGGTTTCGGTCGAACGGGCGTAAGGCCAGACGTCATTGCGTCGGCGAAGATCCTGCCATTCGAAAAAGCCGTCCGTGCGGCCAACGAGATCGGGACCGGTCGGCGCCCGATAGTCCCTGAGACTGCCCTGAAGGGCTGATGCTGGAATGCTGACTTTCCGGCTCGAGCTGCTCATATCCATCTTGCGTCACAGCCTCCAACTCAAAAACACACGGCCGGATGGATGATATTTTCGGGCTCCGGTTTACACAACCGAAAATTTTAACAAATTTTTAACGGTTATTATTCGTCACCCGATAAGTGTATATTAACCATAATGAAATGAACCGGCCGCCCCCGGGAAATGAGGGCGGCCGGAAATTTCGCTGTTATTGCGGCAGGATATCGTCTTCGACGGAACCGGAGACCTGCTCGACGCCGATATTGGTCTGCAGCGCGAGCTGGGCGTTGCCGTCTTTTCCGTAAATATCGTCACGGAACTGAACGACGCCGTCCTTGGCCGACCATGCGGTCAGGTAGACCCAATGAACGCCGACTTCATCCGTCACCTTGATCGGCGTGTTGACGCGGCTTGCGATCACGCGCTCGATTTCCTGACGGTTCCAGCCGGGGGTGTTCTTCAGCACCCAGACGATGAGGTCGCGCACGTTCTGAACGCGCACACAGCCGGAGGATTCGAAACGCATCAACTTGTTGAACAGGCCCTGCGTCGGTGTGTCGTGCATATAGACCGCTTCCGGGCTGGGGAAGTTGATCTTCGTCGAGGACATCGCGTTGATCTTGCCCGGGTCCTGACGGAACATCAGGTTCGGCGCCTTGGGCGCAAACCAGTCGATGCTCTCCGGCGACACTTCGCCGCCCTTGCCGTCGATCAGGCGGATGTTGTTGCGCGAGAGATAGGTGGGATCCTTGCGCATCAGCGGCACGATGTCCTTTTCGACGATCGAGCGCGGCGCGGTCCAGTACGGGTTCAGGATGATGTCGGAAACCTTGGAATCCACCAGCGGCGACGGACGGCTGTCACGGCCGACGATCGCGGTGTTGCGGAGCGCAACCCGGTCACCTTCGACGGCTTCGACATAGGCTGCCGGAATGTTGACGACGATGTAACGGTTTTCGAGCTGCTTGCTCATCATCTCCTGCAGGCGTTGCAGGTTGACGTTGAGCTGCATCAGGCGGGTATCGGCGGAAACGTTGAGGGCCTTCAGGGAGAACTCACCGAGAACGCCGTCTTCCGGCAGGCCGTGACGGGCCTGGAACCGCTTCACCGCGCCATCGACATAGGTGTCGAAGGAGTTGGACATGCCGGCGCCGCGATCGAGGTCGCCGGAGATCATCAGGCGCTGGCGCAGCTGCTGCACTGACGGATCGACGACACCGATCTTCAGCTTGACGGAAGTGCTGACCTGCGGCCAGCCGCCGTTGGAGACGATGGCCTGATAGTTCTGGATCGCGTCCTGGAAGTTGAAGAGATTGCTGCCGCTCAGCATCGGCGTGTTCGACACGACACTTGCCGTCGCACGTGAAGCCTGGGCGTCGAACTGGTCATCCCAGTTGCCGCGCCGGGGTGCGCTGATCAGCTCGTCGACTGCCGTCTGTGCGATTGCCTGGCCGGCGATTGCTGCGGCACCTGCTGCTGCGGCACCGCGCAGGATCGCGCGGCGTGACAAATCGACAATTCCAGATTTCTTCGACATCTTTCCTACCGTTTCCAGTTCAAACGAAAACCATGCTTTAAGCCGACCATGGTTAACAAACGGACGCCAGGGTTCGCTTTAAAGCGATTGCCGCTTCGGCACCACGATGAATATGCGACCGTTATTCATCTCGGCGCTCACATACCAATATGGCCAATTCGTGGCTCCGGCTATTGCGCAAGGCGTCATGTTCCTGTCATATCACGCTTAGTTATAAGTAATTACGATCAAAGAACTCCATGGCCAGCAAGGACTTTCAAGGCAGGTTCAACAGCAGACTCGATATATCGGAATGCAAGTTCGAGACCGCCGGTTCACTAAAACGTGTCTACACCCACCCCGATATGCCGGACGTGGTGCTGAAGATCGTCGATCCGGACAGAACATCCGGCGATGCCCGCCTGAAGGGTGAAAGCCTCGTCAAGCGGACGAACCCGCTCGGGGTTTATCGCGGTTTCCGGCGGGAGCTTACCCAATACCTGATTCTCAGCCGCCGCTGGAACGAGGACGAACGCGGCCCGCCGCCGATTGCCGTGCCCTGCGGTCTTGTGTCGACGACGGCCGGGCTGGCGCTGGTGACGGAAAAAATTGCCGGTGATGGCGACGAGCTCGCCCCGACACTCGAAAAACTGTTTGAAAAAGGCGCAGTGTCCATCAAGCACCTGATCGCGTTCGATCGGCTGTTCAAGGATTGCATGGACATGCATGTGGTGCTTTCCGACATGCATATGCGTCAGTTTCTCTATAGCGAGAACCGCTCGGGAAGGCCGGAATTCGTCGTTATCGACGGCATCGGGGAAAAGAACATGATCCCGCTGCGTTCGCTCAGCCCGTATCTCAACAGGCGGCGACTTCAACGCGCACGCGACAGCATTTTCGAAGCCATCTTCGCGCGCTACCCTGCCCTCAAGGCAGAGTGGACCGGGAAGCAGGCGAATGCATCCCGGCCAGAGCTCGAAAGCAAGCCTGCCTCTTAGAGGCGATAGAGGATCTGGTCGTTCCAGAAGCGATCGAGGCGCTGCAGCAGCTTGTTCATCTGGGTGAACTCGTCAGAGCCGATGCCGCCGACCTTCTGGATCGAGCCGATGTGGCGCTCGTAGAGCCTGGCGACGGTTTCGGCGATTTCCTGGCCGTTTTCGGTCAGGCTGATGCGAACCGAGCGACGGTCGATGCGTGAACGCTGGTGGTTGATGAAGCCGAGATCTACCAGCTTCTTGACGTTGTAGGAAACGTTCGAGCCGAGGTAGTAACCACGCGAGCGGAGTTCGCCGGCGGTCAGTTCGGAATTGCCGATGTTGAACAAGAGGAGCGCCTGAACGGCGTTGACGTCGCTGCGACCCTGACGGTCGAACTCGTCCTTGATGACATCGAGAAGGCGGCGGTGCAGGCGTTCAACGAGATGCAACGACTCCATGTAGAGCGAGCGGATTGCTTCTTCCTGCGGTGCCAGGGTGTTCTGCTGAGCCTTGAGCTTGGTGTTCATGTCGGTCTGCCTCACTGTTTTATCTGGCGGCTTTGTTTTTCTTCCGCCTTGTGAGTGACCATATCCAATGCATATAAAATTCTACTTAAAACGCAGGCTTAACAAGAGTTTACCGAAAAGCCTGATGCCATTACGGTAAATCAAGCCTTATCTCTTCCTGCTTGTGGCGCTTTTCGAGCCACAACGCCAGACGGAAGACAATGTACACCAGCGCCACCACGGCATGCATGATCAGTACCATCGGGTTGGAACCGAAAGTATCGTACCAGACCACATGCATGAGGATCTGCGTTCCGGCCGCAAACGCCCAGATAACCGGCCCCCACGAGACAGCAAGCCACAGACCGAGAGCGGCAACGGGAAAGATAACCGACAGGCTGGCGCCAGCCACTTTCCACGGCAGGGAGAGGAGATCGAAGCGTCCCTGCCCACCCAGCGAATAACCGACCAGCATTCCCCAGTATTGCAGGCCAAACCACAGGGAGGCGATCGCGACCACTCTCAGAAAGATCACGAACAGGATTTCCGCCAGGCTGCCTTTCGGTGCATTTTGAGAATCAGGGTTCATGGGCGAAGCATATGCGCAAGCGGCGTCCCGTTGCCAGTCATGGCGCGACGATGCGCCTCTTTGCGGTTTCTCAATTTAGGACTAGAGCAGTACGCGCACCGCTCAAAAGGAAGACGAGGCTTTATCATGCAGGACAAGATTCATCTGGTCGACGACATCACCGGGCACCGCCGCATGAGGCGAAATCGCAAGGCCGACTGGACGCGCCGCATGGTTCAGGAGAACCGGCTGACGGTCGACGACCTCATCTGGCCGATCTTTGTCATCCCCGGCGAAGGCATCGCCGAACCGGTCGCTTCCATGCCGGGCGTCAACCGAATGTCTGTGGATAAGGCCGTCGAGGCCGCGAAGGAAGCGGCCGATCTCGGCATTCCGGCGCTGGCGACCTTCCCGAACATCGAAATGGAACTGCGCAACGAAACCGGTTCGCAGATCCTCGAAGCCAATAATCTCATCAACCGCGCGACGGCTGCCATCAAGAAGGCCGTTCCGAACATCGGCGTCATTACCGACGTTGCGCTCGATCCGTTCACCAACCATGGGCACGACGGCATCCTGCGCGGGGAAGAGATCGTCAACGACGAGACGGTCGAACAGGTCGTGCGCGCCGCCATCCTGCAGGCCGACGCCGGCTCGGACATCATCGCTCCTTCCGAAATGATGGACGGGCGCATCGGCGCGATCCGCCGGGGCCTCGACGCCGCAGGCCACCAGAATGTCGGCATCATGTCCTATGCTACGAAGTTCGCTTCCGGCTATTACGGCCCCTATCGCGAGGCGATCTCCACCGGGGGGCTGCTGAAGGGCGACAAGAAGAGCTATTATCTCGATCCGGCCAACGGCACCGAAGCGCTGCGCGATGCAGCGCTAGACGTCGAGGAGGGCGCCGACATGCTGATGGTCAAGCCCGGCCTGCCCTACATCGACATCTGCTGGCGGATGAAGGAAGCCTTCGGACTGCCGGTTTTCGCCTATCAGGTCTCCGGCGAATACGCGCAGATCAAGGCCGCTGGCCTCAACGGCTGGCTGGACGAAGAAAAGGTCATGCTCGAAACCCTGCTCTGCTTCAAGCGCGCGGGTTGCGACGGCATCCTGACCTATTTCGCCATGGATGTGGCCCGGCACCTCGCCAAACACGGCTGAGACTTCGAAAGCTTTCGGGGGGCAGACCTGTCGGAGCCATTGTTTTTCCGGCAATTGCCCCCATATGCTTTCGTGAGATCACAACGGAGCAGACAATGAGCCTCGACACCAACCCGACCTATGCAGCACCGGATGACTGGCGCGCCTATAGCGGTGTGCTGTCGCGAAGGGTCTTTGCTTTCATGATCGACTACCTGCTCGTCGGGGCTCTCTGGGTTCCCGCGGCGGTCTTGGTATTCTTCATGGGCGTCATCACGCTCGGTTTCGCGTGGCTTCTCTATCCTATCCTATTCTTCGTGGTGGCCGGCCTCTATTTCGGCATGTCGCTTGCCGGACCGAGCCAGGCAACCCCGGGCATGCGCGCCATGGGTATTGCCATGGTCCGCCTCGACGGCCGCAAGATCGACTTTTTCACCGCGATCGCGCATCTCGCGCTGTTCTGGATCCTGAACTCGGTGCTGACCCCGCTGATTCTCCTCGCAGGTCTTTTCATCGAGAGATCGCGGCTGGTTCACGACCTGTTGCTCGGCACTGCGGCCGTTCGCACGGCCTGACAGACGTCAGCGAGATCAAAATCTGCGGAACACGCCGTACCATAGCGGTCAGGCGTGTTCTTCTTTGATGACGGATAGTTGACGTTTTTTATTCTTGCGCCATGCTAATGCAGATGATGGTCGCCAGAGGAAACCGACCGGCAAGATGAACACCCAGACGTCTCCGTCTCCGCAATTCTACCTCACGGCGCCCGCGCCGTGTCCATACCTGCCGGGGGAAATGGAGCGCAAGGTTTTCACTCATCTCGTCGGGCCGCGCGCGACCGAGATGAACGACCTTCTGACACAAGGCGGTTTCCGCCGATCCCAGAACATCGCCTACCGCCCCGCGTGCGAAGCCTGCCGCGCCTGCATCTCGGTGCGCATCCTCGTTGACGAGTTCGAGCCGGGCCGTTCCTTTAAGCGCGTGGCCACCACCAACAAGGATGTCGTCTCGACGGTCTTTCCGGCCCAGCCCTCGACCGAGCAGTTTTCCCTATTCCGTACCTACCTCGATCATCGCCACCAGGAAGGCGGTATGTCGGACATGTCAGCTCTCGACTATGCCATCATGGTCGAGGACACCCATGTGCAGACCCGCGTGATCGAATACCGGCTGCGTGCACCCGGCGACGGGCTTGGCGGCCAGCCGCGAGGCGAACTGATCGCCGTCGCCCTGTCGGACCTGATGAGCGACGGGCTGTCCATGGTCTACTCCTTCTTCAACCCGGCGCTGGACAAGCGGTCGCTCGGCACGATGATGGTTCTCGACCACGTCAACCGGGCCAAGGCGCTCGGGCTGCCGCATGTCTATCTCGGCTACTGGGTGCGCGGTTCCCACAAGATGGATTACAAGACCCGCTTCCTGCCGCAGGAGCACCTGACGAACCAGGGCTGGGAACGCTATATTCCCGACCCGGAAGCGGCCGAGCCCCCGAAAGAATGACACCACCCTCCCCTGCCGGTCGCTCCACCGGCCTCGCGCTGGCGACAGCCGGAGGCCTCTTCCTGTCCTTCGACATTCCGCTCGTCCGGCTTTCCGATGGTGGGCTGTGGCCGGTGCTTGGCCTTCGCAGCATTGCGATCTTCCTGATCGCGCTTCTGGCGCTTGCCGGCATGCGGCTCGTGACCGGGCGCTGGTCCGCGCTCCGCCTGACAGCCGCGACCGTGATCGGCGGGCTGTTCTACGGCTTCAGCACCATGGCCTTCGTGGCTGCCGTCTATCACACGTCCTCGGCAAACGTCGTCTTCATCGTCGCCTTCTCGCCGATGATCGCGGCCATCCTGTCATGGCTGTTCCTGAAGGAACCTCCGAGCCGCTCGACGCTGGTTACCATGGTGATCATGCTGGCCGGGGTCTCGCTGATCGTCAGCGGGGGCGTGTCATCAGGCCATCTTTTCGGAGATTGTCTCGCCGCCGTCGCAGCCGTGCTGATTGCCGCAGCGCTGACCATAGGACGCGCCTCGCGCCAGCCGATGGGCTTCGTGCCGCTGCTTGCGACCATCATACCTGCCGGTTTCAGCCTCGTTCTCGGCTGGAGCAACGGGTTCACCATGCAGGCACCCGGCTGGGCACTGCTCGACGGGATCGTGATGATGCCGCTCGCCTTCTGGCTGCTGGCAACCGCCCCGCGCTATCTGCCGGCCGCGGAGGTCGGCATGTTCTACCTGCTGGAAACCATTCTCGCGCCGGTGTGGATCTGGCTGATCTTCAGCGAAATGCCCGGGACGCCGACCCTCATCGGCGGCGGCATCATGGTGCTCGCCTTGCTCGGCCATTCCCTGACACAGATATGGGCGGGGCGAATGGCCAACCGGCGCAAGGCTACGGTAACACCGCTCGAAACGAGCCAGAGCGAAGCCTGAGCCCACTCTACCCGCATCGATATCGCTAGAATCTCTTCAATATCCGATTGCCACCGGAAGCGACGATCAACCGGAGAACTTGCCGCTGCGAGGGAAGCCCTTCGGAACGGTACGGCCAGCCGCAGCGCGGTCGCCCATCCATTCGGCGAGGTCGTCCTTCGACTTGCTGAAGACGCGGCCGGCGCTGTCTTCCCACGTCAGTCCGTCGGCAATCGCGAAGCACTTGATGTCGGAAATGCCGCCATCCTTGTAGCGCTGCAGGCGAACGCCCTTGCCGCGGGTCATTTCCGGCATCTGCGCCATCGGGAACACCAGCAGCTTGCGGTTTTCACCGACGACGGCGACATGATCACCCGCAACGGGAACGACGAGCTTCGCCTCGTCCGGCATGCCGACATTCATTACCTGCTTGCCCTTACGGGTGTTGGCGACGATGTCGGCCTCGGCAACGATAAAGCCATTGCCCGCAGTCGAGGAGAACAAAAGCTTGCGGCTGGTATCGTGCACGAAGGCGGTCAGCACGTCCTGATCGTTCTCCATGTCCACCATGATACGCAGGGGCTCGCCGTGTCCACGGCCGCCCGGCAGCTTGTCGCCGCCAAGCGTGAACACCTTGCCGCCGGTGGTGACCAGCAGAATCTTGTCCGTGGTCTGCGCAGGAAAGGCAACCTTCAGGCCATCGCCTTCCTTGAAGGTGAGGCTCGACGTATCGGAAATGTGACCCTTGAGCGCGCGGATCCAGCCCTTTTCGGAGACGACGACGGTGATCGGTTCCTTTTCGATCATCGCCTGCTGGATCGCCTCGCTGTCGGCGTCGGGCGCATCGGCAAACTGGGTGCGGCGGCGGCCGAGTTCGGTCGCCTTGGCATACTTCTTCTTGACCTCGCCGATCTCCCAGGAAATCGTCTGCCACTGCTTATCATCGGATGCGAGCAGCGCCTCGATCTCGGCCTTCTCCTTCGAAAGCTCCTCGTGCTCCTTGCGGATCTCGAACTCCTCGAGCTTGCGCAAATTGCGCAGCCGCATGTTGAGGATGGCTTCGGCCTGGATGTCGGTCAGATCCCAACGGGCGATCATCACCGGCTTGGGTTCATCCTCCTCGCGGATGATGCGGATCACTTCGTCGAGGTTGAGATAGGCAACCAGCAGGCCACCGAGAATTTCGAGGCGGCGATCGATCGCGGCAAGGCGGAAACGCGAACGGCGAACCAGAACGTCCTTGCGGTGTTCCAGCCACTCGGTCAGCACTTCGTTCAGCGCCATGACGCGAGGCACCTTGCCCTGCGACAGCACGTTCATGTTGAGCGAAATGCGGCTTTCGAGCTCGGTGAGCTTGAACAGCGATTCCATCAGCAGCGTTGCGTCGACGGTACGGCTCTTGGGCACCAGAACGACGCGGACGTCCTCGGCGGACTCGTCTCGGATATCTTCCAGAAGCGGCAACCGCTTGGCGATCAGCAGTTCGGCGATCTTTTCGATCAGGCGCGACTTCTGCACCTGGAACGGAATCTGGGTGACGATGATCTGGTAGCCACCGCGACCGAGATCCTCGATTTCCCAGCGCGCACGCACGCGGAAGCCGCCGCGACCCGTGCGGTAGGTCTCCAGCATGCTTTCGCGGCTTTCGACGATGATGCCGCCGGTCGGGAAGTCCGGGCCTTCTATACCGCCCTTCTGGGGATTGGCCGGATCGGCCAGCAGTTCCTCGACGGGAGCGCCGGGGTTCTTGATCAGGTAAAGGGCCGCATCGCAGATTTCGTGCGCGTTGTGCGGCGGGATCGAAGTCGCCATGCCGACCGCGATGCCGGATGCGCCGTTTGCAAGCAGGTTCGGGAAGGCGCCGGGAAGAACGACCGGCTCATCGTCTTCCTCGTTATAGGTCGGGCGGTAGTCGACGGCGTCCTGGTCGATGCCTTCGAGCAGCAGCGCCGCGACATCGGTCATGCGCGCTTCGGTGTAACGATAGGCGGCGGCACTATCGCCATCGATGTTGCCGAAGTTGCCCTGCCCGTCCACAACCGGGTAACGCTGGGAGAAATCCTGCGCGAGACGCACCAGCGCGTCATAGACCGACTGGTCGCCATGCGGGTGGAACTTACCGATGACGTCGCCAACGATACGGGCGCATTTCTTGAAGGCCGAGTTCGGGCGAATGCCCATCTCGCTCATCGCATGGATGATGCGGCGATGAACCGGCTTCAGGCCATCGCGCACGTCGGGCAGCGCCCGGTGCATGATCGTCGACAATGCATAAGCGAGGTAGCGCTCCTCGAGCGCCGCCTTGAGATCGACCGGCTGAATATTGTCGCCGCCGTCATCCGGCGGAATAAGATTTTTCCCCATGGTTTCTCAAGTAGACGAGAAGGCCTGAAACGGCAAGGAATCCGCGTCATCCGGCTGTGGATTAACAGGAGCCCGACGTTGGCAATGACAAAAGTCACCACCCTTTAACCTAGGTCAAAATGTCATGGCAAAAGCGATGGAAGTTTCGCAATCTGACAATATAAAGACATGCTGTTAGTCGTGAATAACACGACTCCGCGCTTTTTTCTCCGAAAGGAACTCGCATATGACCTTTTTCCGCACTTCCCGGCTGCTGCTGGCAGGCACCGCCTTTGCAACGCTTTCCAGCCCGGCATGGGCGCTCGACGGCCAGGATCTCCTGAAGAAGATCAATGCAGCCTACGCGGCGGGCAGTGGTGCGATCTCCGCCGAATCGGTGGAAGTCGATGGCAGTGCCGTGATCCTCAAGGGTTCCAAGTTCACGACGACCGGCCCGCAGGAAAAGTCTATCCCGCTCGGTGACCTCACCCTCAAGGGTGTGAGCGAGGAAGACGGCGGCGCATATTTCATCGAGCGCATCGATTTCCCGGCGGTCGATTTCACCGAAGAGAAGACCACCTTCTCGGTCAAGGATCTTTACCTTGCAGGCGTGCACGTGCCCGGCAGCACGGAAGGCAAGGACTTCAAGTCCATGATGCTTTACGACGAAGCCCATAGCGGCGCGATCAACGTCAGCGTCGACGGCAAGCCGGTCTTCACGATGGCCGAGGCTTCCGCCACCATGACGCTCGGCGAAGACGAAAAGTCGCTCGCCTTCGAAGGTGGCGTCAGCAGCGTCAAGGCCGACCTCTCCACCGTAGAGGACGCCAAGAGCAAGGAAACCCTCGACGCGCTGAACCTCAACACGCTCGAAGGCGACATCTCCTTCTCGGGCAACTGGGAGCTCGATACCGGCACGATCGATGTCGAGGAATACAGCTTCGACTTCGCCAATGTCGGCCGCCTGAACCTCGCATTCAGCCTGTCCGGCTACACCATGGACCTCGTCAAGCAGCTGCAGGAAACCGCCCGCACGATGCAAGGGCAGGAGAACAACGAGCAGGCACAGCAGGCCGCAGGTCTCGCCATGCTCGGCCTGATGCAGCAGATGTCCTTCGTCAGCGCCGAGATCAGCTTCGAGGATGACGGCATCACCAAGCGCGGCCTCGATTTTGCCGGCAAGGAACAGGGCGCGACCGGCGAACAGATGGCCCAGATGGTCAAGGCAATGCTGCCGATGTTGCTGGCGCAGGCCAAGCTCGGCGCGCTGCAGAACGAGATCTCCAGCGCCGTGAATACCTATCTCGACGATCCGCAGAACCTGACGATCAGCGCGGCACCGGAAAAGCCGGTCCCCTTCCCGATGATCATGGGTGCCGGCATGGGCGCACCGGAAACCATTCCGCAGCTGCTCGGCGTATCCGTCAGCGCCAACGAGGAATAAGGGCGCCAAGCCTTCATTTCGCGGGTACCGAAAGGCCGGCGGCAAGCACTTGCCGCCGGCCTTTCGTATTTTTCTCCCTGCCCCGGACACCACCGGTACCAACCGGGAATTGCAAGACTTTGGTTTTCTTTGCCAGCGTTAATTTGAGACCGGCATGTGCCTTCCCTATCCTTCGCCCATGACACGATTGTCCGGCGAGAGGATCGCATAGACAGGCAAGCGGCACGCCTGAAGATGAACCGGGCGCTGCATCAACCGTGTGCACTCTTCAACGGAAGGATCGGGCGATGGCGTATCTCAGTCGTGTTGGCGCTTCGATGGTTACATACCTGCTTCTTCTCTCCACCCAAGCGGGAATTGCTTCCGCGCAGGAGGCAGCACTGCCGTCAGGAAGCGATGCAAGAAACGCTGTCAATGCATCCAACAATCCACTCAACCCTGCCTTCGTCATCAACGTACAGGATTACTACATCCCCTCCCTCTCCGACCTGCCGGACAGGATGGATGCCAATGTCGGTATCGTGCGTGCGCTGACACCTTTTGAGATCGACGGGGTTGGTCATCTCCTGCGCACATCCATTCCGCTGGTGGGCCGTCCGAACTTCGACGGCAGTCTGTCGAACGGTATCGGCGACCTGACGATGTTCGATATTATCGTGATGCAGACGGAGCCGTTCGGCTGGGGTGTCGGGCCACTGTTCGTCGCCCCGACAGCATCCGACGACCGGTTCGGCTCGGGCAAATGGCAGGCCGGCATAGCAGGCGCCTTCGCGGTTCCTCAGGACTGGGGCCTGTTCGGATCTCTCACTACCTATCAGCATTCCTTTGCCGGCGACGACTGGCGCGATGACGTCAGCACCCTCACGGTGCAGCCCTTCGCCTTCATCAACCTGCCGAACAACTTCTACCTGCAATCATCAGGCGCATGGTCCTTCGACCTGGAGAAGGACACCTATTACATGCCGGTGGGGCTCGGCATCGGCAAGCACTGGGTGATTACCGACGATTTCTCGATCAATACCTATGTCGAGCCGCAATACTCCATCCAGAGCAAGGGGCTCGGAAATCCCGACTGGCAGATCTTCATGGGCATCAATTTCCAATATGCACTTTCAGGACTGAAGAAGCTCATGGAAAACTGATGCCGGCCAAGGCCGCTATTTCTGCACGCGGAAGAGACCGAAGGCGAAGAGAGCGCCGATCAGCCCGCCCACGGCAACGTCGAGGAAGCGCACGGGACCGGCATCTGCCGGTCCGAGCACCATCACCAGCAGGGCGGAAACCCCCGCCTGGATCGCGACGATGGGAGCGACATTGACGAGTGCGCCGACCGTGACCGCGAGGAACACGGCGAGCGGGATGCGTATCTCCAGCAGATCGACCGGCAGAAGAAACAGAAACTCGCCAATGACGATGCCGATGGTCACGCCAATCACCAGATTGAGCGCCTGCCTGAAGTGATCGGAAATGCCGGGAGCGAGACAGATGACGGCACCGATCGCCGCGAAGATCGGCTTCGGGTGGCCGAACAGCCAGCGCGCTACATAAAACGACAACGCCGCGGCAATAGCCGCGGCGAGCGCATGTAGCAGAATGTCCCGGACCCGGTCGGAGATCCAGAGCTTCATTCGATCAGTCTTTCTTCTGCGGCGGGATCACGCGCAGGCCAAGTTCGCGAAGCTGTGTCGGCGTTGCGTCGGACGGCGCGTTCATCAGGAGGTCCTGAGCCTGCTGGTTCATCGGGAACAGCGTGATCTCGCGCAGGTTCTTGGCGCCGACCAGCAGCATCACCACACGATCGATACCGAAGGCGCAGCCGCCGTGCGGAGGCGCACCGTACTGGAAGGCACGATACATGCCACCGAAACGCTCTTCGACGTCGGCCTTCGACAGACCGACCAGCTCGAACGCCTTGACCATCAGGTCCGGCGACTGGTTACGGATCGAGCCGGAAGCGATTTCGAAGCCGTTGCAGACGGCGTCGTACTGGAAGGCCTTGATCGACAGCAGATCCTCGCCGTTCAACGCCTCAAGTCCACCCTGCGGCATGGAGAAGGGGTTGTGGGCGAAGTCGATCTTCTTTTCCTCTTCGTTGTATTCGAAGAAGGGGAAATCGACGATCCAGCAGAATTCGTAGCGGTCGCGATCGACCAGATCCAGCTCCTCGCCGGCGCGGGTACGAGCTTCGCCCGCGAACTTGTAGAACTTGGACGGCTCGCCGGCGACGAAGAAGCAGGCGTCGCCTTCGTCGAGACCGAGCTGCTCGCGGATCGCCTCGGTGCGCTCCGGGCCGATGTTCTTGGCAAGCGGACCGGCGCCTTCCAGCACGGCGCCTTCCTGGCGCCAGAAGATGTAGCCGAGACCCGGCTGGCCCTGGCTCTGCGCCCAGGCGTTCATGCGGTCACAGAACGCACGGCTGCCGCCGGTCTTGGCCGGGATGGCCCAGACTTCGACCTTCGGGTTGGACGCGATCATGTTGGCGAAGACCTTGAAGCCGGAGCCGGCGAAGTGCTCGGTGACCGACTGCATGACGATCGGGTTGCGCAGATCAGGCTTGTCGGAACCGTACTTGCGGATCGCTTCGTCGTACGGGATGCGCGGCCATTCCCTGGTGACCGGCTTGCCTTCGGCAAACTGCTCGAACACGGCCGTCATCATCGGCTCCATCGTGTTCCAGACGTCTTCCTGCGTCACGAAGCTCATCTCGACGTCGAGCTGGTAGAACTCGCCCGGCAGACGGTCGGCGCGCGGGTCCTCGTCACGGAAGCACGGCGCGATCTGGAAGTAGCGGTCGAAGCCTGCGACCATCAGCAACTGCTTGTACTGCTGCGGAGCCTGCGGCAGCGCGAAGAACTTGCCCTGATGGATACGCGACGGCACGAGAAAGTCGCGCGCGCCTTCCGGCGAAGACGCCGTCAGGATCGGGGTGGTGTATTCGCCGAAGCCTGCATCGGCCATGCCGTTGCGCATGGCGGAGATGATCTTGGTGCGCTTGACGATGTTCTTGTGCAGCGTCTCGCGACGCAGGTCGAGGAAGCGATACTTGAGGCGAACGTCTTCAGGATAATCAGGCTCGCCGAAGACCGGCAGCGGCAATTCCTTGGCGGCGGAAAGAACTTCGATTTCCTGCGCGTAGAGTTCGATTTCACCCGTCGGCATGTTCTTGTTGACGGTGTCTTCGGTACGCGCCTTGACGACGCCGTCGATGCGGATCACCCATTCGCCACGAACGGTTTCAGCCAGCTTGAAGGCCGGGCTGTCAGGATCGGCCACGACCTGGGTGACGCCATAATGGTCGCGAAGGTCGATGAACAGAACGCCACCGTGGTCACGAACACGATGGACCCAGCCGGAGAGACGGACGGTTGCGCCCACATCGGACTTGCGAAGGGCGGCGCAGGTGTGGCTGCGGTAACGGTGCATTTTTCAGAGCTTTCCTGGACTAAGGTAACGGCCGAAAAGGCGCGCGGGCGACCATAGACAACCGATAAAAATCGGGCGGAAAAGCGCACGGACTGTCCGATTTGTCAAGGCTGGAGCATATGTCGCCGAGATTTCCGCTGTAACAGCACAACCCTCTGCTCTACAAGGTGCATCCTGTGACGGCGCCGACTCGCGGCGGCCGCTCATGCGTGCAGGTCCAATGAACGATATCCGCCCCCTCATCCCGCTTCTCATCACCGCAGGCATCCTGATCGGCGGCAATGGCCTGCAAGGCACCTTCATCTCGCTTCGCGCGCTGCAGGAAGGTTTCTCGACGTCGATGATCGGCATCATCGGGACGGGCTACAATATCGGCTTTGCGATCGGCTGTATCTATGTGACCCGCATCATCCGGTCGATCGGGCATATCCGGACGTTCAGCGCCCTGGCGGCTATCGCTTCGGCGGCCTCCATTTCCATGCTGCTTTTCATTCACCCGACGAGCTGGTTCACCATGCGGCTGATCCAGGGGCTCTGTTTCGCCGGCCTCTTCGCCGTGGTCGAGAGCTGGCTCAACGCGCGGGTAACGAACGACAACCGGGCCAGAACGCTCTCCATATACCGTTTCGTCGATCTCGGCGCGGTGACCTTCGCCCAGTACATGATCCCCGCAGTCGGCATCAGCGGTTTCGAACTCTTCGCCATCATCTCGATGGCGCTCACGCTCTCGCTGGTCCCGATCTCGTTTGCCGACCGGTCCAGCCCCTCCCCGCCGCAGGCCGTTCGCTTCGACCTGCGTGTCCTGTGGAAGGTCTCGCCGCTCGCCACGGTCGGCTGCATCGTCGTCGGCCTCACCAATTCCAGCTTTCGCTCGCTCGGGCCGATCTATGCCGATGGGATCGGCATGTCGATCACCTCGATCGCGACCTTCATGAGCGTCGGCATCTTCGCCGGCGTCGTGCTGCAATATCCGCTCGGTCATTATTCCGACAAGCTGGACCGCCGGGTCATCATCCTGGTCTCGGCCTTCGGCAGTTTCGCCGCCGGGCTTTTCCTCGCTTTCGTCGCGGGTACGAACGAGTGGCTGAACTTTGTCGGCATCTTCGTCTTCGGCGCCTTCGGCATGCCACTCTATTCGCTTTGCTCGGCCCATGCCAACGACCATGCCGCTCCCGGCCAGCATGCGCTGGTTTCCGCCGGCACGCTGTTTTTCTGGTCCATCGGCGCGGTCATCGGCCCGCTATTTGCATCCTTCATGCTCGACCTCTTCGGCCCGCAGGCGCTCTTCATCTATACGACGGTGGTGCTCTTCGCCTTCATGGCCTACACGGTTCTGCGCATGGGAACCCGCAGCGGCGTACCGACAGGCAGCCGGCGGCAGCGGTTCCGCAACCTGCTCAGAACCTCCACCTTCTTCAACAAGCTGGCGACTCCGCCGACCGAGAAAGACGACTGACTGCGGCAGTTTGGCCGCGGTCGGGATATTGATGATTTTTCACCTCAAGTTTAAAGAGGCGTAAGCTCTTTCGCAGGAGAAGCCCCATGGCTCTGCTCACCCGTCGCAATCTTCTCAAAGCTTCCGCCGTCGCTGGCGCCTATGCTTCAGGCATGGCATTCCTGCCGCGCCTGACCAACGCGCTTGCCGCCGCCAATCCGGTAACGCTCGAAGCCTATCGGCGAAGCGCCATGATCGATGGCAAGGCGGCGACCGAGGGCGTCATGAGCTATCGTCTGGGTGGCGGCGATGCTGCGGATGTTGCGCCGCCGGTGCTTCGCGCGCGGCGCGGCGAGCCCTTTGCTGCCCGTTTCCTCAATAATCTGGACGAGCCCAGCACCGTCCACTGGCATGGCCTCAGGATCGATAACGCCATGGACGGCGTTCCCTTCCTGACCCAGCCCTATGTCTATCCGGGCGACAGCTTCGACTATGCGCTCATACCGCCCGATGCAGGCACTTACTGGTATCATCCCCATTGCAACACGCTGGAGCAGATCGGCCGCGGCCTTGCCGGCATGTTCATCGTCGAAGACCCCAACGATCCTGTTTTCGACGCGGAAGTGGCGATCAACCTTCGTGACTGGCGGCTTGGCGGCAACAGCCAGTTCATCGAGCAGTTCAAGGCACGCGACGCGGCGAAGACCGGCACGTTCGGCACCGTGCGTACGGCCAACTGGCAGCTGGAGCCGAGCTATGATGCGCCCACAGGCGGCCTTGTCCGCCTGCGCATCCTCGTGTCCGACGTCACGCGCATTTTCAATCTGAAGATGGTGGGCGCGGAAGCCCTGATCATCGCCATCGACGG
This sequence comes from Rhizobium sp. ACO-34A, assembly GCA_002600635.1. Taxonomy (NCBI): domain Bacteria; kingdom Pseudomonadati; phylum Pseudomonadota; class Alphaproteobacteria; order Hyphomicrobiales; family Rhizobiaceae; genus Rhizobium; species Rhizobium sp. ACO-34A. The sequence continues at coordinate 1,786,226 of CP021371.1, read as the reverse complement.
CCAGCCTGTTCCCGAACACATGCCGCTAGATACCGTGGTCATCGCGCCCGGCCAGCGGCTCGATCTCGTGGTTCGCATGCCGGATACGGAAGGTGAAACAGCAGCACTCGAGGACATCAGGCCATCGACGCCGAAGATCGTCGCCCGGCTTCGCTCCGTCGGCTCGTCCCTGAAGCGGAACCTTGGCGATGTGGCGCCGCTTGCGCCCAATCCTCCGGTCGAGGCAAACCTTGCCAATGCCATTCCGGTTCCGCTCGTGCTGAGCGCGACAGCCGAGAATGCGGCAAAGGACTCGATCTGCGGTTCGCTTGGCTATTCCTTCTGGGCGATCAACAAGGTGCCCTACCCCGGCGACAGCGCCGACCCGATGGATCCGCTGGCCGAAATGAAGCTCGGCAAGACCTACATGTTCAATCTGGAAAACGTGACGCCGCACGCGCATCCGATCCACATCCACGGCATGAACTTCAAGGTCGTCTCGTCATCCAAGGGACCGGTTTCGCCTCTCGTCTCCGACACCTATCTCGTCCTGCCCGATGAAAAGGTGCAGTTGGCGGTGGTCGCGGACAATCCCGGCAACTGGGTCCTGCATTGCCACATCATCGAGCACCAGAAGACCGGCATGACCAGCTATGTGCGGGTCGTATGACACGCTTCATCCGGCCATATGGCCCGATTGCGTGACTTGACAGCGGACAGGCCACACAGGCATCAACCTGCGACGACACCAGCGCAGGAAGCTGCCGTGACCGACCTTGCCGCCACGCTCCGTATCCTCGAGCCCTATTCCGGGCTCTTCGCCTATTACGACGGCCGCATTCCCGGAAAACGCCTGCATTCGCCTCACCGAAACTGGCTGGACGACGGCGCCTACAGCCTCGGCGTCGCCAGCTACGCCATCGTTTCCGGCAACGAGGCGCTCGTCTACGATACGCATATTTCCCTCGATCACGCCCGCGCCGTAAGGCGTCATCTGGAGGGGCTTGGCGTCTCCCGCATTCGCGTGGTGCTCAGCCACTGGCACACCGATCATATCGCCGGAAACGCGGTCTTTGCCGACTGCGAAATCATAGCCAGCCGGCTGACGGCACAGGCGATGGCTGACAACGCCGCAGTTCTCGCCGCAAAGAACCCGCCCATCGATCCCGTCGTGATGCCCAACACTCTTTTCAATGAGCGGCTCGAACTCAATGTCGGCAAATGGAACGTCGAACTCCTGCAGTTCGATATCCACAGCGCGGACGGAACAGTTCTTTTCCTGCCCGACATCGGTGTCCTTCTTGCCGGCGATACGCTGGAGGATACGGTCACCTATATTTCCGAGCCGGAGCATACGCTTCGTCACATCGAGGAACTTGACCGACTCGCCGGGCTTCCCATCCGCCACATCTTGCCGAACCACGGCTCCGAGGAGCGGATCGGTGGCGGCGGTTATGCGCCGGACCTGATCCAGGCGAACCGTGACTACCTCCAGCGGCTGATGGATAACGTCGCCGATCCCAATCTCGACAAGACCAGTCTCGCTGATTTCATCGCCCCGGAACTAGCGCATGGCAGCGTCATCTATTTCGCACCCTATGAGCGTGTTCATCGCGACAACATCGTCGCGCTTCGCCACGAAAAGTAAACCTGCCTCGCGATTTACCGTCACAAATTGCGAAAACAGGGCGCAACTGTCGTACGCGCGGCCGCGGCAGGCCGTTCGTATTGACATCCACGGTCGAAAGGAGAACTAAGGTTAACAACCTTTTTTACATGACCGAGCCGAAATGATTGAAACTACCGCCGCATTAGAGAAAGCGTGCCTCAAGCTCGCCCAATCGGATTTCATTACGATCGATACCGAATTTCTCCGGGAAACAACGTTTTGGCCGGAACTCTGCCTTATCCAGATGGCCAGCCCCGATCTCGAAGTGATCGTCGATCCGCTGGCCAAGGGTCTCGACCTTGCCCCTTTCTTCACCCTGATGGCCGATGATTCGGTGGTAAAGGTGTTCCATGCCGCCCGGCAGGACATCGAAATCATCTTCCACCTCGGTAACCTCATCCCGCATCCGATCTTCGATACCCAGGTGGCTGCGATGGTCTGCGGCTTCGGCGACAGCGTCTCCTACGACCAGCTGGTGCAGAAGGTGAAGAACGTCCATATCGACAAGACGTCGCGCTTCACCGACTGGAGCCGTCGACCGCTTTCCGACAAGCAGCTCGATTATGCGCTGGCAGACGTCACCCATCTGCGCGACGTCTACCTCAAGCTCAAGTCCGATCTCGAGCGCGACGGTCGCGCCGAATGGCTGACGGAAGAGATGGCCATTCTCGAATCGCGCGAGACCTACGACCTGCATCCCGACGATGCGTGGCAGCGCCTGAAGATGCGGCTGCGCAAGCCGCAGGAACTCGCAGTCATGCAATATGTCGCCGCATGGCGTGAGCGTGAAGCACGCAGCCGCAACGTGCCGCGCTCCCGCGTGCTGAAGGACGACGCGATCTACGAAATCGCCCAGCAGCAGCCGAAGGACACGGAAGCGCTCAGCCGCCTGCGTACCATCCCGAAGGGTTGGGAGCGTTCCTCCTCGGGTGCAGCCATCATCGAACAGGTCAACGCTGCGCTCGCACTCCCGAAGTCCGACATGCCGCACGTCCAGCGTCACAATCATGCGCCGGAAGGTGCTCAGGCCGCCGTCGAACTCCTCAAGGTGCTGCTGCGCCTGACCTCGGAAAAGCATGGCGTCGCCTCCAAGGTGATCGCCAACAGCGACGATCTGGAAAAGATCGCGGCCGAAGGCGAGAAGGCCGACGTTCCAGCCCTGCAGGGCTGGCGTCGGGAACTGTTCGGGGATCTGGCGCTGAAGCTGATTTCCGGTGGTGTCGGCCTGCGCTTCGTCGACAAGCGCGTCGAAGCGGTGGAATTCTGAGCGGATGCCGGCTCTGCGGCTGAGACTCGCATCGCCTGATGACATCGGTTTCATCATGGAAACCGAACGTCTGCCGGGTTACGACTACTTCATAGGTCGTTACAGCGCCGAAGAGCACAAGGCATGCATGGCGAACGATACGTTCGTCTACCTGATTGGCGAGGTGGAGGCCGGATTGCCGGTCGGCTTCGTGATCCTCAAGGACTTTGACAACCGGGACGGCAATGTCTGTCTCAAGAGGATTGCGGTAGCGGTTCCGGAACAGGGACATGGCTCTCGGCTTGTGGGCGGTGCGGTCGATTTCGTCTTTCGCGAAACGAAGACCTTTCGCTTCTGGCTCAAGTTGATCCGCGGAAATGATCGGGCGCAGTCCGTCTACCGGAAAAACGGCTTTGTCGAGGAAGGTACGGAGCGGCAATCGGCCGTGCTTCCTGACGGCAACCGGGCCGATCTGATCGTGATGTCGATCACGCGCCCCGAGTGGTCGGCGCAAAACTGAGGTCATCGCCGTGGAACTGCCCGCTCCGCTCCGTGCCGCCGTAGACCAGATGCTTGCCCGCGAACCGCTGGAGCGTCTGCAGCGTGCCAGCGAAAAGCTGTCCGACCGCTATCGCCGCGAAGTGCGCGACGGCAAGTTCCACATCGATGGCGAACTGGCCGCCAAGGCGTATCTCGCCACTCGCCTGCCCGCCACCTTCGCAGCCGTTCGTGCGGCGCTTTCCATGGTCGAGGAAGCATCGCCCTCCTTCGCGCCGGAAAGCCTGATCGATGTCGGTGCAGGCCCGGGCACCGCGCTCTGGGCTGCGGCCGATTGCTGGCCGGAGCTCAGGCGGGCAAGCCTCGTCGAGGCAAGTGCCGCGATACGCTCGGTCGGCGATGCACTCGCCAAGGCTGGGCGAGTGGATTGCCAATGGCTTGCTGGCGATCTCACCGGTTCCATTCCCCAGTTGCCAACCGCCGATCTCGTGACACTCGCCTATGTGCTGGACGAGATAGCCGAGAACGCCATACCGGCAGCAATTTCCCGGCTCTGGGCGCTGACCGGCCACACCATCGTCATCGTGGAGCCCGGGACACCAGCCGGCTGGCGGCGCATCCTGACGGCGCGGGCGACGTTGCTGGAGGCAGGCGCCCATATCGTGGCCCCCTGCCCGCATGCCGCAGCCTGCCCCATCGAAGCGCCGGACTGGTGCCACTTCTCCCGCCGCGTCGCACGCTCGCGCGTGCATCGCCTCGCCAAGCAGGGAGAAGTGCCGTGGGAAGACGAGAAATACATCTTCATCGCCGCCTCGCGGCATTCCGCAGAACCGCCGGAAGCCCGGGTTCTGGCTCCACCGAGGATTTCCGGTGGCGTTGGACGGCTGAAGCTCTGTCGCACCGACGGCAGCGCCTCGGAGATCACCGTCAGCCGTCGCGACGGAGCAATCTTCAAGGCGGCCCGTCGTGCGGATTGGGGTGATGCCTTCGATGCGAGGGGAGATGGCAATGGCGCGGACGCATGAACTCGACCTGCAAACGGCTGAAAAGTTTGCGCGTATCGCGCTTTCCCATGTCGAGCGGGAATACCCCCATAAGCCAGGCTTCGTCTTCGGCAGCCACGATGATGTGCGTTCGCCCCGCGAGACGCACCCGGTCTTCTTCGGCAGCTATGACTGGCATTCCTGTGTGCACGGCTACTGGATGCTTGCCCGCCTCCTCAACCGCTTCGCCGATCTCCCGTCAGCGCCCGAGATCCTCAGCCTTTTCGAACGGCGGTTGACCACAGACGCCGTCGCCGGTGAAGTCGCACTCTTCGAGCGGCCCGAACCGCGCGGTTTCGAGCGTCCCTATGGCTGGGGCTGGCTGCTGAAGCTCGCGGCGGAACTGGAAGTTATGAAGGATAGCCGCTTCGCGGATATCCTTCGGCCCCTCTCCCGGCTTATCGCCGGTTGCTTCAATGACTTCCTGCCTCTCGCCACCTATCCCGTCAGGGTAGGCACGCATTTCAACACGGCCTTCGCGATCCGGCTGGCGGCGGACTACGGCACCGCGATCAATGACCAAACGTTGGTCGATCTTCTCCGCACGACGGCTCTTCGCTGGTATGACGAGGACCGGGATTGCCCTGCCTGGGGAGAGCCGTCCGGCGACGACTTCCTGTCGCCTGCCCTTGCCGAGGCGGAATGCATGCGTCGCCTTCTGCCTGTCGAGACGTTCGTCGCCGACTGGTTGAGCAAATTCCTGCCGAGGCTTGCAGAGAGGCAGCCGACGACGCTGTTTTCGCACGCCAGCGTCTCGGACCGATCCGACGGCAAGATTGCGCATCTGGACGGGCTGAACCTCAGTCGTGCATGGTGCTTTCGCTCACTCGCCAACGCACTCCCCGTGGACGACCCGCGCCATGCTGTCCTGCAAGCGGCCGCCGATCGGCATCTTGCCGCGTCCCTGCCCCACGTCGCCGGTGACTATATGGGCGAACACTGGCTCGCGAGCTTCGCGGTTCTGGCTCTGGAGGCCTGATTGTCCGGAATTTTGCCATCGAGAAAACTGGTCGGGCTCGTCATTGCCACCGCAGTGCTTGCGCTGGCCACTGCAGATCTGAGACGGCGCGGCTTCATGTCGCCGTCGCTCGCCTCGGCAATCGCCATCTCGCTGCTTCTGATCAATCTCGCCCTCTGCATCGCCGGCCTGATGACCCGACAGAAGCTGGCCTGGGGGCTTTATCTGCTGGTGAGCCTCGCCACCTCGCTGGTGCTTGGGTTCGCGACGCCCGTGAACGCCGCGCTCACCCTGCTACCCCTCGGCATCGGCGCCCTGCTGGACCTTATCCATGCATCCGGGCGCCCTTGGTGATCTTGTCGACGGTCTTCTTGTCGGCGCGCAGTGCAAGGCCCACCACCTTCGCATTCTCCGGGGAGAACTCGGCAAAAACGGCACGGTTGGCGGCGTCATGGCCGGTTGAAAACATCTCCTCGATGTAGAGGGAGCTTGGCACTTCCCGCTCCAGGGATCGCAAATGGATCTTGCGGAGGGTCTCCTGATCGCCGGACAGGACTACAACCGGCTGGATGCAAAGCGCATTGTAGAGATTACCCGCGGCGTCTCTATACGGCTCGCCGATCATGCCTTCCTCCCTCGCGACTATGCCGCTGGTGAGAAAGGCGGTAACGTTTAGCTTCTGCCATGCGGCGAGATCCTCGCGCAGGACAACGACGAACTTGGTATCGAACATGCAACACTCCGGAAACGGTCTTCTTGATACGCTTGCCGGGCTACCAGCCTTCGATAGCCAAGGTCTTGAACGTTCGTGCAGGCCGGTCGACGCGATCCGTTCCGGTATCGATACCCACGGCATCGAGCGCATCGAAGCCCAGTTTTCCGGCAACGGCTTTGCGCCGCATCGGCACGATACCTATGCGCTCGGGCTGACGATCAGCGGCGTGCAGGCCTTCTCCTATCGCGGGGAAACGCGTTTCAGCCTGCCCGGAAATGTCATCGTGCTCCACCCCGACGAGGTTCATGACGGTGCTGCGGGCACCGACGACGGCCTGCGATACCGGATGATGTACATTCCCCCGGAACTGATCCGCGACGCCTGCGACAAGCCTTCGGCCACCCTGCCCTTCGTATCGACCCCGGTCCTCTCCGACAGCCGGCTTGCCCGGGCTCTCGCTGAGGCGCTTGTCGATCTCGATCATGCTCCCGATGGACTGGCGCTCTCCGACCTGCTGAGCCGGATCGCGGACGGCCTGGGACGACACGCCGGCAACCGGCAGGCGGTATCGACCAAGGCGGAGCGGGCCGTTGCGCGCGCCTGCGCCTATCTCAGGGAAAACTGTGCCGAACAGGTTTCCTCGGAAGAACTGGAAACGCTGACCGATCTCAACCGCTATTCACTCGCCCGCCAGTTCCGGCTGGTGACGGGCACGAGCCCGCATCGTTATCGCACCATGCGGCGGCTGGAGCGGGCAAAGGGCATGATAAGCAGCGGCATGCCGATCGCGGAAGCCGCCTACGACGCCGGCTTTGCCGACCAGAGCCATTTCACCCGTCATTTCAAGAACTGCTACGGCATGACGCCCGGCCACTGGCTGACGCTGCTTCGCGCCTGAGGACAGTCACCGAAACTTCATCGAACAGCAATCGCCCTGACATGGGCGCTCCTTAAGCATGCCGCGTCTCAAACCTTCCTACGAATGGGTGACGCCGTGAAAAAACATCTCTTTGCTTCCGTATCCCTTTTCCTTCTCGCCGCTCCGGCCTTTGCCGACGAGGTCGCCTTCCCGGCGAAACTCGTTTCCCACGCAATCCTTCCGGCCAACACGATCATCTCCGCTCCGGCCGATGCTCCCGCCCACCTGAAGACCTCGGGCAAGTTCACCACGGCAGACCGCAAGCGCGCCGAAGGCCTCGGCACCGTTCCGGGCAAGGACGGCGTTCGCCCGACCGGTCTTTCGATGCCCTTCGACGGACAGGCCGTACAGGGTTTCTCCGGCATCAAGACCATGGAGGACGGCACCTTCTGGAGCCTCTCCGACAACGGCTTCGGCTCGAAGATCAATTCCAGCGACTCCATGCTGATGCTGCATCACATCAAGTTCGACTGGGATGCCGGCAAGGTCGAGCGTCTTGGAACCGTATTCCTGTCCGACCCGGACAAGAAGGCCCCCTTCCCGATCGTCATGGAAGGCGCCGAGCAGCGCTATCTCACCGGCGCCGACTTCGACGTCGAATCGATCCAGCCCGTCGCAGACGGCTTCTGGATCGGCGAAGAGTTCGGCCCCTACATCCTGAAGTTCACCAGGGACGGCAAGCTGACCGATGTCATCTCGACCAAGGCAGGCGAGACCGAAGTGAAGTCGCCCGACCATCCGACGCTCGTCGTTCCGGCCAATCCGACCGCCAAGATGGCAGCCTTCAACCTGAAGCGTTCCGGCGGCTATGAAGGCCTCGCCATGTCGAAGGATGGCTCCAAGCTCTATGGCCTGCTCGAAGGCCCGCTCTTCCTCGAAGACGGCTCGGTCGAAAAGGCCGACGGCCTGACGGCCCTGCGCATCATCGAACTCGATGTCGCCTCCAAGGCCTGGACCGGCCGTTCCTGGCTCTATCCACTGTCTGAAGGCGGCGAGGCCATCGGCGACTTCAACATGATCGACGGCACCACCGCTCTCATCATCGAGCGCGACAACGGCGCCGGCACGGCCGACAAGGCCTGCGCCGATCCGAAGAAGCCCGAACCGACCTGCTTTGCCGTTCCGGCCGCGCACAAGCGCATCTACAAGATCGAGATGACCGACGAAAACGTCGGAAAGGCCGTCCGCAAGATCGGCTACATCGATCTCATGAAGATCTCCGACCCGGACAACAAGAAGCGCCAAGGCGGCGGCGAAGGCTTCTACGACATGCCTTTCGTCACCATTGAAAACGTCGATGTGGTCGATCCTACCCATATCGTCGTCGGCAACGACAACAACCTGCCCTTCTCGGCCGGTCGCGCCCTCGACAAGGCCGACGACAACGAGTTCGTCCTGCTCGAAGTCGGCGAATTCCTCTCTGCCAAGTAAGAACGTCCAGGGACGAAAAGAGGCTGGCGGCATTCCTGCCGCCGGCCTTTTTGCTTCAACACAGAGCCATTAGAAAAATCACGACCACCCAGGACAGGATGCAAACGGCGCCAATCCAGGAAAAGGTCCTGTAATCTCCGGCAATTAGCTGGTCGATCTGCGAGCTGGCATTTTCATTTGACGGAGATGACCTCATGACATTCACCAGACCCGTCGATAACTTGAAGCCATAGCTGAAGGTCAGCAAAGTCAGAACCATGCCGACTATGTACAGGAACTTCATCAGCATGCTCTGAATCTGGCCTTCGGGAAGATCCCGAATAAAAAAAGACGCAGCCGTCGCGAATATCGCCACCCCAGACATTACGAAACGCGGAAGTTCGATGATAGCGCGCTGATACTCCAGCGTTTCCTTGCTAAGTGCAGTCATAGCATCACACCTTCAAGTGGTTGACATGCTTTCGACACCATTCACTCAGACGCTTTTGAACAGCTTTTGCGATGCGTTCCTCGGATTGCTTTTTCCGTGACGCACGAATCAATGCTTCAGCGGTATCATACATCGCCTTTTTGACGACCCTCACCCGATAGCTGCGGCGCTCGCTTTTCCGTTGTGCATTGTCGTTTGATGATTTCAGGCCTTCGGCAATCCTATCAAGCTCAACCTTCGCTTTGAAATTTTGTGATAATTTCGCGGCCAGTTCCCGTTCACCGCTACTCAACCCGGATTTGATCCGCGACTGGATTTTCCGGTCTATAATATCGTCAAGATCGGCACGTTGCATCGACACCCCCAAATTCAACGTATGGGGGAAATTATCCGAGTCCGCGTGATTTTCAACCTAGGATTTTGGGTATATCGGCTACTCGAAGACGAAAGCCAGTCGCTTGCCCGTCAGCTTCGCCAATTGCTGGAGGCGGCCGTCGAGGCGTTCGCCGGCGAAGTCGCGATAGGCGTGGGGCACGACGAATTCGAGGTCGAGGTCGGACCGCTCCGACCGGCGGAAAGCCAGATCGTGAACGATGCCGGGCATCGATGCCGAGAAGAGATAGACCACGCGCAGCATACCGCCGAGAAGCTTGGCGCGCTCAAGCAGGCGCTCGGTCGCAATGGTCGCCAGCGGACCGGTGCGGCCGTCGTCATAGAGCCCTTCGAAGCGATAGTAGTTGGTCAGCGCGATGAAGGCGCGGCCGGGATGGGTGATGCCGACAAAGGACGAGTGCGCAATGATGTTGAGCGCCTGCAGCCCGCGATAGTCGGGATGAGCACGCCAGCTGAGATCCGCCAGCAGGCAGGCCGCCCGGCGATATCGCACGTCTTCCTCGGTTTCGGCAATGTCGAAGAAGGGCATCATCCGGCCCGTCCATTCGGCAAGCTCGCGCGCATGCTCGGGCGAGCGAGCGCGCAGGATGGCGAGTTCATCGGCTGCGGTCAGCAGCGGATCCAGCGCCTGATCCTCTTCGGAGAGGAGCGAGAAGAGATAGCCTTCGCGAACGCCCTGAGCGGAGAAGGAGACCCGTGCGGGCTTCATCGCCTCGAGCACTTCCTGCATGGCGATGGCGCCGAAGGGAAGCAGCGAGCGACGGCTCTTGGAAATCGACGCCCATGCCGGATCGCGCGAATTTGCGCCCGAAACCACCTCTTCAAGGAAGGAGACGATCTCGCCGTATGGCAGTTCGTAGCCCTGCATCATGTGAAGGGGATACTTGCGCAGTTCCATATGCAGCTTGGCGATGTTTCGCCAGGTGCCGCCGACGGCATAGAAGGTGCGTCCAGCGCCTTTTTCGAGAAGCTTCGCGCCCTTGATCTGCTTGCGCGCAAAGGCGCGCGCCTTGGACAGCGAACCGCCCACGGTTTCCGACAGGCGCAGGCCACCGAGCGGCAGGGTGATGCCCTTGCCGAGTTCGCGGCCCTTGATGTCGATCAGTTCAAGAGAGCCGCCGCCGAGGTCGCCTGCGATCCCATCAGGATCGTGGAAGCCGCTGACGATGCCGAGGGCGGAATAAAGCGCCTCTTCCTCACCGGTCAGCACGATCACCTTGTGATCGAGAATCTCTTCTGCCCTGCGGATGAATTCCGGGCCGTTTGCCGCCTCGCGAGCCGCAGCCGTCGCCAGCACATACATCGCCGTGGCACGAGCCTGACGCGAGAGCGCGCCGAACCTGCGAAGGGCGCCAAGCGCACGCGTAACACCCTCGTCGTCCATGCGACCGCTGGATGCCAGCCCCTTGCCGAGACCGCAAAGCACCTTTTCGTTGAAAAGTACCGTCGGCGCCCTGGAAAGGCCCTCGTAGACAACGAGACGGATCGAATTCGAACCAATATCGACAACGGAAACAGGGGCAATGCCGGGCAAGCGCCCCTGCGCTTCAGATCTTGTCATGAAGTACCAGTTTAGCGTTTCCGACCGGATATGATACCGGCAATCAGTTTCGGCGCGCTCGATTTCAATGACTCCCCACGTCCAGAAAGGCTCGGATTGGTCATGAAATAGTGCTGCGCGTTAAAAGGTTCCTCGCCGGGGCGCACTTCCATGCGCCTTGACGTCCCGTCGGCCAATATCTCGTAGCTCTGCTGGTTGTCAATCAGATTGCCCAGCATAATCTGTGATAGAACCTGTTCATGCACGGTAGGGTTGGTGAGCGGCACCAGCGTTTCGACGCGCCGGTCCAGATTGCGCGGCATCATGTCGGCCGAGCCGATATAGACCAGCGCCTTCTCCGAAGGCAGGCCGTAACCATTGCCGAAGCAGAAGATGCGGCTGTGCTCGAGAAAGCGGCCGACGATCGACTTGACGCGGATATTGTCTGAGAGGCCCGGCACCTGCGGACGCAGGCAGCAGATGCCGCGAACGACCAGATCGACATCGACGCCCGCGCGGCTGGCGCGGTAGAGCGCGTCGATGATCTCCGGATCGACCAGCGAGTTCATCTTCATCCAGATCGCCGCCGGCGCGCCGTTGCGGGCATGGACGATCTCCTCCTCGATGTGCCGCAGGATGCGCGGACGCAGCGTGTAGGGAGAAACGGCCAGCTTCATGCTCTCTTCCGGCTCGCCATAGCCGGTGATGAAGTTGAAGATGTTCGCCATGTCATGGGCGATCTTCGGATTGCAGGTGAAGAAGGAAAGGTCCGTATAGATCTTCGCCGTCACCGGGTGATAGTTGCCGGTGCCGAGATGGCAATAGGTGCGGAGCTTGCCGTCCTCGCGACGCACCACCATGGACATCTTGGCGTGGGTCTTGAGTTCGATGAAGCCGAAGACCACCTGCACGCCGGCGCGTTCAAGGTCGCGCGCCCAGCGGATGTTGGCTTCCTCGTCAAAGCGGGCCTTGAGTTCGACCAACGCGGTCACCGACTTGCCGGCCTCGGCGGCGTCGATCAGCGCACGAACGATCGGGCTGTCGTTCGACGTGCGGTAAAGCGTCTGCTTGATCGCCAGCACATCAGGATCGCGGGCGGCCTGCAGCAGGAACTGCACGACGACGTCGAAGCTTTCATAGGGGTGGTGAACCACCATGTCCTTTTCGCGGATGGCGGCAAGGCAATCGCCGGCATGCTCGCGCACACGCTCCGGGAAGCGGGCGTTGTAAGGCTCGAAACGCAGATCGTCGCGCGGAGCCTTGGTGATTTCCGAAAGCGTGTTGAGCGCGAGAAGGCCCGGCAGAACCGCGACGCGGTTATCCGGAACGGCCAATTCATGCACCACGAACTGGCGTAGCGAGACCGGCATTTCGGAATCGACCTCGATGCGGATCACCGACCCGCGCCGGCGGCGTTTCAGCGCCGTCTCGAAGAAGCGCACCAGATCCTCGGCCTCTTCCTCAACTTCGATATCGCTGTCGCGAATGATGCGGAAAGTGCCGAAGCCGGTCACTTCATACCCGGGATAAAGGCGGTGAATGAACAGGCCGACGACATCTTCCAGCGTGATGTAGCGAATGGTCGTCTTCTCGTCCGGCAAGCGGATGAAACGGTCAAGCGTCGGCGGCAGGCGCAGCAGGGCCGTCATCGGCTCTCGATTGCGCTTGCTCTCCAGCTGCAGCCCCATCGAGAAGCCGAGATTGGGGATGAAGGGGAAAGGATGCGCCGGATCGATCGACAGCGGTGTCAGCACCGGGAAGATCGATTCCTCGAACGAGGTTTCGAGCCAGCTGCGATCTTCGGCGGACAGCGCGGCCGGGCGCACGAACAGGATGTCTTCCTTGGCAAGATACTGCTGCAGCACCGCCAGCGACGCCTGCTGCTCCATCTGCAGGTTGTCGATTTCCTTGAGGATTTCGTCGAGCTGCTCAGCCGGCGTCTTGCCGTCCGGGCTCTTGATGGTGATGCCCTGGCGAACCTGACCTTCGAGGCCGGCGACGCGCACCATGAAGAATTCATCGAGATTGGTGGAGGAAATCGACAGGAACCTGACGCGCTCCAGCAGCGGATGGGCGGTATTCAGGGTTTCTTCCAGCACGCGGCGATTGAACTGAAGCCACGAGAATTCGCGGTTGATGAACCGGTCGGAACTCGACAGGAGCTCATCCGTGGCCGTCACCTCGGCGTCTGATACGTCGGCCGCGTCGCTTACCACAGAATCCATGTCTTCCATCCCTTTATCGGTTTCCCGCGCCAATTATAACAGTTTGACGACAGTCCTGTGACAGTCACTCCGATCCGCTGGTCGCGTAGAGCTCGTTCAGAACCTCCCCGGCCAGTGTCCGGGTGATCCGTGTTCGACGCGCCAGTGCCAGCCGGTCGATCCTCTCCACGATATCCTGCGCCGCGGAGAAGGATCGCTCCATGCGCTGCACGATATAACCTACAATCTTGTCATCGACGTAAAGCTGGCGGTCGGCGAACAGTTTCACCATGACCTGCGAAAGCAGCGCCTCATCGGGGCTTCCGATCTCCACCATGGTCGCAGCCTTCAGGCGCGAACGCAGGTCGGGCAGCGCGACATTCCACGACGGCGGCCAGGTGCGCGACGTCATCAGCAGGCTGGTGCCATGCTCGCGCACGGTGTTGATGAGATGGAAAAGCTCGACCTCGTCAAAGCCTTCCCTGTCCGCATCCTCGAACACCACCGGTCCGGTTTCCGCCTGACGGGAGGCATCGGCTCCGGCCTGGGGATGCACGTCCGCCGCACCGCTCTGCTGCCGAAAGATGTCGACCAGATGCGATTTCCCCGACCCCTCGGGTCCCATCAGAACCACAACGGGCGACGGCCATTGCGGCCATGAATCGATTATTGCGACGGCCGCCTCGAGGCGGTCCGACACCAGCAGGTCGTCGCGTCCCGTCGCCTTGCCGTGATCGAAGGCGAGCGGAAGCTGTTCGGCGATGCTGCGCCGCGACACGACCTTCTTGATCTCACTCATTTACTTCTCTGAAACATCCTTCACGGGCGGCTCGCCGTCGGCAGCCGTCTGCCCGTAATACAAATCACTCTCAAGATATCTTGCCAGCGCAAAACGGACAAGCACGCCGATGGCGGCTGCCGCCGGCACCGCGACAAGAACGCCGACGAAGCCGAACAGCGCACCAAAGGCAAACAGCGCAAACATCAGCCAGACGGGATGCAGGCCGACGCTCTGGCCGACAAGCTTCGGTTGCAGAATGTTACCTTCGATGAACTGCCCGGAGAAGAAGAACACCGCCACGATGATGAGGTGGACGTAATCCGGCCAGAACTGCACCAGCGCAACACCGACCGCAAGCAGCAGGCCGACGGTGGAACCGACATAGGGAATGAAGCTGATCATGCCGGTGAAGAAGCCGATCAGCAGGCCGAAGTTCAGGCCGATCAGCGACAGCCCCACTGCGTAATATATGCCGAGGATCAGGCAGAGCGAGCCCTGCCCGCGCACGAAGCCGGCGATGGTGCTGTCCAGTTCGGTCGCGATTTCGCGGACGGTGGCCACATTGTTGCGCGGTATCCAGCTGTCGACCTTGGCGATCATCCTGTCCCAGTCGAGGAGCAGGTAGAAGGCAACGACCGGGGTCACGACCAGAAGCGAGGCGACATCCACCAGCGCCTTGCCGGAATTCCAGATCTGGCCGAACAGCGTACCGATGAAGCCGACGCCCTCGGACAGATATTTGGAGAAATTCTCCTTGATCGTGTCCATCTGGGAATTCAGCCATTGCGGCAGCCATGCGGCGTTCGACGTGGCGATGAATTCCTGCAGTTCCGTGACATAGCCGGGAATGTGCTGGATGAACTGGTTGAGCTGGCTCGCCAGGATCGGAATGATGATCATCAGCGACAGCACGAAAACGATGACGAAGGCCGTCAGGATGACCACGGTCGCCATCATGCGGCTGAGGCCAAGGCGCTCCAGCCTGTCTGCGACAGGATCGAGGAAGTAGGCCAGCGCCATGCCGGCGATAAAAGGCAGAAGGATTGCCCGGAACGTCATCAGGAAGAAGACGCAAACGACGAGGGCAGCAAGCCAGAACAGCAACTGACGCCGCAGACCCGTTCCGCTGATATGTTGCACCATGAAGCGTTCCTCTCGTCGCGCGTGCTGCGGTCTCGCGCGAATATGCGACAAGCCCGTATAGGAATTAGGGTATGGGCGAAGCGCGGGTCAAGATGGCTCGCGGACAGAACAGGCCGTCACGACATACCTCTCTATATAAGTCTCTTGCGAAAACTGCCGGAAAACATCGCGAATCCAGCCTCGCGACTTGCATGTCGAGCCTCTTCATGCAATTGCCAGCCCCATAATCGATACCCATCGGAGACACGGGATGAGCCAGTCTGGAAAGAACGGTCTGACCTATAGCGACGCCGGCGTTGACATCGATGCCGGAAACCTGCTGGTCGAGAAGATCAAGCCGGCGGTACGCTCCACGCGACGTCCTGGCGCCGACGGCGAGATCGGCGGCTTCGGCGGCCTGTTCGACCTCAAGGCCGCGGGCTTCAACGACCCGATCCTCGTTGCGGCCAATGACGGCGTCGGCACCAAGCTGAAGATCGCCATCGACGCGGGCATCCACGATACCGTCGGCATCGATCTCGTCGCCATGTGCGTCAACGATCTCGTGGTGCAGGGCGCAGAACCGCTGCTCTTCCTCGACTATTTCGCGACGGGCAAGCTCGATCCCGAACAGGGCGCGGCCATTGTCGGCGGCATCGCCGCCGGCTGCCGCGAGGCAGGCTGCGCACTGATCGGCGGGGAAACCGCGGAAATGCCCGGCATGTATGCGGGCGGCGACTATGACCTTGCCGGCTTTGCCGTCGGTGCTGCCGAACGTGGCAAGCTCCTCCCGGCAGGCGATATCGCGGAAGGCGACGTCATCCTCGGCCTCTCCTCCTCCGGCGTTCACTCCAACGGCTTTTCGCTGGTGCGCAAGATCGTCACCCTGTCGGGTCTCTCCTGGGACGACAAGGCGCCCTTCGATGGCGACAAGACGCTCGGCGCGGCCCTGCTGGAACCGACCCGCATCTATGTGAAGCCGCTTCTCAAGGCGATCCGCGAAACCGGTGCGCTCAAGGCGCTGGCACACATTACCGGCGGCGGCTTCCCGGAAAACATTCCGCGCGTCCTGCCGAAGCATCTTGCCGCAGAAATCGACCTTGGCGCCATCAAGCCGCCGGCAGTCTTCTCCTGGCTTGCAAAGACCGGCGGCGTCGCCCAGAACGAAATGCTGCGCACCTTCAACTGCGGCATCGGCATGATCGTCGTTGTCGCGGCAGCAGATGCCGAGCGCGTCTCGGCCGCGCTCAAGGCCGAAGGCGAGACCGTCATTCCGCTCGGCCGGATGATCGCACGCGCGGAAGGTGAACCCGGCACGCGCTACCAGGGTGTCCTCGCCCTATGACAACGCCGCGCAAACGCGTCGTCGTCTTCATTTCGGGCGGCGGTTCCAACATGCTGGCGCTCGCCGCCGCCTGTGAGGCGCAGGACTTCCCGGCAGAAGTGGTTGCCGTCATATCCGACAAGTCGTCGGCGGGTGGACTGGCGAAGGCCGCCGAACGCGGCATCGCTACCTTCGCCTTCGAACGCCGCGATTACGCCAGCAAGGCCGAACACGAAGCAGCGATCCTCGCCGCGCTTGAAACCCTGTCGCCGGATATCGTCTGCCTTGCGGGCTACATGCGACTGCTGTCGGGCGAATTCATCCAGCGTCTGGAAGGCCGGATCATCAACATCCACCCTTCCCTTCTGCCGCTCTTCCCGGGCTTGCATACCCATCAGCGGGCCATCGATGCGGGCATGCGGATCGCCGGCTGCACCGTGCACTTCGTCACCGAGGGCATGGACGAAGGCCCGATCCTCGCGCAGGCGGCCGTTCCTGTTGTCACCGGAGATACGGCCGACAGTCTTGCGGCCAGAGTACTGACCGTCGAACACAAGCTCTATCCGCTTGCTTTGAAGCTTCTGGCCGAAGGCAAGATCCGCATGGAGGACGGCCATGCCGTTCGGGAACAGCAGGGAGCACCTCATCCTGACGACAAGCTGATCGGCGCATTCTGACACCTGCGGCAAGCAAGCCGCTTGAAATGCCTGGCATCCGCGAGCAACATCCCTCACTCATAGATTGAGAACGCAGGGAATCGTGGTGCCGACTTCACTTTATCGCTTCGTCTGGCGGGTCAGCGGCTCGCATCAGGCCGCCATCGCCATCCTCTCCATTCTGCTTTTCCTGCTTGGCACCATTCCCCTCGAAATCCAGCGGCGGATCGTCAACGACGCAACCAACCTGAAGCCATTCAGCGCCATCGTCACGCTGGTGAGCCTCTATCTTCTTTGTGTCCTCGCGGAGGGATCCGTGAAACTCGCGCTGAACATCTACCGCAACTGGATCGGCGAGCGGTCCGTGCGCTGGCTGCGTCGCGTCGTCTTCGTAGCCGACACCGCCCATCCGGATGCCATGGACGTCACCAGGGAGGGGGCCGAACTCTCGATCGTGATCGCCGAGGCGGAACCGATCGGCGGTTTCGTCGGCGGCGCGATTTCGGAACCGCTGCTGCAGGCCGGCATCCTTCTGTCCGTCACGGCTTATCTCATCTATCTCCAGCCTCTGATGGCGCTCGTGGTGGTGCTGGTATTCTGTCCGCAGATCGGCTTCGTGCCACTGATGCAATCGGCCATCAACCGCCGGGTCGGCGCGAAGATCAACGTCACGCGGCAGCTGAGCGCCGGCATTGTCGAGCGCGGCGCGGCAGTTGACGCGGACGGTGTGCAGGGGGCTCGGATCGAGCAGATCTTCGCGCTCAACATGGGCGTCTACAAGATCAAGTTCACCATGAACTTCCTCATGAACTTCCTGACCCAGCTCGGCTACGCCGGAATTCTCGCTCTCGGCGGCTATTTCGTCGTCACCGGCCAGACGGAAGTCGGCACCATCGCGGCCTTCATCGCCGGTCTCGGCAAGATCAACGACCCCTGGGGCGACCTCGTCGACTGGTACCGCGCCGTAAAGGTAACACAGGTCAAATACGAGATGGTTCGTACCGCGCCATCCGTTGCCAATCTCTCAGAAAAGGACGCTGCCGCCATCGCATTCTGAGGACGCGGCATGCCACGACAGACCTTATGCTAGCCAATCATTAACCATTCCGGGGCACCCTTCCCTTGAACAACAAGGGGTTGCGGGACATGCCGATTCGTTTTTTCCATTTACTGCTGATTGCGTCAGCCGTATTGGTGACGATCATGCCCGCCCGTGCCCGGGACAATTTCTATTCTTCGTCCGATGGCTCGGTGAGCGCCTTTGCGGGCATCGGCCTCACCAATCTCCAGGCCGGGGAATATGTCTATGACGGCTCCCACAAGCTCAGCCAGCTCGACTGGGAGAGCAAGAACGTTCCGACCGCCAAGATGGGAGCGACGCTGGAACTCGGCTACAGCTGGCGTCTCAAGGGCAAGCTCGACTTCGGCATGAAGGGTGACGGTCACATGGTCGACCGGGACTGGATGGACTATTCCATCGATGACTGGACGCACCAGTCCGTCCATCCCGACACGAAGCTCGACCATTATCTGAACGGCACGATCGAAGCCGACAGGACCATCTATCAAACAGACAGCACAAGGCTCGCTCTTGGCGGCGGCCTTGGCTATTCGGACGTTCAGTGGAGCGGCTACGGCGGCAGCTACGTCTATTCCAACTATTCCCTGCACGACACCGTTGGCACCTTTGCGGACGGTGAGAAGGGCATCACCTACCGGCAGAAGATTCCCGTCGCCTTCGTCTCGGCCAATGCCGAGCAGCGCATCGGGGGGCTGACGCTTTCCGGAGGCATTCAGGGCGGAGCGACCTTCGGTATCAGCGATATCGACGATCACTGGCTGCGCTACCTGCGCTTTACCGACGACATGAAGCCGGCGCCGATGATCGGAGCCAATGTCTCCCTCGACTACCAGCTTCTGCCGTCCGCCTCGATCTATGTGGCCGGCGATTACCAGAAGGTCTATCACGCCAAGGGCGACACGAAGGTCGAAAGCACCCTCTACCCGGCATCGGCCAAGTTTGACGACGCGGCCGGTGCCGACTTCCAGGCATAGTCGGTATCCTTCGGCGTCAAGGGCACGTTCTGAAACCGGGGACTGCCGGTTTCAGATCAAGTTGCAAACCCTCTCCGCGGAAACAAATCAAAATCAATCGACTCACTTTTGGCCTGGGTCATTCCCAGAAATGGCCGGTACCACCCGTTGAAGAAGAACAGCAAAATCGTAGTGTCCAAGCCCATTGGATAGTACGACTGAGGATAAACGCATGTCTCTTCTTCGCGCCAAGACCGCCTTGCTGGCGGGTCTTGTATTCTGTTCTCCGGCCTTTGCGACGGCAGCAGACAATCTCTTCACTTCTCCCGACCAGAGCTTTGCCATTTACGGCGGCATCGGCTTCGCCAACATCAAGGCCGGGGAATATGTCTATGACGGCTCCCACAAGCTCAGCCAGCTCGACTGGGAGAGCAAGGGCGTCACGCTCTATACGTTCGGCGCCATGGCTGACCTCGACAAGAACTGGAGCGTGAAGGCCAATGTAAACATCGGGGCCAACGGCAATGGTCACATGGTCGATTATGACTGGCTCGTCTATTCGATCGATGACTGGACGCACCGCTCCACCCATCCCGACACGAAGCTCGACCACTATTTCAACGGCTCGATCGAGGTGGACCGCGACGTCTATTCCAACGACGCCACGACGTTCGATCTCGGCCTGGGCTTCAGCTATTCGGATGTGAAATGGAGCGCTTTTGGCGGCTCCTACATCTACAGCACCTCCGCTCTTCACGACACCGTCGGAAGCTTTGCCGACGGCGATAGGGCCATCAGCTATCGCCAGAAGATCCCGGTCGCCTTCCTGGCGGCGAATGCGGAACACAGGATCGGCGCCTTCACCCTCTCCGGCGGCGTGAAAGGTGGCCTCAGCTTCGGCATCGAGGATATCGACGACCACTGGATGCGTGACCTGCGCTTCTACGACTCCATGGGGGCCGCCCCCATGCTCGGGGCCAATGTCGCCGTGAACTACGAGTTCACGCAGAACGCCGCATTCTATGTCGCCGGCAATTTCGAGAGGGTCTTCCGCACCAAGGGAGACGTCCGCATGGTCGACACCACGGGCACAAGCGACGACGAGCATTACTCCAACGGAGCCGGCGCCGATTTCCAGGCGGTATCGATCTCCTTCGGCCTCAAGGGCAAGTTCTGAACCTCCCGAGCCCCCGCGGACGGCCAGCCACGCCGTCCGTCTGGCCGCGAACGTACCTTTGCGCGTTCGCGGCCTTTTTTGTCGCCGCGCTATGGGATCTCAGATCTCGCCGGACAGCTTCGCCCGGTTCAGCGCTGCCCATTGCAGCAGCATGATCGTCTTGGCGTCGAAGATTTCTCCGCTTTCGATCATGGCGAGAGCGCTTTCGAACGGGATGTCGACGAGTTCGATATCCTCGTGTTCTTCCTCCAGCCCTCCGCCCTCGGAGACCTTGTCGGTCTGGCTGATCTCGGCGTAAAAGAAGTGGAGCTTCTCCGTGACCGCTCCCGGCGACATGTAAACCGAGAACAGGCGTCTGACCTGTTTGATGCGAAAGCCGGTTTCCTCCTCGGCTTCGCGGGTCACCGTCTCAACGGGGTCCTCGCCACGCTCCATGGAGCCGGCAGGCACTTCCAGAAGAAACGGAGGATCGCCCTGCAGGTAAATGGGAATTCTGAACTGCCGCACCAGAATCACGGTGTCACGGCGTGGGTCATGAAGAAGCACGGCCACCGCTTCACCCCGGTCAAAGACCTCCCATTCGAGCTGCGTCGCATGCCCATCCCGGCGATAGTCGAAAACAACGCGCCGCAGGGTGCTCCATCCCTTCCACACGGTCTCGTCGCTGACGATGTCGATGCTGGTCCTGTCGAAACGGCTCATTCGCCGTCCTTTTCGAGCCAGACCTTGTTGTCGTGGAAGGCTGCACCACCATGAGGGGCCACGCAATCGCCCCCGGTCAGCACGTTGATGCCTTCTCCGTCGAGATGGGCCTTGTTGGGCCACAGCCCCTCGGCGACCAGCACGCCCGGCTTCACCGCATCGGTGACCCGCGCATGGATCCTGATCTCGCCGCGGCCGTTACCCATGCGCACGACATCACCGGCGGCAATGGAAAGCCGTTCGGCGTCGCTCGTATTGATCATGACCTCCGGCCTGCCCTCCTTCTCGAAAGAAGTCTTTGTTTCCGCAAAGGTCGAATTCAGGAAGTTACGGGCGGGCGATGTCGCGAGCCGGAAGGGATGCTCGGCATCCGCGACCTCGATCAGGTCGACATGATCAGGCAGCTCCGGCAACGCTGCTACGGGGCCGAGATTACCGACATTCGCCGGCGGCTTGTTGGGAGACTTGCCAGCGACCCAATCCGGGCGGAAGCGGAACTTGCCATCGGGATGTCCGAAACCATCAAGGAAATGGGCCTCGCGAAAGCCCGGCTGACAGTCGATCCAGCGCCCGGCCTTCAGTTCCTCATAACCGGCTTGACCGCTTGCCTTCAAAAGCCGGTCGATATGCTCTTCTTCCGAGAGACAGAAACCCGGATAGTTCGACACGCCGAGACGCTTCGCCAGTTCCTCGATCACGAAGAGGTTGGTGCGCACCGTTTCCGGCGGCTCCACAAGCTTCGGTCCCAAAAGGATATGGCTCTGGCCACCGGCGCGATAGATATCATCATGCTCCACGAACATGGTGGCCGGCAGGACCATATCGGCGACTTCGGCCGTTTCCGTCATGAACTGCTCGTGGACGGCGACGAACAGGTCGTCACGCAGGAAGCCCTGCTTCACCAGTCGCTGCTCGGGCGCGACATTCATCGGATTGGTGTTCTGGATCAGGAGCGCCGTCACCGGTCCGCCATGACGCAAGGCCTCGGCGTCACCGGTCAGCACACGTCCGATCTGCGACTGGTCGAGCATGCGGATCGACGGATCCATATAACCGGTGCCCATCAGTTCCGACTTGTTCAGCCGGAAGATATCGCCGTTGTTGTGGAAGGCGCCGGCGCCTTCATATTGCCAGAGGCCGAGGACGGTCGCGACCGACAGGGCCGCATGCATGGCGGCCGAACCGTTGCGCTGGCGGGCAAAGCCGTAGCCGAGGCGGAAGAAGGTCTTCTTTGTCGTGCCGACCAGTTTCGCCAGCGTTTCGATCTCTTCCACCGAAAGACCGGTGATGGCCGCTGCCCATTCCGGCGTGCGGCTCGCGAGATGCGCTTCAAGACCGGCCGGGTCATCGGCATATCTCGCCATGTATTCACGGTCGGCATAACCGTCGCGGAAGGCGACATGCATCAGCGCGCAGGCAAGTGCCGCATCGGTGCCCGGGCGGACGATCAGGCCGAGATCGGCCTGCTTCATCGTCGGGTTGTCGTAGATATCGATCACGACGATCTTCGCGCCGCGTTCCTTGCGGGCGCGGGTCGCGTGGGTCATGACGTTGACCTGCGTGGCCACCGCATTCGTGCCCCAGATCACGACGCAATCGGATTTCGCCATCTCGCGCGGATCGGGTCCGCGAAGCGCACCGGTTCCCATGACATAGCCGGTCCAGGCCATGTTGGTGCAGATCGTGCCCATGAAGCCGGAATAGCGCTTGGCGTGACGTAGTCGCTCGATCGAGTCGCGCTGCACCTGCCCCATTGTGCCGGCATAGAAATACGGCCAGATCGCCTCGGAGCCATGCGCCGCTTCCGCCTTGACGAAGGCGTCGGCGATCTCGTCGAGGGCAGCCTCCCAGGAAACTTCCTGCCAGTCGCCGGCGCCCTTCGCTCCCTTGCGCCGCTTCGGCGTCATGAGCCTGTCAGGATGATAGAGGCGCTCGGCATAACGGGCGACCTTGGCGCAGATGACGCCGGCCGTGTAGGTGTTATCAGGTGCGCCACGCACACGGCCGATGCGGCCATCCGGCTCGACGTCGACGTTGAGCGCGCAGGCGGAGGGACAGTCGTGCGGACAGACCGTGTGACCGGTCTTACGAATAGGGCTCGCGATGTTCATGTCTTTTGTATATTCCAAGCCCGAGAGCGCCAAAAGGCCCATTCCGACAAATCATCGAAACCATCAGGACGCCAGATGAACTATCGCCACATCTACCATGCGGGCAATTTCGCCGACGTGTTGAAGCATGCGGTGCTGGCGCGCCTGATCGTATACCTGCAGCAGAAGGACAAGGCCTTCCGCCTGCTCGACACCCATGCCGGCATCGGGCTATACGATCTTTCGTCCGAAGAGGCCCAGAAGACAGGCGAATGGAAGGACGGCATCGGAAGACTGCTGGACGCGGAGCTGCCCGCGCCGGTCTCGGCCTTTCTTGCTCCTTATCTCGAGGCGGTGCGCACGCTCAATCCCGACGGCTCCATCCGGCTTTACCCCGGTTCGCCGAAGCTCTCGCGCATGCTCTTCCGCCCGCAGGACCGTCTGTCCGCGACGGAACTTCACCCGGACGACAGCCGCGCACTGTCTCGTCTTTTCGAGGGTGACTATCAGGTGCGCGTAACCGAACTCGACGGCTGGCTGACGCTCGGCGCCCACCTGCCCCCGAAGGAAAAGCGCGGCATCGTTCTAGTCGATCCGCCTTTCGAGATAGATGGAGAATACGACCGGCTGGTTGATGGTCTCGCTCGCGCATGGCGGCGGTTTTCGACCGGCGTCTATTGCCTGTGGTACCCGATCAAGAAGGGCGCGCCGATCACAGCCTTCCATCAGGCACTCAAGGAGCTTGAGATCCCGAAGATGCTCTGCGCCGAGCTTTCGGTTCGCAGCGACCGCGAAATGACCGGCCTTTCCGGCTCCGGCCTCATCATCGTCAACCCGCCCTACACGCTGAAGGACGAGTTGCATGCGGCATTGCCGGAACTGAAGCGGGTGCTGGCGCAAGATCGTTTCGCCTCGCAGCGCTGCTTCTGGCTGAGGAGCGAGGAATAGGCGGCAGACGGAGAGGTCAGCCGGATCCCTTGACGTTGCCGGTGTTTCTCAACATTGTGGCGGCTCATTGGGGAGATTCATCATGACGAACCGTCTGCTGATCCGCGCCGCGCTGTCGCTTGCCAGTCTCATGCCCCTTGCTATCGCCACCGAAAGCCTTGCGGCAACGCCATCCTGCGAGCAGGTCGCCGGCAAAGTCGGCTCCCGCTTTGCTGTCGACAATCGCGAATTTCTCAAGATCGATCTTGCCGTGCAGGACTTCGGCAACATTCGCGAAAGCCGCTTCCAGCCGGCCGACGAGACCCATCGCGTCGAACGCCGCTATTGCAATACGACGATCACCGGAACCGATGGCCACCGCCGCGCGCTCTGGTACGTGATCGAGAGCACCTGGGGACTTGCCGGTGTCGGCCACTCCGTTGAATACTGCGCCAGCGGTCTCGACCCGTGGTATGTCTACGGCGCCCATTGCGCCTCGCTGCGCTAGGCAGGATTGATAGACGAACGCCATGTCCCGATATGCAGGTTTCATCGCCCTCGCCGCTCTGGCACTGGCCGCTCTCGTCTACACCTTTCTGAAACCCGAGGGGAAACCACCCCTATCTCCGCCGCAGCAGGAAAGCGCAGCGCGGCCTCCCGCTGCAACACCATCCCCGGTGAAACTGCCGCGCGGAACCGGCTTCGATTACTACGTTCTGGCGCTTTCCTGGTCACCGACCTTCTGTTCGCTCAATCCGGGTGGCGGTAATCGCGATCAGTGTGGGCCATCGAAAAGTTATGGCCTGATCGTGCACGGGCTGTGGCCGCAATTCGAACGTGGCTATCCGGAATCCTGCGCGACAGACGCAGCACAACGCGTCCCGGAAAGCGTCGGCCGTCCCATGCTCGACATCATGCCCAGCATGGGGCTGATCGGGCATGAATGGCGCAAGCACGGAACCTGCTCCGGGCTCGGTCAGGCCGACTATTTCGCCGTCACCCGCGCCGCCTACGAAAAAGTGACGGCACCCGCCGCCCTTGCAACAGCCCGGAAAGAGACGAGGATTTCGCCTGCTGTTCTGGAAACCCAGTTCATCGACGCCAATCGCGGCCTCGATCCGCGCGGCATCGCCGTCACCTGCGAAGACGGCAAACTCGACGAGATTCAGATCTGCCTGACGAAGGACCTCGAATTCCGCACCTGCCCGGACGTGGACCGCAACAGCTGCCGGCAACAGAGCATTTCAATCCCGCCCCGACGGTAAAGACCGCACCAGAGAATGGATCCCCCATGAAGCTGCTTTTTTCCTCCACCTCGCCCTACTCCTCGAAGGTCCGCATGGCGGCCCGCTATCTCGGGATCGATCTCGAGGCGGTCACCGTCAACACCAATGACGACCCGCCGGTGCTGATCAATGCCAATCCGCTCGGCAAGATCCCGACGCTGGTAACCGACGATGGCGACGCCATCTTCGACAGCCGCGCGATCATGCATTACCTGCACCGCATTTCCGGCAAGAGCCTCTATCCCAAGAAGGACGAGAAGCGGACGGAAGCGGAATTGCTGGAAGCGCTCTGCGACGGGATCAACGACTGCCTGCTGGCCATCGTCTACGAAAAGCGTATGCGTCCACCGGAACTGGTCAGCCAGGCGGTTATCGACCGGCAATGGTCGAAGGTCGTTCGCGGCCTCGATCATCTCGAAGCCAACATGCCGAAGACCGGCAAGAAGCTGCATGGCGGCCATTTCGCGATGGCAAGCCTGCTCGGCTACCTGATGCTGCGCTTTCCCGGCCAATGGGAAAATGGTCACACCGAACTGACGGCGTGGCCGGCCAAGTTCACCAAGCGCTTCGAGAATTACGGCGCGCTGCGGCCTCAGACCTGAGGCCACAGGAATTCAAGGCAACAAAAAAGCCGGGCTCGCGCCCGGCTTTTTCATGAGTTCGATCCTGACAAGGATCAGAACTTTACGCCCATACCAACCTTGACGCTGTGGTCGTCAAAGCCCTTGGTAACCTTCGTACCGTCGAGGTCGAAGTCACGCTTCTGGTAGTCGCTGTAGCGATACTCGACGCGTGCCATGACGTTGTCGGTGACCATGGCTTCAACACCGGCACCGACGGTGTAACCAGCGGCAAGGCGCTCGTCGGAGTCGGTGGCGCTCTTCAGCTCATTGTTGGTAACGGCAAGACCGGCCGTACCGTAGACGAGGAACGGATTCATGTCGTAACCGACGCGGCCACGGATCGAGCCGTTGACACCCTGGGTGCCCTTGTAGCCAGCGCCGGCATTGCCGTCTTCGCCAGCATAACCGATATCGGCTTCACCACCGTAAACGATCTGGCCGTTCTGCATGTTGTAACCACCGTAGACGGCGCCGCCCAGACCCTTGGCGTCGCGGTTCTTTGCACCGTCGAACTTGCCGAAGTCGTAGGTGGCCATACCGCCCACATAGGCGCCGGACCAGTTGCCAGCCGGAGCTGCATAGTTGTCCGTGACGGCCGGAGCCTCCGGAATCTGGTCGACGGCGTCGGCGGCACTTGCAGCCTGGATAGCAGCAAAGCTCGTGGCGGAAGCCAGAAGAATCATAGTGAGGGTACGCATACTTGTCTCCTTTCAGTTCACTGCCGCGCTTAATCCTTACAAACAGCGGCGAGAACGATAGTTAGAAATCCCTGCCCGTTCCGAAGGAATAAATGGCGGTGAATTGAGGAATTGAAAGAGCCAAAATATGAAATGATTGTGGCACACCGGTGACCAAATTGGGATGTTGCTTTGCGACAACACAAAATTTGTTAACCATAACAAATTCTAAACATAAAATTACTCAATTAATCCCGAATTAAACTTAAGTTAATCGAAGTATTTCCCAGGCGCCTGATGCGAAAAGATTTTGACTACCCCTGTTCAACACGCTGTTGCACGACATATATGCGCAGCAAGCATCACAGGTAATCGGGTTGGATCGCAATGAAAGCAAGCCTACCGAAGACAGCTCTGGTGACCGGTTCCGCGAAGAGACTTGGCGCGGCCATAGCGGAAGACTTGGCGCGCCACGATTTTGCCATCGCTATCCATGGCAACGGGTCGTTTGCCGAGGCCGAGGCGCTTGCCGCGCGATTACGCGCCGAAGGACGCAAGGCGATCGCTCTGAAAGCCGATCTGTGCGACGCCGAAGAAACTGCCGAACTGATGAGGATGGCGGCGGCCGAACTTGGACCGGTCGGCCTCTTGGTCAACAACGCCTCGGTGTTCCTCGAAGACAGCGCCGAGAGCTTCAATGCCGACCATTTCGCCCAGCACTTCGACCTGCATGTGCGAGCGCCCGCGATCCTCTCCGCCGCCCTCCTCCAGCAATTGCCGCCGGATGCCCATGGGCTTATCGTCAACATCATCGACCAGCGGGTTCTGGCACTTACACCAAGATTTTTTTCCTATACACTGTCGAAGTCGGCGCTGATGACGGCGACTCACACCATGGCGCAGGCCTTTGCCCCGCGTGTCAGGGTGAATGCGATCGGTCCCGGACCGACGCTGAAGAGCGTGCGTCAGGCGGAAGCCGATTTTCAGGCACAGATCGATGCGCTGCCGCTTGAGCAGGGTCCGCGGCTGGAGGAATTCGGGCGGACGATCCGCTTTCTTTTTGACACACCGTCGATCACCGGCCAAATGATTGCGCTGGACGGCGGACAACATCTCGCCTGGCGAGTGCCGGGCGCCACGGAGATCAATGAATGACCGGAGGAAAGCTGCCGGATGGCGGCATTCTCTACGACGAGACGGAAGAAGAAGACGATGACGCCGTCGTCGAACCGGAAGCTCCGCAAGCCGCGACCGCCATCGACTGGAACGAGGGCGGAGCCAGCCATGAGGGGCTGACAGGCGCTGCGCTGATCGGAGAATTCGTCAAGCAGTTGCCGAACGGCCCCGGCGTCTACCGAATGCTGAATTCCGATGGCGACGTTCTTTATGTG
This sequence comes from Rhizobium sp. ACO-34A, assembly GCA_002600635.1. Taxonomy (NCBI): domain Bacteria; kingdom Pseudomonadati; phylum Pseudomonadota; class Alphaproteobacteria; order Hyphomicrobiales; family Rhizobiaceae; genus Rhizobium; species Rhizobium sp. ACO-34A. The sequence continues at coordinate 1,758,411 of CP021371.1, read as the reverse complement.
GGCAAGGCGCGTAGCCTGAAGAAGCGCGTCAGCAACTATGCGCAGGGACGGCTCCATTCCAACCGGCTGACGCGCATGGTGCGCGAGACCGTGCACATGGAATTCGTCACGACCCGGACCGAGGTCGAGGCACTGCTGCTGGAAGCGAATCTCATCAAGCGCTTGCGGCCGCGCTTTAACGTGCTGCTTCGCGACGACAAGAGCTTTCCCTACATCCTGATCACCGGCGACAGCCGCGCCCCCGCGATCTACAAGCATCGCGGCGCACGGGCGCGCAAGGGCGACTATTTCGGCCCCTTCGCTTCCGCCAGCGCGGTTGGCCGGACGATCAACTCGCTGCAGCGGGCGTTTCTGCTGCGCACCTGTACCGACAGCGTGTTCGAGACGCGCACGCGGCCGTGCCTGCTCTATCAGATCAAGCGCTGTTCCGCCCCGTGCACCCACGAAATCAGTGACGAAGGCTATGCCGGTCTCGTCAAGGAGGCCAAGGACTTCCTTTCCGGCAAGAGCCAGAACGTCAAGGAGGCCATGGCGCGGTCCATGAACGAGGCGGCCGAGGAGCTGGACTTCGAACGGGCCGCCGTGTTCCGCGACCGCCTTGCCGGGCTTTCGCATGTCCAGAGCCATCAGGGCATCAATCCCGCCGGCGTCGAAGAGGCCGATGTCTTCGCCATCCATCACGAGGGCGGGCTTTCCTGCATTCAGGTCTTCTTCTTCCGCACCGGACAGAACTGGGGCAACCGCGCCTATTTTCCGAAGGCCGACCCGCAGCTCACCGGCGCCGAGGTGCTCAACGCCTTTCTGGCGCAGTTCTACGACGACAAACCCTGTCCCCGGCAGATCCTCCTCTCCGAAACGATCGAGGAGCAGGATCTGCTGGCGACGGCGCTCACAGAGAAGACGGGACACAAGGTCTCGATCCTCGTGCCCCAGCGGGGCGAGAAGAAGGATCTGGTGGACCATGTCAGCGCCAATGCGCGCGAGGCCCATGGCCGCAAGCTCGCCGAGACGGCTTCGCAGTCGCGCCTTCTTGCGGGTTTCGCGGAAACCTTCGGCCTTGCCTATATGCCTCGCCGCATCGAGATCTACGACAACTCCCACATCATGGGCACCAATGCCGTCGGCGGCATGGTCGTGGCGGGGCCGGAAGGCTTCGTCAAGGGGCAGTACCGCAAGTTCAACATCCGCTCCACCGACATCACGCCAGGCGACGACTTCGGCATGATGCGCGAGGTGATGACGCGGCGGTTCTCACGCCTGCTGAAGGAAGAGGGCAAGCCGGACCGTTCGGTTCCCGTGGACGATTCGGCGGACGCCCCCTTCCCGGCCTGGCCCGACGTGATCCTCATCGATGGCGGTCAGGGGCAGATGACTGCGGTGCGCGCCATTCTCGATGAACTCGGTATCCGCGACTGCGTGACGGCCATCGGCGTCGCCAAGGGCGTCGACCGCGACGCCGGCCGCGAACGCTTTTTCGCGGAGGGCAAGCCGGACTTTACCCTGCCGCCGCGCGATCCGGTTCTCTATTTCATCCAGCGCCTGCGCGACGAAGCGCACCGATTCGCGATCGGTTCGCACCGCGCTCGCCGCAAGAAGGAGATGGTGAAGAACCCGCTCGACGAAATCTCGGGGGTCGGACCTACACGCAAGAGGGCTCTCCTCCAGCATTTCGGCACCGCAAAGGCCGTTTCGCGTGCCGCCATGTCTGACCTTCTGGCGGTCGACGGCATTTCGGAGGCCGTAGCGCGTCTGGTCTACAATCACTTCCATGAAAACGCCGCAGACTGACGTCACGAAGCATGTGACAGGCGGCGTTTTCTTATAGACGATTCAGAAAACCTGGGTTGACGCTACAGGTTTAAAGCCGTCATCTACGAACGAAATCTTCCGGCAGCAGGGCATCATGGCATCGCGCGCATACAATCTTCCGAATATCCTGACATACGCGCGCATCGTGGCCGTGCCGATCATCGTTCTCTGCTTCTTCGTCGAGGGCAAGCTGCAGAGTTCCGACTTCGCCCGCTGGACGGCGCTGTGGCTCTTCATTCTCGCTTCTATCACCGACTTCTTCGACGGTTATCTCGCCCGCATCTGGAACCAGACGTCCAATATCGGCCGCATGCTCGACCCGATCGCCGACAAGCTGCTTGTCGCCTCGGTCCTGCTGCTGATGGCGGCTGACGGCACGATCGCCGGCTGGACGATCTGGGCGGCGATCATCATCCTTTGCCGCGAAATCCTCGTTTCCGGCCTTCGCGAATATCTTGCCGCACTCACGGTATCGGTCCCGGTGACACGCATCGCCAAGTGGAAGACGACGATCCAGATGGTCGCCATCGCTCTCCTGCTGGCCGGTTCGGCGGGCGATGCCTATGTCGACCGCCTCATCCATGGCGTATCCGCCGCGGGTGATGTCCATTCCGTGCTGCCGATCGTCACCTATGCCGGCATCTTCATGCTGTGGATCGCTGCAGCACTGACCATGTACACGGGCTACGACTACTTCAAGGCCGGTGTGAAGCACATCGTGGACGAATAGGCATGGTGAAACTCGTCTATTTCGCCTGGGTGCGGGAACGGATCGGCAAGGGTGAGGAAGAGATCGAGCTTCCCGCCGACGTGAAGACGGCGGGCGACTTGATCGCCCATCTCGCGACACTCGGCGAGGAATACGAAAACGCCCTGCAGTTTCCCAAGGCCATTCGCGTTGCGATCAACCAGGAACATGTGGAGCATGACGAACTCATCGCCGGAGCACGCGAGATCGGCCTGTTTCCCCCGATGACCGGGGGATGATCTGGAGTGGGTTCCGGCAGGCAATCCGCTTTGGTTCGCGTTCCCGGTGAACACATCAAGGAAGAGAGCATGACCATCCTTCCGACCATCCGCGTGCAATCCACGGATTTCGACGTCGCGACGGAGACGGCTGCGATCACCAATGGCCGCCGGGATATCGGCGCACTCGTCTCCTTTACCGGCCTTTGCCGCGACGAGGGCGGTGCGCTTTCCGCGCTTGAACTCGAACACTATCCCGGCATGGCGGAGGCCGAGATGCGTCGCATCGCGCTGGAGGCCATCGAACGTTTCCAGTTGCAGGCCCTCACCGCCATCCACCGTTTCGGACGGATCGAATCCGGCGAGCAGATCGTGCTGGTCATCGCCGCATCGCCGCATCGGCAGGCCGCCTTCGACGGCGCCAATTTCGTGATGGACTATCTGAAGACCGCCGCGCCCTTCTGGAAGAAGGAACACATGCAGGACGGCACGAGCGGCCAATGGGTCAGCGCCAAGGATGCCGACGACCGCGCCCGCGACAAGTGGAGCTGAAGCAATTCCGGCAAAAGTGTGCAGCGGCCTTGCGTCCGGAATTGCGAAAAACAAAGAGATAGAGCCTTTCAGGGAATGACGCGTTCCCGGCGGCTTGCCACCAGCAACAGCACCAGCGCCGAAATAATCGCGGCATCCCGCCAGAGGATCGGCGCATAGCCGCTCCATAGCGTTTCCGAGAGCCCAACGACGGCTGCTCCGGCCGCCGATTTCAACGGCACGGAATAACCGCCGACCGCGGCGATCAGCACGACCTTGAGGCCGAACAGCAGGCCGGAGGCAAAATCCATCGAGCCATAATAGGATGTCGCGAGGATGCCGCAGATCGCGGCAATCGATGCCGCGGCCACATAGGACAGAATGAAGACGCCATCGGCATTGACGCCGCAAAGGCGCGCGGCCCGAGGATCGTCCGCAACCGCCCGCCAGTCCCTACCCAAACGCGTGCGTGCCAACAGCAGATGCCCCAGAGTGACAACGCCGGCCATGAGCACGACACTACCGATTTGTATGACCGTCAGGCCGACATCGCCTCCCTCCCCCTGCCAGAAGATGACGCGCACGTTCAGAAAGGGAGAGAGCCAGAGTTCACGGCTGTTCATCGACAGACGCATGATTTCCGACAGCAGGATGACCAGCGCCAGAGACGCCACGATGACTGCATTGGCGCTCGCACCATGCAACGGGCGCAGTACATGCCGGGCAATGCTCCAGCCGGCAACGGTCGTATAGAGAAACGAAGCGGCAGCCGCGAGCGCCAGCGCGGCCGGCAATATGAGGAACAGCCTGTTCCAGCCGATATGGGCAAACAGCAGGAATACCTGCCCCGCAAAGGCAAACAGAGCGCCGTAGGTGATATCCGGACGGCGCGTCATGCCGAATGCCAGAGCGTAACCAAACGCGAGGGCCGCGTAGAGCGCGGAGATCGGCACGGCATTCGCCAGTTGCTGCAACAGGTAGGCCATCATTTCCTCCCGTCATTTTTATAACTGGTAAAGTGCTATTTACCAGTTATAATCTTGCATGACCTTTACCTGGACCCCTCACCGTTTTGCCGGCGGCGCGCTGGCGCTTGATGTCGCGAACAGCGTCATCCTGCGCTTCGATGCCTCCTGCACCATCGATCGCTTCGCGGATGATGGTCAGATGGATGCCTTCGCGACAGCGGCCTCAACCTTCTCCGCAGAGAAGGCGCTGTTCGGCGAACTCGTGGCCGCACCTCCGGAAAACAGACGAGCGCTGATCGCCTTGCGCGAGGCGATCGACCGCTATTTTCGCGGACGCATACTGGGCACAGACAACCGCCAGCTTCTCGCCGATCTGCTGGACGCGGCGGCCGACGCTCTGAGGTCGGCAACGAGCGAACGATCGCTGGAGGCGGCAACGGCGCGCTCCGCGCTGGCGCTGATCAGTGCGCCCCAGCCGGAACGTATGAAGATCTGCGGCAATTGCGGCTGGCTGTTTCTCGACAGGAGCAAAAACCGCAGCCGGACGTGGTGCGACATGGCTGTGTGCGGCAACCGGGTGAAGGCGAGCCGGCACTATCGCAGGCACAAGGAAGACCAGCCATGACGGCCCGGACCGCATGCGTCCTGCTTCTGCTTTCCCTCGCTCTGCCGCTGGCAGGCTGTCAGCGCGAGGAGGAAGGGCCGCTTGCGATCTCCGGCAAGATCTTTGTCTTCAACTATCGGGTTGCGAGGGCCACCTATCTGCTGACCCTTGCCCGCAACACCCCCCTGCCTGATGAGAGCTATGCGGAGGCTACGTTCGAGAACCCGGCGGGAGGCGAACCACTCAGGATTCGGGAGAAGATCTTCCCCTTCTGGGACAAGGTCACGCTCGAAAGCCCGGCCGTTCACTGCGTGCGCAAGGAACATCCCTATACCGTCTCGATCCGCATTGTCGATGCCGCGGGAAAGCTACTCCAATCCCTGGAGACGACCGTGATCTCCAGCATGGACCAGAGCGTACTGCCGGCGAAGCCGCTGGTGGTTGGACCGGTCTACACGGAAAATCCGGAGGTTTTCAAAGCCGACGGAACCGTGGACTTCTCTCCGGAGAAGGGATGCGACTACGGCGACAAGCAAGGCTAGAGCCAAACGTTAAGGCTAGCTTCAGTAACGGGCCGTCGTCTCACGCTCGACCAGATGGAAACCCAGATCGATCTGGGCTTCGGGCTGGTTGCCGCTGCCGGAGGCGCGAACGATCATGTCGACCGCCCTGTAGCCGATCTCGTAACGGGGCACGCGCACCGTCGTCAGGCTCGGCGTCGACACGTTCGCATATTCGAGATCGTTGAACCCGCAGATGCCGAAATCCTCGGGCAAGCGAATGCCGCGACGCTGGCATTCGAACAGCACGCCAAGAGCGATATCGTCGTTGTGACAGAATGCGGCATCAGCATCCGGCGCCTGCCGCAGCAGGCGTTCGAGCAAATGGCCTCCCAAGCCGACGCTGGTATGCGCATCGAGCGAGAACACCAGTTCCGGGTCGTATAATCCCGCTTTCTCCATGACGGTGCGGTAGCCGTCGAAACGACGCCGGCTGCGGATATCCCATCGACCACCCAACAATGCGATGCGTCGGAAGCCTCGCTCGATCAGGTGGTTGGTCGCCATCTCCGCCGCGAGGCGGTGACTGATGCCGATCGACATGTCCACGGGGTCGCCATGGACGTCCATGATCTGCACCACAGGGCAAGGCGCCTTTCGCAGCAGGTCCAGGACATCCGGGTGTTCTTCAACGCCCGCGATGATGATCCCCGACGGGTTCTGAGCAAAGAACAGCCGCAACTGCCTTATCTCGTCGGCAGGTTCGAAGTGTGTGTTGGCATACTGAATGCGCATATCGGTCGAGCGCACACGATCCTCGATGCCGCGCATGATGCCGATGAAGGAATAATTGGTCAGCGCCGGCGACAATACGCCGATGATTCCGCTGTTCTGGCTGGCCAGCGCCCTCGCCGCGAAATCGGGGACATAGCCCATGCTCTCGACGAATTTCATGATGGTTTCGCGAAGCGCCGGCGAAACCTTTTCAGGATTGCGCAGCGCCCTCGAAACCGTGATCGAACTCACCCCCGCTGCGGTTGCCACATCGAGAAGCGTTACCCGTTCCTGCCGTTGACGTCGCCGCCTCGTGCCCAATGTCCACCCGCCGGAATATTGCCGCCTGTCGGTCGCCGGACACCGCGCCACGCCGGCGCATGCATCTCCCCAATCGGCAACCATTAATTGTGCAGGATATCGGAGTTCGGTATTGGCCGCAATCGAACCGTTGTGGAAAACCGGGCAAATCCACTCCCCAAGAGTTGGGGGGATTAGTTTAAACGCCGTAGAGCACCAAAAAAGGTCAGCGCTTTCAAGGAGGGGTTTCTACACCCCTCCAGTGCTTCGGTCACATTCAGGCAAGATGCTCCGCAAGGAAGGCACTGGCCCTGTCGAGACCGGGAGCAGATATCGAATGCCCGAGGCCCGGAACGATAAGCGTTTCGACCGGAACGCCGAGTGCCTTCAGGCGTTTTTCGGCGTCCTGTGTCTCCCCGACGGGAATGACGCTATCCATGGTGCCGTGCTGCAGCAATACCGGAACGGAAGGAACAGTTTCCGCGATATCATTAGTGGCGAGACGTCCGGAGAAACCGACGATCGCACCGACCGGCCACCTGCCGGAAACGAGGGCATCGAGCGCCATGATCGTGCCCTGCGAGAAGCCGACAAAAGCCACCCGATCCAGACGATCGGAAAACCCATGCTTTTTGATGGATTCGCTCACGACCGCATCGAAGGCACCACGCGCTGCGCGGATCCTCTCGGCACGATTCTCGGGCGTTACGCCGGCGACACTAAACCACTGGTAGCCGGAGTTGAAATCGCAGGGCTGCGAGCCGTCGGGCGATTCGAACGCGACACCGGGTAACGCCGGCGCCATGGCCGGCGCAAGCGCGGCAAGGTCGGCACCGTTGGAGCCGACGCCATGCAGGAAGATCACAAGGGCTTTTGCCTCAGAATTCGTCATTGTCTTTTCCAGTAGAGTTAGGCGGAGGGACGGGTGGTGGCGAGTTCAACCGGATAGAGGCCGGGCAGATCCGGTCCGACGGGCACGATGCCGTTCGGGTTGAGCGCCTTGATCGAATAATAGCCCTGCTTGATATGGTCGATGTTGACCGTATCAGCGACACCCGGAACGGCCAGCATGCGGTGCAGATAGGCGTTCAGCGCGGGATAATCAGCGATCCGCCTCAGGTTGCATTTGAAGAGGCCGAAATAAGCAGCATCGAAACGCACCAGCGTGACGAACAGGCGAATATCGGCTTCGGTCAGGGCGGAACCGAAGAGATACGGTCCACCGGCGGAGAGCCGGTCTTCCAGCTCGTCCAGCATGGAAAAGACATCCACGAACGCTTCCTCATAGGCAAGTTGGGTCGTGGCAAAGCCGGCCCGGTAGACCCCGTTGTTGAGGCGCGGGTAGATGCGGTCGTTCAAGGCGTCGATCTGATCGCGGAGCGGCTGCGGATAGAAATCGAAGGTATCGTCCGCGAGGTCGCCGAAGCCCGTATTCAGCATGCGCAGGATATCGGCCGACTCGTTATTGACGATCATCTTGCGCTCCTTGTCCCAAAGCACAGGTACCGTCGCGCGGCCGGTATAATGCGGGTCGGCGCTGGTGTAGATCTGGTGCATGTAGGTGGCGCCATTCAGCGTATCGAGGTTCGATCCGGGATAGGTTCCGAACTTCCAGCCTTCGGCGGAAAGAGCCGGCTCCACGACGGACACGGAAATCACATCCTCGAGCTTCTTGAGCTTGCGGCCGATCAGCGTGCGCGAGGCCCAGGGACAGATCAGCGCGACATAGAGGTGATAGCGGCCGGCCTCAGCCTTGAAGCCGCCCTCGCCCGTCGGGCCGGTGCTGCCGTCGGGTGTGACCCAGTTGCGAAAACCCGAGACCTGCCGCACGAATCCACCCTTGGCATCGGTCGCTTGAACGGGGTGCCACTCGGCTGTCCACTTTCCATCTACCAGCATGATTCTGTCTCCTTACTTGTGGCCGGGTTCGCGGGTCTCGAAGGTGATCTTCGTGCCCCAGGGATCGGCGATTGTGAAATCCGCAGCACCGGTATCCGCGCCGAGATGCGCCCGTACGGGATCGGCGAAACGCGCGCCGGCCAGAAACTCCACGCTTTCCAGCCCGGTACTCGGATAGCTGCGCGGGCCCGCTCCACGGCTGTTCCAGATATTGGTCGCCACATGGTGGTGATAACCGTTGACGGCATAAAAGGTGCCACCCGGATAACGGCTGGTGATGTCGAGACCCAGGACGCCGTTGTAAAAGGCCTCGGCGGCATCTATCGCCCCCACCTGCAGATGAACGTGGCCAACGACCGAACCATCGGGAAATCCCTTCCAGCGGTCATTACCGGCGGTCGCGAGAATGCTCTCGATGTCGAGCTGATCGGACGGCATATGGACATGCCCGTCACGCCAGCGCCATTCGAGGATGGGACGGTCGGTGTAGATTTCGACACCGTTGCCCTCGGGATCGGAGAGATAAAGCGCCTCACTGACCGCGTGGTCGGAAGCGCCGACAACCCTTGCCTGCGTTTCGATCGCATGGCGGATCCAGCGTCCGAGATCGGAACGCGCCGGCAGAAGGAAAGCCGTGTGGAAAAGCCCCGCCTCGCGCGGCAAACGACGGGGGGCGGATGCATCGCGACGCAATTCAAGCAGCGTCCTGCCGCCGGCACCGAGCTCGACCGAAGTGGCATCGCCCTTCAACAGATGAAGACCGACGGACTCCTGATAGAAGCTGCTGACGGCATCGAGATCATTGACGGTCAGCACGACCTTGCCGATCGCAAAGCGGTCGTCATTGACGGTGTTCACAGCGCCGGCCTTGCCGGATGGATCCTGTTGGACGGTGGATTTGATAGCGGTATCGACCATGAGAAATCTCCCAGACAGATCGAACGGAAATTCGTCTGGGATCGATATGCATCATTTCCATAAAAAATATTATCCCATTTGATGGACGAAAATTGCGTCCGAAATGGAATTAATAATTGCGCCAGCCGAGATCCCAGGGCGGTTCTCCGCGAAAACGGTCCGCGAGGAAATCCACGAGCACGCGCACTTTGGCCGCCAGATAGCGGCCGGGAGGATAGAGAGCGTAGAGAGCATGTGGCTCGTCCTCCATGCCGGGAAAGAGCGGAGAAACATTGCCGGCGACAAGAGCGGCCCCTGCAACGAAGCTGGGCACCCGCGCGATGCCCAGCCCAGCCTCCGCCGCCGAAAGACAGGCTTCCGCGTTGGAAAACCGCATTCTGCCTTGCACGGCAACGGACACGACATCATCCCTGCCCCTCTGCCCGAACCGCCACTGAAGGGGATCGCGGAAATTGGTATCGACGATGCAGGCGTGGTCGACCAGTTCCGCCGGCGTCGTCGGCGTCCCATGGCCGGCGAGATAGGCCGGCGACGCGATAACCACGATGCGGATGGGGCAGAGCCTGCGGGCGATCAGCGTGCTGTCTGCGGGGCGACCGATGCGCACAGCGACATCGAAACCTTCTTCCACCAGATTGACGGGCCGGTCGGAGAAACTCACATCGATCTGGATATCCGGATATTGCTCCGCAAACATGTTGAGCAGCGGGGCAAGCTGCCGGGTGCCGAAGGTGATCGGCGCAGCAATTCTCAACTGGCCCGAGGGTGCGGCGGAGACATTGCGGACGGAAGCGTCGAGCTGGTCGAATTCCTCAAGCAGCGCCCTCGCCCTCTCGCAATAGGAAGTGCCCGCCTCGGTCGGGGAGAGTACCCGCGTGGTGCGCTTGATGAGCTGTACGCCAAGATCGCCTTCAAGGCGCGAAACCAGCTTGGACGCCTGACTGCTGCTGGTACCAAGGCGCACGGCGCCGGCGGCAAAGCTGCCGGTATCCATGACGGCGACAAACATGCGAATGCAATCGAGTCGATCCATGCCCTATGGCTCTCCAGCCCTCCCGGAATAGAAGACTAGCCCTAAATGGTGACCTCGGAAAAGTCGGTCAGCATCCGGCCGGGTTTTTCGCTCATCAGCCGTTGATCAGCGCAAGAATGAGCTGGTGGACATTGCCGCCGTTGCTCATTTCGGCGCGGTCGAAATCGCGGCTCTGCTGCCGTTCGGCGCGGGACAGTTCACCCAGCTTGCCCGTCAGCTCGGTCCGGATCTTCTTGCAGCCCGGATCGTCGGCAACGGTCAGACCGACCGAGACGGCCTCGATCTTGTGGACGAGGTCCTTGATGAAATCGCCGTGCACGCGCTCATGCGCCTGAATGCCTGCATAGAATCGGTCCCATTTCTGTTTTACAGCCGGCGGCAGGGAATTGGCCGGCTTGGGCAGGGTGTAGGTGATGATGAGTTTCGGTACGGCGCTCGCAAGGACGCAGGACGCGCCGCGCTGCTGGTAATCCCGCCTCCATGTGAGCTTGAACCCCGTGTGAGCGATCGCCCGCACGTCGCCGCCGATCACAGGGCCTCGCTCACCGATGGAAGCGTAAAGCTCGGGACCGGACTGTCCGCGGACCGAATATGTCTCGATTTTCTCGATTGCCTGCCACGAGCTTTGCGCGACGGCGGGCATCGCGGCAAACGCCGCTGCGGCCGTCATCCAGCCGAAAATCAATGCGCTCTTCACAAAAAAAATCCCTGAACAAAAAACCTGACGGCATCACACTACATCGCCGGCAATCGCAATCACCTGCATCGGCCTCGATTAATCGAGGGAAACAGCGGGAAAATCCAGCGCATTGCAGCCGGTATTTCCACATTCGGTTGTTGAGAACCCGCTCAAGAAGCATTTCAAACGGGGTTTCGGACCATGAACCCGCCCATTCCGGTTCATTTCGGCACAACCGGGCAACAGCCGTTCACTCGGGTTTAGGGACCACATCAAGTGGTTGTGAAACCAGAACAATTCGATGATGCACTTGCGAAATGAACTGCTATCAGAGTGCCAGCCACCATGATGGTGGTCAGGGACCCGCAGTCCCCCTACCCCTTAAACTTGCGGGTCCCGCCCTGGTCGTAAATTTTCAGCCGTTTCGATAAGCGACGATTGCAGCGAATCGAATAGTCAAAAATTCATACTGCGCAAAACACCACCGTTTCCGACCAGCGCGAAGCCGATAACAACGTCCGGCAAGACGCATCCTTCCCTCAAAAACGCGTATCCGAAACGACGAAAAAGCCCCACGGCAGGTCTCCGGAGCTTTCTAGGAAGGTTCTTTGTGCAGGTGCGAAAAAGGCGATATCCCGACCACGGAGCACGAACAAGGTGCCAGCCGGAAGGCTATGTCTTTATTCTTCTTATTGGGAAAACCTGTTCGGGATCAGGTATTTAAACTGGTCGGAGTGGAGTGATTCGAACACTCGACCCCCACGTCCCGAACGTGGTGCGCTACCAGACTGCGCTACACTCCGTGACCAGTGGCGCCTCTATAGTCCAGCCTTTTTTGTTGCACAAGCGGGTTGGTGGAAAATTTCCGAGAAAAATGAAAATTTCACGACAGGCCATCCATCCACCCCTGATTTGCGGGCCGGCAAACGTGGCGCAGCCGCATCATCAAGAAAAATTGCACGGACTTACTCCACTTATGATTTTCACCGCCTTCGTTTGGGGATAAAGCCGGTGGTGCGGGGCGCCGGCGGGCCAGGGGAATTGGGACCGAGGACGGGCAGGCTCGCAAACAAGAGCTCAAGGGACAGAGACATGAATTTCCGCGTGATCACCATGGCAGGCGTCTTGCTGGCGCTTGCCGGCTGCACAACAACGAGCATCAGCAAGAACGGCATAGAGTCGCGCTGGAATGGCCAGCCGGCCGGAGCCTTCTTCGCCAAATTCGGCCCGCCGACGGCCGATACCGCAAGCGGCGGAACCACGCTCTATACATGGCGCGGCGGCTACAAGACCCGCACGGTTGCGGCAGTCTACGAAGATCTCGGCGACGGCAAGAAGGGCAAGCTCCTGAAGCCGGCTCGTTCGGAATACCTGCGCTGCGAAGTTCAGCTCACCGTTTCTTCCGACTACGTGATTCGCGGCGTACGCACGCTTCTCGACAAGCCCGGCACCGACGGCGGCAAGAGCTACTGCGAAGAGTTCCTGACGGCCGAATAAGCCGCGATCTTCAAGTGATACATCAAAGCCCCCGAAGGCGGTTCGGGGGCTTTTTTTTCGACCATGTACGGCGAAAACGGCTCCCGGCAGCAAACTGCGGCAGGAAGTTCGGTCGAACAAGATTCTGGAAATATTGCGCACATCGGATTGGCACGCGATGCTTTCCCGCAGGAAGCGTCTTGGGGGACGCCGTGGATGACGTCCTCCCAAGGAAACTCGAAACCAACGCTCTTCGCTACGCATGACCTTGTGGAAGCCCGGATTTTATAAACAGGGCCGAGTTAACAGTTAGCTACCGGGAAGCGGTTGCTCTCATATTTGACAAAATACAGGAAAGTGGCTGGGGCGCCAGGATTCGAACCTGGGAATGCCGGTACCAAAAACCGGTGCCTTACCGCTTGGCGACGCCCCATCATAGCGGACCGGTATCGCCCTGAGGCCTCGGATCCGCGAGTGGCCGCCTGATTAGCAAAGCCACCGTCCGGCGGCAATGACCCCTTCGTGTTTTTTTGAGCTTCCCGCTCCTTCTTCCGCAGGCGAAACCGCGTAAAGATGGGTAGAACAGGTACGTCGCGCTCTTTGGAACGGCATCTATCTGCCAGGCCGCGGATTCCCTTCCCCGCTACCCTGCGGAAAGCCCTTTACGAATGCGGCGCTTCGGCCGATATCTTGGGGGTCATACCGCAATGCGACAGGAGCTGCAGATGCCCGGATATTCCGCCCGACCGCCCGCCATTCCCACGGTCCTGATCGATGACGCCGTGGTGCGCGTGACGCGCTGGGATTTCGAGCCGGGTGCTGCCACCGGCCATCATGTCCATGGTCTCGGCTATGTCGTCGTTCCCATGACAGACTGCCACTTTCTCATCGAGGATGCGGGCGGCGAACGCCGGGTAACGAGCAAGACCGGTGAGGTCTATCGCCGGGATGCCGGCGTCGAGCACAATGTCGTCAATGGTGGAGCCGAGCCGATGTCGTTCATCGAGATCGAGTACAAATGAGCGAGCCCCGCGACACGCCGAAACCTCCCGAGTTCGATCTCAGCTTCCAGCCTTCCTATGGCGAGGCGGTTCCGGTGGCGGACAAGGTGCAGCGGGTCACGGTCAACAATCCAAGTCCCTTCACCTTTCACGGCACCAACACCTATATCGTCGGCGATCGTTCGGTCTGCGTGATCGATCCCGGCCCTGAGGATGAGCCCCATTTCAGGGCGCTGATGGCCGCGCTCGCGGGGCGCGAGGTGACGCATATCGCCGTCAGCCATACCCACAAGGACCATTCCCCGCTGACGCGCAGGCTGAAGACAGAAACCGGGGCAACGGTGGTTGCCGAAGGCCCTCACCGACCATCGCGCCCCTTGCATGAAGGGGAGATGAATCCCTTCGCCGAAAGCTCGGATATCGAATTCGTGCCCGACATCACGCTTGGCGAGGGCGATGTCGTGGAAGGAGACGGCTGGCGCCTCACCACGATCCTCACACCCGGGCACACGGCCAATCATGCGGCCTTCGCGCTCGACGGTACGGGGATCGTCTTTTCCGCCGATCACGTCATGGCTTGGGCGACCTCGATCGTCGCGCCGCCGGATGGCGCCATGGGCGACTACATGGCGTCACTGGAACGGCTGCTGGCTCGTGAAGACCGCATCTATTTCCCAGGTCACGGCGGACCGGTCAACAATCCGGCGGCCTTCCTGCGGGGTCTCCGGACCCATCGCCGGATGCGCGAGCGGGCCATCGTGGAGCGCATCCGCGGCGGAGACCGGTTGATCCCCGACATGGTGAAGGCAATTTACCGCGAGACGGATCCCAGGTTGCATGGCGCGGCAGCGCTTTCCGTGCTCGCCCATATCGAGGATCTCGTGGAAAAGGGCGAGGTGCTGACCGAAGGTCCACCCCGGCTTAGCGGCGTCTACTGGAAAAGCTGACGGACTGACGGAGCGGCCGGAAATGACCGCATGTCAGTCTCCGGCGACGCCCAGAAGTTCCGCATCCAGCATATGAAGGAAATGTTCGGCGATTTCGGCCCCCATACCGAGATCGTGAGGACCATAACGGCTTTCCACCCGCACATCGACCAGCGTCATTTCCTCTTCCTCGCGCAGTCGGATCAGGGCGTCGAAAGGCAGTCCCAGGATCAGGGTTCGTGTTTTCGCCTGAATGCGCACCGTGCCTTCGGGCTCGGTTTCGGCAGAGACCGGTGCAACCTGCGGCTCAGGCCGGGGCTGCGGAACCGGAACGCTGTGCGGCAAGGCGCCGGCGTCCTCCTCTTCCGGCACGCCCGCCGCCTGCGGCTGGAATTCCGGCAGGGCATATTCCTGCCCGCGGCTGGCGACGATCTCCAGGCGATCCTGCCCCACCACCTTGCGAACCGCCTCATAGACGCGGTCCAGCGCGCCGTCATAACGGCGACCGGTCAAGCCCGGATAGGCTGCGTATTGCAGCTCCCGGCTCGCCCCGGTAACCGGCGGCCGCGTCAGCCAGCGCTGGTCGGCATCGGGAACAGCAAGCCACTCCGGCGGATCGATCAGATCGGTGGAGACGTCATAGATCGGCGGGCGGTCGAAATAGCGAAAAGCGCCGAAACCGATCAGGGCAAGCGGTATCGAGGCGTAGATAAGCGCCTTCAGTGCGGAGATGCCGCCAAGCGCGCCGACGGACCAGAGCCTCGCAAGGCCGATCAGCGCAAGCGGCACCGCAAGTGCTGCCGGAATGCCCGAGAGCAGCACGAGCGCAATGAAGTCCGGAGCTTTCAGCGGGCCGAAACGGTGAGCAAGAACGACAAGCACCAGCATACCGGCCGAAAAGAAGCCGAGTTGCAGTGACAGAAAGGCCGATCGGGAAACGGGACGGTCGTAGCGGATGGTCATCTGCAGGCACCGGTGATGGCGGGGAGAAAGCGAAGCACGTCAACGTCTTGTTTAGCCGCTGCCCGCGAGACCGACAAGCGGCCCGGATCACCACACCGGATCACTGGCCCGGGCACAGGACAGGATCACTGGGAAGACTGGTCTTCGATCCCCGTCCCGTCGTCCGGCGTCAGCAGATCGAGCGGCAGTTCCTCGCCGTTCAATGTCGGTGGCGAGCCGTCATCGGGGATTTGCAGTTCCATCGGCGTGCCGCCATCGGGCATGGTGGGATCGGGCAATGCCGGCGCCTTCATCGGCAAGGGTACATAGAGCGAGGCGAGGACGATGATGCCGATCACCACCAGCCAGCTTCCAACGATGCGGGCGGGAATGGTGAGCCACGGCCCGCGGAACTGACGCAGCGGCAGCGCGGGTGCGACGACCAGCCAGAGAGCGCAAAGGACCGTTCCGACGGTGAAATCGAAGATGCCGATGCCCAGATCGTCGAGGCCAATGAACAGGGACATAGAGAAGGCGACGACGCCCGCTGCCAGCATGACAGCGCGCTGACGCCAGACGCCGGAGAGCCATAGCGATGCGCCGGTCAGCATCACAGCGCCGGGTGCGATCAGGAAGAGATAGTCGCCGAGCGGGCTTGAGAAGATTGCCTGGAAAATCGGGTCGAAGAACATCAGCATACCGGCCAGCACGCCAAAGAAGACCAGCACGATATTGCGCATGTCGGCCGCACGCGGTGCCATGGCGCAGGCAACGGCAAGGCCGAGCATGGCCAGAACAATGTCATAGACCGACAGGGTGAAGAGGAAGCCCAGCTCCATGAAGCCATAGTCATGGGGGATCGTCTGCGACAGCAACAGGAAGAAGAAGCCGAACAGCAGCAGCGAAATCGACCAGCGAAAGGAGGACGAGCGGAGAATGCGACGGAAATCCGGCCTCGTTCCGGCCGGAACGGGAACCGCATCTTCCGTGCTGCGCACCGGAACGGCTGCAACGGCGGCGGGAGACACCGATGCCGACTGTCCCTGCTGCTGGCGCCGTTTTTTCGCGCGTTGTTGCTGGCGTTGCTTGCTCATCCCGATTCTGCTTCCCCGCTGATGCGGTTTTCTGTCCGCAACGGGCTATTCCACAAACCGCCTGATTTGTCATCCGGCCCGCGCGCAATCCGGAACAGTAGACATCGCCGCGCATCCGAACGCGAGGCGACGCTCCATCCTATCATCATTGACGGCGAACCAGCTGTCAGGCGTGCAGGGTTACTGATCCAGTCTCGCGGCCTTGCCGATTGCGGCCTGCGCGGCAGAGAGCCGGGCGATGGGCACGCGGAAGGGCGAACAGGAGACGTAATCGAGCCCGGCGCTCTCGCAGAAATGGATGGAAGCGGGATCACCGCCATGCTCGCCGCAGATCCCGAGCTTCATATCGGGCCGGGTCTGGCGCCCGCGGTCGGCGGCAATGCGGATCAGTTCTCCCACACCATCGAAATCGAGCGAGATGAACGGGTCATGCTCGATGATGCCCTTTTTCTGATAGGTCGGAATGAAGGCGGAGGCATCATCGCGGGAAATGCCGAAGGTAGTCTGCGTCAGGTCGTTGGTACCGAAGGAGAAGAATTCAGCGGCTTCCGCGATCACATGGGCGCGAAGGGCTGCGCGCGGCAACTCGATCATCGTGCCGACGAGATAGGAAATCTCGAGCCCCGCCTCGGTCATCACGTCCGTGGCGATGCGATCGATGCAGCCCTTGACGTAATCGAGTTCCGAACGCAGCCCAACCAGCGGCACCATGATCTCAGGCACGACCGCGGCACCTGTTTCGCGGGCTGCGGCAACGGCCGCCTCAAAGATCGCCCGCGCCTGCATCTCGGCGATCTCGGGATAGGAAATGGCCAGACGGCAACCACGATGGCCAAGCATGGGATTGAACTCATGCAGCGCATCGACGCGCTGGCGCAGGAACTGAGGCTCCATGCCCATGGCCTCGGCCACTTCCGCGATTTCCTCGTCGGTCTTCGGCAGGAACTCGTGCAGCGGCGGATCGAGCAGGCGGATCGTCACCGGCAGGCCGTGCATGATGACGAAAAGTTCAGTGAAGTCGGAGCGCTGCATCGGCAGGAGCTTGTCGAGGGCTGCCCGCCGTCCGGTCTCGTCTTCGGCAAGGATCATCTCGCGCATCACCTGGATGCGATCACCTTCGAAGAACATGTGTTCCGTGCGGCAGAGGCCGATGCCCTCGGCGCCGAAGGAGCGTGCCGCGCGCGCATCGACGGGCGTGTCGGCATTGGTGCGCACCGTCATGCGGCGCGTCTTGTCGGCCCATTGCATCAGCTTAGCGAAATCGCCGGAAAGTTCCGGCTGCAGCATCGGTACTTCGCCCTTGAGAACCTGGCCGGAAGAGCCGTCGATGGTGATGATGTCTCCCTTGCGAAGCGTCACGCCCATGCCGATCAGCAGTTCATTCCTAAGGTCGACGCGCATGGTGCCGGCACCGGCGACGCAGGGAATGCCCATGCCGCGGGCAACGACGGCAGCGTGGCTGGTCATGCCGCCGCGCGTGGTCAGGATGCCTTCGGCCGCATGCATGCCGTGAATGTCTTCCGGGCTGGTCTCGACGCGCACGAGAATGACCTTGCGCCCCTCCTCTTCCGCCTCGACCGCCTCTTCCGCGGTAAAGACGATTTCACCGGTCGCCGCACCCGGCGAAGCGGGCAGGCCCGAACCGATGACATGACGATCGACCTTGGGGTCGATGGTCGGGTGCAGCAACTGGTCGAGTGACGAGGGCTCGATGCGCAACACCGCCTCTTCCTCGCTGATCACCCCCTCCGACACCATGTCGACGGCAATCTTCATCGCAGCCTTGGTTGTGCGTTTGCCGCTTCTGGCCTGCAGCATCCACAGCTTGCCGCGCTCGATGGTGAATTCGAGGTCCTGCATGTCGCGATAGTGCGATTCCAGCCGGTCACAGATGCGGCTGAACTCGGCAAAGGCATCCGGCATGACCTTTTCCAGCGACGGCTTATCGGAGCCGGAATCGATACGGGCAGCCTCGGTGATGGATTGGGGCGTGCGGATGCCAGCCACCACGTCCTCACCCTGAGCGTTGACGAGGAATTCTCCGTAGAGCAACTTCTCGCCGGTCGAGGGATTGCGAGTGAAGGCGACGCCGGTGGCGGACGTGGAGCCGAGATTGCCGAACACCATGGCCTGAACGGTGACGGCCGTTCCCCACTCCGCAGGAATGTTGTGAAGCATGCGGTAGGTCACCGCGCGCGGGTTCATCCAGCTGCGGAAGACTGCGCCAATCGCGCCCCAGAGCTGGACATGCGGATCCTGCGGGAAGGATTCGCCCAGTTCCTCCTCGATCACCTGCTTGAACAGGGCAGTGACATGCTGCCATTCGACGGCGGAGAGATCGGTGTCCAGTTCGTGGCCGAACCGCGCCTTCTCGTCTTCCAGAATTTCCGCGAAGACCTCATGGTCGAGGCCCATGACGACATCGCCATACATCTGGATGAAGCGGCGGTAGCTGTCCCAGGCGAAGCGGGCGTCACCAGCATTGTGCCCAAGCGCCTCGACCGTGTGGTCGTTGAGGCCGAGGTTCAGAACGGTATCCATCATGCCGGGCATGGAGGTGCGGGCGCCGGAGCGAACGGACAGAAGAAGCGGCTGGTTGGCATCGCCGAAGCCGCGACCGGTCGCAAGCTCCATGCCCTTTATGCCTTCCAGCACCTGAGCCTTCAGGTCGTCGGGCAGCCCACGGCCATTCTGATAGTACCAGGAACAGGCATCGGTGACGATCGTGAGGCCCGGCGGCACCGGAAGACCCAGGCTCGCCATTTCGGCGAGATTGGCGCCCTTTCCTCCCAGATATTCACGATTCTCCGCCCCACCCTCGGCCTTTCCGTTGCCGAAGGTGTATACCCACTTCCTCATGCCTTTGCTCCACCCAGACAGGCTGTTTTCCGACGCTTTACAGCAAATACGAATGCTTGGGAACGCCACTTCCCGATCTTCATGCTGCAATGCATCATAATTGCGGCAGAGGCACGGAGAGCCCGGTATCAGCCGACAGGAAGGCCGGTCGTCCCTCCGGCGTCAGGCGCGCATTCGCTTCCAGCCAGTCCAGAAAGATGCGGGCGTTCTTCGTCAGCTTGCCGCGACGGGTATCGTAGGGACGGACGTAAAAGCCCTCCTTGAACACCAGAAAGCCGGCAGGCGCCACAAGCGCACCGCTAGCAAGCTCGTCTTCGATCAGGAAACGCGGCGCAATCACCGCCCCCATGCCCATGCGCGCCGCCTCGAAAGCCAGATAGGAATGGTCATAGGTCATGGCCTTCTTCCAGTCCACGGCGATGCCGGAGATCCTCGACCAGTTCGCCCAGACGATCTCTGCGCCGCGCCTGTCGATCCGGGTCGCAAACGACAGGATGCCATCGGCAAACGTGTGGGGATGGGATGGAGACACGACAGGTCCCATGTGCACATCGCCGAGCGAAACGGTGAAGGCCTCCTCCCCCATCGGCGTCAGCAGCCGGTCCCAGGACATGACGAGGTCGGGCGCCACCTCGAGCTCGCGGCTGCCGATCGGTCCGACAAGCCTGATGAGGATATCGATATCGGGGTGATCGATATTGAACCTCGATACCGTCGGAATGGCCCAGACGCGGGCAAACGTGGCGCTGACGGCAATCGTCACAGTCGACTGGTCGCTCCTGCCCCTCAACGTCGCATAACCGCCCCGCATCTCCTCGAAGGCCGCCGTTACGACCTTGGCGAAGGCCTTTCCGCCGGGCGTGAGGACAAGGCCCGTTCCCTGTTTGCGGAACAGTTCGACGCCTGCATGGTCCTGCAGCTGGTGCAACTGCTTGCTGACGGCCGAATGGGTACGGCCGAGCAGATCCGCAGCGGCCGTCACGGATCCGGTGCGAAATACAGCGTCGAAAGCCAGCAGCGAAGACAAGGGAGGCAGATGTTCCAACGCGGCACCTTCTGTAACTTTTTCTCACAGCATTGGTTCTTATTATTCAATTTTCCGCCCGAGAAACAAGCGTATCCTTCCGCCCACAAAAGTGACCGGAAGGCAGGATCGATGAAGATGACAGTATCGGGAGTTCCCCGCATAACCCGGAGCGTAGCCGTGAGCCGCAAAAGCCAGCAACAGGTGATCGGTGTCCAGTTCGGACGCATGATGGCAATTCTGGAGGTCTGGTACGGGCGTTACATGGAACGGCGGCAATTGCGGAACGACCTTTCCGCCATGACGGATGAAATGCTGAAGGACTACCGCCTGACCCGCAAACAAGCAAAAGAGATCGCCAACGCGCCGTTCTGGCGGGCCTGAAACACGGGGCCGTGTAGAGGCGGAAAAACACACGCAGTTGTGAGATGCAGAGCGACCTGCCGCCGTGTATCCCGAACGGAACACAAGCGACAGGAAGTCTGATGAGCGCCGCCCTTACCCGAAGAACCCTTCTCCAGCTTTGCGGCGGCGTAAGCCTTGCCGGCGCCATGGCCGGCGCCCTTCGGGCAGAAGGACTGACCTCGCCCGTGGCGCCTCAGACGCAAGCCGCTGGCCTGCCTTTCGCGCTCACCACGCCCGTTCATGTCGGCGAAGTCAGCCTCAGGGTCAAGGACATGGCGCTGCTCAAGCGCTATTACCAGCAGATGCTGGGCTTCGAGGTGATCCGCGAAGATGCCGATATGGTCACACTCGGGGCCGGCGGAACGCCTCTCCTGAACCTGCTGAACCGGCCGAACGCGGAATACGAGGCCGGCGGTGAAGCCGGGCTCTACCACACTGCCTTCCTGATGCCATCGAGGGCGGATCTGGCGCAATGGCTGGTGCATGTGGCGATCAACCAGATCCCGCTCGTCGGCTTTGCCGATCACAGCGTCAGCGAAGCGGTCTACCTCGCAGACCCGGAAGGCAACGGCATCGAGGTCTATTCCGACCGGTCGAAGGAAGGCTGGGTATGGAATGAAGGTCGGGTAACCATGGGGACCAAGCCGCTCGATGTCGACGACATACTGGACAAGACCGGGACGGGCACGGACCGGGACGTCTATACGGGTGCGCCTTCGGCACTGAGAATCGGCCACATTCACCTGAAGGTGGGCACACTTGAAAAGGCCCGCTCCTTCTATCAGGCGGGCCTCGGGCTGGACGTCACCTCCGGCTCGGACGAACGCGGTGCATCCTTCCTCTCCTCCGGCGGCTATCACCACCACATCGGCGCCAATATCTGGGAAAGCGAAAATGCAGGCCAGCGCAACGAGGCCACGACCGGCCTCGACTGGTTCTCGCTGACGACGGCCGACGCTGGTATCATCGACCGGCAGAAGGAACAGCTGAAGGCGCAGGGCTTCACCTTTGCCGAAACGGATAACGGCATAGAAGCCTCGGATCCGTGGGGCACCCGCGTTCGGCTGGCGAAGGTCTGAAATCCCGGCGACCAGGCAGACACCTGGGTTAATGCCAGCGAAAGAGATGTAGAGAATTTCCGCTTTTCTCCGAATCGCGAAAATTCTCTATCTCTTTATTTTTACGCATTTCTGGACGCGAAAACCGTGACACGCTTTTGCTGGAAACGCTTCAACGCTCCAGCGCTTCCTTTTCGCCGGCGCTCGGGTCGCCGAGAAACTGCTCCCCACGCTTCTTGTCACGAACCAGCACGACGGCATGCTTGCCATCGGCGGAAAAAAGCACCCGCATCTCGCTGTCAACACAGGTTCTCGGCTCGCAGGTCTTGAAGAACTGCATCGGCTGCCCCTCAACCTCCACCTTTTCCGAGGCAAGGGAAATATAGCGGGAATCGGTCATCATCGACTTCACCCAGACCGGCATGCGCTGCCTGCCCTTGATGACCTTGGTCAGCGAGACACGATGCGGTTCGGATGAGGCAAGCACGGAAGGCAGGAAATTGCCGGAAAGCACCGGCTGATCGTCCGCCCGTGCAAACGGGGAGAAAACCAGAAGAACCAATGCCGCAAGGCTGACCGTAATGGTGGCTTTCATCGCATCGTGCCCGACATCTGCCGCCCGCCGATCACACGGCTTCCCGCTCGCGCAACTGCTCGGCGGTCTGGAGGTCGACGGAGACGAGCTGGGAGACGCCCTGTTCAGCCATAGTCACGCCGAACAGCCGGTTCATGCGAGCCATGGTGATCGGATTGTGGGTGATGACGACGAAACGGGTTTCGGTCGAAGCCGCCATCTCGTCCATGAGGTTGCAGTAGCGCTCGACATTGTGGTCGTCGAGCGGTGCATCCACTTCGTCCAGCACGCAGATCGGCGCGGGATTGGTGAGGAACACCGCAAAGATCAGAGCCATGGCCGTCAGCGCCTGCTCGCCGCCGGAGAGCAGCGTCATGGTCTGCGGCTTCTTGCCGGGCGGCCGGGCGAGGATTTCGAGGCCGGCTTCCAGCGGGTCTTCGCTCTCGATAAGCTGAAGCTCCGCCGTACCGCCATTGAACAGATGGGTGAAGAGCCGCTGGAACTGGGCGTTCACCACGTCGAAAGCGGCAATCAGCCGTTCGCGGCCCTCGCGGTTGAGGCTCTGGATCGCGCCGCGCAGCTTGCGGATCGCGTCGATCACATCGTCGCGTTCCTTGACCAGCGCTTCCAGCTTGTCGGAAAGCTCCTTCTGCTCCTCGTCTGCGCGAAGGTTGACCGCGCCAAGACGCTCGCGCTCGATCCGCAGGCGGTCGAGGTCGCGTTCCACTTCGCGAAGATCCGGCATCTCCGCAGGGTCCTTCAGGCCAGTCAGCCGGAACGCCTCGTGGGGAGGCACATTCAGCCCCTCCTGAATACGCTGCTCGGCCTCCTTGCGCCACTCGCGCGCCGAAACCAGACGTTCTTCCGCGCGGCCGCGCTTTTCCCGGCTTTCGGCAAGTTCCGAAAGGGCGGCGGCCGCCTTCTTGTCGGCTTCGCGCTGACGACCCTCGGCCTCGATCAGGCGGTCGGCGGCTTCGCGCCTCGCCTTGTCGGCCTTGTCCAGTTCCGACAGCAAGGCGCGGCGTTTCTCGTCGAATTCGTCGGGCGCGAGTTCCAGCGCCACCATTTCGTCCTGGGCTTCCGCCTCGCGCTCCCGCAGTGTGGCGATATGGTCCTCGGCGCTTCTCGCGCGGGCCTGCCACGTGGAGCGCTCCTGCCGGATCGCCAGAATGCGACGACGGCGGCTCTCGTCCTCGCGGGCAAGGCCTTCGAAACGGGCGCGCGCCTCGGCAAGCCTGCCGCGATCGGTGGCGACTTCGGCCTCGGCCTCGCGCAGACGACTGTCGAGCGCGGAAAGGTCCGGCGTTTCCTCGATCTCGATGCGGGCGTTTTCTTCCTGTTCGAGAATTTCCTCGATCTGGCCCTTCAGGCCGTTGACGGCTTCCTCGATGACGACGCGACGGCGCACGAGATCGCCGGACGCGCGCTCAGCCTGTGTCAGCGCTTCACGCGCATCGGCAAGGTGGCGAACCGAAAGGCGCTGCATCTCGCGCGCTTCCGCAAGCCGGCCCTCTTCCATGCGGATCGCTTCCATCGCTTCCGCCAGACGTTCCTCGGCCTCGGAAAGCGCGTAACGCGCCTCTTCCGCCTCGCCCTCAATTTCGGCAAGGCGGTTCTTCTGCGCCAGACGCAGCGCCGCAGCGCTCGGCGCTTCGGAGCCGGTCACATGACCGTCCCAGCGATAGACCGCGCCATCCTTCGTGACCAGTCGCTGGCCGGAACGAAGTTGCGACATCAGCCTCAGCGCCGTGGCCTCGTCTGCGATACCGATCTGGCGCAGGCGGCGGGCAAGCGCGGCCGGCGCGGTCATGTGCGCGGCAAGCGGAACCACCCCTTCCGGCAGCGGCGGATCGCCGGCGCCATCGCCGTTATCCGTCCAATGGGCCGGAGCGGAAGGATCAAGAGAACTGTCGAGATCGTCACCGAGTGCTGCACCCAGCGCCGTTTCAAAACCACGGTCAACCGTCAGTTCGTCGGCAACCGGCGAAAAATCACCGGCAGCGGCAGAGGCCAGCATGCGGCTGATCGTACGCGCCTCGGTTTCCAGCCCGTTGAGCTTCGAACGGGCAGCCTCAAGCGGCGCGCGCAACATGCTTTCGCTGCGGCGGGCGTCGGCAAGAGCCGCTTCCACATCCGCGACGGCAACCTCGTTATCTGAAAGCGTCTGTTCGGCCGCTTCCACCATTTCCCGTTTTTCTTCCGGGTCAGGAAGTGCGGCGATGCGGGCGGTGATCTGGTCCAGTTCGCGGACGGCATCCTCGACCTGCCGCTCGATGCGCTGGCGGCGATCGGCAAGATCGCGGATCAGGCGTTCCAGCTGGTTGCGACCGGCAGCGGCTTCGGCGCGTTCAGCGGTTAACGCGGTAAATCGTTTTTCGCTCTCGGAGAGCGTTGCAGCGGCGGCTTCGAAGGTCTCGCGCGCCTCTTCGCCGTAGCGGCCGGCATCGGCGAGAATTTCCTCGAGCTCAACCTCTTCCGACGAAAGCCGTTCCAACACTTCGGCGTTGTCCGCGACCATGCTCTCTTCGCGCCGGATGTCTTCCCCGAGCTGCGCCATCCGGCGGGTGAGTTCGTCGCGACGCTTGAGAAGTCGGCTCGCCTCCTCGTCAAGCTGGGTACGGGCAATCTGCAGGCGCTGGAGGGCGGCGGCTGCGCGCGCTTCCTCCTCGCGCAGTTCCGGCATCTTCAGGCTGGCAATGCCCTGAGCCTTTGCCGCCTCCATCTGCGCCTGCGCCTTTTCGGCGACGATGGCGGTTGCCTGGTTCAGCGCGCTTTCCGCCTCGCCTTCAGCCTGCTTGGCCTGGCTCCAGCGGATATGCAGCAGGATGGCTTCGTGCGCCCGGATATCGGCGGAGAGCATCTTGAAGCGGTTGGCCTGACGGGCCTGACGTTTCAGGCTCTCGATCTGGCTTTCGAGCTGGGCGGTGATGTCTTCAAGACGCTCGAGATTGGTTTCGGCTGCCCGCAGCCTGAGTTCCGCCTCATGACGGCGCGAATGCAGGCCGGAAATGCCGGCTGCTTCTTCCAGCAACTGGCGACGGGCCTGAGGCTTTGCCTGAATGAGCTCCCCGATACGGCCCTGCCCGACCATGGAGGGCGAGCGGGCACCGGTGGAGGCATCGGCAAAGAGAAGCTGGACATCCTTCGCCCGGGCTTCCTTACCGTTGATGCGATAGACGGAACCATCGCCGCGCTCGATACGGCGCGTCACCTGGATTTCGTCGGCATCGTTGAAGGAGGCGGGCGCGGTACGATCCGTGTTATCGAGATAAAGACCGACTTCGGCAGTGTTGCGGGCCGGCCGGTTGCCTGAACCGGAGAAGATCACGTCGTCCATGCCGGACGCGCGCATGTTCTTGTAGGAGTTTTCGCCCATCACCCAGCGCAGGGCTTCGACAAGATTGGACTTGCCGCACCCATTAGGGCCGACAACGCCGGTCAGGCCTCGCTCGATGATGAATTCCGTCGGCTCCACGAAGGATTTGAAGCCGAGAAGGCGGAGACGGTTGAACTTCATTCAACCTCTCCGCCGACGAAGATCAGGAAATCGGGCGCACATGTCCTGCCGCCGCCCGACATCAGTCCGAAGCGCGGATCAGAGCAAGCTGTCGATGAGCGCCGCCATGGTTTCAACCGACATGTCTCCAGAGTAGCTCTTGCCATTGATCAGGAAGGTCGGCGTCGACTGGATGCCGAAATCCTTTGCCGCACGGTCCCTGCCCGCCGTCACATCAGCGGCAAGCTGCGCGTTCGTCAAGCAGGCGTCGAAGCTCTCCTGTGTAAAACCACCAAGTTTCGACAGTTGCAGCATGGCGCCACGCACTTCGCCATCAGCCGGGGCCGCCCAAGTCATCTGCTGCTTCAGGAACATGGAGATGAAGGGGAAGTAGCGGTCTTCGGGCGTGCAGCGCGCCAGCATGAAGGCTGCGAGCGATGCCGTATCCCGCGGGAACGGGAATTCGCGGATGACAAAATACACCTTGCCGGTGTCGATGTACTTTTCCTTGATCGTGTCGAAGGTCTTGGCGTGGAAGTTTGCGCAATGCGGGCAGGTCATCGACATGTATTCGACGATCTTGACCGGGGCGTTGGCGTCACCGAGCGCCATGTCCTTCAGCGGACCAGGCTTCAGAACCTCTTCCATGTCCACGTCGCGGTCCGGCTTCGGAATGTCAACGGCTGCGGCGGGAGACGCGAATGCCACGCCGACACCGGCAACGGCAATGCCGCTCAGCAGGCTGCGCTTGGTGAGTTTCAATTCAAGGTTCGACATGGGACACCCGTTGGAGCTGTTTTGAGTTTGAACCACCGTTATAATGCGACGCTGCCGCAAACAAGGCGGAGGAAATGCCGTTTCATCAAAGAATCGTGACCTTTTCACCGCTAACAGATTAATTCTTCTCCATGTTTGCGATATGACGACAGTGCGTCAACGCTTGCGTCGCGACAGCACGCCGGTGCCGAGCCGCTCGATCGCCAACCTCAGCTTCTCGTCCTCGATCCCATCCATCATCGCGGCAAGCCTTTTTGCCTTTTCGCCTTCCAGCTTGCGCGGACGGGAGGGGCGCAACGAGGCCGTAGAGACAGGTTTCTGCACGATGCGGATCTGGCCAATGGCGGGATAACCGAAGAAGCCGTTGATACGAGCGATCAGTTCCCCCTGGGCATGGGAGAGGAAAAGCGCGCGAGCACCTTCGCAGGCAATCGTCAGGACACCGGGCCGATGGCCTCCCTCGTCACCCGGATCGCCGCGGCGCGGCCAGGCGATCTTTTCAGGACGCGAGCACTCGGCAAAATTCTCGCCGGCGACTTCATCCCACGAGCCGAGCAGCGCAGTCGAAATCCCCGCCCGACGCGACAGCACCGGATCGATGATTCCATTGGCGATTTCGGAGATCTGAATTTCTCCCCGACGCCTGAACCGCTGAGACTTTTCACCTGGGGCCATGACCCGCATTCATCCTGTTCGAGAGGAGAAAAGCGCTCTCCTCCATGTAGCAATCAGCGAATCCCATACCACGTCTTGGCCGCGCCAATCATCAGTGCCCGGGCAAAAGAAACGCAGAAGAACATGTAGAACAGAACGAAAGCCGTGGCTCCGGGAGCATCCACCACCTTCGGAAGGCAGGAGAAGAAGAGTACGAATGTGGCCCAGACGAAGAACAGAAAGACGATCATCGCCAGCAAGACCAGCGGAACCGCCATCGCAGCCTTCCCCAGACTTTCCGGGCGCCATCGCCCGACCGGCAGTTCAGGCCAGTCGAATAGCCCGCGCAGACCCTGCTCGACGCGATCCCACATCCGGACGATGTTCCGGTTGAACCGGCTCATACCAGGCGACATTTGCCGCAGGACAAGCTGCTGCGCAACGCGGCATACGCATAAGAGCAATAACATCGTGACAAGCAGCGTCGGCGCGGCGGGCATACTCGAAACGGCGGCAACAATCTCTCCAATTCCGGTCATCGGACACTCCTTTCCGGTGCATTACGATTTCACTCCCGCAATAACAGGCGCCTTCCCCAACTTTTGCGCAAGCGGCAATTGGCGAATGCAGGTGCGGCCCTTATCTTCCAGCCGATGAACACCTCCCCCGCTCCGACAACAGGGCGCACGCTCGCACAAGAGCTGCTCGACTGGTACGACCGCCACCACCGCGACCTTCCCTGGCGCATCTCTCCGTCCATGGCGGCGCGAGGCATCCGGCCGGAACCCTATCATATCTGGCTTTCCGAAGTGATGCTGCAGCAAACCACCGTTCAGGCGGTGAAGGCCTATTTCGCCAAGTTCGTGGCGCGCTGGCCAACCGTCGATGCACTGGCGGCCGCGCCCTCCGAGGACGTTATGGCGGCCTGGGCCGGCCTCGGCTATTACGCCCGCGCCCGAAACCTGAAGAAATGCGCCGAAGCGGTTGCAAGCCTTCATGGCGGGCGCTTTCCCGATACGGAAGACGGGCTTCGCAGCCTTCCCGGCATCGGCGACTACACCTCCGCAGCCGTCGCCGCCATCGCCTTCAACCGCCCCGCGGCGGTGATGGACGGCAATGTCGAGCGTGTGATTTCACGTCTCTTTGCCATCGATGCACCTTTGCCCGGATCGAAACCCCTGATGAAGGCGCGCGTGGCGGAGCTGACACCCATCGACCGGCCGGGAGATTTCGCCCAGGCGATGATGGATCTCGGGGCAACCATCTGCACCCCGAAGCGACCGGCCTGCGCGCTCTGTCCGTTTCGCGGCGACTGTCGCGCGCTCGATGAAGACGATCCGGAACGATTTCCGGTCAAGGCGGCCAAGAAAGACAAGCCGATCCGGCAAGGTGCGGCCTTCGTCGCCGTCGACATGGATGGCAAGGTGCTCCTGCGCCGCCGGGTTGAAACCGGACTGCTGGGCGGCATGACGGAAGTGCCGACGACTGACTGGAACTCTCGCAAGGACGGCGAAACCGGAACCTCCGCTGCCCCCTTTGCCGCCGAGTGGCAGGCCTGCGGCACGGTCACCCATGTCTTTACCCATTTCGAACTTCGCCTGAGCATCTATCGCTTTCACGGGCCGGCGCCCGAGGGCGCCGATGTTCACGGTTGGTGGGAGGATGTCGCAAATCTTGATGCGCAAGCCTTGCCAACCGTAATGAAAAAGGCGATTTCGCAGGCCATTCCGGAAGCCTTCCCGGTTAACAGAGGATAATTCATGTCCGTCGCCATCCGCCACATCGTCTTCGACATCGGCAAGGTCCTGATCCATTACGACCCCAATCTGCCATATTCGAAGATCATTCCGGACGAGGTCGAGCGCCGCTGGTTTTTCGCCAATGTCTGCACCAGCGCATGGAACCTGGAACAGGACCGCGGAAGAAGCTGGGCCGATGCGGAGGCAGAACTCGTTGCCCGCTTCCCGGATCAGGAAGCCAACATCCGGGCCTTCCGCAAGAGCTGGCGCGCCATGGTTCCCTATGCATACGAGGATAGCGTAGAGGTGCTGACGTCCCTTATCAAGGCAGGGCACGACGTCACCATGCTGACCAACTTCGCCGCCGACACCTTCACGGAAGCACGCGAAATCTTTCCCTTCCTGAACCGGCCGCGTGGCGTTACCGTTTCCGGCGAGATCGGCCTTATCAAGCCGGATGTCGAGATCTACCAGCGTCATGCGGAGGATTTCGGGCTGGGACCATCGGCAACGCTCTTCATTGACGATGTGATGGAAAATGTCGAAGGCGCAAAGGCCGCCGGCTGGCAGGCCGTGCAGTTCACCGGCGCCGAGCAGTTGAAAAGTGATCTCGCGAGCTTCGGCGTCACACATTGACACAAAAGGCCAGATTTCGCCGGTTGCCTCCATCTGGCAACCGCGCCACGATAGACAACCCACCCCAAATCGGGGTGGCAAGATAATGAGGTAAAAGAAAAAAATGGTAAGGCCGGAAGACGCGGAACGACTTTGGGAATGCATGCGCCGGATGGCGCCGCTCTTCAAGGTCGAATGCCGGACAATGGCCGGCACCCCTTACTCCAGCCTCAACCTGTCCGACCTCTCGGTCGTCGCATTTGTCGGCGCCTATCCGGGCTGCATCATGGGCGATGTCGCGAACGAACTCTCCTCGCCTCTCTCGACCGCCACCACCGTCGTCGATCGCCTCGTCCGCAAAGGCCTGATCGAGCGTCGGCGCAACGAGGAAAACCGGCGCACCGTCCGGCTTCAGCTCACTCCGATGGGGCAACAATTGCAGGACAGCATCACCTCGGCCAAACGGGCGAGCTGCGAAACGGTTCTTGAAGCCCTGAAATCCGACGATCGCGACACCTATATCCAGCTCATGGAGCAGATAGCGGAGAACGCACAGCCACTCCGCCGCGACGCAAAAATTCGATAGACGAAAACTTCGTAATCCGTATAGTTATAGACAGGTCGCTTTTCAGGTGACCGGTTCGTCCCCCACCGAGCCCGGCATTCCGGTATCATCCGCCACCGGAATGCCGTTCGTGGAGGGAGGAGTGTGGTTCTGTTCCACTACGGGTTGGAGGCTATCGATGATTGCGAAGGGTTATGCCGCGTCCGAAGTGGGCGGCCAGATGATCTCGTGGACATTCGACCGGCGCAAGCCAAGACCGGAAGATGTCGAGATCGACATCCTCTATTGCGGGGTCTGCCACTCCGATCTTCATCAGACCAGAAACGACTGGCAAAACACCGTCTATCCCGTTGTTCCCGGACAGGAAATCATCGGCCGGGTTCTTGCCGTCGGTAGTTCGGTGCGCAAATTCCGGCCCGGAGACATCGTTGCCGTCGGCCCCATCGTCGATGCCTGCCTGGAATGCGCCCATTGCGCCGCCGGCGAAGAGCAATATTGCCTCAACCGCCCCACGCTGACCTATAATGGTCGCGACCGGGTGAGCGGCGATGTCACCTATGGCGGCTATTCGACCGGCATCGTCGTATCCGAAGAATTCGTCATGCCTCTTCCTCAGGGCCTTGCGATCAACCGCGCCGCGCCGCTTCTGTGCGCCGGCATCGCGGGCTGGTCTCCCCTTCGTCGCTGGGAAATCGGCGCAGGCAGCCGCGTGGGCATCGTCGGCCTCGGCGGCGTCGGGCATATCGCGGTCAAGCTTGCAGTCGCGCTCGGCGCTCAGGTTACCGTCATCACCTCATCGGCAACCAAGATCGAGGATGCTCTGAAGCTCGGGGCAACGAATGTCGTCCTCAGTTCCGACGAGCAGGCCATGGTGGAGGCGTCGGGCCATCTCGATTACATTCTCGACACGATCCCCGTCCCCCACGACCTTTCCGTCTACCTCGACCTGTTGAGTCTTGAAGGCTCGCTCGTCGTCGTCGGCAGCCTGGGCAGCCATGGCTCGATCAGGCCGGAATCGCTGCTGCGGGGTCGAAAACAGGTGTCGGCATCGATCGTCGGCGGCATAGCCGAAACGATGGAACTGCTGCAGTTCTGCGCCGAACGCCAGATCTTGCCCGATACGGAAACGATAGCGATGCAGGACATCAACATGGCGTTTGCCCGCATGGAACATCGCGACATCAAATACCGCTTCGTCATCGACATGGCGACGCTGAAGGCAGAAATGGCCTGAGGGCTTGCCGCCCTATCCGATAATCTGAAGAAAACATCGCACAAGAAAGTTCTGGCGCAGGCGGGTCTGGCGGTTCCCATCCTGCGCCAGTCCAACCGCTAGCGCGGCCGAATTGGAATATAGACACACATCAACAAAAGCTCGCGGCGGCGAACTTTCTGGATGTGTCGTTGCGGTTGGGAACCCTCCTCCCCGTCCGTTCTTATTTCCGAATATTCATATAAAGCAAAACTTGCCTGTAGCTGTCTTTCCGTCAATAGCCTTTCAGGGCTAGAACCGGGCCATTGATCCCGGTTTGCACAGAAAGGAATCGTGCGTGAGTTTCGACCCGGCCCATGCAGTGCGTGTTTTTCACGACGCCATCAACGCACTCGACTTCAATACCATCGACGACTTCTTTGCCGAGGATGCGGTCTATGGTTCGGTCAAGGTGGGCGGACTGAAGGGCAAGCCTGAGATCATGGCAGCCTTTCGCCGCTATTTCGAAACCTATCCGGATCAGGTGGCAACCGACGAACTGATCGAGATCGTCTCGCCCTCGGCTGCGCGCTCAGTCTGGCGCCTGAAGGCGACCAATGCGCAGACAGGCGAACCCCTCATCCGCTTCGGCGAAGAAACGATCACATTCAACGCGGATGGCAGGATCATCTCGGTCGATGTGACCGACTACAAGGTTTGAGAAAACGAAATGACGCCCGGTGCGTGGCACACCGGGCGTCAAGGTCTCCTGCCGGGACTAGAGGTACTTAACCGGCCGGAGAAATTCCGGAAATCGGGTCGCGGCCATCAAAAGCTGGTGGATCGTCCGGTTCAAAACCTCGACCCGCCACCGGTATTCGGCATTCGGCGGGGGATCAATCCAGCTTCGACATTCCGCTGCGAATGACAGCCCTGAGTTCGTCGATGGGGCGAAGAGCGCTCCCGTCCTCGAAGTGCCAGAAGGTCCAGCCGTTGCAGGCATCCAGTCCCTGGACACGAGCGCCGAGACGATGGATGGAGCCGGCTTCACCACCAGATGCAATGGTGCCATCGGCACGCACGATTGCCGAATGGCGACGGCGGGCATCGGTCAGCACCTGACCCGGCTTGACCAGACCGCTCTCGACCAGCGTGTTGAACGCGACACGCGGCTCGGCCTTCTTGCCGGTCATGACGGTGAGTTCGGCCTTGCCGAGCGGTTCGACAGAGGCGATGCGTGCCGAGGCGGCATCGATATAATCCTGCTCGCGCTCGATGCCGACGAAATGACGGCCGAGACGCTTGGCCACCGCGCCTGTCGTTCCCGAACCGAAGAAGGGGTCGAGCACGATGTCGCCGGGCTTGGTTGACGCCATGATGACGCGGGCCAGCAGGGCTTCCGGCTTCTGGGTCGGATGCACCTTCTTGCCATCGTCGCCCTTCAGCCGCTCGCCACCGGCGCAGATCGGAAAGAGCCAGTCGGAGCGCATCTGGACGTCGTCGTTCGACGCCTTCAGGGCATCGTAATTGAACGTATAGCCCTTGGCCTTGGCATCCGGAGAGGCCCAGATCATGGTTTCATGAGCATTCTGGAACCGCCGTCCCTTGAAGTTCGGCATCGGGTTGGTCTTGCGCCAGACGATGTCGTTCAGGATCCAGAAGTTGAGATCCTGCAACGTCGCGCCGACGCGGAAGATGTTGTGATAGGAGCCGATGACCCAGATGGTGCCGGTCGGCTTCAGAACGCGGCGGCAGGCGAGCAGCCATGCGCGGGTGAAGGCGTCATAGGCCTCAAAGGATGCGAACTGGTCCCACTCGTCATCGACGGCATCGACCAGCGACTGGTCGGGGCGATGCAGGGTGCCACCAAGCTGCAGGTTATAGGGCGGATCGGCGAAAATCGCATCGACGGACTTGTCGGGAAGCGCTTCGAGCGCAGCGACGCAATCGCCCTTGATGATGCTGTCGACCCAGGAAAAAGGATCGGTGGAACGGCGAAGATCGGCGAGCGGAAATACGGAAGCCATCGGATACTCACTGTTACGCTGACGCAGCACGGGGATACGAGGCTTATGGTTACCGAAGTTGGTTACCAAAGGCTGAATGGCTGAAGCGAATTTCCATTGGCGAGGATCAGGACGGCACAAGGAGTGCCGGAAATGCGCAGGCGGCGATCGATGCCGCCGCCTGCAAATCAACGGATACGCACCTCGCGGTATCCGCCTTCCGCCACATGATCGCAAAGGCTCCCCCACTCGCATCCGTTACAGGCAGTGCGAATCCCGCCGGATGAAAAGTGAAGGCGAAGCTTTCCGAACAGGTTCGGGCCGGGCACGATCGAGGAGCCGGCGGACAACGGACGCCCGAGCAGTTCCGAGACCGCAGCAAGCGCCTCCGTATCGCGACCGCAGACGCTCTCGCCGAGGCAATGGGGAGCGCTCTCGTCTTCAAGCAGAGGGGCGCAGATATCGTCCGCCCCCTCGACGATGAGGATGGTTTCGCCTCGGGAAAGTCGCCGCGCCAGCACCTCGTAATTGGCGATGAAACGCGGCGAATATCCCCTGCCGACGAATGTCAGCATGCACAGGAGGTGATGAGGCCTGAGGCGGATCGCCACCTTCAGTTCCTGACGAAACGACGTCCGATCGCCATGAGAACGGCGGCAGCCAAAGCCGATTTCAGGACGGCACCGAGGATGAAAGGCGTCACGCCAAGGGCAAGCCCCTTCTCCACACCGAGAAGAGCCATCAGCCACGCGCCGCCGATGGCAAGGCAAAGCAGGTTGGCGAGAGCGTGAGCGGAAAAGCTGAGCGCCACGCGCTGGCCCGTCCAGCCCTTCTCAGCCAGAAAGCCGACAAGCGCTGCGATGATCGGGAAAGATGCGAGATAACCGGCGGTCGGCCCCATGAACGGTGCAACCCCACCGGCTCCGTTCGCCAGAACCGGCAGGCCGATGGCTGCCTCGCCGAGCCACGCCAGGACGGTCACGGCACCAAGACGCCAGCCATAAAGCACGCCGATCATCGTGATGGCGAAAGTCTGCATGGTGATCGGAACCGGCGCCATCGGCACCGAAATCTGCGAGGCAAGCGCAAGCACGGCGGTACCGGCGAGAACAAGTACAGCGCGAACGCCCGCCGGACGCGCAGCGATACCGAACGGGTCGAAGCGACCGGTCATGGAAGAAGAGGAAGCCATCAGGATCTCCATTTTATAGATAATTTTCTTCACGTGATAATTTTTATCTATTTTTTGATTCCAGACAAGCCGGAACGACAGACGCCACACCCGAGGTGCAGCGCCTTTGCGCGGAAAATCAATCTCGATCCCGAGATGAACCATCAAGAAAATGGGAAAAATCCGCAAAATCCCGCGCCTCAGACGGATTTCGACTGGCTTCAAATTTTATCTATAATTTTTAGCCAACGATGGCGAAGCCTTCGTCCTCGCGGGCACCGGCCTTCGGCATGGGCGCGCGGCCGATCCACTGCACATGCCGTTCGAGAATGGCGCAAGCATCCGATGCTCTGCCCTGACGGAGCGCGGAAAGGATGGCTCGATGGTCATGGTCGGTGCGGGCTTCCCAGCCCGCCCGCCAGGCGATGAAGAGAAAACGGGCGCTGACTGCATGCAGGTCGTCTATGACCGCGAGCAGACGCGGCATGTCGCAGGTGGAAACGATCAGCCTATGGAAGCGGCGGTTCGCCTCTTCCCAGGTCTGCACATCCCTCGCGGCATCGGCGTCGCTCGCCGCCTGCTCGGCGGCATCAAGCACATCCGGCGTCATGTTGGGCACGGCATGCCTGAGAGCGAGAACCTCGAGAGCCGCCCGCATTTCCGCCACCTCGCGGACCTGCTTCAGGTCGAAGGAGGCGACACGCACGCCACGGCGCGGCAGGCTGATGACGAGGCCCTGCGCTTCGAGACGACGGAAGGCTTCGCGCACAGGCACATGGCTCGCACCGAATTCCTCGGCAATGTGGTCCTGGGCGAGACGGGAGCCCGGCACGAGTTCACCATGAATGATGCGCTCGGCAAGGGCCCGACTGATGCGGCTCGCAATCGTATCGTCCTGATCTTTCTGCATGCGGACATGCATAGTCGGCGGCACCCGGCTTGTCGAGGCAAGCCGGGTGCCTAAAGCGCGTCGCGATCTTTCAGATTCGCCCCCACGCTTTAAGTCTTTGATTTTTCGCATGCCGTTATCGCAAAACCGCTGCACACTTTTGCGCGGCATGCTTTAGGGTCAAAACTCAATCAGGATAGGTGTTCTGTTGGTCCGGATGGGATTGCATGGAAGCGAACAAGCGCAAGGTAAGGCCGGGTGGCCTTGCCGAGCATTGTTTGCGATCAGGCGGCCCATCCGGACCAACCCTTCGGGCGCGTCGCATCTTGGGCCTGCGTGCGTCGTAAAAGTTTGAAAATGATCCGCATTTCCTGCACCTTTCCTCCTACTCAGACCCAAGATGCGACGCGCAGAACGCCTATCCTGATTGAGTTTTGACCCTAGATCACGATGCGGAATGGATTGCCCTGCTGTCCGCCGGCGCCTCGTCGCGCCGGTCGAGACCGTAGTCACGCAGGACATGCGCGACCCGAAGCCGATAGTCGGCAAAGACGCCTTCCCTTCCAGCCCGCTGGGCGGCGCGATGTTCGGGAAGATTGCGCCAGCGCGCCACCGCCTCTTCGTCCCGCCAGAAGGATAGAGACAGGATCTTTCCCGGCATGGACAGGCTCTCGAAACGCTCGATGGAAAGGAAGCCATCGACATCCTCCAGCCTTGGCTTCAATTCCGCTGCGATATCGAGATAGGCGTCACGCGCGCCGGAGCGAGGCACGACCTCGAAAATCACGGCGATCACCGCACCGCCCTCGCGGCATGAGGCGTGGACACGCATTTCAGGAACAGGCGATCCTCGCGGATGATGAATTTTTCGCGCGCGGCGAACTGGTAGTTTTCCCGCCCAAGGGGATCCTCGGCCAGCCGGGCTCGATAGGCTTCGTATTCCGCAAGGCTCTCCAGGTGGTAGATGCCATAGGCGGTGGTCGAGGAGCCCTCATGCGGGGCGAAGTATCCGACGAGATCGGCTCCGCAGCGCGGAATGGCCTCGCCCCAGTTGCGGGCATAGGTGGCGAATTCCTCCTTGGCGAAGGGATCGATCTCGTAGCGGATGACACAGGTAATCATTGGCATTCTCCTTTGCTGTCTACCTCCTTCTGCCACATTGCCGGCACGGCATGCTTCGGTTACGATCGAAGTATGAAAGAAGGACCGGACATTGCCCGTATCGCCGCCCTGATCGGCGATCCCGCCCGCGCCAACATGCTGCTGTCTCTCATGGGAGGCGGTGCGCTGACGGCGACGGAGCTTGCCGGTGCGGCCGGAATCACCCTGCAGACCGCAAGCTCACACCTCGCCAAGCTTGAGGAAGGCGGCCTGATCCGCCAGCGCAAGCAGGGTCGCCACCGCTATTTCACCTTTGCCGATGCCGGCGTCGGAGCCCTGATCGAAAGCCTGATGGGATTTGCCGCAAGCCGCGGTCACCTCCGCCATCGGACAGGACCGAAGGAACCAGCGTTACGCAAGGCGCGGATCTGCTACGATCACCTTGCCGGAGACTACGGCGTTCGCATGCTCGACAGCCTGCGCGCAACCGGCGCCATCGCCGGCGACGAGGAGCATCCGCAACTGACCGCGGCCGGTGAGAAGATGGTCGCCGGTCATGGCATCGACGTCGACATGCTGAAAGCGCTCAGGCGGCCGATTTGCAGAGCCTGCCTGGACTGGAGCGAGCGGCGCACGCATCTCTCCGGCTCCCTCGGGCGGGCGCTGCTTACCCACTTCCTCGATGCCGGCCTCGCGCGGCGGGAAACAGGAAGCCGGGTCATCCATTTCAACCCCGAAGGCGAACGGCGATTCGCCGCCATGTTTCCGACCGCAGATTGATCGCCCCTACCGGCAGATGCTCGCGTATTGGCACCCCTTGAAAAGATACCGACCAGACGGTATCTTTTAGGCAACCAATTGCGAGACCCACCATGAATCCCCTTGTCCTTGCCTACAGTTCCCTTGCCGGCGCCATCATCTGTGAAGTGATCGGCACGACCTTCCTGCAAAAATCCGCCCAGTTCACCAAGCTTGGGCCGACCGTTGCCATGGTCGCGCTCTATGCCGTGTCGTTCTATCTGCTGTCACAGGCCCTCAAGGGCATGCCGCTCGGCATCGCCTATGCAATGTGGGGCGGACTCGGCATCATCCTGACTGCCCTCATCAGCGTCTTCGTGTTCAAGCAGTCGCTCGATCCGGCGGCGATGACCGGCATCGGCCTGATCGTGGCGGGCGTGATCGTGATGAATGCATTCTCCAACTCGGTCACGCACGGATGACGGAAAACGCCTATACCAGACGCAAACAGCCGGAACTGGTTCGCCGTGCGCTGCTCGACCAGACGGCTGCACTGGCCGTCGGGGGCGGACCGGCGGCGATCACCATTCAGGCGGTGGCGGATCGGGCGGGCGTTACCAAGGGCGGTCTCCTGCATCATTTCGCCAGCAAGCAGGCGCTCGTCGAGGCCGTCTTCGCCGACCTGCTCGAAAAGCTCGATCAGGAAATCGACCTCTACATGGCGGAAGATGGCAAGATGCGCGGACGCTTCACCCGCGCCTATGTCAGGGCGATTTTCGCCGACCGCAAGCTTGGAAACAGCAGCCCATGGGCCGCGCTTTCGGTTTCCATGATTTCAGAGCCCGCCCTTCGGCAACTCTGGTCACGGTGGATGGAACGAAAGCTTGCCGAACACCGGACGACGGATGACGCGCCGATGCTGGAAATCGCGCGCCTTGCAGCCGATGGCGTCTGGCTCGCAGACCTGTTGCAGGAGGATCGGGAAACGGTCCGCGATCTCTCCCATATCGAACGACAGTTGCTCACACTCGCCTCAGCGACATCTCCGGGCGCTTGACGGTCGTCACTTGCGGATTGTCCTTTGCGGCCTCTTCGTGTAGGTCAGGCCTCCTCCAAACGACATCCGACAGGACCTCCCATCATGAGCGGTTTCGACCTTACCATTTTCGATTGCGACGGCGTGCTCGTCGATTCCGAGATCATCGCGGCCCGGGTCGAATCCAAGCTTCTGAACGAAGCAGGCTATCCGATCAGCGTCGAGGAAATGGGCGAACGTTTCGCCGGGATGACGTGGAAGGACATCCTTCTCACCATCGAGAAGGAAATCGACATTCCGCTTTCGGCAAGCCTGCTCGACAAGTCGGAAGCCCTGCTCGACCAGCGGCTGGCACGGGAAGTAAAGATCATCGACGGCGTGGTCTTCGCTCTTTCGCGGCTCAAGGGTCCGCGCTGCATCTGCTCAAACTCCTCG
Source organism: Rhizobium sp. ACO-34A (assembly GCA_002600635.1). Lineage (NCBI taxonomy): Bacteria > Pseudomonadati > Pseudomonadota > Alphaproteobacteria > Hyphomicrobiales > Rhizobiaceae > Rhizobium > Rhizobium sp. ACO-34A. Next base: position 1,719,657 of record CP021371.1, on the reverse strand, counting down.
TCGGCGCGACTCGACATGATGTTGACCAAGGTCGGCCTCAAGCAATTCTTCGCGCCGCATATCTATTCGGCCAAGGATCTCGGCCCTGATCGGGTCAAGCCGAAGCCGGACATTTTCCTTCATGGCGCGGCACAGTTCGGTGTCTCTCCCGATAAAGCCGTCGTTGTGGAAGACTCCGTGCACGGCGTGCACGCCGCACGCGCCGCCGGCATGCGGGTGATCGGCTTCACCGGCGCGTCGCACACCTATCCTTCCCATGCCGACCGGCTGACCGATGCGGGTGCGGAAACCGTGATTTCGCGCATGACCGATCTTCCGGCCGTGATCGCTGCCATGGAAAACTGGGCCGGCGCGATCTGATCCGCCGGTTCCCCGGCCCGTCTCCCGACGCGGCTGCGGTCAGATTCGCAGGGCAAGGCCTGCCGGCAGGATCTCGGCCCGCAGCGCCGACAGACCGGGGTTTTCTCCATCCGCCTCACAGGAAAAGCGTCCCTCGCCGAGAGGCGTGATCTCCACCGAGCGCCCCTTGTGGAAACTCAACAGGGGATGACTGACATGCGCCGCCCTGGGAAGCCGGGCCAGCAGGCCAAGTTGACCGATCCTGGAGGTCGCCCTCATCACGGCGACATCGAGCTGACCGTCCGTCAGGTCGGCCTGGGGAACGACATGCATGCCACCGCCGAACCATGCGCCATTGGCAACGCACGCCACCGTCACTCCTCCGGCATAGACCTCCTCGCCATCGATGACGACCCGCACCGACTGGGGCCGGTAGCGAATGACCCCGAGCGCGGAATAAAGCATGAAACGCGTCGAGCCGCCCATCAGCCGGCTGCGGGGCGCTTCGTTCATGCTGCGGACGATTTCGCCCGAAACGCCAACGCTCGCGATATTGGCGAAATGGCGAACGATAGTGCCGCCGCTCACCGCAAGTCCGGTGATGCGCACGGCATCGATGAAGCGAACGGGAGCCTCGGCGATCTGGTGCGCGATGGCCTCTGGTGTATTCGCCAGCCTGAAATTGCGGGCAAAATCGCAGCCCGTGCCGTTGGGGATCAGGGAAAGTGGTGTTTCCGGCCGACTGGAGGAGAGGATGCCGTCTACGACATCGCTTACGGTGCCATCGCCGCCAACCGCGATGACGAGATCACAGCCGGAAGCAACGAGTTCACGCGCCAGTTCCACCGCCTGCCCGGCAGCCGTGGTCTCGCGAACATCCATATCCGGGAAACACCCACGCAATGCCTGAAGAAGCGCCGGCCACATGCGCACGGACGCTCTCCCGCCGGACACGGGGTTCCTGATTATTCCAGTTTTCACCTATGCCCCCCGGCAGGTGGTGTTTTGCCATCCATTACGGATGGCAACCTTTGCCTGTTTTCTTTTTCGAGCGTGGCGGCTCTTTTGGCCGGCGAAGTTACTTCTTCTTCGGACCTTCGTCGAAACCGATGAAGACCCTGGTCAGGCCGCTTGCCGTCGCCGGAATGCTGACCTGCTTGGAAAAGATGAACTGCGTCGGCTGCGAGGCATCGGCCAGCGCCACCGGGTGCTGGGTCAGCTCCGAGTAAAGCACATTGTCACCATCCGTCACCGCGACGCGGATCGGCAGGTTGACGGAGCCGGCCTTGCCCTCCGGGCCAGCCACAAGGCGGCCCTGAACCATGGCGGTGATCGTCAGGTTCGCCTCGTTACGAGCGCAGGAGCGGGTCGTCTCGGCGAGCGACGCCTGATAGACGACCTTGGTCGCATCGTCCTTCGCGCCCTTTGCATAGGTGCGATAATAGGAAGTTCCGTCACGCAGCGCTATCGTCGGGCAAAAACCCTGCACCACCGGCGAGACGGGCTGGGCGGCGGCACTGGCGTCCGGCTTTTCAGCTGCCGAACCAAGGGCGCCGCCGGGATTGCCGGCGTTGCAGCCCGCGAGAACAATCATCGAAAATGCGGCCAACAGCCCGCGCGACATCTTCACAGACACGATATGCACCTTCCGCATTCTTGAGCTCCGAGAAGCCAAAAGCCATTCCATTTGGGCCTTTTCATGCCCCGGGAGGATGGTCTATACCAGCGGCGCAGCGAAAAATCGATTGGGTAGCCAGCGTTTTGCTTCGAATTTCAATACCGTCGGCATTCAGGGGCACGGCCTCACTCTGGACCTACCTGTTCGCGACTGCCGTGCCTGCGAAATCCGGCCGGCCTGTCTGGCGCAAAAAGGCAAACTTTCGTTCCCGAAACGTCATAGTCTCGGACACCCAAATGCGCCCCACCTCTTCTGACCAAGGATGACCATCGTGGAATATATCTCGACCCGCGGAGAGGCCAAAAGCCTCGGTTTCAGTGACGCCCTGCTTGCGGGTCTCGCCCGTGACGGCGGCCTCTATGTGCCGCGCAAATGGCCCCACCTCAAGAAGAAGGACATTCGCGCGCTTCGCGGCAAGACATACCAGGAAATTGCCTTCGAGGTGCTTCACCCGTTCATCGACGGCGAAATCGAGGCCGGCACCTTCCGCTCGATGATCGACGAGGCCTACGCCACCTTCCGTCATCCGGCCGTGGCCCCGCTGGTTCAGACCGGCCCGAACGCCTTCGTGCTCGAGCTTTTCCACGGCACCACGCTCGCGTTCAAGGACGTTGCGATGCAGCTTCTCGCCCGCCTGATGGACCACGCCCTTGCCCAGCGCGGCGAACGGGCGACCATTGTCGGCGCGACCTCCGGCGACACCGGTGGTGCCGCCATCGACGCCTTTGCCGGCCGCGCCCGCACAGACGTCTTCATCCTGTTCCCGCATGAGAAGGTTTCGCCTGTCCAGCAGCGGCAGATGACGACCTCCAAGGCCGAGAACGTCCACGCCATCGCCGTCAGGGGCAATTTCGACGACTGCCAGAATCTGGTGAAGGCGATGTTCAACGACAACGCCTTCCGCGACACCTACAAGATCTCCGGCGTCAACTCGATCAACTGGGCCCGCATCATGGCACAGGTGGTCTACTACTTCACCGCGGCGATCTCGCTCGGCGCGCCGGACCGCAAGATCTCCTTCACCGTGCCGACCGGCAATTTCGGCGATATCTTCGCCGGGTACGTCGCCAAGAAGATGGGCCTTCCGATCGACAAGCTGGTGGTGGCCACCAACGAGAACGACATTCTTGCGCGCACACTCAAGACCGGACGCTACGAGATGAAGGGCGTTTCCGCCACCACCTCGCCGTCGATGGATATCCAGATTTCCTCCAACTTCGAACGCCTGTTGTTCGAAGCCTATGACCGTGACGATGCGGCCATCCGCTCCTCGATGGAAAGCCTGAAACAGTCCGGCTCCTTCGAGATCGAACCGGATGCGCTGAAGGCTATCCGCAAGGACTTCCGCGCCGGCCGCGCCAGTGAAAAGCAGGTGGCGGACACGATCCGCGATACCCTGGCGCAGACCGGTTACCTGATCGATCCGCACACCGCCGTCGGCGTGTATGTCGCATCGAAGTTTGCCAAGCCTTCGAGTCCCATGGTCACGCTCTCCACCGCTCACCCGGCGAAGTTCCCTGCTGCAGTAAAATCCGCAAGCGGTATTGACCCGGCGCTTCCGGCGTGGCTTGCTGATCTGATGACCAGGGAGGAGCGTTTCGATATCCTGGACGCGGACCTTAAAGCCGTCGAAACCTTTGTCGGTGAACATGCCCGCACAGACAATTGAGAAGCGCAGAAAGACGGATCGATGAATGTTGAGTGTACCCGGCTGCCCTCTGGGCTGACGGTTGTAACCGAGAAGATGCCGCATCTCGAAAGTGTCGCGCTCGGAACCTGGATCAAATCAGGTTCGCGCAACGAAACCGACGGGGAGCACGGCATCGCCCATCTTCTCGAGCACATGGCATTCAAGGGCACACAGCGACGCAACGCTCGCCAGATCGCCGAGGAAATAGAGAATGTCGGCGGCGAACTCAACGCCGCCACGTCCACCGAGACCACGTCCTACTACGCCCGCGTGCTCAAGGACGACGTGCCGCTGGCAGTCGACATCCTCGCCGACATCCTGACCGAATCGGTTTTCGACGAGGAAGAACTGAGCCGGGAAAAGCAGGTCATCCTGCAGGAAATCGGCGCAGCCAACGACACGCCCGACGACGTGGTCTTCGACCGCTTTTCCGAAATCGCCTTTGCCGGGCAGACGCTGGGAAGACCGATCCTCGGCACGCCGGACACGGTGATGTCGTTCACCAGCGACGAGATCAGGGGCTATCTTTCGCGCAACTACACGACCGACCGGATGTTCGTCGTCGCCGCCGGCGCGGTTGATCACGACGCGTTCGTCCGTCAGGTGGAAGAACGCTTCTCCGGGCTTCGGACGGAACCTGCGGCACCGCCGGTATTCGAGACCGCACGTTATCTTGGTGGCGAGGCCCGCGAAGAACGCGACCTTATGGATGCGCAGGTGCTGCTCGGTTTCGAAGGCCGCGCCTATCACATGCGCGACTTCTACTGTTCGCAGATCCTTGCCAACATTCTCGGCGGCGGCATGTCCTCGCGCCTGTTCCAGGAAGTGCGTGAGTTCCGCGGGCTCTGCTACTCCGTCTACGCCTTCCACTGGGGCTTTTCCGATACCGGCATCTTCGGCATTCACGCTGCGACCGGCGGAGAGAACCTGCCGGAACTCGTTCCCGTCATCATCGATGAACTCAGGAAGTCGTCGGAGATGATCAACCAGCAGGAAATCGACCGCTCGCGGGCGCAGATCCGCGCGCAGCTGCTGATGGGGCAGGAAAGCCCTGCTGCACGCGCCGGCCAGATGGCCCGGCAGATGATGCTTTACGGCCGCCCTATTTCCAATCAGGAGATGATGGAACGGCTGGAAGGGATCACCACCGAACGACTGACGGATCTCGCCGGACGGCTGTTCTTCGAATCCGTACCGACACTCTCAGCTATCGGTCCACTCGAACAGCTTGCACCGATGAACGAAATCACTCAGTCTCTTTCCAGCGGCAATGCCAGCGGGGGTCTCAAGGCGGCCGGCTGATAACTGCGTGTAAACAGGGGCAAGGGGTTGCCGGCGAGCAAGCGGCTCATGACCGCCCTCGCCTTTTTGGGGGCATGGCATGACACGGTCGGTCTTTCGGTTTCTGTCGCGGCAGCCGGAAACCCCTGAACTTTATGGGCCAAACCATTTTCTGCGCCTTCCGCGCTACCGTGACTTCGACCAGTGGCACAAGCTGCGTAGCGAAAGCCGTTCCTTCCTTCAGCCATGGGAACCGACATGGCGAGCGGACGAACTGACAGAAAGCTCGTACCGGACCCGCGTGCTCCGCAACGAGCAGGAATTCAACACCGGTCTGGCTGTCCCCTTCTTTCTCTTCCACAGGCCAGACGACATTCTTCTCGGCGGCCTGACAATCGGCCTCATCCGCCGTGGAGCCTCGCAAAGCTGCATGATCGGATACTGGATGGGCGAGCGATATGCCGGGCAAGGCCATATGTTTGCCGCACTTCGACTGGCTATTCCCTATATCTTCAGGGTGCTTGAGTTGCACCGGATTGAAGCAGCCTGTATTCCAGACAACGGCAACAGCATCAGGTTGCTCGAAAAAGCCGGATTTGAGCGGGAAGGTCTCTTGCGGGAATATCTCAAGATCAACGGGCGCTGGCGCGACCATGCCATCTATTCGCTTCTTGCGGATCGGGCCACGGACAACGGCGGCAAAGAGCCCTCATGAAACTTACCGATAACAGGCAGCCGACCGCCGGTCAGACGCTGGCGGCAGCCTTCGCCATGGTCATGCTCGTGCTTTCAGGCCTCTTCGCGACGACCGCGAATGCCGCCGAGCCGGTGAAGATCGCCCGTGACGACACGGCGCTCGACCTCACCGCGACGACTGAAATCTACACCAATCAGGGCGACGCCTTTCAGGTTTCCACCGCGGCCGGCGCCGACGGCATCCGCCGCCGCATCGAGGTTCGGTCCAGTTCGCCGCAACATCAGGGCGACTGGGCGGTCTTTGCGCTTGCCAACGTTTCGGAAGAGCAGTTGGAGCGCGTGATCGTCGCCCCGCATTTCCGCCTGGTGAATTCCAAGCTGTTCTGGCCGGATCTCGGCTCACAGCGCATTATCGCAATCACACCGTCGGAAGGCTTCGCGCTCGACCGCCAGCCGAGCACGGAAGCGGACGTCTTCCGCATCACGCTCAACCCCGGCGCGGTCATCACCTTCGTTGCCGAGCTCTCGACGCCGCAGCTTCCGCAGATCTATTTGTGGGAACCGGACGCCTACAAGGACACGGTCAACGCGTTTACCCTCTATCGCGGCATCGTGCTCGGCATTGCCGGCCTGCTCGCGGTGTTCCTGACGATCCTCTTCGTGGTCAAGGGAACCTCGATGCTGCCGGCGGCGGCGGCACTCGCATGGGCGGTGCTTGCCTATATCTGCGTCGACTTCGGCTTTCTGGAAAAACTCATCAGCGTAACCTCCAGCGACCAGCGAATATGGCGCGCGGGCGCGGAGGTGGCGCTGGCATCGAGCCTTGTCATATTCCTCTTCACCTATCTGAACCTCAACCGCTGGCACGTACACCTGGGATACGCGACCTTCGCGTGGATTCTCGGTCTCGGCCTGCTGTTCGGGGTCGCCATCTACGACCCCTCGGTCGCCTCGGGCATCGCACGTCTCTCTCTTGCGCTGACCGCCACCGCCGGCATCGTGCTCATCATCTATCTCGGCTTCAATCGCTACGACCGTGCGATCCTTCTCGTGCCGACATGGGCACTGCTCCTCGTCTGGCTGTTCGGCGGCTGGCTGACGGTTACCGGGCGGCTGGACAACGACATCATCCAGCCCGCGCTCGGCGGCGGACTGGTGCTGATCGTGCTTCTGATCGGCTTCACCGTCATGCAGCACGCCTTTGCCGGCGGCGCATACCAGCAGGGCCTGTTCTCCGATCTAGAACGGCAATCGCTGGCGCTTACCGGCTCCGGTGACACAGTCTGGGACTGGGATGTCGCGCGCGACCGCGTGGTGACAAGCCCCGACATTTCCATCCGTCTCGGCCTTGCTCCCGGCACCATGCACGGACCGGCCCGCAACTGGCTGCCGCGGCTTCATCCAGATGACCGCGACCGTTTCCGCGCCACGCTCGACGTGCTGCTGGAACACCGCAAGGGCCGACTGAACCACGAATTCCGTATTCGCGCCGAGGATGGCCATTTCCACTGGCTGAAGATCCGGGCGCGGCCGGTGCTCGGTTCGAACGGCGAAGTCATCCGCTGCGTCGGCACGATCATCGACGTGACCGAGCAGAAGAATTCCGTCGACCGCCTGCTTGCCGACGCCATGCACGACAACCTGACGGGCCTGCCGAACCGGGAGGTCTTCCTCGACCGCCTGCAGTCGGTGCTGACGCTTGCCAACGGCTCCGAAGCATTGCGGCCGACGGTGATGTCGATCGACATCGACCGCTACAAGCAGGTGAACGACAGCCTCGGCATCTCCGCCGGCGACAATATCCTGATCGCGCTCACCCGTCGCCTGCGGCGTCTCCTGAAGCCGCAGGACACGCTTGCCCGCCTTTCCGGCGACGAATTCGGCCTGATCCTGGTTTCGGAACGCGATCCGGCCAAGGTCGCGGATTTCGCCGATGCCGTCTCCAAGGCGATCATGGTGCCGATCAACTTCGCCAACCGGGAAATCATTTTGACCGCTTCGATCGGCCTCGTTTCATGGGTCGACCAGCAGGAAAGCGCAACCGGCCTCCTGTCCGACGCGGAACTGGCGATGTACCGCGCCAAGCGCGCCGGAGGCAATCGCGTAGAGCCGTTCCGCCCCGCCTTCCGCGCCGGCGGCACGGATCGCCTGCAGCTCGAAACGGATCTTCGCCGCGCCATCGACCGCAAGGAACTATCGATGGTCTACCAGCCGATCATGCGGCTCGCGGATGGTGAGGTCGCCGGCTTCGAGGCGCTGATGCGCTGGGATCATCCCAAGCGCGGCAGCATCCCGCCTTCGGAATTCATTCCGATTGCGGAAGCTTCCGACCTCATCGAGCCGCTCGGCATGTTCGCGCTGGAACGGGCTACGACGGACCTGACGGACTGGGAAAAGCAGACGGGTGACGTGCCGATCTTCGTGTCGGTCAACCTGTCGAGCGCCCAGCTTCTTTCCAGCGAGATCTACAACGATATCCGCGCCATGCTGACCAAGACCCAGTGCGACCCGCGCCGTCTGAAGCTGGAACTGACGGAATCGGTCGTTATGGAAAATCCCGAACAGGCGCGTCTGGTGCTCGGAAAGCTCCGGGATACGGGCATCAGCCTTGCGCTCGACGACTTCGGCACCGGCTATTCCTCGCTGGCCTATCTCACCCGTTTCCCGTTCGACACGATCAAGCTGGACAAGGCTCTGGTCTGCGACCATTCCGACAAGCGGGGCATCCTGCTGAAATCGATCATCTCCATGGCCCGCGGGCTTGAAATGAAGGTCGTGGCGGAGGGCATCGAAACGGAAGAGGACGGTCAGGATCTGGCCAAGATGGGCTGCGATTACGGCCAGAGCTATCTCTACGGCGCACCCATCGGCGCAGAATCTGCTCTGCGCCTGCTGCGAGAACGGTTTCCGCTGACGAAACGAGCCTGATTTGGGCGGGCCTGATTTGGGCGCGTCTGATCAGTAAAACCGACCGCACTCAGGCGTGGCCGGCTTCCATCGACAGCATTGCGGGGCTGACGCCCATCAGGGCCAGAGCGCGTTCGTACTTGTTGTCGAGCGCACGGTCGAAGATCAGGTCTTCCGTCGCCGCGCAATTCAGCCAGCCATTGTTGCCAATCTCGAATTCGAGCTGGCCCGGTCCCCAGCCGGCATAGCCGAGCAGCATGGTGGCCCGGCGCGGACCCCGGCCATCGGAAATGGCCCGCACGATGTCGAGCGTCGCCGTCAGCGAAATGTCGTCACTGACCGGAATGCTGCCGTCGCTCAGGTAGTCGTCGGAATGGAGCACGAAACCGCGGCCCGTTTCCACCGGCCCCCCACTCTGGATGGGAAAATGCCGTGCGTGATCCGGCAACATGATCGCATCATTCTTGTCGATCAGTTCGAGATGCAAGAGCACATCGGCAAACGTCACCGACTGGGAACGATTGATGATGAAGCCCATGGCGCCGGCCTGCGAATGGGCGCAGATGTAGACGACCGCACGGGCGAAATTCCCGTCCGTCATCCCGGGCATGGCTATCAGAAACTGGCCATCCAGGAAGCCGCGCTCGCGATCTTTCTTCAACGTCGATAAAGCCATGCTGGACCTCCAGCGTCATCTGCCATCGGGACATACGATGCATGCTTTGTGAAGCAACGCATCGTCGCTCATTTTAGCAGGATGGTGCAGACTGCCCCATCAATCAACTGAAAATGACATCGAGGCCAAAAACCGTTACTGGCTAGGCTCCGGACAATGCTTTAAACGCGGGATCATGAGTACCATACCCTTCCATACGCCTCGTTTTCGCCATTTCGTGACAGCCTTTGCGACAGCGACCCTGCTTTACGCAGGTGGTGCACAGGCTGCGAGCAGCGAATGGGCAACCAATGAAGGCGGGCGCATGCGGCTCGTGGTTCTGCCTGCTGCAGCAGACGGAACATTGCAGGCGGCGCTGCAGATCGAACCGACGCCCGGCTGGATCACCTATTGGCGCGAGCCGGGCGATGCCGGCATTCCGCCGGCGATCAGCCTCGATCCCGCAAGCCAGCTGACGCTTGGCGAGATTTCCTACCCCGTACCGAAACGCATCGACAACGGGGACATCAGGGATATCGGCTACGATACCGCCGTCACACTCCCCTTCGTCATCAGCAGCGCGACAGCCGCGACGGATGCGGTGAAGGCAAATGTCTTTATCGGCATCTGCAAGAACATCTGCATTCCTTTCCAGGCGGACCTCGCCGTCACACTCGACGCCGCCACCGATCCGGAAGAAGACGCCATCCTCGCCACGGCGCGGAAAACCCTGCCTGAACCGGCATCCGGCAGCTTCGGGGTCGATAGCCACCGGATGAGCGCGGCTCTCGACCGGCTCGACCTGTCGCTCAAGCTCCCCTCCCCGGATGCTCACCCGCAGGTCTTCGTCACGGGGCCGAGCGGCCATGTCTTCATGGATTATGAAATCGTCTCCTCGGCCGATGGCAAGCTCGACATTTCGATGCCGATCGAGGAGCTGCCGCGCAATTACAAGATCGCCGGGAAGACCTGGGGCATCCTCGTCCTCTCGGGTAACAGGGCAATGGAAAGCACACTTGCCTTTGACTAACGTCAATCTATAGTCGCTGCCGACCCATGATCCGGCAAGGACCGGAATAAATCCAGCGAGGACAATTTGATGACGATTTCCATCGGCGAAAAGCTGCCGCAGGCGACCTTCAAGGAAAAGACCGCCGACGGCCCGGTCGAGATCACCACGGAACAGCTCTTCGGTGGCAAGCGCGTCGTGCTCTTCGCGGTACCCGGCGCATTTACGCCGACCTGCTCGCTGAACCACCTGCCCGGATATCTGGAAAACCGCGACACCATCCTGTCGCGCGGCGTTGACGATATCGCGGTGATTGCCGTCAACGACTGGCATGTCATGGGCGCATGGGCCCAGCAGTCCGGCGGCCTTGGCAAGATCCACTTCCTGGCCGACTGGGACGCTTCCTTCACCAAGGCGCTCGGCCTCGACGCCGATCTCTCCGGCGGCGGCCTCGGTGTCCGCTCCAAGCGTTATTCGATGCTGGTCGAGGACGGCGTGGTGAAGTCGCTGAACGTCGAGGAAAATCCGGGGCAGGCGACCGTTTCGGCTGCCGCCACGATGATCGAACAGCTCTGAATAGAGCGCCGACAAGACAAAAAAAGCCGCGGCAGATTCCGCGGCTTTTTTTGTGAGCGGACAACGCCCAACAAAAAACCGGAGTGTCGCCACTCCGGTTTTTCGATTCCGATCAATCGGTTGAGGCCGAAGCCTCAAATATTGAATCAGCCGACGATTTCGGTTTCAGCGAACCAGTAGGCGATTTCCTGAACAGCGGTTTCCGGAGCATCCGAGCCGTGAACGGAGTTTTCGCCGATCGACAGCGCGAACAGCTTGCGGATGGTGCCTTCGTCGGCGTTGGCCGGATTGGTGGCGCCCATCAGTTCGCGGTTCTTGAGGATAGCGTTTTCGCCTTCCAGGACCTGAACGATGGTCGGGCCGGAGGTCATGCCTTCAACGAGTTCGCCGAAGAAGGGGCGTTCCTTGTGAACAGCGTAGAAGCCTTCGGCTTCGCGCTTGCTCATCCATACGCGCTTCGAAGCGATAACGCGCAGGCCGTTGTCTTCGAATACCTTGGTGATGGCGCCCGTCAGGTTGCGCTTGGTTGCGTCCGGCTTGATCATCGAGAAGGTGCGTTCAATCGCCATCAGTCTCATCCTTTTGTCTCATGGGGAAAGTGGGCGGTTTCTACCTGCCCCGAATCGCGAAGACAAGGGGGATGGACGAATTTCACGCCACCGTCATACTATCGGACCAGAAACGGCCCGGACGCTCCCCTCCAAAGGGCATTTCGGCCCGGCACCGTACTGGAAAGACCCATGCAGAAATTCTCCGAAAATGCGCGACGCTACACGCGGGTGCTGCCGGACGTCGCCATCCATTGCTCTATCCTGCAGGCTTCCACCGGTCACTTCCGGCATTTCCTCATAGACCAGCCCTCGGTCATTCATGTGAAGAGCGGCTGGAAACGTATCCTGAGCAAGGAGGCCGATGTCACCGCCGGTCCTGGCGAGGCGATCTTTCTGCCGCAGGGACTTGAATGCACCGTCATCAACGGGGCCGAGGAGAGCGGCGCCTATCACTCCGACGCCTATATCTTCTCCCCCGCGCTCATCGCGCTCTATGCCGATGCTGCCGCGCATTCCACGAGCGAGGCCATCCGCATCGAACCGGACACCGGATTTCTCGATGCGCTGGAGCGGGCTCGCCTCGCGGTAGCCGACGAGAGCACCACCTCCATGGGCATACACCGGCACATCCTCGGCGAACTGGTCGTCCGGCTGCAAGCGCTCGGGATAAACCTCACGCCCGACGCACGGGAGAACCTCTGCCTGCGGATCCGTGGTCTCGTTCGCGAAGAGCCGGGCCGGGAATGGCCAGCCGGCTCGATCGCCGGGACGCTTGGGATGAGCGAGCAGACGTTGCGGCGCAAGCTGGCGCTCCTCGGCACCAGCCTCACGGACATCATCGCCGATGTGCGCATGACGACGGCGCTCGGGCTGCTGCAGGCGACCGAACTTCCAATCAACCGCGTGGCGTTCGATGTCGGTTATGAATCGGCTTCGAAGTTCGCAGCCCGCTTTCGCGCGCGGTTCGGGCTGTCACCACGAGACATCCGTGTGGCGGCAGAACAGGATGAGCGTTCCGGGACGGAATTCGAGCGCTCCAGAGCCGCAGCCGGGTAAACGCAGCGTTAGGTTCGGGCTCCCATTTTAAAAGGAGCCACCCCATGACCTTCAGACACCTCATTCTCGCCGCCGGGCTGACCACGTTTTCCTGCCTGCCGGCTCACGCGGCGGAGCTCGCTCTTTCCAGCCCTGACATCGCGGAAGGCGGGGTGCTCGGCGAAGCGCAGGTGGCCAATACCTTCGGCTGCGCCGGTAGTAATGTCTCGCCTGCGCTTTCCTGGTCGAACGCGCCGGAAGGCACGAAAAGTTTCGTGGTCACCGCCTATGATCCGGATGCGCCGACCGGCTCCGGTTTCTGGCACTGGGTGATGTTCAACATTCCGGCCGGCGTGACGGAACTCAAGGGAGGCATCACGCCGGATCACGGCGCGCCGGCCGGCGCAATCCAGAGCCGCGCCGATGCCGGCTTTTCGAGCTATCTCGGCGCCTGCCCGCCGCAGGGGCAGACGCATCGATATGTGTTCACCGTGATGGCGCTTTCGGTTGAGAAGCTCGATCTCGACGGCAATGCCAGCGGCGCGCTGATCGGCTTCATGGCGAACGCCAATGCGCTGGCAAAGGCCTCGATCACCGTCCATTACGGACGCTGAGGCTCAGGCGACCGCCCTCGCTTCGCTGCCATGCAGGTCGAGGCAACGCTCGAACCAGTCCTTCACCGGATCGTCATCTGCCAGATGCACCGATCCGGTGGTGATCCTCAGCCATTGCAGCGCTCCGAAGACGATGTAGTCGGAAAACAACGGGCCATCGCCGCCGATGAAGGGTTGCGCCTTCAGCATGTGCCGCAAGGGCTTGAGGGCGTCCGGGAGCGCGGCGATGGCCGTTTCCCGGGCGGTCTCCACCTCCTCCAGCGTCTTGCCGAGGAATTTCTCGCGGGTCTCGCGGAAATAGGTCTGATCGACGGGAGCCAGCATGTCGTGGATGTTCTTGAGCGCGATGCGGGTGACGACAGGATGAATGGTCGTCTGGGAATAGGCTTCGACGAAGCGGGCCATGGCCTGACCGCCCTCCCCACCGAAAAGCGTCGGCGCATCCCGATAGGCATCATCGAGATAGAGCGCGATCTGGAAGCTGTCTGAGACAAGACGGTCGCCATCCCTCAGAATCGGCACCGTCTTCGAAAAGCCGCTCTCGGTCGCCGGAATCGCGGTGAAGGCAAGCGGCCTTTCCGAAAAGGAAAGTCCCTTGTGGCGAAGCGCCATGACCGCCTTCCAGCAATGAGGAGAGAACGGGCGGGCGACGTCTGCTCCGCAAAGGGAATAAAGCGTGATGGACATATCTTCTCCTTTGTTATCGTTCCGACCATACGATGCATGCCGGTTCGCGGTCGATCAAATCATTATATTTCATGGATTTCATAAGCCCTGTTGGCGAAATCCCGCGTTATCTTCGCGCTTCGAGGAAAGGATGAGGTTTCCGCATGCTGGATACGTTCAAGATGTTCGCGGCCTATAACCAGTGGGCCAACAATGCCGTCTACGCTCTGGCGCGGGAGCTGACACCGGAGGAATTGAAGCGCGACTGCGGGGCCTTCTTCGGTTCGCTGTTCGGAACACTCAGCCATATCCTCGTTGCGGATCGCGTATGGCTGCGGCGCTTTACCGGCGAAGGACCTGTTCACTCGACATTGGACGAAAAGCCCTACGCGGACTTCGCTGAACTCGAAGCGGCAAGGATCGCCGAAGACCTCCGCATCCTGGAGTGGATCGACGGCCTGACGGAAGAGGCCATTCGCGGATCAATCAGCTATACCCCCATAACAATCCCCAAGCCGATCACCCACCGGTTCGGGCCGGCGATATCGCATTTCTTCAACCATCAGACACATCATCGCGGGCAGGCCCACATGTGCTTCACGGTCCTCGGCAAACCCAGCCTTTCGCTCGATCTCATCGCCTTTCAGCGGCAGGAAGGTCAGCGCTGGATATAGGCCCGGCTATTCGGGACACGCAGCGGCTATTTCGGCAATCTGGCATTAACCCTGCTCGGCGGAAGTCCGGCGGGGCGCTTCAGCCCTGCATTTTTTTAACGAAATCAAGACCTCTTTCGCGGATGTTGCCCTCAACAGACGAACGACATTCATCGCGCAGAAAGACCGGAGCACATCCGGCGGGGGAAGAGCCATGCAGTCCGATGCCAATGCCAGCCATCAGCACATCCAGTATGTGAACGCGCAGCAGAAGCCGCCTGTTGCTCAGAACAGCCTGCAGAAGATCACGGCCTTCATGGCCAAACACCAGATCGCCGGCCTGCCGCGCAATTTCGAACTCGTCTACGAGGCCATGGTGAGCCGCAATGCGGAACTCGCCCGCGACCTGCTCGCCCTCGGATCCCAACCCAGCCAGATCGGACTGGACCATCTGGGGCTGAAGCACCGACTGGTCAGCCATTGCGGCCTTGCCGACGAACATGTGCAGTCCGAAGCGACGGCCGCATTGAAGCGCCTCGCCGAACAGGTCTCCCTCGGGCTCATACGCAAGCAGACCTTCACGCGCGCGCTGGAAACCATCGTCAAGTCGATCCGCGAGGACGAGACCCGCGGGCTCTCCGAAATCATGGAGGAGCTCGAGTTTCTCGATTCAGCCGCGCGCGATCTCATCCGCGACGAAACGGAAATCGAGTTGAAGCTCAAGACGGGACTGGCGCAGATCGAGGCGGCCGAGCGCACGGCGGAAGCCGCCCGCGCCATGGTGCTGACCGACAGGCTGACCGAGCTGCCGAACCGCATAGCCTTCATGAACCGGCTGGAAGACCTCTACGACCGCGACAGCGCGCCGTTCGGAACGGCCATGCTGCTGGTTGACATCGACAACTTCAAGGAAATCAACCGGCAGTTCGGCGATGAAGCCGGCAACAAGCTGCTCAAGCGTCTGGCCGCCGTTTTCCGCAAGACGATCAAGAAGCATGATTTCGTCGCGCGCATCGAGGGCGATGACTTCGCCTTCCTCTTCAGCGACGTCGGCGCAACCGAGGCTCAGGCGATTGCCGAGCGGCTTCGGACGGCTGTCGAAAACAATCTGATTTTTGCCACCGAGCAAGGCCGCAGCCAGGGCAGCCTCGGCCTGTCGATCGGCTACGCGATGACCGCCGATACGGCAACCCCGAGCGAACTGATCGCGCATGCCCAATCCGCGCTCGCGACTGCCCGCACCACGCCTCGTCATCCGATCGCCGGTTACGGCTCGGAACGCCCGCGCAGCCTGGGGCGTAACGTCGCCTGACCACGTTTACCGGCGCGTCGATGTTGCGCCGGCGCCACCCCTCGCCGCCTGATTGCCGCGAAACCCTCCGCAACCCGGCGGTCGCTTGCCTTTGGCCGACAGTTCGGCCAAAAGCCAAGACATGATTACGATTACCGATATCTCCGCCCGCATCGCCGGCCGCCTGCTCATCGACCATGCCAGCATCTCGCTGCCGGAAGGCACGAAGGCCGGCCTTGTGGGACGCAACGGCGCGGGCAAGTCGACACTGTTCAAGATCATCACCGGCGACCTCGCCTCGGAGACGGGATCGATCACCATTCCCAGGAATGCGCGGATCGGTCAGGTGGCTCAGGAAGCCCCCGGCACCGAACAGCCGCTGATCGAGATCGTGCTGGCCGCCGACAAGGAACGCGCCGCTCTTCTTAAAGAGGCGGAAACCGCTACCGATCCGCACCGCATCGCGGAGATCCAGACCCGTCTCGCCGACATCGGCGCGCATTCGGCGGAAGCGCGCGCTGCCACCATTCTCGCAGGCCTCGGCTTCGACCATGACGCGCAGCTTCGCTCGGCCTCCTCGTTTTCCGGCGGCTGGCGCATGCGCGTGGCGCTGGCGGCCGTGCTGTTTTCCGAACCGGACCTGCTGCTGCTCGACGAACCGACCAACTATCTCGACCTCGAGGGCACGCTGTGGCTTGAGGAGTATGTCCGGCGTTATCCGCACACCGTCATCATCATCAGCCATGACCGCGACCTCTTGAACACCGCCGTCAACGCGATCATCCATCTCGACCAGAAGAAGCTGACCTTCTATCGCGGCGGCTATGACCAGTTCGAGCGGCAGAAGGCGGAAGCCGACGAATTGCAGATGAAGGCCAAGGTCAAGAGCGACGCGGCCCGCAAGCATCTGCAGAGTTATATCGATCGTTTCCGCTACAAGGCTTCGAAGGCACGGCAGGCCCAGAGCCGCATCAAGGCGCTGGAACGCATGGGAACTGTTGCGGCCGTGATCGAGGACCATGTCCAGCCGATCACCTTTCCGGAACCCGAAAAGCAGCCGGCCTCCCCGATCATCGCCATCAGCGGCGGTGCCGTCGGCTACGAGCCAGGCAAATCGATCCTCAAGGGCATCAACCTGCGCATCGACGCCGACGACCGGATCGCCCTGCTCGGCTCGAACGGTAACGGCAAGTCCACCTTCGCCAAGCTGATCGCGGGACGGCTCAACCTTCAGGCCGGCGAGATGAAGCTCGCGCCCAATCTTTCGGTCGGTTTCTTCGCGCAGCACCAACTGGACGATCTCGTGCCCAACGAAACGCCGGTGGACCACGTACGCCGGCTGATGCCGCTAGCGGGCGAAGCGCAGGTTCGCGCCCGCGTCGCGCAGATGGGTCTTGCGACCGAGAAGATGGCGACCGCCGCCAAGGATCTTTCGGGCGGCGAAAAGGCGCGTCTGCTGATGGGGCTTTCCGCCTTCCATGCGCCGAACCTGCTGATTCTCGACGAACCGACCAACCATCTCGACATCGACAGCCGCCGCGCGCTGATCGAGGCGCTCAACGACTACAACGGCGCCGTCATCCTGATCGCCCACGACCGCCACCTGATCGAAGCGACCGTCGACCGCCTCTGGCTCGTCAACAACGGCACCGTCAGCGTCTTCGATGGCGACATGGAGGATTATCGCAGCCTAGTCGTCTCCTCCGCCCGCAAGACGGACGACCGGGAGAAGGCTGACGCCGCCGTTCAGGTCAACAAGGCCGACCAGCGCAAGGCCGCCGCCGACAAGCGCGCCTCGCTCGCTCCGCTCAAGAAAAAGATCAATGAAATCGAGTCCCTGACGAAAAAACTGGAGACTTTGATTCAGGCGCTTGATGCGGAACTTGCAGACCCCGTGCTTTACGAAAAGAGCCCGGCGAAGGCTGCGGAAAAAGCCAAGCAGCGTGGCGAAGCTGCCGCAAAGCTCTCGGCTGCCGAAGAGCAGTGGCTGGAGCTTTCCGCCGAATACGAGGATGGGATGGCGGGCTGATCCGCCATCCATCGGGCAGGATCCGGGAACGCACCGGAAACCGACCGTTAACCATAACTGCATAAAACTTCACTCGAATCATTTCCCGTTCGAGTGGCTTTCATGCTTTCTTTACGCGTTGCGGCGAGCGCCCTGCTTGCCTTGTCCCTGGCCTCTTGCGCCTCCACCAAGACGGAAAAGCCGTCAGCCAAGACGGCCTTCATTGCGTCTCCGGAAAATCCGGCGGGCAAACCGCTATCCGCCGGGGAGCGCGTTCCGATGGAACCTGCGGCGTGGTTCAAGCCGAACCGCCCAAAGGGCGGGCTGGCGGGCCGTACTCTGGACGTCGACTCGATCCAGGATATCAAGCTCGGACCGAAGGAGGTCGCCCTGACCTTCGATGACGGTCCGGTTCCCGGCCGCACCGAACGCATCCTCGACACGCTGGCTCGCTATGACGTGAAGGCGACGTTCCTGATGGTTGGCGAGATGGCCAAGGCGCATCCTGCCATCGCCCGCAAGGTTGCCGATGCAGGCCACTCCATCGGAAGCCATACGTGGAGCCATGCCGATCTGCATAAGCTGAGCTTCGATCAGGCCATGGCCGACATCACCAAGGGCGAACTGGCGGTAAAGGCCGGCACCGGCGTCGATCCGGCATTCTTCCGTTTCCCCTACCTGTCCGATTCGAAAAGCCTGCGCACCCGCATGGCGCAGCGTAACGTCGTCGTTCTCGATGTCGCCATCGACAGCAAGGACTATTTCAAGTCGTCGCCTTCCGAAATCGTCGAGCGCACCATGGAGACCCTCCACCGGCGCGGGCGCGGCATCATCCTGATGCACGACCTGCACCTGCGCACCGCCGTGATGCTGCCGATGCTGCTCGAGCGGCTGAAGGCCGAGGGCTACAAGGTCGTCACGCTGCGCCACGAGCGCAAGAAAACGATGATGCTGGCATCCGCCGACTGACACAGGCGCCGTCTCGCCGGACACTCTCCGGTGGACGCGCTCCTCGTCACCCCTCCCGGCGCATTGTCACGACAAGCGCGAAGACGAGGCAGGCGATTGCGGTGAAGACTGGCAGGCCGTGCGTGCCGATCTGAAGCGACACGCCGGCCGCAAGCGGTCCGACCAGAGCGCCGGCGCCCCAGGCGAGCCCCATGAGGGCATAGATGCCGACCAGATCTCCGCCCGAGAACCGGCTACCGACAATCGTCAGCGTCAGCGTGTAGATACCGACGAAGACACCACCCCAGACAAACAACAGCGCATAGGTGGCAAACGGGTAAGCCAAGGCCCAGGGCCACAGCGCGGCACCAACTGCGGCCACCAGTGCGCAGCCAAGCACGAGCTTGCGGCGGTCGAACAGGTCGCCGAGCCAGCCGATCGGCAACTGCAGCAGGATCGCTCCGCCCATCATCACGAACATCAGCTGCGCGGCGTCATCGGCATTCCAGCCAAGACCCACGGCATAGAGCGCCAGAAACGACAGGCCCGCCGTCTCGACGGCCGCGTTCAACACAATGGCGCCGATCGCAACCGGCGCCAGCCGGAGGAAACGCAGAGGGTTGCCGGAACTCGGCTTTTCGAACGCAGGCGCCCGCACCATCGGCAACAGCACGAAGGATGCAGCCGCCAAGGCGATCACGGCACCGACCATAAACGGCAGCGTGCCGTGAGATCCGATCAGGGAGAGCAGCAGAGGACCAAGCGCAAGCCCCAGCGAGAGTGCCGCGGTGTAGACGGCCATGAACCGGGCGCGGGTGCTTTCAGTGCTGAGCGCATTAATCCAGGTTTCGGAAAGCACGAACAACGCTTCCGCAGCCATGCCGAGCAACAGGCGCAGGGGAAACCACAGCCAGATATTATCGACCAGAGCGATGGCCACCAGCACGGCGGCGGATACCACAAGCGACAACAGGATCAGGCGTCGCGGCCCGGCCTTCGACGCAACGCCCGGAAGCACCAACGCCACCACGAGGACACCGATCGCATGCATGGCGGCATTGGCGCCGACAATGCTCTGGCTTGCGCCTCTGGCAACCATCTCCAGTGCAATCAGTGGCGCACTCAGGGAATAGGTCAGCCCGAACATGGCAACGGTCAGGATCACTGCAATGCGGGAAATCAACGTACCCGTTTCCGAGGCGGCGGACAGATCCGTCGCGCTCATCGGGCGAAGTCCCTCGCCTTCGGCGAACCAATGAGATGGTGCAGATGGGCAAGCAGCTTTTTACGCCACGGCACGGTTTCCGGCTCGACCAGGCGCTTCAGCGCGCGCGCATAGTCGAGCACCATGCCTGGCGTCCAGCACAGGTGCGCCGCCCGCGAACGGATGTAAGCGGCCTCCCACAAGGAAGGCGTCACCAGCAGGCGCAGAAGGCGCAGCCACGGACGCGGGCAGTCGAGACTGCCCTCGAGCGCGGCTTCAAGCGCTCCTGCCGCGGCAATCGAGCAATTGCGGTTGGTGACGTTATAGGTCGAATGCCGGCGATAACCTTCCCAGAAGGCTCTCAGCCGCAATGCGTGGAACCGGGTAAACACCACTTCTTCGTCGGCGGCCGTCCAGCAGATCTTTTCCTGTTCGTAGGACGGCTGGAACAGGCCGGCCACATCGTTTTCCTCCCCGGCGAAGAGGGTCTCGACGATCTCCTCGCGATCCGGTTCGATTTCCTCCGCCGGCCAGTGGCTGATGTAGAGGTCAGGCCCCATCTCGACAGCAGAATGGCCGGTCGAGACCTTGCCCTCCTTGTCGAGCACAGCGAAGTAACGATCGACCAGGGGTCGTCGCGGCTCAACTGCCGCTGCGCCCGTCGGGGTCCAGACGAGGATACGCATGTGCTGGATAGTGTCGTCATCCGGGCTGTCGTCGGGCATGACCACAGCCGTCTCCTCGTTCCAGCCTCGACCACATAGCATGGGGAAGGAATAGATCGAAACCGAGCTGTCGTGCCGCCGCAGCGCACGGGCGAAATGGATCATCGTCGCTCCGGAGAGCACGAGGAAAAGGCTGATGCAAAGCGGAACGTTGAGATGCTGCGGAAACGGCCAGTTCACGACCAGCATGACGGCGAGCATCAGTTCCAGGCCGCTCGCAATCGCCGCAACACCCCAGCGGCGGAAACGAACCAATACCACGGTTGCCAGACGGGAGAGGCCGTCAAAGGCAAAGCCGAGGGCAAACAGCCACGACAGCAGCCAGTCGCTCTTCAGGGGCGTATCGATAATCAGGAATGCGACCGCCAGCATGATCAGCGCCTTGACGCCATCGGCAAGCCGGCCGGCATTGGTCTCGCGCGTGGCCGTCGAAAGCAGGCCGAAAAGCCCCTGAAAAAGAAACAGCAATCCGAAAAGCTGAACAGCAACCATCGTCAGGCCATCCGAGAGATCGGCCACGATGACGAAGGCCAATACGATCATCGCACTGCCGAGAGCCGCCGGCTCCCACCAGTCGTCCCGAAAGGCTCTGCCGCCGATGAGCAAGAATGAAAGTTTGATCATCTTATTGTTTCTTGATAAAAAACTCAGAACGCAAATGCGCCCGAAACAATCAAGAAACAATAAAGCCAGAGCATTGAAGGTTCGACTTTGAAGGATAAGACCAGAATTGGCCCATCCTTTTCCGGCAATGGTGATGATTGTCAAAACCGGATAGTTATAGATTTATTGTTCAGGGATATAAATGATTAACCAGAAACAATAGCGTCCTGTGCTATGCCTTCTTTTCCCATCGTCCCTCGCTGGTCTGTTGCCAGTAGGTCAAGGCATGGCCTTCCGTCTTGAGACGCTTCCACTGGCCTCGCGCGGCTTCAAGCTGTGTCTGGTCGTGTCCATCGAAAACGAACACGACCCGCTCATAATCGAGATCCGCGGGTGGCTCGGCGCCATCCACCAGAAAGCGGACGGTGGCGCCATTGAGATTGCCATCCTGCGAGGTCAGCAGCACCGGTTGGTTTTCCGGGGCCTCGGCTTCCTCGGTGGCATGTGGCAGAAAGCTCTCGTCACGCCAAGTCCACAGATGGGTGTCGAGCGCGTCGCGACGGGCGGTGTCGGCGGTCTGCACCGCCACCCGCCAGCCGCGCTCCAAGCTCTTTTCAAGAAGCGGCGGCAGGGCGTCCTCGAGCTTCGATTCCGTCAGGTGATAGAAAAGAATGTCTGCCAATGCCCCTGTCCTTGCTCCGCCCCTGTTTCGATCAGGCTTCGTAGCTTGCGCGAACGAGTTCGTCGAGCAGCCGAACGCCGTAGCCCGAGCCCCAGGACTGGTTGATCTCGTCCGACGGCGAAGACATGGCGGTGCCGGCGATATCGAGATGCGCCCAAGGCGTATCCTTGACGAACCGCTTCAGGAACTGCGCCGCCGTGACCGAACCGGCATGGCGACCGCTCGAATTCTTCATGTCGGCGAATTTCGAGTCGATCATCCGGTCATAGTCCTTGCCCATCGGCATGCGCCACAGCCGTTCGTTGGTGACGAGGCCGGCAGTCAGCAGCCGTTCTGACAGCGTGTCGTCATTCGAGAACAACCCTGCATGCAGATTGCCGAGGGCCACGAGGATGGCGCCGGTCAGTGTTGCAAGATTGATCATGAAGTCGGGCTTGAAGCGGTCATTGCAGTACCAGAGGGCATCCGCGAGTACGAGCCGTCCCTCGGCATCGGTGTTGATAACCTCGATAGTCTGGCCGGACATCGACTTCACGATATCGCCAGGACGCTGGGCGTTGCCGTCCGGCATGTTCTCGACGAGACCGATGATGCCGACGGCATTGACCTTGGCCTTGCGGGCCGCAAGCACATGCATCAACCCGGTCACCGCAGCCGCGCCACCCATGTCGCCCTTCATTTCCTCCATGCCGGCAGCCGGCTTGATCGAAATGCCACCGGTATCGAAAACCACGCCCTTGCCGACGAAGGCCACCGGCTTATCCTTGGCCTTGCCACCGTTCCACTGCATCACGACAAGGCGCGGCGGGCGCACAGAACCCTGGGCGACGCCGAGCAAAGCCCCCATGCCGAGCTTCTTCATTTCCTTTTCGCCGAGGATTTCGATCTCGACGCCGAGCTTCTCAAGTTCCTTCGCCTTGGCCGCAAACTCTTCCGGTCCCAGAATGTTGGCGGGCTCGTTGACGAGATCGCGGGCAAGATTGACGCCGTCGGCAACGGCCTGCGCATCGGCAAAAGCCTTCTTCGCCGCGCTGGCCACCGCCGTAACGATGGTGACCTTCACTTCCTTGTCACCGCCCTTGCCCTCTTCGTCATCGGCCTTCTTCGACGTTTTGTAGGCGTCGAACTTGTAGGCCCGAAGCAGCATGCCGAGCGCGAAATCGGCAGCGGCCTTTGCGGTAACGTCCAGACCCGGGGCATCCAGATAGACGATGACTTTTTCCGCCCCCTTGATCGCGGCCATGGCCGTGCCGCCAGCCTTCAGCCAGTCATGGGCAACGATCGCCCCGACCTTGCCGAGGCCGAGCACCACGATCCGGTCGGCGTCGGAGCCATGAGGGGCGACGATATCCAGCGTCGACAGCGACTTGCCGGTGAACTTCGCCACCTTGGCCGCGCGTCCGTAGATACCAGCCGGATCAGCCTCTTCCACACCGGCCGGGAGATCGGCTTCAACCGTCTTCAACAGGATCGCGACGCCGGATGAGGCGCGGTGGGATTTTGCAAAAGCGATATCGAGCTTGAGCGACATGGGCACTCCCTGAAGTCCATTGACGAAAACGATGGCGCGATCTTCACTTTTTCCTTGGCAAAGGCAAGGAAAACCCGACACTTGGGGGATAACGCATGAGGCGCTCCACAGCCCGCCACATGCCCCCTTGTGAGGTCAAGCGAGTGACGCTAGTTTCCGCGGCGCTCTGCCAGCTGGCCGGGCGCCCCTTTCCGAATGGTGCAGTCGGCTTTGACATCCAGATTGAACGCCCTCTACGACGCAATCGTTCACGACCGGCAGGCTCGCCAATGGTCCGCGCTTGCGCTTGCGCTGGTACTTTTGTGGTTCCTGCTGCTGATGCTCTTTCATTTCATGCCCCAGTTCGACATAGCGGTATCGCGCGCGTTCTTCGTACCGTCGCCCTGTCCGGAAGCAAACGCAACCCGAGTCTGCGGCGGCTTCACCTATGGTCGTGACGCCCTTTACGCCTTTCTGCGCAGGGCACTGTTCTACGCGCCGGCAATCGGTGCAGTGGCACTGGTCATCGCGCTGGTCGACGTGCTTCGCCACCCCCGCGCACCCGACAGCGCCAAACGCATCAAGAACTATGCGGTATCGCTGCTTACCCTTTTGCTCGGCCCCTACGTTCTGGTGAACCTGATCCTGAAGCAGGTTTCAGAACGGCCTCGTCCCTATGAGACAGACCTGTTCGCCGGTCCCCTTCCCTTCGTGCCCGCCGGCTCCTTTGCCGGCCAGTGCGACGACAATTGCTCCTTCATTTCCGGCGAAGCGGCTGGCGCTGGATGGTTGGTGTGCCTGATCTTTCTCCTGCCCGAGAGACTGCGCCCGGTGCTCGCCCCGGCGATCGTCGTGGTATCCTTGGTGACCGGGGCCTTCCGGGTGGCCTTCGGCGGCCACTATCTTTCAGACGTTTTCCTCGGCTGGCTTTCGTCGCCGGTACTCTTCGTGCTTCTCTTCGCCGTGTTCGAAATAGCGCGCTCACGAAAAAATCCGCAATGACAGCACCGAAAAATTCCACACAGACGTCGCCAAAAAGCCGCGAGCGTCGTAGACAAGGCATGATTTCCTCTACGGGAATGGCTCCGTCGTTCCCTATTCCGGACAAGGCATGAAACTACTCGAACTCTACATCCTGCGGCGTACCGTGCAGATGTTCCTCACCGCGCTCGTGCCGGTGCTGGCAATCATCTGGACGACGCAGGTGTTGGCCCGCATCAATCTGGTAACGGACAGCGGGCAATCCGTCGGTTCGTTCATGTTGCTTGCCACGTTTATTCTGCCGACGATCATTCCTGCCGTTCTGCCGTTCGCCCTCGTGATCGGCATTACCCAGACGCTGACGGCGATGAACAATGATTCGGAACTTGCCGTCATCGATGCCGCCGGTGCCCCCCGCCACACTATTCTTCGGCCGGTCCTGTCGCTCGCCGCGGGCATGGCAGTCGTCTCCCTCCTGCTGACGAATTTCGTCGAGCCGAAGCTTCGTGTCGGCGTCCGTGAAATGATCGCAGCCGCCTATGCGGACCTGCTGTCGACCGTTATCGAGGAAAAGAGCTTCCGCAAGATCGAGGACGGCCTTTATGTCCAGATTTCAGAACGGCTGTCGGGCCGCGTGTTGAAGGGGCTGTTCGTCGCCGATTCGCGTGATCCCGCATCCGAACTCATTTATTACGCGCGTGAAGGCGCCGTGGATGAAGGCGGTGCGGCACTCGTGATGAAGGATGGCGAGGTGCAGCGCAAGGCGCCGAACGGCGAGGTTTCGATCGTACGTTTCGATTCCTATTCATTCGATCTTTCCGACTTCTCCCAGTCGCGCGGTCAGGCGCGTTTGCATGCCGGAGATCGTGATCTCGGCTTCCTGCTCAATCCCGACCAGAACGACCCGGACGTCCAGCGCAACTTCAAGGATTACCGAAGCGAGCTGCATCGTCGCCTGAGCACATGGACCTTTCCCTTTGTCTTCGCGCTGATTTCGCTCGTTATCTGCAGCGATGCACGGTCCCATCGTGAAGCGAGACTGCATCCGATGGCGATTGCTCTTACGCTCTCGCTCGCGCTGTTCTGGCTTTCCAACTACACGGTCGAGCTTGCCGGCAACTCCTTGGCTTTCGTGCCCCTCGCCTATCTCGTTCCACTGGGAAGCGGCTTGATCGCGGCCATCATGCTGGTTCGCAGGCGCCATCCGCACAAGACTTCGGTCGTGACGACCTTCCTTGCCGACCGCCTCTCGGCGATTCTGCGGCGCCTTACCCCCAAGGGTGATGCGGCCGGAGGAGGCACGACATGATCAGCACCCTTGGCCGTTACTTTTTCCGGCGTTATGTCGTCACTTCGCTGTGGTTCTTCGCCGGCGTTATCGCGATCGCCTATCTGGTGGACTTCAGCGAGACGTCCGGCAGGTTTGCGGGCTTCACCGGTTATTCGGTCGCCGGCGTTCTGTGGCTGACGGCCTTACGTCTGCCGCTGATCCTGCAGCAGACGATCCCGTTCATTTCACTCTTCGTCGGCATGACGACGCTGATCGCCCTTAACCGCAAGTCCGAACTCGTCGTTGCGCGCGCAGCAGGCATTTCGGTCTGGCAGTTCATGATGCCTTTCGTGCTGGGTGCCTTCGCCATCGGGCTCGCCGCCATGCTGGTGGTCAATCCGCTTGCCGCCTGGGGACAACGACAGGCTCTGCAGATCGAGGCAAACTGGCGCGAAGCAAGCGACCGGCCGAAGAATACGGTCGTTCCGTGGATGCGACAGATCAGCGGGAAATCCGACGTCATCATCGGGGCACGGACGATCGAAGAGGAAGGCACCCTGCTCAACGACGTTGTCCTGATCTATTTCGACAAAGACGGGCGTATCGAAAAACGACAGGATGCACGCACAGCAAAATTGGAAAATGGTTACTGGAATCTTACCGACGTGCTAGAGACACGCCCCGGCGAGATACAAAAGCGCCTGCCTACGGACAAGGTGCCAACCAATTTGAAGAAGGAGTTTGTCGCACAGCGGCTCGCAGAGCCTGATACCGTTGCTTTTTATGAGCTTTCTCAGAAAATTGCAGTGGCCAAATCTTTTGGCGTTTCGACCAAGGCACTGGAAACACAATTCCATTCCCTATTGTCCTTGCCTTTCCTTTTGGTCGCAATGACGCTCATTGCTGCAACCGTCTCGCTTAAATTCAGCAGGTTCAACCAGTCCCGTTCGGTGATTCTGGGTGGAATCCTGTCAGGCTTCGTGCTTTATGTTGTCACCGTGCTTGTCAAAGCATTCGGTAGCAGCGGTGTCGTGCCGCCCTTCGTTGCGGCCTGGGTTCCGGTCGTCGTGGCGATGGCACTCGGAGCGACAATCCTGCTCCACAAGGAGGATGGTTAGTGGCGGTAAAAGACCGCGAGAATATCAGGAGGTTCACCCGAGCCCTGCTGACCGGTGTAGCTTTGTGCGGCCCGCTTCTCCCAGCGGTCGACGCCTTGGCTCAGAGCAGCAATTCGACGGGTTATGCCGATGTTGTCGTTCCTGAAGACGCCAAGCTCCTGCTGGCGGCTAACGAACTGACTTATGACCGTGATTCGGAACGCGTCATCGCGACCGGCGCGGTGCAGATCAACTATGCCGGCTACCAGATGGTTGCCCGCAAGGTCGAGTACAATCAAAAGACAGGCCGGGTGCTCGCATCCGGTAATATCGAACTGGTGGAACCGGGCGGAAACCGGATCTATGCAGAATCGCTCGACGTCACCGACAACTTTGCCGACGGCTTCGTGAAGTCCCTGCGCGTCGAGACGTCTGACAATACCCGCATGGCAGCCGAAAGCGGCGAACGTGTCGGCGGTACGGAAATGATCCTGCACAAGGGCGTGTACACCGCATGTCTACCCTGCGCGGAAGACCCGAAACGCCCGCCGATCTGGCAGGTAAAGGCCGAGAAGGTCATCCAGAACGGACAGAAGCACACGGTTCGGCTTGAGAAGGCTCGCTTCCAGCTGTTCGGCCAGACGCTTGCAGTCCTACCGTTCATCGAAGTGCCGGATAACACGGTCAAGCGGAAATCAGGCTTCCTCTTCCCGGAAATGCGGACGTCCGAAAATCTCGGATTCGGCCTCTCCGTTCCCTATTACATCGCAATCGCCAACGACAGGGACGCCACGATCACCACGACCGGCTTTACCAGCCAGGGCGTTCTGCTCGAGGGTGAATACCGCCAGCGTTTCGAGAAGGGTTCGGTCACGCTGCGCGCCGCCGGTATCAGCCAGCTGAATTCTGATGAATTCACCGCAGGCACTAGCGATGCCAAGCGCGATGAGCGTGGCATGGTTGCATCCAAGGGCGATTTCCAGATCAACCCACGCTGGTCTTTCGGCTGGGACGTCATGTTGCAAAGCGACAACAACTTTGCGCGAACCTATGACCTTCAAGGCCTCGACCAATCGACGCATACGAACCAGGCCTATTTGACGGGGCTCGGCAAACGTAACTATTTCGATGCTCGCGCCTTCTATTTCGATGTGCAGGACGCCGATTCAGACAGCAATGCCGAGAAGAAGCAGCCGACTGTGCTGCCGTCCATCGACTACAGCTATTACGCGCCCGAACCGGTCGCTGGCGGCGAATTGTCCGCCAGGATGAACTTCACAACGCTCTCCCGCTTCAAGGAGGACGATGAAAGCATCGACACCGACGGCGACAGCATAGACGACCTCATGCGTTATCGGGGCCTGAAAGGCACGATGAGCCGCATGACCGGCGAAGTCGAGTGGAAGCGCAGCTTTATCGTGCCTGGCGGTCTGCAGCTGACGCCGTTGCTCGCGGCTCGCGGCGATGCATTCGGTCTCGACATGGATGCTCCGTCGAACTACGCGGGTGATTTCCACTCCGACGCGACGGCGACACGCGCCATGCTGACCGCTGGCCTGGAAGCCCGCTATCCGATCCTGATGACGACTGCCAACAGCACGCATATCATCGAGCCGATCGCGCAGATCTATGCCCGGAACAACGAGCAGCTGGCAGGCATGCTTCCGAACGAGGATTCACAAAGCTTCGTATTCGATGCGACCAACCTGTTCGAACGCGACAAGTTTTCCGGTTACGATCGCGTAGAAGGCGGTACGCGCGCCAATATCGGCGTGCAGTATACCGGAACGTTCGATAACGGCTTTGGCCTGCGTGGCATCTTCGGCCAGTCATACCATCTCGCCGGGCAGAATTCGTTCGCGACCGACGATCTGGTCTATGCCGGCGCCAATTCCGGCCTTGAAACGGATGTTTCCGACTATGTCGCGATGGCGGGCATCGACATGCCGAATGGCATTGGCTTATCGACAAGCGTGCGACTGGACGAAAAGACACTGGAACTTCAGCGTACGGATGCGGCCATCTCGTACAGCAACAAGCGGCTGCAGTCCCAACTGGTCTTCACCCAGCTCGAAGCACAGCCGGAATATGGCTTCGCCCGTGACAATCAGGCGATCCAGACGTCGCACACGCTGAAGATCAACGAATTCTGGTCGGTCTTCGGCTCTCTGACCTATGACATAGACGACAATGTCTTCGCACGCAGAAGCATTGGCCTGAGTTATGCCGACGAGTGCACGATCCTCACGGTAGCGTTCTCCGATAAATACGATCCGGATGCGGAAGTCGCGAGCGACTGGACGATCGCCGGCCGGCTTACCTTCCGCACGCTCGGAGATATCAAGCTCGGAAGCACCGAGTAATATTTCTCGCCATAAACCATCGCCGAGAGGTCGAATTCTTGTCGACTTCCGGCGAAAGGCGGGTCTATTCGCTCGGCGTCATTGTTTTGCCGCATGGATTATGCAATCGATGCGGCTGATTGTACTTTGATTGGCGGATGCATACCCGGCGATCACGCTGGCCGCATCCGAGGGAAGGAACTACAGATGACCTTTGCGAAGAAGGGGTTGCGGACCCTGCTGGCCGGCACATTGGCGCTTGGTCTTTGCGTTGGCCCTACTGCTTTTGTCGAAAACGCGAATGCTGCGAGCCAGGTGGTGGCTGTCGTCAACAAGACGGCGATTACCAATGGCGATGTTGGCCGTCGCGTTGCATTCCTCAGGCTCCAGCGCCGCAAGGGCGATCTCAACAAGCTTGCCAAGCAGGAACTGATCGAGGAAGCGCTGAAGCGCCAGGAAATCGCGCGTGTCGGCATGTCGGTCAGCACCGACGAAGTCGATGCCGCCTTCACCCGCTTCGCCAGCTCCAACAAATTGTCCGACGCACAGCTCAACAGCATTCTCAGCCAGGCAGGTGTGGGTGCCGAGCACTTCAAGGCCTATATCGCCGTGTCGATGAGCTGGCCGAGACTGGTCAACGCCCGATATGGCAGCAAGGGTAAGCTCTCCAATCAGGAACTGGTCAGCCGCCTGCTCGAAAACAAGCAGAAGCCGGTCACCACCGAATACTTCCTGAAGCAGGTCATTTTCGTCGTTCCCGCGTCGAAGAAGGGGATCGTTGGCAAGCGCAAGGCCGAGGCCGAGGCGTCCCGCGCGAAATTCCCCGGTTGCGACGGTGCCATGGAATTCGCCAAGAACTATCTCGACGTATCCATCCGCAATCTCGGCCGTGTGCTGGAGCCGGAACTTCCGCCGGATTGGAAGCCTCTGATCGAGAAGGCTAGTGGAGGCACCACCGGAACCCGCGTCACCGAGCGTGGCGTAGAATATCTGGCGATCTGCAACCAGCGTCAGGTTTCCGACGACGTGGCGGCAGAAGTCGTTTTCCGTGCCGAGGACATCGGCAAGGAAAAGGAGACCGGTGAGAACCCGAACTCCAAGAAGTATCTCGACGACCTTCGTTCAAAGGCGCAGATTGTCGAAAACTGATTCCGGAACACGATATGACCGCTGCCGACATGCTTCCTCTTGCCCTCAGTCAAGGCGATCCAGCCGGCATCGGGCCGGATATCGCACTGACGGCGTGGCTCAACCGTGACCAGCATCAGCTGCCACCTTTCATTTTCATCGGCGATCCTGCCGTCTTGGCTGTGCGCGCCCGGGAACTTGAAATCGAGGTTCCGATCCGCGAGACCGATGCGGCGGGTGCAGTTTCCGTCTTTGCCAGTGCCTTTCCGGTATTACCAGTCCCTGTCGGTGTTGATGTCGTCGCCGGTGAGCCGCATGTGGCAACGGCAAAGAGCACAATAACCTCCATCGAAACCGCCGTTTCTCTCTGCTTTGACGGCAAGGTGCGGGGCATGGTGACAAACCCGATCGCCAAGTCCGTTCTCTATGAAGCCGGCTTCGGCTTCCCGGGGCATACCGAGTTTCTTGCCGATCTCGCCAAAAAGCGGACCGGCAAGACCTTCCACCCGGTGATGATGCTCGCAGGCCCGAAGCTCAGGGCGGTGCCTGTGACCATTCACATCCCGATCAAGGATGTCCCTACAGCCCTCTCGGAAGCGCTTATTGTCGAGACATGCCGGATCGTGGCAGGAGATCTCAAGTCACGTTTCGGGCTCGATCATCCACGGCTTGCCGTTGCGGGGCTGAACCCGCATGCCGGTGAGGACGGCGCTATCGGCCACGAAGACCTGGACATCATCCATCCGGCCATCGTGCAGTTGCGCAAGGAAGGCATCGATGCCTTCGGCCCCCTGCCCGCCGACACGATGTTCCATGACGATGCCCGTCGTCGTTACGACGCGGCGATCTGCATGTATCACGACCAGGCGCTGATCCCGGCAAAGGCCCTTGGCTTCGACGATTCCGTCAATGTGACGCTCGGACTTCCGTTCGTGCGCACCTCTCCCGATCACGGCACCGCCTTCGGCATTGCCGGCAAGGGCATCGCGCGTGAGAAAAGCCTCGTTGCCGCCATCCAGCTTGCGTCGGAAATCAGCCTGCTCACCGAAGCACAGATCTGATGGCAGCT
Source organism: Rhizobium sp. ACO-34A (assembly GCA_002600635.1). Taxonomy (NCBI): domain Bacteria; kingdom Pseudomonadati; phylum Pseudomonadota; class Alphaproteobacteria; order Hyphomicrobiales; family Rhizobiaceae; genus Rhizobium; species Rhizobium sp. ACO-34A. The sequence continues at coordinate 1,688,449 of CP021371.1, read as the reverse complement.
CTCGACGGACTTCCGCCGCTGCGGGATGTAATCTCCCGCCACGGCCTCGACGCACGCAAGGCGCTCGGCCAGAACTTCCTGCTCGATCTCAACCTGACCCAGAAGATCGCCCGCACTGCCGGTTCGCTGGAGGGTGTGACGGTATTTGAGGTCGGCCCCGGTCCGGGCGGCCTGACGCGAGCCATCCTCGCGCTCGGGGCCAAGAAGGTGATCGCCGTCGAACGGGATGCGCGCTGCCTTCCGGCGCTCGCCGAAGTGGCGGGACACTACCCCGGTCGCCTGGAAGTGATCGAGGGCGACGCGCTGAAGACCGATTTCGAAGCGCTTGCGCCCGAAGGTCCGATCAAGATCATCGCCAATCTGCCCTACAATGTCGGCACGCAATTGCTGGTCAACTGGCTGCTGCCAAGGTCATGGCCGCCCTTCTGGCAATCACTGACTTTGCTGTTCCAGAAGGAGGTCGGCCAGCGCATCGTCGCTCGCGAGGTTGACAACCATTATGGCCGGCTTGGTGTACTCTGTGGCTGGCGTACAGAGGCGCACATGGCGTTCGACATACCGCCGCAGGCTTTCACGCCGCCGCCGAAGGTTACCTCCAGCGTCGTGCATCTGGTGCCGCGTGCGCAACCCCTGCCCTGCGATCCGGATAAGCTCGAAAAGGTAACGCTGGCGGCGTTCGGCCAGCGCCGCAAGATGCTGCGCCAGAGCGTGAAATCCCTCGGTGGGGAAGCTTTGTTGTCCAAGGCCGGGATAGATCCGGCGCGACGTGCTGAAACGTTGAGCGTCGAGGAATTCGTCAGTCTGGCAAACTGCCTTTAGGCTATTAGTTCGATTTTGTCGCGCCCGCTTGCAAACGCCGTGATTGCTCCGGCGACACTGACCTCTAAGCCTTCGGGTGCAATTGTTACGAAGAGCAAATTTGGGGCCATTCGTGCTCGAATAACAGGTATTCGGATGTCACACCCGACGAGAAGAGATAGTCGCTGCCTAACAGCAAGGGCGCGTAGCGTCGGATCGCATTGCCTAGCGAATTGTATCGCAACAACAATTTTATTATCTGACAGGAAGTCCATTACCTCGCGGTAAAATGCGTATTTAGGCTTTGTCCTCCGCGTCATAGACGGAACTTCGAAACCATTATCTGGATCTACGAAGATCAAGTCTGCCGCAGAGAGAGCGCTCCGAGCGGATTGGTGCCAAGCCGATCGATCAGAGGTCGCGACCGGAACATCAAAATAGATCGTCTCTGAAGGCAGAATTCCTAACTGATAGAATTTGCCCAATTGACGGTCGGCAAATAATTGAAGAGGCGCAAGCTGTTCAAGGAGTTCAGCTTCCCAGCCGGTCCATTTCCTTGAAGCAAAGTGATGGCGTTTTTCACCGTCGTTGTTACCAGCCTTGTCCACAAGAGCACCATGAGTAAGGTACCAATTCAGGCCGATACGAGCTCCTAAGGCCCCACTTATATGCCTTAGGAGAGCATACTTTGCATAGTCGTGGCTATCTCCCAGATATCGCTCCTGCATCTCACGCCATCTTTATAGCTTCGGCTCTTCGGTCAGCAGTTGTTCCACGAAATCGAAGAGGCCGTAGCGGCGGTCGCGACGGATGCGTTCGGCGCCGACAATGCTGCTGACCGCACGAAATGCGTTGTCCAGATCGTCATTGACGATCACATAGTCATATTCCCGCCAATGCTCGATTTCGGAGCGCGAGTTATGAAGGCGGGTGCGGATGACCTCTTCCGTGTCCTCTGCCCTGCGGTGCAGGCGGGACTGCAGTTCGGTCATGCTGGGCGGCAGCACGAAGATCGAAACGACGTCGGCCTTCATCTTCTCCTGAAGCTGACGAGCACCCTGCCAGTCGATGTCGAACAGCATGTCCTTCCCTTCGGACATCGCCTGTTCCACCGGCTCACGCGGAGTGCCATAGAAGTTGCCGTGAACCTCGGCCCATTCCAGCAGCTGGTCGGATTCGCGCATGCGTTCGAACTGCGGAATGCTGATGAAGTGATAGTGCTTGCCGGCAATCTCGCTGGGGCGCTTGGCGCGCGTGGTAACGCTTACGGAAATGCCGAGGGTCGGATCGTCCTCCAGCAGGTTGCGGGCAATGGTCGACTTGCCGGCGCCCGAAGGCGACGACAGTACCAGCATCAACCCGCGCCGGGCGATCTTCACAGACGAGGACGGGGTTACCGGACTCATTTCCTACTCCAAATTCTGGACCTGTTCGCGGAACTGGTCGATGACAACCTTCAATTCGATGCCGGCGGTGGTCACCGCCACGGCGTTCGACTTGGAACAGATGGTATTCGATTCGCGATTGAATTCCTGCGCCAGAAAATCGAGCTTGCGACCGATCGGCCCACCCATGGCAAGCAGATCGCGAGCTGCGGTGACATGCGCCTTCAGCCGGTCGATCTCTTCGCGGAGATCCGCCTTGGTGGCGAGAAGTGCTGCCTCGGCATGGAGCCTGTCGCGCTCGAGCGAAGGGGACGACTCGAGAAGTGACGCGAGTTGGGCTTCCAGCTTGCGGGAGATCTCTTCCGGCTGACGGGAAGGGTCGGCCTCAACCTTCTGCACGAGGTCCTGAATGGTCGACACATGGTCGGAAAGTACGCGACAGAGGGCATCGCCTTCGGTCTTGCGCATGTCGCAAAGGGCGCGCGCAGCCTGTTCCAGCCCGGCCAGAATATCCGCGTCGCGGGCAGCGAGTGCCGTCTCGTCATCCTGGGTTTCGCGAAAATCGACAAGCCCACGGATCGAAAGGAGAGCGTCGAGGCGCAGCGGCGCGGGATCGACGAGATCGGTGCCAAGTTCATCGCGCAGGCGCAGAACCGCGTCGAGTGCATCGCGGTTCAGCACGGCCTCGACCCTATTTTCGCTGACGGATACGTTCAGCCCAACCTGTATGTTGCCGCGGGTCAGGTACTGCCCCAGCAACCGGCGGACTTCCGCTTCGAAGCCCTCCATCCCCTGCGGCAGCCGCATGCGGATATCGAGGCCCTTGCCGTTGACCGAGCGCAGCTCCCAGGCCCAGCGGTATCGCCCGCTCGTGCCTTCGGCGCGGGCGAAGCCGGTCATGGATTGCAGCGCCATAGCAGTTACTCCCGGCTGTGCTGTCAGTTCTTTTTCTTCTTGGGCGCCGCAGCTTCCGGCTCGCCCTCGGGCTGCCCGTCCACCGCAATGTTCGGATCGGAGCCCTTCTCCGCTTCCAGCTTGCGCCAGCGCCGTACATTGGCGTTGTGCTCCTCAAGCGTCGGGGCGAAGACATGGCCGCCGGTTCCGTCCGCCACGAAATAGAGGTCCGAGGTCTTCCACGGATGGGCGACGGCTTCCAGCGCCGCCTTGCCGGGGTTGGCGATCGGTCCCGGGGGAAGGCCCTTGATCACATACGTGTTGTACGGCGTTTCCTTCTGCAGGTCCGACTGGTAGATCGGCCGATCGGAAGGCTTTCCTTCGCCGCCGAACAGGCCATACACGATGGTCGGATCGGACTGCAGGCGCATGCCCTTGTTCAGGCGATTGATGAAGACGGAAGCGACATGGGCGCGCTCATCGTCCTTGCCGGTTTCCTTCTCGACGATGGAGGCCAGAACGACGAACTCTTCCTTCGTCTTGATCGGCAGGTCCGGGTCCCGACGCTCCCAGATCTGGTCCACCAGCTTTTCCTGGGCAGCCAGCATCTGGCTGACGATCTCCGTACGCTTGGTGCCGCGGGAATACTTGTAGGTATCCGGGCGCAGCGTACCCTCGGTCGGCATGTTCGACGGCAGATCGCCTTCAAGGACGGTATCTTCCGAAAGCTTGCGGAACATCTGCTGGACAGTCAGTCCCTCGGGCATGGAGACCGAATAGAGAATGGACTTGCCCGACTTCAGGAGTTCCATGATCTCCTTCATCGAGGCGCCCGCCTTGATCTCGTATTCGCCGGCCTTCAGCGTCTCGCCGTCTTCGAGATAGATATCGGAAACGTAGCGGAAGATACGACCATCGCTGACGATGCCGTTGCGCTCGAGGCTGGTGCCGATCTCCGACGAGCCGGCGCCGCTGCGAACCACGAAGTTGGTGTTCACCGTCAGCGGACCACGATCCTGATAGGCAGACATCATATAGTAGAAACCGGCAACGGCCGCGATGCAGACGGCAACCGCCATGGTCATGATGAAATTCAGGAAGATGACGAGCTGGCTGCGGGCCTTGCGGGAGCGGCGCGGCGGAGCGGGCACCCGCTCCGGTCGAAGAGCCTCGTTGGGCGACTTCGGGATGATCGGCCCTTTCGGCTGGCCTTCCGAGCCACGGCCGAAGGAAACACCGCTGTTCTGGCTATTGTCGCTCACCGGCAATCCTCTTCAGTTCGGTATCGCTGCTATCTGGCCAAGCAATGCGGCAAAATACAGGTAAGGTCGCCCGTCCCTGCACGGGACGGAGAACCTCTTTCACATCGTTTCCGGCGATCCCTGGACCGCTCAGCCTTCGTAGCGGCGAAGGACCAGCGATGCGTTTGTGCCGCCGAAGCCAAAGGAATTGGACAGGGCGACGTTAATGTCCCTCTTGCGGGCCTTGTGGGGCACGAGGTCGATCGCCGTCTCGACAGAAGGGTTGTCGAGATTGAGTGTCGGCGGGGCGACGTTGTCGCGGATCGCCAGAGTGGCGAAGATCGCCTCGACCGCACCGGCGGCACCGAGAAGGTGACCGATTGCCGACTTGGTGGAGGACATCGAGATCCGGGAAGCCGAATCGCCGACCAGACGCTCGACCGCGCCAAGCTCGATCGTATCCGCCATTGTCGAAGTGCCATGGGCATTGATGTAGTCGATGTCGGATGCCTGCAGGCCGGCGCGCTTCAGCGCCATCGTCATGCAACGGAACGCGCCGTCGCCATCCTCGGACGGAGCCGTGATGTGGAAGGCATCGCCCGACAGACCGTAACCGACGACTTCGGCGTAGATCTTCGCGCCGCGAGCCTTCGCGTGTTCGAGCTCTTCCAGCACGACGATGCCCGCACCCTCGCCCATGACGAAACCATCGCGGTCCTTGTCGTAGGGACGGGAAGCGCGCGTCGGATCGTCGTTGTGCTGGGTGGACAGCGCCTTGCAGGCGGCAAAGCCGGCCAACGAAATGCGGCTGATCGGGGATTCAGTGCCGCCGGCCACCATCACGTCGGCATCGCCAAGCGCGATCAGCCGTGCGGCGTCGCCGATAGCGTGTGCGCCGGTGGAGCAAGCCGTGACGACGGAATGATTGGGACCGCGCAGCTTGTGGCGGATCGAAACCTGGCCAGAGGCGAGGTTGATCAGGCGGCCCGGAATGAAGAAAGGCGAAAGACGGCGCGGGCCCTTGTCACGCAGGATGAAGCCTGCCTCAACGATGCCCTCGAGACCGCCGATGCCGGACCCGATCAGAACGCCGGTAGCGCACTGCTCGTCATCGGTCTTCGGATGCCAGCCGGCATCCTCCAGCGCCATATCGGCAGCTGCGATCGCGTAGATGATGAAGTGGTCGACCTTGCGCTGTTCCTTGGCTTCCATCCAATCGTCAGGATTGAATGTGCCTTCGCCTTCGCCGGTCGGAATACGGCAGGCGATCTTCGCCGGCAGATCCTCGACTTCGAATTCGGTAACGCGGCGCGCACCGCTCTGGCCATCCAGAAGACGCGACCAGGTCAGTTCAGTTCCACATCCCAGAGGAGATACCATGCCGGTACCGGTGATAACGACACGTCTCATCGTCCGTAGCCCACCCCACTCTTGCAGCCGATGCCATTAGAATACAGTAAGGCCCGCTTTCCGCGGGCCTCAGCGGGACCAGCGCTCCGAAGAGCCTTCCCGCAATGATGATAATCGATCAGGACTGGGCCTTCTCGATGAACTTGACCGCGTCACCGACGGTCAGGATCGAGTCAGCGGCATCGTCCGGGATCTCGACGCCGAATTCTTCTTCGAAGGCCATGACCAGTTCAACGGTATCGAGCGAGTCCGCGCCCAGATCGTCGATGAAGCTCGCGCCTTCAACAACCTTTTCAGCGTCTACGCCGAGATGATCAACAACAATTTTCTTAACGCGTTCTGCGATATCGCTCATGTCGGTTTCCTCGACCTTCTTTATCTCAAGGGCAGCCGTAATGGCGTCCCTACCCTGCATTTCGTCGACGGCGTCTTTCTAGCGCATCGACAAATTTGTTCAGCCCCGTTTTCTTCGAACCCGCCACGCAATCAAAGCGTAGCAGTTTCCCTTTAAAACCGGGCGACTGTTCACAGTCATGGCCCGCTTAACACGGTTTAAGTTCCGCGCAAAGCCTGAAAATCGCCGTCGCCAATTGGTCAACATACAATTGCATGTCGCCGCTTCGCGAGGCGATGCAACATCAGATCATCGCCATGCCGCCGTTGACGTGCAAAGTCTGCCCGGTCATGTAGGCAGCTTCCGACGACGCCAGATAGAGAACGGCAGAAGCGACTTCCGCGCCCGTTCCCATGCGCTTCATCGGGATCGCCCCCATGATCGCATCCTTCTGCTTGTCGTTCAGCTTGCCCGTCATGGCGCTCTCGATGAAGCCCGGAGCGACACAGTTGACCGTCACGTTGCGGGTGGCGATTTCCTGGGCCAGCGACTTGGTGAAGCCGATCATGCCAGCCTTGGAGGCACAGTAGTTGGCCTGCCCCGGATTGCCGGTAACGCCGACGATCGAGGTGATGTTGATGATGCGGCCATAGCGGCGGCGCATCATCGGATGGGTCAGTTCGCGCGTCAGGCGGAAGACGGCCGTGAGGTTGACCTCAAGCACGCTGTCCCAGTCGGCATCGCTCATGCGGACGAACAGGCCGTCCTTGGTGATGCCGGCATTGTTCACGAGAATATCGACGCCTTCGAGCTCAGCCTCGGCCTTTTCGCCGAGAGCCTTGACCTCGTCGCGGTCGGACAGGTTGGCCGGGAAGATCTTGACGCGTTCGCCGAGTTCGGCGGCCAGCGCCTCCAGCTTCTCGACACGGGTGCCGTGCAGGCCGACGGTCGCGCCGCGTGCATGGAGCATACGGGCGATTTCTTCGCCGATGCCGCCGGTTGCACCGGTGACGAGTGCCTTGCGGCCGGTCAGGTCAAACATGATGCGAGTTCCTTGTTCTGATGGTTCCGGATGTCAGCCGAGGAGAGCCGCAAGCGCGGCATCGATATCGGCCGGCGTATTGACGGCTACGCCCGTGACATTCTTGTCGATGCGGCGGGCAAGTCCCGTCAGGACCTTGCCCGAACCCAGTTCATAAAGCGTCGTGACGCCATTCTTGCCGAACCACTCGACCGTTTCGCGCCAGCGGACCTGGCCGGTGACCTGCTCTACGAGCAGAGCGGCGATCTCGGTGGCATCGGTTACGGGAGCTGCGCGCACGTTGGCGATCAGCGGCACGACGGGGTTCTTCTTTTCAACGCCGGCAAGCGCCTCGCGCATGGCCTCGGCAGCTGGTTCCATGAGAGCCGAATGGAAGGGTGCGGAAACCGGCAGCATGATGGCGCGCTTGGCGCCCTTTTCGCTGGCAAGCGCCGCCGCCTTCTCAACGGCAGCCCTGGCGCCGGAAATGACGAGCTGGCCGCCGCCGTTGTCGTTGGCAATCTGGCAGGAGCCGAGAGCGGATGCATCCTTGCAAACGACTTCGACATCGCCGTGTTCAAGGCCGATGATCGCGGCCATGGCGCCTTCGCCGACCGGAACCGCAGCCTGCATGGCGTTGCCGCGAATACGGAGAAGCCGGGCAGTGTCGGCCAGCGAGAAGGTGCCGGCGGCACAGAGAGCGGAATATTCGCCGAGCGAGTGACCCGCGACGTAGGAGACCTTGGCCTTGAGGTCGAGGCCGCGCGCTTCCAGAACACGAATGACCGCCATGGATACGGCCATAAGCGCCGGCTGGGCGTTGGCCGTCAGCGTCAGCTTGTCTTCCGGCCCGTCGAACATGGTCGCGGACAGCTTCTCGCCGAGCGCCTCATCGACCTCATCGAATACGGCCTTCGCCTCCGGAAAAGTGTCGGCAAGTTCCTTGCCCATACCGACGGCCTGGCTGCCCTGGCCCGGAAACGTAAATGCCAAAGTCATTGGATTATCCTTCCTCGGATCGGGTGTTTACCCTTCGTTTTTCTTTTCCAATTGACGTTCTTGCCGCATGAGTCAAGTGCGCGGGGCCCGAACGCCGCATACGTCACAGACTTCATTCACGCCCGCTTTGGGCTTGCACTGCAGCAAAACGGCCCTAGATTTGCCACGGGACAATCCTCACCCCTCCTCCCATTCCCTATCGTCCGAGATCTTTTCCATGAAGTACAAACAACTGGGCCGCACCGGCATTTCCGTTTCCGAAATCTGCCTGGGCACAATGACCTGGGGTTCGCAGAACAGCGAGGCCGAAGCCTTCGCGCAGATGGACTACGCGTTCGACCAAGGCATCAATTTCTTCGACACGGCGGAGCTTTATCCGACCACGCCGCCGTCTGCCGCCACTTATACATTGACCGAAAGCTATATCGGCAACTGGATCCAAAAGAGCGGCAAGCGCAAGGATCTGATCCTCGCCACCAAGATCGCCGGATCGGGCCGCCCTTGGATCCGCGAGGGACGACCGATCAACGGCGCCACCATTCATGAAGCCGTCGATGCCAGCCTCAAGCGCCTCAAGACCGACTATATCGACCTTTACCAGATCCACTGGCCCAATCGCGGTCACTTCCATTTCCGCCAGGGATGGGGCTTCGACGCCTTCAAGCAGGATCGCGAGAACACGATCGCCGACATGGTCGAAAAGCTCGAGGCGCTGAATGACTGCGTCAAGGCCGGCAAGATCCGCGCCATCGGGCTTTCCAACGAGAGCACCTGGGGCACGCAGAAATACCTGACGCTTGCCGAGGAGCGCGGCCTGCCGCGCGTCGCCACCATTCAGAACGAATACAATCTCCTCTACCGCCACTTCGATCTCGATCTGGCGGAACTCTCCCGCCATGAAGATGTCGGCCTGCTCGCCTATTCGCCGCTTGCCGCCGGACTTCTCACCGGCAAGTATCTCGACGGTCATAAGCCGGCCGGCTCCCGCGGTGCCATCAATGGCGACCTCGGTGGACGATTGCAGCCGCTGCAGGAGCCTGCCGTTCGCGCTTATGTGGACATTGCCGAAAAGCACGGCATCGATCCGGCCCAGATGGCGCTCGCCTTCTGCCTCACACGCCCGTTCATGGCCTCGGTCATCATCGGCGCGACAAGCATGGAGCAGTTGAAGACCGATATCGGCGCAGCCGACCTCACGCTTTCGGACGAGATCCTCAAGGAAATCGGCAAGGTGCATCGCCAATATCCCGCACCGATCTGAGACGGCCACGGAGGCTTGAACGGAACAAAGCATCGTTACAGGAAAGCGGCCCCAGCGGGCCGCTTTTCCGTTGCAATGCCATTCGTCCATTTACCTTTCGCTTACCGCCTCCCGCGGTTCGGCTGGCCCGGTTCCCTCTTCGCGATTAAGTATAGTTTAAAGCATCGTTCGACATGATGGCGGACAAGACATGCCGTACTTCGCGGTCAGCGGAGAAGGCCATGCAAGCACAGGGTCCGGACGTGAGCGCCATCAACGCCTTCTATCGCAATGCGAATGTCAGCCAGTATGTCACGCAGCTGTTCACCGCGAACACGCCGCTGACGTCGAGTACGAACTCGTCGGCACGCAATTGGCAAAACGACAGCGATTCCGGCTATGTCCGAAACGAAGTGGCCGAACGCGCCATGGCGCGGATCATCGAGATCGTTACGCTCGGCAAGGATACCAGCTCGGCTGAAACCAGCACCACGGTGAGCGAAAGCTTCGGTCATATCACCGGCGCAACCGGCACTTCGGGCGCTGACACGCTGACGATGGACACCCGCAGCGTCTACGGCATCGACATGGGCGCCGGCGACGACGTCATCACCGCAAGATCCGACCGGGTTGCGAACATTTCCGGCGGCGCGGGAAACGACACCTTCAATATTTCCACGGATGTCGCCAATGGAATCCATGGCGACGACGGCGACGACACCATCAACATCTCCGGCAAGCTCGTGCTCGACGTCGATGGCGGCAGTGGCGACGACATTATAAAGGTGGCAGCCGACACCATTCGCGGCGTGACCGGCGGGGCCGGCAACGACACCATGACGCTCGAGGGCAATCGTATCTACGCCTCGGGCGGTACCGGAGACGATACCGTGACGATCACCCAGACCGGTCGCAATGCGGTTGCCGAATACGGTTTTGCCAAGGGCGACGGTTCCGATACCATCACCAGCAACGGCGCACTGTCGATCCGGTTTTCCGGCCTGACGGACAAGGATGTCGAGGTTTCCGTCAGCGGCAATATGCTGACCGCGAAGGTTGCCGGCTCGGACGACCAGATCAGCCTGACGCTGACCGATGGGGATGCCTCGAACTTCAGCTGGACACTCGACAACGGCAACTACGTATTGAAAGTCGGCTGAAACAAAACCGACATCGTCGCCGTCAAAATGCACTGACGGCCTTGCCTTCCCGGCAAAAATGCGTATAAGCGCGCTGTTCACAACACCCGGTCTCATGGCTGGTGGCTGAACGGAGGGCCGGCGTTCGAAAGATCGCCGCAGGAATCCAAGGGGTTCCGGCCTCCCGTGTCTCCGCTCTCGACCGTCTCGATCAAACGCTTTTCTTGCCTTGGGGATACCCAATCAGGAGCAGTCGTTGAGGCTTAGCGCCGGATCCCGGGTGATGACAACCGCAAGAAAGGCAAGATTACCATGGCTCTTTACGAACATGTATTCCTTGCCCGGCAGGATATGTCCGCTCAGCAGGTTGATGCCCTCGTAGAACAGTACAAGGGTGTCATCGAAGCTAACGGCGGCAAGGTCGGGCGCATCGAAAACTGGGGCCTCAAGTCCCTGACGTACCGCATCAAGAAGAACCGCAAGGCTCACTACGCCCTCATGGACATCGATGCTCCGGCACCGGCTATCCACGAGATGGAGCGTCAGATGCGCATCAACGAAGACGTTCTTCGTTACATGACCATCGCTGTCGAAGCCCACGAAGAAGGCCCGTCGGCAATGATGCAGAAGCGCGACCGTGACGACCGTCCGCGCCGCGAAGGCGACGATCGTGGCCCGCGCCGCGAAGGTGGCTTCGGCGACCGTGGCCCGCGCCGTCCGCGCGAAGACCGTGCATAAGGAGATATGACAATGGCTGACGCTTCTTCCTCCCCGGCACGCCGCCCGTTCCACCGCCGTCGCAAGACGTGCCCCTTCTCCGGCGCAAACGCTCCGAAGATCGACTACAAGGACGTTCGTCTCCTGCAGCGCTACATTTCCGAGCGCGGCAAGATCGTTCCGTCCCGCATCACGGCTGTTTCCCAGAAGAAGCAGCGCGAACTCGCCCAGGCGATCAAGCGCGCCCGCTTCCTCGGCCTGCTGCCGTACGTCGTAGCCTAATACGATCTTCTACCCTCCGGTCCCGGACCGGAGGGTAGTTTCTCCCTTCCGCGTTGGGCGCGGATCGGAACCCATGCCGAAGACATCGGACTTCAAGCGAAGTCTCAGCGTCTTCGGGTGAAATCCCATGTTGGGGCACGGAACTCAGGATCTGAGTCCGGATTTTCCCCTAACTGCTTGATGTAGCAGGACAGCGAACGTGAAACAGGTGAATGGACAATTGCTGCTGACCGGCATCATCGCCGGTATGACCGCCGCCCTGCTGGTGTTGGGCGCGAACGCGGTGCTGTTCCTGTCTTTCGTTCTTTACGCCGCATCGGCCATGCCCATCCTGATCGTCGGCCTCGTCTGGGGAAATCTTGCGGCTATCGTCGCCATCGTGGTTGCGACGTTCATCGGCGCCATCGCGGTCTCGCCGATCTTCGCGATCATCATGGCTGCATTCATGCTGCTGCCGGCCGGCTGGCTGGCCCACCTTTCCAACCTCGCCCGGCCGGCTTCCGAAATCGGCGGTCCGGCGAATTTGATGGCGTGGTACCCGCTCTCCGACATCCTGCTGCATCTGTGCGGCCTGGTTTCTCTGGCGGTGATCTTTCTCGGGATCATGATCGGTTACGGCCCGGAATTGACCAACCAGTTCGTCGATACGGTCGTATCCTCCATGAACGAACAGAACCCGGCCATGACGATGGACCCGGCGGCGCTGGAACAGTCCAAGCGGCTCTTCGTGCTGATGGTCCCGATCGTTCAGGGCGGCTCCTGGGTGATGATGCTGTTTGCCGCCTATTATATCGCGACCCGGATCGCCTCCGCTTCCGGCCGGGCGCTTCGTCCGCGGGAAGACATTCCGTCGGCACTCCGGATGAACCGCAACGCGCTGTTCGTCTTTCTCGCCGGCATCCTCGCCTGCTTTGCGGGTGGCACCCCTGCCCTGATCGGTGCGACGGTATGCGGCGCCTTCGGTGCGGGTTTTCTGCTCAGCGGGTTTGCCTCGCTGCATCTTCGTACCCGTGGCAAGGACTGGCGCGTACCGGCACTGATCCTTGCCTATCTTTCGACACTGATGGTCCTTCCGGCCTTCATCGTCCTCGTTTTCGGTCTCGTCGATACGCGGCGGACCGTAGCACTTACGCCGACTGCCTCCGGCACCGGCTCCGACAATTCCAATTCGTGAACTCAAACTGAAAGGAACAATGCAATGGAAGTCATTCTTCTCGAACGCATCGCCAAGCTCGGCCAGATGGGCGAAACCGTAAAGGTCCGCGACGGCTTTGCACGTAACTACCTGCTGCCTCTCGGCAAGGCTCTTCGCGCCAACGCAGCCAACAAGACCCGTTTCGAAGCCGAGCGCGCAACGCTCGAAGCTCGTAACCTCGAGCGCAAGTCGGAAGCCCAGAAGGTTGCCGAAGTTCTCGACGGCAAGTCCTTCATCATGGTTCGCGCCGCTGGCGAAACCGGCCAGCTCTATGGTTCGGTTGCTGCCCGTGACATCGTTGACGCACTGGCTGCCGAAGGCTTCAACATCGGCCGCAACCAGGTCGAGCTCAACCACCCGATCAAGGCTATCGGCCTGCACAAGGTGACCATGCACCTGCACGCCGAAGTCGAAATCGCTGTTGAAATCAACGTTGCCCGTTCTGCTGAAGAAGCCGAGCGCCAGTCCAAGGGCGAAAGCCTCACCTCCGCCGACGCCATCTACGGCGTTGACGAAGACGCGCTCCGTCCGGAAGACTTCTTCGATCCGGATGCAGACCGCGACGGCGACGAAGAATAAGCAATCCGCCCTTCAGGGCATTGCGAAACGCCCGGTCCTCACGGACCGGGCGTTTTCTTTTGGGTACTGGGGAAATGCAGGTTCAGAGGCTGCCGGTCATGGCGTCATCGGGGGAAATCGACTTGTCGACCTTTACGACCACCGACATGCCCGGCGACAGATGCGCCCTTTCCTCCTGGCCCGGATCGACCTTGATGCGGGTTGCCACGCGCTGTGCGATCTTGGTGAAGTTACCCGTCGCGTTGTCGGTCTTGATGACGCTGAACTCGGAACCGGTTGCCGGAGAGAAGCGCTCGATATGCCCATGCAGAACGGTGCCGCCGAGTGCATCGACGGCAAAAACCACAGGTTGGCCGGGCTTCAGGCCGTTGATCTGGGTCTCCTTGAAATTGGCGACGACCCAGACATCGTTCGGCACCAGCGTCGTCAACTGGGTTCCGGCAGTCACATACTGGCCGAGACGGACACCGACTTCACCGACCCTGCCATCGCGCGGCGCAACGATGCGGGTATTGGCGAGATCGATCTCGGCAAGCTTCACGGTCGCTTCGGCATTCGCCACGGAAGCCTGGAGCGAGTCGCGCGTGCCGAGAATGGTCGCGACCTTCTGGCGCGCGACCTCGATTGCGGCCTCGGCCTTGGCAACACCCGCCTTGGCCTGCGCCAGCGCATAGCGGTCGCTATCCCTTGAGCTTTCAGCCACAACCCCCTTGCCGGCGAGCCGCTGGCTGCGATCCCAGTTGGCCTCGGCATTGGCAAGTGCGGCCTGCGCGCTTTTCAGTTCCGCCTCCGCCGAGCCGACCGAAGCGCGGGCCGACATCTCGTCCTGATAGGAATTGGCAAGCGTTGCCTTCTGCATGGCGAGGCTCGCCTTCGCCTGTTCGAGCTTCTGCGTGTAGATCCGGTCATCGATCCTGACCAGCAGGTCACCGGTCTTCACTTCCTGGAAGTCCTGTACGGCAACCTCGGCGACATCACCGCTGAGCTGCGGCGCAAGCACCGTCACGTAACCGCGGACATAGGCGTTATCGGTGGTTTCCACTGACGTCCTGAAGGGTGGCAGATGCCATGAGTAAAGCGAGAGGGCGACGCCGGACGCACCGACGAGGAGAGCGGCGACTGCAAGGGGGGAACGCAGGATATTTGTCATGACTGGCTCATTGGGCAACGGCTGGACGGCGGACGGCGTCCGTGATGCGTTTCTTGGCAAGATTGAAGGACAGATGGGCGATCAACGCAACGAGTGCCGCGACGGCAACCATCGAGATCAGGAAGAAGGTATCGTTGTATGCGAGCACGTAGGATTCACGGCTTATCGTCTGGTAGACCGCGGAAATTCCCTGAGAATTGGCGGCAAGCTTGTCAGTGACCACTTTTCCGTAGGCGGTCGCATAGGTCTGCACCCGCGTGGCGACCATGGGGTCGGTGAGCACGAAGTTTTCCAGAAGCGCCTGCAGGTGAACGCGCTGGCGGATCTGCATGAAGGTGCCGAACACCGCGGAGCCGATGAGCCCGCCGATCGACTGCGTGAACAGGAAGATCACCAGGAAGGTCAGAACGTATTGCGGTCCTTTGACCAGAGCCGTGCCGAAACCCTTGGCCATGGCCGTGGGCAGGAACATGGCGGCACCGGCTGCGACCATGGCCTGGCTCAGATACATCTGCTCCGGCCTCGTCAGGCTCGTCGCATGGGAATCCATGAAGGCGCCCAGGGCCATCAATACCAGCGCGAAGATGTGGGAGCCGGCAATCCAGTTCTTCCGCAGGAAGAAACAGCAGCTCCAGGCACCGGCAAATCCCGACAGGATCATGATGACATAGAGGCGCGGCATCAGATCGTTGGTCAGGCCGAGATTGGTGAAGAAGTTGACGGCAACGCTGCTCTGTTCGGAGGCAATGACGCGGAAAACCAGCAGCACGAGACCGAGATGGATGTTGTCGCGGGTCAGCAGCCAGCGCACATCGACCAGCGGCTTTTCGCGCTGGAGCTCGATCAGCACATGCGCCGTCAGTGAAGCGCAGGCGACCGCGAGCAGAATGCCGATCCACGGCGCCTCGAACCACCAGTAGAGACGACCAACCGCAAGCGTCACCGCAATGCAGCCGAAGCCGATCCCGAGCAGCGGATAGCTGAGGAAATCGAGCTTCTCGATGACCTTCGCGTGGGGAAGCGGTGTCAGCGGCAGCAGGTAGATGATCGGGAAGGCCATGAGCGCCATGGCGAGTTCAAACGTATAAAGCCCCTGCCATCCACCGAAGTTGATGAGATGGGGAGAGACGAGCTGCGCCAGCGGTGCGGAAATGGAGGTATTGGCCAGCGCCAGCGGCAGGCCGTAAGCGAACTTTCTCTCCCTCGGAAACGGCTCCAGCATATAGAAGAAGGCGATCGAGGAGAGCGGCGCGGCGACGACGCCGCTGATGAAGCGCACGACAATGCCGGAATTCAGATCGTTGACCACAAGGTTCAGCAAGGAGGCCATCACGAAAATGGCGATGCTGACCTCGGCGAAGCGGCGAAGGCCAAAGTGATTGCGGATACGGACCAGCGCCAGCGACATGCTGGCATAGGGTGCCATATAGGCCGCCGTCAGCCATATGGCTTCGTTGACGGTGACATGGAGCGAACCCTGCAACTGGTAGAGGTTCACCGACGCGAAATTCATGTTCAGGCCCTGCAGCAGGGCGAGGAGCGTCGAGGACAGGAAATAGATGAAGGCCCGCTTCTTCGACATGACGAAAAACGGCACCGGTGCCGGCACGTCGACCGGAGGCTGAGAGGCGGTAGATGCGGTCGTGTTGGCGGTATCCGCGGCCTGAGGGGCATCGGCGGTACTCGTGCGCGGAACCGAAGGAGACGCAGGCTCGTCGGAAAGGCTTGCGACGCTACTCACTCTCGCCTCCTGCGCTGGCGCCCATGGCCAGCAGCCGGTCTACGAGGTGGTGCACGACAGTCTGGGCCACCCTGAGTTCGTCGTCATTCAGACCGATCGTCAGCTCGGACCGGAATTCGTCGGCAAAGAGGTTCATCTCATCGGCCAGCCGCTCGCCGTCCGGCGTCATGTAGATCTGCTTGACCCGGCGATCCCCCTCCATGGCGCGACGCTCGACCAGACCGCTCTCCGCCATGGAATCGAGGAGGCGCACGAGGGTCGGCGTTTCGATATCGAGTTCGGCGGCAAGCTCGCTCTGCGTCATGCCCTGACGGACGGAAAGCGCAAACAGCACCCTCGCCCGCGGAAGGGTCAGCCCCTTCTGCCGGACGGCAATGTCGAACTGCACCCTCAGCTTGCGGCTGAAGGCCGCCATTTCATGGATCAGCAGACGTTGGATCCCGGAGCGGTTTAATTGATCATTCATATTATTGTTAGCACCCTAACTATTGTCGTACTACATAACTTCAAACATGACATTTCTCAAGGGAGGAGCCGTGAAATTTCTGCATGGCAGATCTCTTTGCGCGCTATATTTGCGGCCATGTCGTGCTGATTCGCGTCCCGGGCGACGCAAGCGGAATCCGTCGTTCGCGAACCGATTTCCTGTCGCCTGTGGAAAAGAGGGACAACCTCCCCGACGGCGCCCGTTCGGCGCTTTGCGCCCGCGTGTTGCCGTGATGTCGTTGACTCTTGGACGAGCACCCGACAAACCGGTTTTTTTATTGATCGACGTTTCGAAGAGAAAAGACGGTAGCCCGCAATGAACGACACTGCGCGCAAGATTGCTCCCATCAAGCCGGCCGAGCCGCTCTACCGGGAAGCCCCCAACAACATCGAGGCCGAACAGGCGCTGC
Organism: Rhizobium sp. ACO-34A; assembly: GCA_002600635.1. Taxonomy (NCBI): domain Bacteria; kingdom Pseudomonadati; phylum Pseudomonadota; class Alphaproteobacteria; order Hyphomicrobiales; family Rhizobiaceae; genus Rhizobium; species Rhizobium sp. ACO-34A. The sequence goes on along the minus strand of CP021371.1, from coordinate 1,671,428 downwards.
TCGGCGCCATCCTCGTCAACAACGACGCCTATTACCGTGTGTCGGACTTCCTGAAGGCGGAGCATCTCTACGAGCCGCTGCATCGAAAGATCTTCGAGGTCGCCTCGGAAATCATCCGCATGGGCAAGACGGCGAACCCGGTTACCATCAAGACCTTCCTGCCCTCGGATGAAAAGGTCGGCGACCTGACAGTGGCTCAGTATCTCGCCCGTCTCGCCTCCGAAGCCGTCACGATCATCAACGCGGAGGATTATGGCCGCGCGATCTACGATCTTGCGCTTCGTCGCTCGCTGATCACCATCGGCGAGGATGTCGTCAACATCGCCTATGACGCGCCGCTCGACATGCCGCCGCAGGCGCAGATCGAGGATACGGAACGGCGCCTCTTCGCGCTGGCAGAGAATGGCCGCTACGACGGCGGCTTCCAGTCGTTCAACGACGCCGTGGCGCTCGCGGTCGACATGGCGGGTGCCGCCTTCGAACGCGACGGAAACCTTTCGGGCATCTCCACCGGCATCATGTCGCTCGACGGCAAGATGGGCGGCCTGCAGCGCTCCGACTTGATCATCCTCGCGGGCCGTCCGGGTATGGGTAAGACCTCGCTCGCGACCAACATCGCCTGGAACATCGCGGCCGCCTACGAACCGGAAGTCATGCCGGACGGCAACTTCAAGGCCAAGAACGGTGGCGTCGTCGGCTTCTACTCGCTCGAAATGTCCTCCGAACAACTCGCCACCCGTATCATGTCGGAGCAGACGGAAGTCTCTTCCTCCAAGATCCGCCGAGGCGACATCACCGAGCACGAATTCGAAAAGCTGGTCGGCTTCTCGCAGACCATGCAGAAGGTGCCGCTCTTCATCGACCAGACCGGTGGTATCTCGATTGCGCAGCTTGCCGCGCGTGCACGCCGCCTGAAACGTCAGCGCGGCCTCGATTGCCTCGTGGTCGACTATGTTCAGCTGATGACCGGCACCGGCAAATCCGGCGAGAACCGCGTTCAGGAAATCACTGCCATCACCACGGGCCTGAAGGCGCTGGGCAAGGAACTGAACGTTCCGATCATCGCGCTCTCACAGCTCTCCCGTCAGGTGGAAAGCCGCGACGACAAACGCCCGCAGCTCTCCGACCTTCGTGAATCGGGCTCGATCGAACAGGACGCCGACGTGGTGCTCTTCGTGTTCCGCGAAGAGTACTATGTGAAGAACATGGAACCGCGCGATCCCGCCGACCCGAAATATGCCGAGTGGGAAGCCAACATGGACAAGGTCAAGGGCACGGCGGACGTCATCATCGCCAAGCAGCGTCACGGACCGACGGGCACCGTGAAGCTCGCCTTCCAGGCCGAGTTCACCCGGTTTGCCGACCTCGCCGAACCGAGCTTCACCCAGTACGAAGAGCCCTGAGACGGGGCTGATCGGGGCGTCAGGTCCCTCTGCCTTCACCTCCGCTCGTCATGCTCGGGCCTGTCCCGAGCATCTACCGCCCAGCGATTTCATGGTGATGTGGAAGATCCTCGGGACAAGCCCGAGGATGACGGACTTCTTGGTGAGCGGCTTGTTAGAGACAAGGAACGCCGCCGGTCTCTTCGTGCGTTTTCAATTCAGGCAGCATCAAGCCGCCGCAGCGCTTTCCAGTTCGAAGCCCTCGTCGAGCCAGCCCGTTATTCCGCCTGCCATGATTTTCACGGGGCGACCGAGTTCGGCGAGCCGCAGCGCGCCACGGGCGGCGCCGTTGCAATGGGGACCGGCGCAATAAGTCACGAAGACAGTGTCTTCCGGCCATCCGGACATGCGGTTGGCGGTGATCTTGCCATGCGGCAGGCTGATCGCACCGGGGACATGCCCCTTCGCATAAAGTGTCGGACCGCGGACGTCGAGCAGGACGAAGTCCGCCCCTCTCGCCATGCTGTCATGGACGTCCCAGCAATCGGTTTCAAAGGAAAATTCGGCGGCAAAGTGTTCGCGGGCGATGTCGCTTGGCGCGGGTTTTACGGCGGTTACGGCGGTGGTCATCGGTGTGGTCTCCTTTCGATGCGGCAAACATCGAACGAAAGCCATCCGTTGCAAACTGGCAAGATTGACAATAAGCGTAAAGATCATGACAAACCCTTCGAACACAATTACTCCGCTTGGCGGCCCTCTCGTCGTTGCTCTCGTCTATGACGGATTGTGCACCTTCGAGTTCGGCATCGTGACGGAGATCTTCGGCCTCAGTCGCCCGGAGATGGGACCAGGCTGGTACCGCTTTTCCAGTTGCGCCGTGGATGAAGGGCCGATGCGCGCCCATGGCGGGCTGGTGGTGACGGCGGATGCGGGACCGGAACTGCTGGAAGAAGCCGATATCATTGTCGTGCCGGGCTGGCGGGGGATCGACAGCACCGTTCCGGACAGGCTGTGCGAGCGGCTTCGCGCCGCCCATGTGCGCGGCGCGCGCCTCGTGTCGCTCTGCTCCGGCGCCTTCGTTCTTGCTGCAACGGGATTACTCAACAATGGCGTGGCGACGACCCACTGGCGCTATGCGGATGCATTACGGGCCCGATATCCGGAACTGAAGGTCGATGAAGCCTCGCTCTACCAAGCCCATGACGGGATCTTCACGGCGGCGGGAAGCGCTGCGGGCATCGATCTGCTGATCGAGATCGTCAGGCGCGATTTCGGCGCGGCGGCGGCAAATTCGGTTGCCCGCAGGCTCGTCATGCCGGCTCATCGGACGGGTGGCCAGGCGCAGTTTCTCGAACGACCGGTCGCCCGGCGCGAAGGCAGCGAAATCGCTCCCCTGCTCGACACGATCAGGGTGTCGCTCATCCGCGACTGGACGATCGAGGATATGGCGAAAGAGTGCCGCATGACCAGCCGGACATTTCTTCGCCGCTTTACCGAGGCGACCGGCGCGACACCGGGCGACTGGCTCATCGCCGAACGGGTCGCCGCAGCAAGGCAGCTTCTCTGCCAGGGGGCAGCGCGCATGGAGGACATCGCATGCGCCGTCGGCTTCGGCTCGGCCCACACGCTCCGGCACCATTTCAGGCGGAAGCTCGGCCTCAGCCCGACCGAATATCGCGCCCGTTTCATCGAGGAAAACAGCCAGCAGGCAGTATTGGCCTGACCGCTTGCCGAAGCATTTTCGGCGGGTCAGGCGACGCGGAACTGGCCGGGAGTGACGCCGATGCGGGATTTGAAATGCCGGCTGAAATGGGCCTGATCGGCAAAGCCGCAATCGAAGGCGACCTCGGCAATGGGACGGCCAAGCCGCAGCAGCATGCGCGCCTGACGGACGCGGACATCCGTCAGGAAAGCATGGGGTGTGATGTGAAATTCCTTGCGGAAAGCCCGGATCAGATGCGCCCTCGATAGCCCCGCTACCTCGGCCACCTCTTCCAGCCCGATGTCGGACGCGAAATTCTCGGTGAGATAATCGCGGGCGCGTGATATCGCGGTCCGTTCACGCGTGTCGATCGGGTTAATGCTGTGGCTGCCGTAGCGGGCGAAGATCGTGGCCAGCATCCGAAACATGCCCTCCTCCGCCTCCAGCGCGCCGGACCTCTCCTCCAGCGCCCGGTGAGCCTCGTTGAAGGCCTGCGCCAGTTCTCCGTCAAATGGCAATTCCCGGGAGAAAGCCGGAGTGGTGTGGCAGGCCATGCCCGTCACGTCTTCCAGCACCTCGCGAAACAGGGCCTCGCCCGGATAGATCATCCTGTAGCGATAGCCGCTGTGTCCCGGCACACCATCATGAACGACTTCCGGGTTGATGAGATAAAGATGGCCGGGGCCGGTCTCTTCCCGGCTGCCGCGGATCCGGGCGATCTGGCTTCCGGCCTCGATAGCGCCGATCGAGAAGGTCTCGTGGGAATGCGGCGCATATTCATGGGTCTGGAAGGTGGCGGTCAGGCATTCCATGTCGCCAAATCGCTCGTCGCGCCAGAAGCGCGTCGCCTCGATCTTCGTCAGCGGCATGTCGTTGACGGCCTGAGCCTGAGAGATATTGTGCATCGCCAAATATTAGCGCCTTCGGCCGTTCCAGTCTTGAAGAAAAGTGATAGGGTCCCGCCACCCCCTCAACAGACATGCGCTTTCCCAAAATGACCGACGCCTTTGACATTTCCGAAGCCTCCGACGAATTTCTCGCCGCGCCCACGCGCCTGACCATCGACCTCACGGCCGTTGCGAACAACTGGCGCGACATGGCGAAGCGATCCGGCAAGGCGCGCGCCGCCGCCGTGGTCAAGGCTGACGCTTACGGGCTCGGTATCGAGGATGTCGGCCGCACCCTCTACCATGCCGGAGCACGCGATTTCTTCGTGGCCGTACCGGCGGAAGGCGCAACGCTTCGCGCCTATGCACCGGAAGCCCGGATCTTCGTGCTGTCCGGCATCTGGCCAGGTGCCGAACACTTCTTCTTCGATTACGATCTGGTGCCGGTTCTCGCATCGGAAGAACAGCTCGCCTTCTGGATGTCCGCCGTGGCGGAGCATGGCGACCACCCCTGCGCGCTGCATGTCGACACGGGCTTCAACCGTCTCGGCCTGTCGATCGAGGATGCGCTGGCGCTGGCCGACGACGTATCCCGGCCGGCAAGCTTCTCGCCGGTGCTGGTTTTGAGCCACCTCGCCTGCGCGGACGATCCGTCCTCGCCGATGAACCGCCAACAGCTTGAATCATTCCGGCGGGTTAGCGCAGCTTTCGAAGGCATCGATTCAAGCCTTTCAGCTTCCGCTGGAATTTTCCTTGGGCCCGAATATCACTTGGACCTTACCCGCCCCGGCATCGCGATTTATGGCGGCGAAGCGGTCAATGGCGTGCCCAATCCGATGCGCCCGACGATCAAGGCGGAAGCCCGCATCCTGCAGATCCGCGAGGCCAAGGCGGGCAAGAGCGTGAGCTACGGCGCGAGCCTGAAACTTGCCCGCGACAGCCGCCTTGCCATCGCTTCCGCCGGCTATGCGGACGGCTACCAGCGCTCCGCTTCCGGCAGCGGCGTCGGCCTGCGCCAGACCGGTCTTGCCGGTGCCCACGGCTTCATCGCCGGGCACAAGGTGCCGGTTGCGGGACGCGTGACCATGGATCTCACGATCTTCGACGTGACGGACGTTCCTACCAATGCAATTGCCGCTGGCGACTATATCGAACTCTTCGGCCCCAACATGCCGCTCGACGACGTGGCGCGCGCAGCCGGAACGATCGGCTACGAACTTTTGACCTCAGTCGGCCTGCGTTACGAGCGTCACTATAACGAAACGGAGTGATCGCTACCGGGTGGCTTGTATCTTTCCGTCGTTTGTCCTAACTGGGAAACAAATATTCACTCTTTGTTCTCTTTGAGCGAAACGCGGGAAGCTTCCTGATGGCGAAGGCCAGGACTCAATTCATCTGCCAGAATTGCGGAACCGTTCATAACCGCTGGGCCGGCAAGTGCGACGGCTGCGGCGAGTGGAACACCATCGTCGAGGAAGACCCGATGGGCGGCATCGGCGCAGGCCCCGGCAAGGTGCCGAAGAAGGGCCGCCCGGTGACGCTCACTTCGCTTTCCGGCGAGATCGAGGAAGCGCCCCGCATTCCGACCGGCATGAGCGAACTCGACCGGGCCACTGGCGGCGGCTTTGTGCGTGGTTCGGCCGTGCTGATCGGCGGCGATCCGGGCATCGGCAAGTCGACGCTTCTCATGCAGGCGGCCGCCGCCCTCTCCCGCAAGGGCCATCGCGTCATCTACGTTTCGGGCGAAGAAGCGGTCGCTCAGGTCAGGCTTCGTGCGCAGCGCCTCAATGCGGCTCAGACGGACGTTCTGCTTGCGGCAGAGACCAATGTCGAGGACATTCTTGCAACGTTATCAGAGGGTAAGCGCCCCGATCTCGTCATCATCGATTCCATCCAGACCTTGTGGAGCGACACGGCCGAATCGGCTCCCGGCACGGTCACGCAGGTCCGCACCGGCGTGCAGGCGATGATCCGTTTCGCCAAGCAGACGGGCGCGACCATGGTGCTGGTCGGCCATGTCACCAAGGACGGCCAGATCGCCGGCCCCCGTGTCGTCGAGCACATGGTCGACGCCGTTCTCTACTTCGAAGGCGACCGTGGCCACCATTACCGCATCCTGCGCACGGTGAAGAACCGCTTCGGGCCGACCGACGAAATCGGCGTGTTCGAGATGTCCGACAAGGGACTGCGCGAGGTCGCCAATCCTTCCGAACTCTTCCTCGGCGAGCGCAACGAGAAGGCCCCGGGTGCGGCGGTTTTCGCCGGCATGGAAGGCACCCGCCCCGTCCTGGTCGAGGTGCAGGCGCTCGTTGCTCCAACGACGCTCGGCACCCCGCGCCGCGCGGTTGTGGGCTGGGACAGTTCGCGGCTTGCCATGATCCTCGCCGTGCTGGAAGCGCATTGCGGCGTGCGGCTCGGTCAACACGACGTGTACTTGAATATTGCCGGCGGATACCGCATCTCAGAGCCTGCTGCGGATATGGCGATCGCCTCTGCGCTGGTTTCCTCGCTGGCCGGTCTTGCCCTTCCGGCCGATTGCGTCTATTTCGGCGAAGTCAGCCTGTCGGGTGCCGTCAGGCCGGTTGCGCATACGGCTCAGCGACTGAAAGAAGCGGAAAAGCTCGGCTTCTCGACTGCTGTTCTGCCCACGGCCTCGTCCGAACTGCCGAAAGGCGGGGCGGGAAAGTGGAAAGAGGTGGAAAGCCTGCCGGATCTCGTGGCGCGGATCGCCGGTTCCCGGCTGAAGGCCCGCCAGGAGCAGCAGGACGGCGACTGACTGAATGGGGCAGACATGCCTTTGGTGCCGAAGACGGTGATGACGGAGACTTGAAGCAGGCCCGGCCTGCAACTCTTGGAGTTGGTATTTATGCCCATTACGATTTTCGACGGTATTGTCATCGGCGTCGTTCTGTTTTCAGCCGTACTCGCCATGGTGCGCGGTTTTTCACGCGAAGTGCTCTCGATCGCGAGCTGGGCAGGCGCGGTAGCCGCCGCCTACTATCTCTATCCGATCCTGGTGCCCTACGTTAAGAACTATACGAGTGACGACCGTATCGCGATTGCCGGTTCCGCCGGCGCGATTTTCCTGATCGCGCTGATCGTGATTTCGTTCATCACGACCCGGATTGCCGACTTCATCATCGATAGCCGTATCGGCGCACTCGACCGAACGCTCGGCTTTCTCTTCGGCGCCGCACGCGGTATTCTGTTGCTTGTCGTCGCAGTCGCCTTCTGGAACTGGCTGGTCGACGTGAAGCACCGGCCCGACTGGGTCAACAATGCCAAGACGAAGCCGTTCCTGGATGGCCTCGTCGGAAAACTTGAGGCAGTATTGCCGGAGGATATCGAGCCGCAGATCCGCGCGCGCATCCTCGGCAAGGAAGAGCCGGCAGGCGAGCCGTCGGCAGAGCAGGCGCCGGGCGAACAGGCACCCGCCGAAGACGCACCGGCACCCGCCACCAGCAACTGACATGGCGCGGCCATCGGCCGCGCAAGAATTCGCATGACGGCGGCAGCCGGATCGGGACAGACCGGTGCCGCCGTGGTAACGCATTCCAGATTGCAGCTGTCCCGTGCGAGCAAAGGCGAGCTTCGATGATCCAGTCTACCCATTCCGATTTCGCATTCGGTCTCGACGACGACACCCTGCATGAAGAGTGTGGGGTGTTCGGCATTTTGGGACACCCCGACGCGGCGACCCTGACGGCGCTCGGCCTGCACGCCCTGCAGCATCGCGGGCAGGAAGCCGCCGGTATCGTTTCCTTCGACGGCAAGCGCTTCCACCAGGAACGCCATATGGGCCTCGTCGGCGACCATTACACCAATCCGGCAACGCTCGCCCGCCTGCCCGGCAGCATCTCCATCGGCCACACGCGCTACTCCACCACCGGTGAAGTCGCCATGCGCAACGTGCAGCCGCTATTTGCCGAACTGGAAGAAGGCGGCATCGCCATCGCCCATAACGGCAACTTCACCAATGGCCTGACTCTGCGCCGCCAGATCATCGCCACCGGCGCCATCTGTCAGTCGACCTCCGATACGGAAGTCGTGCTTCACCTCATCGCCCGCTCGCGCCACTCCTCCACGTCGGACCGTTTCATCGACGCCATCCGCCAGATGGAAGGCGGCTATTCGATGCTGGCGATGACGCGCACCAAGCTCATCGCCGCCCGCGACATGACCGGTATCCGGCCGCTCGTCATGGGCGAACTCGACGGCAAGCCGATCTTCTGCTCGGAAACCTGTGCACTCGACATCATCGGCGCCAGGTTCATCCGTGACGTCGAGAACGGCGAAGTGATCATCTGCGAGATCCAGCCGGACGGCTCCGTTACCATCGATGCCCGCAAGCCGAGCAAGCCCCAGCCGGAGCGGCTCTGCCTGTTCGAATACGTCTACTTCGCCCGGCCGGACTCTGTCGTCGGCGGCCGCAACGTCTACACGACGCGCAAGAACATGGGCATCAACCTCGCCAAAGAATCTCCGGTCGAGGGCGATGTCGTCGTGCCGGTTCCGGATGGCGGTACGCCGGCGGCACTCGGTTATGCACAGCAGAGCGGTATTCCGTTCGAATATGGCATCATCCGCAACCACTATGTGGGCCGCACCTTCATCGAGCCGACCCAACAGATCCGTGCCTTCGGCGTGAAGCTGAAGCATTCGGCCAACCGTGCGATGATCGAAGGCAAGCGCGTGGTGCTGGTGGACGACAGCATCGTGCGTGGCACGACCTCGCTCAAGATCGTGCAGATGATCCGCGAAGCCGGCGCCAAGGAAGTGCATCTGCGCGTCGCCTCGCCGATGATCTTCTATCCCGACTTCTACGGCATCGACACGCCGGATGCGGACAAGCTGCTGGCCAACCAGTATGCGGATGTCGAGGCCATGGCGAAGTATATCGGTGTCGACTCGCTCGCCTTCCTGTCGATCAACGGCCTCTACCGCGCCGTCGGCGGCGAGGATCGCAATGCGGCCCGGCCGCAGTTCACCGATCACTATTTCACCGGCGACTATCCGACCCGTCTTCTCGACAAGAACGGCGAAGCCATGGGCAACAAGCTTTCGATGCTCGCCAGCAACGGCTGAACGCCAGAGACAAGAGACAGGCAGATCATGACAGTTGACCTGAAGGGCCGCATCGCGCTCGTCACCGGCGCATCGCGCGGTATCGGCTACTTTACCGCGCTCGAACTGGCGAAGGCCGGTGCCCATGTCATCGCCTGCGCGCGCACCGTCGGCGGGCTGGAAGAGCTCGACGACGCAATCAAGAAGGCCGGTGGCTCCGCCACGCTCGTTCCCTTCGATCTCGCCGACATGAACGCGATCGATGCGCTCGGTGCCTCGATCCACGAGCGCTGGGGCAAGCTCGACATTCTGGTCGCCAATGCCGGCGTGCTCGGCGTCATCTCGCCGGTCGATCACATCGAGTCCAAGGTGTTCGAAAAGGTGATGAACATCAATGTCACCGCAACGTGGCGGCTGATCCGGTCGGTTGCTCCGCTGATCAGCAAGTCCGATGCCGGCCGCGCGCTGATCCTCTCTTCCGGCGCGGCGCACAAGTGCCGTCCGTTCTGGGGCGCCTATTCCGCATCGAAGGCCGCCGTCGAGGCGCTTGCCCGCACCTGGGCTGCCGAGACCCAGCGGTTGCCGCTGCGCATCCTCTCGATCGACCCCGGCGCTACCCGTACCGCGATGCGCGCGCAGGCCGTTCCGGGCGAAGATCCGGAAACGCTGCCGCATCCCTCCGAGGTCGCCGCCAGACTTCTGCCGCTTTGCGGACCGGATCAGACGGAAACGGGCAAGCTTTTTGTCGTTCGCGAGAACAGGATCGTCGATTACCGCCTGCCGGAGTGAGCTTCAACGCCCGCCTCGGCAGCTGCCTTACCGTTTTGCAGAGTTTGACCCATGCGTCCCAGAGACATCGCAGCCTATAGCTTTCTCGCGCTTGCCTGGGGCGCGTCGTTCCTGTTGCTGCTGAAAGTCGTCCATGCCTTCGGCTGGATAGGCGCCGTCACCTTCCGCTGCTTCCTTGCAGGCCTCATTCTGCTGGCTGCGGCGAAACTCACCCGCCGCAAGCTGGATTTCAGCGCCGGCTGGCTGCCGCTTCTGATCGTCGGCGCGACCACGGTTGCGGGGCAGCTCATCGGCCTTTCCTATTCCACGCCGCTGATCGGCACCGCAATGGCCGCCATCTTCGTTGCCGCCATTCCCCTGTTCTCGATGATTATCGGGCAGCTATGGGGCATCGAGCGCATCACGCCGCCGCGCGTCGTCGGCCTGCTGCTCGGCACGGTCGGCATCGTCATGCTCGTGGGCTTCCCTGCGGTTCCGATCGATGCCTCCTTCCTGCTCGGCTGCCTCGGCATGCTGTTTTCCACCTTCTCGGCGGCGTTCGGCAGCAATTATGCCAGCCGTTACCTGCGCAATACCGGCGCATGGGAAGTCACCATCGGTTCCTTCCTCTGGGGCGGGCTGCTGACATTGCCGCTGCTCTATTTCGTGCCGGTGCCCACTTCGCCTGTCGCAATCGATTACCTCTATCTCGTCGTGCTCGCCGCAGTGATGAGCTCGCTGACCTATGTCGTCTATTTCGGTCTCGTCGGCCGCATCGGCGCCACCCGCACGATCAGCGTCGAGTTTGCGGTAACTGTCGTTGCCGTCCTGATCGGGGCACTGGTGCTCGGCGAACAACTGACGGCAATGCAGCTTGTCGGGGCGGCGGTCATCATCGCCGGCTGCTCGCTAGTGCTCGGCCTGCTGCCGCTGAAACCCAAGGCGCAGGTGGCGAACTGATCTCAACTCTTCGCGACAACAGGCGTGAAGAGATGGGATAGCCCGTTCTCAGAACGGCATAGAGCATTCAGGTCCACCGGCCCCTCGATACCGTCAAGATTGCCGTTATCGGCAAACTGCCAGATCGACCATTCCTCGCACCCCTCCTGCTCAGGCTCCCGGGCAATGCTCCGGAGCCAGAGATGATGCTCCGGGAAGAGTGCCTCGTTGCCCTTGAGATACCGGTCGTAGAATTCCTGCGTCACATAGAAGATCGGCTTTTGCGGAAAGACGCCCGATAGCTCGGCCATGAAGGCATTGACCTCATTCGACAGTTCTTCGAGCGTCGGCACCTTGGGGCAATTGCCGGTGAATTCCATGTCGACCGCGATCGGTAGCGTCCCCTCCTCCCTCGGAACCGTGGCGATGACGTTCCGGGCCTGATCCCGGCCCGGACGGCAGAAGGTGAAGAAATGATAAGCGCCCCGGACAAGGCCGGCTTCCTTTGCCTGCTTCCAGTTTTCCGCAAACCGGCGATCCCTGAAATCGCCGCCCTCGGTCGCCTTCATGATGACAAAGCGGACATTGGAAAGGGCCGCGACCTTCTGCCAGTCGATCTCGCCCTGATGATGGCTGACATCGATGCCCTGGATGGGGAAATCTTCGAGAGAGGGAGGAGTGAAACGAACCATGGCGCGATCATAGAAGATAGATCCGGCGATTGCAGCCGCAAGCAGGACCGATCCGACCAACCAGACGCCTGTCGCCCTCTTCATCCGCAACTCCTCTCCCTTGCCTGATTACGATCCGGGCTAGGGAAACTTTGCGCCGGGAGTGTGACGCATTCGAATACCCTCCCTACCGGCCCCGGCACCGCGCTCGACCATTCTTGGTATCGACGGCAAAAGCAACGCCTGTTCCCTTCCCTTTACCAATGGTTGCGATAGGTTCTCGCCCATTCTGGAAATAGGAAAGCAGAGCCTCGATGTCGGTCCTGAAATACGCAGCGCTTAGCCTTTGCCTCGTCGCCACCCCCGCCCTCTCCGACGACCTCGTGGCGCTCAGCACCACGGCAACGGCAATCACCGGTGACATCAGTTTCGACGACTTTGAAATCGTCTTCGAAAACGGCAAGAAGCTGGTGTTCGAGGACCTGATCGCCGACAATTTCATCGTCGGCGGCAAGGAGGTTCCGGCCTCGGTCTACAGCGTCAAGGGAACCACAAATCCCAAGCTCCTCAACGGCAACCGGCTGTGCGGCGCAAGCCCCGTCACCTATCTCGCTTCGTGGCTCGATGACGACGTCACGATGATCGCCGTGTTCGAAACGCAGGACGCTCCCGAGAGCGACGAAGACATGTGCGCGCTCTACACCTACGTCTATCCTTGACGGGTGTCAGGAGTGCCGGAAGCGCCGATCACGACCACTTGACCTTGCGCCCGACCCGCGCCATAACACCGCGCATGAAAACGACCATCTGCATTATTTGCGGGACTATTATTCGCTAGCGCAAGCGCTGGCCCGGCCGTTTTCGTCTCCTGATCAAGTCCCAGATGACAAACGCCCCGGTCCAGCCGGGCAATTGCATTCCGGGAGACAGACATGGCCGCAGGCCTCAAGCTTTACAACACGCTGACACGCGAGAAGATCGATTTCGAACCGATCGACCCCGATAACGTGCGCATGTATGTCTGCGGCCCCACTGTTTATGACTACGCCCATATCGGCAATGCCCGCCCGGTCATCGTCTTCGACGTGCTTTACCGGATGCTGCGCCACGTCTATGGCCCCGAGCACATCACCTATGTCCGCAACATCACCGACGTCGACGACAAGATCAACGCGCGGGCGCTGCGCGACTATCCGAACCTGCCGCTGAACGAGGCGATCCGCGCGGTCACGGAAAAGACCGAGGACCAGTTCCACGCCGATGTGGCGGCCCTCGGCTGCCTGCCGCCGGATGTCGAGCCGCGCGCGACCGACAATATCGCGCAGATGATCGACATCATCCAGAAGCTCCTCGACAAGGGACACGCCTATGTGGCGACCGGCTCCGAGGGGCAGGAAGTGCTGTTTTCCACCACGTCGATGGCGGATTACGGCCAGCTTTCCAAGCGCAGGCTCGAGGATCAGCAGGCGGGCGCGCGCGTCGCCGTCGAGGTCCACAAGAAAAACCCGGCCGACTTCGTTCTCTGGAAGGCGTCTGCCGCGACAGAGCCCGGCTGGCCGGCCGACTTTACCATCGACGGCGGCAAGGTCGCGATCTACGGCCGTCCCGGCTGGCACATCGAATGCTCGGCCATGTCCGGCCGTTATCTCGGCGACGTGTTCGACATTCACGGCGGCGGGCTGGACCTGATCTTCCCCCATCATGAAAACGAAATTGCCCAGTCGCGTTGCGCTCACGGCACCCATGTCATGGCGAACGTCTGGATGCATAATGGCTTCGTGCAGGTCGAGGGCCGCAAGATGTCGAAGTCGGAAGGCAATTTCGTCACCATCCACGAACTGCTGGCAACCGAGAAATTCGGTGGCCGCAAGTGGCCGGGCGAAGTACTGAGGCTCGCCATGCTGATGACCCATTACCGCGAGCCGATCGACTTTTCCGTCAAACGGCTGGAGGAAGCCGAGCGCCTGCTTGCCAAGTGGCCTGTTGCAGATGCCGGCGATGCCGAGCCTGATGCGACCGTCATCGAAGCACTGAGCGACGACCTGAACACGGTTTCGGCGGTGCAGGCACTGCATGCCCTTGCCCAGGCCGCCAATGCGGACCCGTCGAAGCTCGGCGTTTTCGCGGCAAGCGCCGCCCTGCTCGGAGTCGTGCCTAAGAAGGCGGAGGTTAGCGACGATCTTTCCGCTGCCGTCGAGGCGCTCGTCCAGATGCGGCTCGAAATGCTGAAGGCGAAGAACTTCGCGGAAGCCGACAAGATCCGTGACGACCTCGCTGCCCGTGGCATCCAGCTCAAGGACGGCAAGGACAAGGAGACCGGCGAGCGGGTCACCACATGGGAGGTCAAGCGGTGAGCGAACGCATGATGGACCACATGTCGCTGCATGTGGCGGACCTTCCGGCGATGAGGGCCTTCTATGAAAATGCCTGTGCGCCGCTCGGCATTTCCGTCGTCATGCAGGTGACGAAGGAAATGACCGGCTATGCCGACATGGCGGGTTTCGGCGGCCACAAGCCGTTCCTCTGGCTGGTCGGCACCGAGAAGACCACGCCTCCCCTGCACATGGCCCTGAAAGCCGAGACCCGCGCCGAGGTCGATGCCTTCTACGCGGCAGCGATTGCCGCGGGAGGGCGGGACAACGGCAAGCCCGGCATCCGCGAGCGTTACCACCCCAACTATTACGGTGCCTTCGTGATCGACCCGGAAGGGCACAATCTCGAAGCCGTCTGCCAGAAGCCGGAGTAAAGCCATGAGCGCCGCACCTGAACCGACCTATACCGGCGGCTGCCAGTGCGGTGCGGTGCGCTTCCGCGTCACCGGCGCGCTTACCGATTCCTCGATCTGTCATTGCCGCATGTGCCAGAAGGCTTTCGGCGCCTATTACGCGCCGCTCGTCTCCACGCGCGGGGCGAAGCTCGAATGGACCCGCGGCGAGCCGAAGCGGTTCCGCTCCTCCAATTTTGCGTTGCGCGGTTTCTGCGAGAATTGCGGTACGCCGCTGACCTACGAGGCTCCCGACGGTATCGCGATCGCGGCCGGCGCTTTCGACGACCCGTCGCTTCTGCCGCCCACGGTGCAGTTCGGGACGGAAGGCAAGATCGGCTTCGTCGATCACCTGCACGAACTGCCGGGGCATCGCACGGAAGAGGATGCGGAAGCTGCACCCTTCGTGCTGGATGTCGTTTCCTACCAGCACCCCGACCACGACACCGATGGCGACTGGCCGAGGGAGGAGACGCGATGACCGGCAAGAACCCCAATACCCAGATGCCGAAATGGCTGCTCTACGGCCTCATCGGCAAGGGCGTGCTTGTCGCCGTCATCACCATCGGCGTCGTCGCCTATGTAGCCCTGCGCTAGGAGAAGAACATGGAAGGCGTATTTACCGGTGGATGCCAGTGCGGCGCGGTGCGGTTCCGGGCTGAAAAGCTGGGGCGGCCATCGATCTGCCATTGCCGCATGTGCCAGAAGCAGTTCGGCAGCTTCTTCGGCGCTTTCGTGAGCGCCGACCACGCGCATTTCGCATGGACGCGCGGCCAGCCGACGTTCTTCCGCTCGTCGGCCAAGGTGAAGCGCGGCTTCTGCCAGAAATGCGGGACGCCACTGACCTACCAGTATCCGGAGGGGATAGAACTCGCCATCGGCGCCTTCGACCATCCGGAACTGCTGGAACCGCAGGTGCAGGTCAACCACGACAAGCGCCTGCCCTGGATCGACACCCTGTTCGACAAGCCGCCGGCGCTGCAGGCCCTTGACGAAGTCGCGGTCGTGTCCTTCCAGCATCCTGACCATGATACGGCGGTCTGGCCGCCGGAAGAGGATTGATCGATGACCAGTCAATTGCGCGGCTTCTACCCCGAAATCGAACCCTACGAGACCGGCTTTCTCGACGTCGGCGACGGCCACACCCTCTATTGGGAGCGCGTCGGCACGAAGGGCGGCAAGCCCGCCGTCTTCCTGCATGGCGGCCCGGGCGGAGGATCGAGCCCGACCCAGCGCCGCCTGTTCGATCCGGCAGTCTATGACCTGCTGCTGTTCGACCAGCGGGGTTGCGGCAAGTCCACCCCGCATGCCTCGCTGGAGGCCAATACCACATGGCATCTGGTGGCCGATATCGAGCGGCTGCGCGAGATGGTCGGCGTCGACAAGTGGCTGGTGTTCGGCGGCTCCTGGGGCTCGACGCTGGGGCTCGCCTATGCCGAAACCCATCCTGACCGGGTTTCCGAACTGGTGCTGCGCGGCATCTATACGCTGACGCGACCCGAACTCCTCTGGTACTACCAGTTCGGCGTGTCGGAAATGTTCCCGGACCGCTGGGAGATGTTCCAGGCCCCGATCCCGGAAGCCGAGCGCCACGACATGATGGGCGCGTATCGCACCTACCTGACCGGCAGCGACCGCAAGAAGCAGTTCGAATGCGCGATCGCATGGAGCACCTGGGAGGGTGCCACCATCACGCTGCTGCCCAATCCGGATTATGCCGCCCATTTCGGCGAGGACGACTATGCGATCGCGTTTGCGCGCATCGAAAACCACTTCTTCGTCCATGGTGGCTGGCTGGAGGAAGGCCAGTTGCTGCGCGATGCGCATAAGCTTCAAGATATTCCGGGCGTCATCGTTCATGGACGTTACGACATGCCCTGCCCGGCCAAATATGCCTGGCAGCTTCACAAGGCCTGGCCGAAGGCGGACTTCCATCTGATCGAAGGCGCCGGCCATGCCTTTCTGGAGCCCGGCATTCTCGACCAGCTCATCCGCGCAACCGACAGGTTTGCCGGGAAAGAATAAGATTTGCCCCTCACCCTGACCCTCTCCCCGCAAGCGGGGAGAGGGGACGGAAACGTCGGCGGCACGGCCCTTCTCCCTGCTTGCGGGGAGAAGGTGGCGGCAGCCGGATGAGGGGCGCGAAACGAACTAGACGACTGCCTGGGGAGGCGAACACATGACACGCGAGAAAATCTATCTCTTCGACACGACATTGCGCGATGGCCAGCAGACGCCGGGCATCGACTTTTCGGTCGAGGACAAGATTGCGATTGCGGCCATGCTGGACGCGTTCGGGCTCGATTATGTCGAGGGCGGCTATCCCGGCGCCAACCCGACCGACACAGCTTTTTTCACGAAGAAGCGCACCGAGCGCGCCGGCTTCGTCGCCTTCGGCATGACCAAGCGCGCCGGCGTCTCGGTCTCCAACGATCCGGGCGTATCGCAGCTTCTGCAGGCGAAGGCCGACGCCATCTGTTTCGTCGCCAAGAGCTGGGACTACCACGTCAAGGTGGCGCTCGGCTGCACCAATGAGGAAAATCTCGATGCGATCCGCGAGAGCGTCGAGGCGGCCATCGGGGCCGGCAAGACGGCGATGGTCGATTGCGAGCATTTCTTCGACGGCTACAAGGCCAATCCGCAGTATGCGCTCGCCTGCGCCCGCACCGCCTATGATGCCGGCGCACGCTGGGTGGTGCTGTGCGACACCAATGGCGGCACGCAGCCGCCCGAGATCCGCGAGATCATCGCCGCCGTCATTGCGGCCGGCGTGCCCGGCTCCTCGCTCGGCATCCATGCCCATAACGACACCGGACAGGCGGTGGCCAATTCGCTTGCCGCCGTAGAAGCCGGTGTGCGGCAGATTCAGGGAACGCTGAACGGCATCGGCGAACGCTGCGGCAACGCCAATCTGGTGACGATCATCCCGACGCTCTGTCTGAAGGACGGTTACGCATCGCGGTTCACCACCGCGATCGATACCGAAAAGCTGGTCGAGCTGACGCGGCTTTCGCATTCCTTCGACGAGCTGCTCAACCGTTCGCCGGATCACCAGGCGCCCTATGTCGGCGCTTCCGCCTTCGCCACCAAGGCCGGCATCCATGCCTCCGCCCTGCTCAAGGATCCGAAGACCTACGAGCATGTCGAGCCGCAGAGCGTCGGCAACTTTCGCAAGGTCATGGTGTCGGATCAGGGAGGCAAGGCCAATTTCATCAACGAGCTGAAGCGCCGCGGCATCGCCGTGGAAAAGGACGATCCGAAGCTCGACCAGCTCATCTCCATCGTCAAGGAACGGGAAGCTTCCGGCTATGCCTATGAGGGCGCGGATGCGAGCTTCGAGCTTCTCGCCCGCCGCACGCTCGGCACCGTGCCGAGCTTCTTTTCGGTCGAAGGATTCCGCGTCATGGTCGAGCGGCGCTTCGACGCCAACGGTCATCTGAAGACCATTTCCGAAGCGGTGGTAAAGCTCGCCATCGACGGCAACAGGGTGATGTCGGTGGCGGAAGGCGACGGCCCGGTCAACGCGCTCGACCTCGCGCTCCGCAAGGACCTCGGCAAGTATCAGACCGAGATCGACGATCTCGAACTGGTCGACTTCAAGGTGCGTATCCTCAACGGCGGCACGGAGGCCATCACCCGCGTCCTGATCGAATCCACCGACCACACCGGCGTGCGCTGGTGGACGGTCGGCGTTTCGGAAAACATCATCGACGCCTCGTTTCAGGCGCTGATGGATTCTGTCGTCTACAAGCTGATGAAGAACCGGCAGCTTGCAGGCAAGATCGCCGCCGAGTGATCGGCGGCGACCGTAACAGGCGCGTCAGACGGCCGGCGGGTTGAGACGGGCAAAGCCCTCCTGCCGGTAGTAGGGGAAATGCGGATAGGAGGCGTCGGTGACGCTTGCCGCATCGAGGGCAGCGATCTGCTCGGCCGTCAGGCTCCAGCCGACCGCGCCGAGGTTCTGGCGCAATTGCTCCTCGTTTCGCGCGCCGATGATGACCGATGAAACGGTCGGGCGCGACAGGAGCCAGTTGAGCGCGATCTGCGGCACCGTCTTGCCGGTTTCCCCGGCGATTGCCTCGAGAGCGTCGACAACTCGATAGAGCCGCTCGTCATCCACCGGCGGACCGAAAGCCGCGGTTTCGTGCAGACGGCTCTTTTCCGGGAGGGGTGCGCCGCGGCGGATCTTGCCGGTGAGGCGGCCCCAGCCGAGCGGGCTCCAGACCATGGCGCCCACGCCCTGATCGAGACCGAGAGGCATCAGGTCCCATTCGTAATCGCGGCCGACCAGCGAATAATAGACCTGGTTCGCCACGTAACGCGGCCAGCCGTGGCGATCAGCGGCCGCGAGCGACTTCATGATCTGCCAACCGGCGAAATTGGAGACGCCGACGTAGCGGACCTTGCCGGCATTCACGAGACGGTCGAGCGTCGACAGCACTTCCTCGACGGGCGTGGAGGCATCGAAGGCGTGAAGCTGCAACAGGTCGATGTAATCAGTGCCGAGCCGGCGGAGAGCTCCGTCGACGCTGGTCGTCAGGCGGGCGGAAGACGTGCCCCATTCGGCAGGGCCGTCACCCATCGGCAGGCCAGTCTTGGTGGAGATCAGCACGTCGCCGCGCCGGCCCTTGATTGCCTGAGCGAGCACTTCTTCCGATGCACCGGCGGAATAGACATCCGCGGTATCGAAGAGGTTCACGCCGGCCTCGAGGCAGATATCCACCAGACGGCGGGCCTCGGCGGCATCGGAATTGCCCCAGGCGCCGAACAGCGGGCCGGAGCCGCCGAAGGTGCCGCAGCCGAAGCTCAGGACCGGTACGCGGAGACCGGAGGCTCCCAGACGACGATATTCCATATGACTATCCTTTCGTTGTGGATCGATGGAAACGAGAAGAGAGAGGGCGGGCGCCGTTTCAGGCGCGCGCCGGTTCCGCAGCCGGCCGCCTTGCATCGCGGCGCATGGCAATGACGGCCAGCAACAGGCCGGCTATGGGGAAGACGGCGGCGACCAGCGGCAGATGGGCAAGGCCCGGACCGTTGTCGATCGAGAGCCCGCCAACCCAGGCGCCGATGGCGTTGCCGAGATTGAAGGCGGCAATGTTGAGGCTGGAGGCAAGCGCCTGCCCCATGCCTTCGGCCTTCTGCAGGATGCGAAGCTGCAGCGGGGCGACCGTTGCAAAGCCCGCCGCACCGAGCAGGCCGACCATGGCAGCCGCGACCGGCTGGATGCCCATCAGGAACTGCATGGCGATCAGCACGACGCCGAGGGCACCAAGCGAGAGCAGAAGCGCACGGTCGAGATTACGGTCCGCCAGACGACCGCCGAGCAGGTTGCCGACGATCAGTCCGCCGCCGAAGAGCAGAAGGATCGGCGAGACGGCTGCTTCGCTGAAGCCGCTGATCTGGGTCAGGACCGGAGCGATGAAGGTAAAGACGGCGAAGACACCGGCAAAACCCAGCACAGTCATGGCAAGACTTGTCACGACCGGCTCGCTGAAAAGTGCCGAGAACGAGCCCGCTTCTTCCGGCTTGTTGGCGGAGGCTTGTTCCCTGGGCAGGAAGATCGCAAGCACCACGACCGCAACCACGCCAACGACGGCAACGGCCCAGAAGGTCATGCGCCAGCCATATTCCTGTCCAAGCCAGGTTCCGAACGGAACGCCGGCGATATTGGCGACCGTGAGCCCGGTGAACATGACGGCAATGGCCGAGGCCCGGCGATCCTCCGGAACCAGTCCGGTGGCGACGACGGAGCCGACGCCGAAGAAGGTGCCGTGAGCAAGCGCCGTCACCAGACGGGCGACCATCAGCGCCTCGAAGCTGGGGGCGAGCGCACAGGCAATGTTACCGATGGTGAAGATCACCATGAGCATGAGCAGCGTGGTGCGGGGCTTCATCCGGCCGGAAAAGGCCGTCAGCACCGGCGCGCCGACGACGACCCCGAGCGCATAGCCTGAAATCAGCAGACCGGCGGTTGCGATGGAAATGCCGAGATCGCGGCTCACGTCGATCAGCAATCCCATGATGACGAATTCGGTGACACCGATGCCGAAGGCTCCGGCTGTCAGCGCATAGAGGGCAAGAGGCATTGGATCATCCTTTCTGATGCCGAGTGCCCTTCAGATAGACAAGAGAGGTTCAGTGAAATAGTCTGCCTTGAAGAACAATATCTATGAGATGAATTCACAAAATGGCCCGACAGGACATCAACAGGTCCGGCGAGATGGAAGTCTTCGTGCAGGTGGTGGAGCGCGGCGGCTTTTCCGCTGCCGCTCGTGTCAGCCGCATGACGCCATCGGCGGTGAGCAAGCTGGTTGCCCGGCTGGAAACCCGGCTAGGCACCCGCCTCGTCAACCGCTCGACCCGCAAGCTGCTGCTGACGCCGGAAGGCCGCGCCTTCTACGAGCGTTCCGTGCGCATTCTTGCGGACATGGACGAAGCCGAGCGAAGTGCTGCCTCGCTCGACAATCCGCGCGGGCTGATCCGCATCAATACCAGCGCCGCCTATGGCACCCATGTGCTCTCCCGCATTCTGTCACGCTTTCTCTGTGACAATCCCGGCATCTCCGTGGAGATCGTACAGACGGACCTCGTGGTCGATCTTCTGGCCGAGCGGGCGGATATCGCTGTGCGCGCCGGTCCGATGACTAGTTCCAGCCTGATTGCCCGCAAGCTCGGCGATACCCAACTGATGATCGTCGCGTCCCCGGACTATCTGGCACGCCACGGCACACCTGTGACGGCCGACGATCTGGAGCATCATTGCCGGTTGGGCTTCGGTTATGTCAGGGCCTTTTCGGACTGGGATGTTCCACAGGGCGACGGGATCGTTTCTGTCCCGGTCGTCGGACGCGTCAGCGCCAGCGATGGCGAAGGGCTCCGGCATCTGGCAATCGGCGGCACCGGACTTGCGCGACTTGCCGCCTTCACCGTGCGCGAGGATATTGCCGCCGGCCGTCTGGTGCAGGTACTCGACGATCCGCGAACCCGGCGCAGCGAGGCCTTTCATGCCGTCTATGTCGGTCAGGGCGGACATTTGCCGGCGCGCATCCGCGTGATGCTGGATTTTCTCTCCGAGCATGGCCGGGTATCCTGAGGCCGCTCTATTCCGGCCCGCATGCTACCCACCATCTCCGGCGGTGGTTTCTGCCATATCTCCATCTGGCGGACGGGTCGAAAGCCCCCAGTCGGCCTCGGAATACCATTCCCCGGGCTGCTCCGGTTGCCGCCAGCGCAGGCTGCGCACGGCGCGCCAGTTATCCCCGAAGGCCGCCCGAAGCCGGGCGTGGCTTGCCCAGTCGGAAAACTGCGCGCCCTCGGCCCAGACGAAGGAAACGCTCTCGATGAAGCGCGCGGCATAGCCCCGCTGCTCGCGGCGGATGAGGAGATAGCCGGCCATGCCGGAATAGACCGGCCCCTTGCCTCGTTTCTCGAAGATCGGCACGCCGAGCGGAAAGAGCAGTCGGCCGCCGGGTTTCAGTCGGTCGATCCATGGGCCGGCGGGCTGATCGACGGCAAAGTTGACGTAGACGATATCGACATCTTCCCTGGGCCATTCGAGCCCGTTGCCCCTCACGACCTCGACATTCGCCCACTCTGTCAGGCACGCCTCTGCGCGAGCCGCAAGTTCGTCGTCATACTCCACGGCGGTGACATGACCGGCGGCGCCGACGAGTTCGGCGAGGATCGCGCTGTAATAGCCGGTGCCGGCGCCGATGTGGCAGACCCGTTCTCCGGGTTTCGGCGCAAGCGCATGGATGCCAAGCGCATGCAGTGACGGACTGCCATTATTGACGCCGCGTGGCGCATCGAGGGAGACCAGCACATCGTCGTAGAGAAAGGCCAGATCATCCGACGGCGCCTCACGGTAACTGCCGTGGTTGGAGACCAGCCAGGGCGGCCGGCCGACGAAATCCTCACGCGGCACATGCGTGAAAGCACGAAGCAAGGCGGCGTCCGACGAGACGCCGGCCTTCTCCAGCATCCGTATCGCGTAATGGCGCCGTTGTTCCACGGTTGAACCCTGCAGCATCTCCTGCCTCGTCAACAATGCCCCGTCGCCCTGCCCGACAGCCTGCCGCACCGGTGGTTCAGATGCAATCAGCCATTGTTCACGGGAATGAATTTGTTCATTCGCAAACCTTCAGGTAACCGGAGGGGCAAAAAGAAAAACTCGGGCGGAAATACCATGACGGACCCTATTGCTCCGGCAATCGAAAATGAAGACAGCGCGCGGGGCTTCGCCTTCGCACTGACGGCCTATGTCATCTGGGGCTTCCTGCCCCTGTTCATGAAGGCCGTAGCCCATATCCCGCCGACGGAGGTGATCGCCCACCGGGTCATCTGGTCGATTCCGATCGCTGCCGGCGTGCTTCTGATCCTCCGACGGACCGATGATCTGAAGGCAGCTCTTCGCTCGCCGCGCATCATCCTGATGGCGGCGCTGACCGCGACGCTGATCAGCATCAACTGGGGCCTTTACGTCTGGTCGATCGGCGCCGGCCGCGCGCTCGACACCGCACTCGGCTACTTCATCAATCCGTTGTTTTCGGTGTTCCTCGGCGCGGTGCTGCTCAAGGAAAAGCTGAAGCCCGCGCAGATCGCGGCAATCGCGCTGGCGGCCATCGCCGTGGCGATCCTGACCGTTGAGGCCGGAACGCTTCCGTGGGTCTCGCTCGGATTGACGGTGACCTGGGGTTTCTACGCCTTCTTCCGCAAGACACTGCCGATCGGCCCCAATCAGGGCTTTCTGCTGGAAGTGCTGCTGCTCAGTCTTCCGGCGCTCGCCTACATGATCTATCTCGGCGTTTCCGGCCAGAGCCATTTCTTCACGACCAGCTCGACCGATACGATACTGCTGCTTTCGAGCGGTGTCATCACCGCCTGCCCGCTGATCATCTATGCGAACGGCGCGAAGCTCCTCAGGCTCTCGACCATCGGCATCATGCAGTACATCGCACCGACGATGATCTTCCTGATTGCCGTCTTCCTGTTCAAGGAACCGCTGGGCACGGCGCGCACGATCGCCTTTCCGCTGATCTGGGCAGCACTCGTGCTCTATTCGCTGCCGATGATCCGGGATTATCGCCGGCGCTGACGCGCCGGCTTTTCTCCTCAAAGCTTTGAAATAACTTCGCCGGAGCCGCCGGTATTGCCGGTTGCCTCGAGCCTGTCGAGGATTGTCGGGACGACCTCCTCGACATCTGCGATGACGAGCGGCTGGACGCGATGCCCGGTGTGGATGAAACCCTGGTCGCGCATGTGGCGGATCAGTTCCAGCATGGGGTCCCAGAAGCCGTTGACGTTGACGAAGACCATCGGCTTCTCATGGCGTCCGAGCTGGGCCCAGGTCATGATCTCGACGATTTCCTCAAGCGTTCCGATCCCGCCCGGAAGCGTTACGAAAGCGTCAGCACGCTCGAACATCGCATGCTTGCGCGCATGCATGTCCGGCGTGATAATCAAGTCGTCGAGCTGACCGAGGGAATGGCGTGTCGCTTCCATGTCGACGAGGAATTCCGGGATGATCCCGGTCACCTTGCCGCCGTTCGAAAGAACGCCGCTTGCAACCGCCCCCATGATACCCTTGGTGCCGCCGCCATAGACGAGGCGCATCCCGTGCGTGGCGATGGAACGGCCAAGCGCACGGCCGGCTTCAATGTAAGCGGGATCGCGTCCGGGCTGTGAGCCGCAGTAGACGCAGACGGATCGAATCGGAAAATTGTTTTCGGTCATGCCCCAAAAAACTATGCAGGGACCGTGAGGTCAACAAAATAGACTGAAAGCGGTGCGCGGAAACCCGGAATCCCTTGAGAACGCTTGTGAAAACGGTCAGATGACGCTAGCAATTTCCTTGGGGTCATGGCGGTTTATCCGCCCGGAGAGAAAGAATGATGAAAAACCGCACCGGATGGGTCGCTTTGTTGGTGCTGGGCGTCGCGACTCTGCTGATGGTGTTCTTCGTATTGCCGCGGATTTCCGAGACCGGCAAGGAAGCCGAGAAGCCGACGACGACGGCCGCCGACACAGCCAAGGATACGGCAGCGAAGGCGGAAACGACGCTTGCCGAAGCCGGCAAGGCCGCGGCCGAGAAGATGGATCGCCTGAAGGCCGATGCGGCGACCGCCGTCAGTGGCCTGTCGTCTTTGTTCGCAGATGGCAAGACACCGGCAGTCGAGGCTTTCACGTCGGCGAAGACGGCCGCGCAGAGCGCTCTTTCGGCGCTGTCGGCACTTGAAATTCCGCAATTGCCCGATACAACCGCAATCGATACGCTGAAGAGCGCTCGCGACAATGCCGCCAAGGCACTGGCGCTGCTCGAAGCGCTGCCGCAGGATCCGTCCGCGGCCAGCACACTTCTGGGACCGATCGAGCACGCCCTCAAGGGCACGACGCCCCCGGCCGCACCGGCAACGGAAGCGCCTGCAGCCGCAACTCCGGCGGCACCTGCCGACGAAAGCGCCTCGACACTGCCGCGCTTCGACGTTCTTCGTGTCGAGCCCGATGGCTCGACGGTGATCGCCGGCAGCGCCGAGCCCGGCGCCAAGCTCGACATCGTCAGCGGTGACAAGACGGTTACCTCGGTACAGGTCGAGCCGAACGGCGATTTCGTGGCCGTGCTGGACCAGCCGTTGCCGCCCGGTGACCATGTTCTGGCGCTGCGCGTCACCGGCAAGGACGGCAAGACCGCCACTTCCGAAGAGATGGCGACGGTCTCGGTGCCGACTTCGTCCGACGGCAAGCTGCTCGCCATGGTCACCAAACCAGGCGAAGCAAGCCGCCTGATTACCCTGCCGGAAACCGTGAATTCGGATGCCAAGCAGAGCCGTGTTGCAGCGGAGACAGCAACGGCGGCAACCAACGATGCCGCGGCGCCTGCACCTGCGACGCCCGCCACCCCTGCCGTGAAGGCCGAAATCCAGGTCAGCGCGGTTGAAATCGAAGGCAAGCGTATTTTTGTCGCCGGTGAAGCTCCGGCCGGAAGCACCGTGCGTGCGCTGGCGGACGAAACACGGATCGGCGAGATCAAGACGGACGCAACCGGCCATTTCGTGGTCGAGGGCACCATCGACCTGCCGGTCGGCAGCCATGTCATCACCGTCGAACTGCTGGATGAGAACGGCAACGTCAAGGTGAAGGCCTCCGTACCGTTCGACCGCCCGGCCGGCGATCAGGTCTCCGTCGTAGCTCAAGCCTCCGGCGACGCAGCCGGCCTCGTTCCTCTGGAACAGGTCGCCTTCGAAAAGCAGCGCGATGCGCTCTCCAAGGCTTTCGCTATCCTCAAGAGACTTTATGCCGACGGCAAGTCGCCCGCGATCGAGGAACTGGCAGCCGCCCGTTCCGCGACGGAAATCGGTCTGCAGTCCATCGCGGACTTCCGCCTGCCTTCGTCCACGGGTCAGGCACTAATCGACTTCATCACGCAGGCGACAAGCGGTGCAAAGACCGCGCTGTCCGCGCTGCGGGCGGTTCCGGCCGCTGACGTCAAGGCGATGGGCACCGCCCTGCCGAAGCTGGCCAGCCTGATCGACGCAATCCTTGCACCGGCGGCGCCTGCGCCTACTGTTGCCATTCAGGATCAGAGCCCTTCGACCGACAGCGCTTTCGGCACGACCGAGACTGCAACCGCCGAACCGAAGACGATCACGCAGGCTCCGCTGCAGGAAAGCCGCAACAGCGTCATCATCCGGCGCGGCGATACCCTGTGGCAGATCTCGCGCCGCGTCTATGGTCAGGGCGTCCGCTATACGACGATCTATCTGGCCAATGCCGGACAGATCGCCAATCCGGACAAGATCGAACCGGGCCAGATTTTTTCCGTCCCGAACGAGGCCTTGCCGAACGCGGAAGAACTGCACCGCAAGCGGCTGCATGGCGAAAAGCTGAACTGACGATCAGAAAACGCCCATTGCATTAGCGGGGGCTAGATCCTATTTGCCGAGAGGCGGCGGTCCGAACAGGACCGCCGCCTTTTATCGTTTGCGCAAGGACGGGGCCGGTATTCATGGCTGACAGGAAGAAGACGATTTCTGCCGACAGCAGCAATCCGATGGGGACGCTGGTCAATCTGTGGCCGTACATGTGGCCCGCCGACCGGCGCGATCTGAAGATGCGGGTCGTCTGGGCAACCGTTTTCCTGATCATCTCGAAATTCGTGCTGATCCTCGTTCCCTACTTCTTCAAGTGGGCAACGGATGCGCTGAACGGCAAGCTCGACATGGTCGGACTGCTTCCCGCCTTCCTGCTTGGCGCGGTCGTGCTCGTCATTGCCTACAACGTCGTCCGTATCGCCCAGGTCGGCCTCAACCAGCTGCGTGACGCGCTGTTTGCCAGCGTCGGGCAATATGCGGTGCGCCAGCTTGCCTACAAGACCTTCGTCCACATGCACCGGCTTTCCCTGCGGTTCCATCTGGAGCGCAAGACCGGAGGCCTTTCGCGCATCATCGAGCGCGGCACCAAGGGCATCGAAACGATCGTCCGTTTCACCATTCTCAATTCCGTTCCGACGCTCATCGAATTCCTGCTGACGGCGGTGATCTTCTGGTGGGGCTACGGCTTTTCCTATCTTGCTGTCACGGCCATCACCGTCTGCGCCTATATCTGGTTCACCATCAAGGCCAGCGACTGGCGCATCAACATCCGCCGCGCGATGAACGACAGCGATACCGACGCCAACACCAAGGCGATCGACTCGCTTCTGAACTTCGAGACCGTGAAATATTTCGGCAACGAGGAGATGGAGGCCAAGCGGTTCGACGGCTCCATGGCGCGCTATGAAAAGGCCGCGACTGAGGTCTGGACCTCGCTCGGCTGGCTCAACTTCGGCCAGGGCGTGATCTTCGGCCTCGGCACCGCCGTGATGATGGTCATGTCCGCACTCGCAGTACAGCGCGGCGATCAGACGATCGGCGATTTCGTCTTCATCAACGCCATGCTGATGCAGCTTTCCATCCCGCTCAACTTCATCGGCTTCGTCTACCGCGAAATACGGCAGGGCCTTACCGACATCGAACAGATGTTCGACCTGCTCGAGGTCCAGGCGGAAGTGAACGACAAGCCCGGTGCACCAGCGCTTGCCATCGCCCAGGGCAGCATCGCCTTCAAGGATGTCCACTTCGCCTACGATCCGCAGCGTCCCATCCTCAAGGGCATTTCCTTCGAGGTTCCGGCCGGTAAGACGGTCGCGGTGGTCGGCCCCTCCGGCGCGGGCAAGTCGACGATCTCTCGCCTGCTCTACCGCTTCTACGACATCCAGCAGGGTTCGATTACCATCGACGGGCAGGATGTGCGCGACGTCACCCAGCAGAGCCTGCGCAAGGTGATCGGCATGGTGCCGCAGGATACCGTGCTGTTCAACGATACCATCGCCTACAACATTCGCTACGGTCGCCCGAGCGCCACCGATGCGGAGATCGAGCAGGCAGCGGATATCGCGCAGATCAGCCATTTCATCCGGGATCTGCCGGATGGCTTCAGGACGATGGTCGGCGAGCGCGGGCTGAAGCTTTCCGGCGGCGAAAAACAGCGCGTGGCTATCGCCCGCACGGTGCTGAAAGCACCGCCGATCCTGATCCTCGACGAGGCGACCTCGGCACTCGACACCACGACCGAGCAGGAAATCCAGGCGGCGCTCGATATCGTCTCGAAAAACCGCACGACGCTGGTCATCGCGCATCGCCTCTCGACTGTCGTCGGAGCCGACGAGATCATCGTGCTGAAGGGCGGCGAGATTGCCGAACGCGGCACGCACTCCGCCCTGCTGGAAAAGAACGGGCTCTACGCCTCGATGTGGAACCGCCAGCGCGAAGCGACCCAGGCGGAAGAACATCTGCGGCAGGTGCGCGAAAGCGACGAACTCGGCGTGGTGGTGCGCAAGGCCCCGGCGACCTGACGGTCGTCGCACAGCCTGTCAGACGGCAAGACGGATCTGGTTTCGCCCTTCCCTCTTGGCGAGATAAAGGGCGGTGTCCGCGCGTTTCAGCGCGTCATCCAGGTTTTCGGCATTCGCGTCGAACCGGGCAAGGCCGACGCTGACGGTGCCGGCTACGGATGACAGCACATCGACCCGGCAGAAGCGTTCAACCTCGCGGCGCATGTCATCGGCCAGCGCCGCGGCATCCTTGAGAGACAGTCCCGGAAAGAGCGCGTAGAACTCCTCGCCGCCGGCGCGGGCGACGATGTTGTCCCCTCCGATGGTGGCTTCGAGTACCTGCGACACCGTTCGCAATATGTTGTCTCCCTCGGAATGACCAAGGCGATCGTTGATCAGCTTGAACTGGTCGACGTCGATGATCGCAACCGAAACGGGTCTTGAGCCGTTGCGCGCCCATTCGGCAGCATCCTCGGCCAACTGGAAGAACTTGCGGCGGTTATAGGCGTTGGTCAGCGGATCGCGCTCGGCGGCTTCGATCAGCTGGGTCTCGAGACGCTTGCGGTCGGTAATGTCGAGGATCGCACCGGCAATGCCGTACACACCCTGGTTCCGGCTCTTGATCACCGCCTTCTGGAATTCGACGAAGCGCATGTCCCCGTTGGAGTGACAGACCTTGCTTTCGTAAACCTGCACACCTCCGCTATCGAACAGCGCATCGTCGGCCGCCTGATATCGTCTCGCGATCTCCGCGGGCGCAACGTCATAGACGGATGCCCCCAGAATCGTTTCAAGTGGCAACCCGAGATATTCGGCAAAGGCAGAGTTGCAGCCGACATAGACGCCTTCGACATTCTTGAAGAAGATCGGCGTCGGCAGATGATCGATGCAGGCCTGCAGATAGTCCCGTTCGAGGGTGACGTGGCCCACCTCGTCCTCCGCCCGGCGCGTACGCTCCTGCACCTTGCGGGCGCGGGAGAGACAGCGCGCGACGACGGCATCGTCGAGATCGGATAACACATCATCCGCACCGAGATCGAGAGCGCGGTCGAACCAGTCGGAGCCGAGATTTTCCTCGACAACGATCACCAGATAGGCGCTCTCCCCCAGAATGCGGCGCAGATCGCGGATATCGGTTCCGAGGCTTTCACAGGTAAGAGGAGCAAAAACGACGGCCGAACCGGCAATTATTCTTGCTTCCTGCCTTGTGACCACTGCAGCCCGAAGCAAGGCTGGCGGAACAGAACGGCCCGGGACAGCGATCCAGAGCAGATCGCCGCGCTCCCTGTGCCGTCTATCTTCGTCAGAAGTCTCTCCAGCCCTACGCACTCGTTCGTCCAGTTTATTGCGCGGGAAAGAAGGCTCCGCACGTCACGGCCTGCAATGCATTCCCCACCATTTCTAGCGGGTAATCATTGACGGAAGGTGCACGAATCTTCAATTTTGCGGCGGCGCAGCATGGAACATCCGATGCTCTCCACGTACCGGACCGAATGTCGCGTAAACAGGCTTTGAAGGCCGCAAGCATTGCCCCGGAAGCGCTTTCGGGTTAGTCAGCAGCCACCAATTGGAAGTTCTTACCCTTGCTGCAAGCCCGAGGGCATGGACTTCAGACCCGGAACAGCAACGACGCGAGGTCATCATGGATCTGTTCGATAGCATTCGTAAATCCATCGTGCCGGTGCACAAGGAAGGTTATCCCTTCGTTGCCGCATTCTTTGTGGCCTCCCTCATCCTCGGCTGGCTCTTCGAACCGCTCTTCTGGGTCGGCTTCGTACTGACGCTGTGGTGCGCCTACTTCTTCCGCGACCCCGAACGCGTCACCCCGCAGGACGACGATCTGGTCATCAGCCCGGCCGATGGCCGCGTATCGGCCATCCAGATGGTCGCGCCGCCGGAAGAACTGGGCCTCGGCAGCGATCCGATGCTGCGCATCTCGATCTTCATGAACGTGTTCAACTGCCATGTGAACCGCGCTCCGGTGCGTGGCCGCGTCATCAACGTCGCCTATCGCGAAGGCAGCTTTCTCAATGCCGAACTCGACAAGGCAAGCCAGGAAAACGAGCGCAACGGCGTCGTGATCGAAAGCACCCATGGCGAAATCGGCGTCGTGCAGATCGCCGGCCTCGTCGCACGCCGCATTGTCTGCTGGACCCATACCAACGAACCCCTGGATGCAGGCGAACGTTTCGGCCTGATCCGTTTCGGCTCGCGCCTCGACGTGTTCCTTCCGGCGGGCGCCGAGTCGCGCGTCTCGCTTGGCCAGACGGCCATTGCAGGCGAAACCGTGATTGCCGAGTTCGGCTCTTCCAAGGGTCCGGTCGTCAGCCGTCGAAGCTGAGAGCGTCGCGGGAGCAAGGCACATGCAGACAGCACAGCAGCAGCCCGAAGGCGCAACCAAGGATGACGGTTCGCGAGGCCCGCGACTTCGGGAAATCCCGCTGCGGCTTGTCGTTCCGAACCTGATCACCGTGCTGGCCATCTGCGCCGGCCTGACCGGCATCCGGCTCGCCTTCGAAAACCGTTACGAGCTGGCGGTGATGATGGTGCTGGCGGCAGCCTTCCTCGACGGGATCGACGGGCGAATCGCCCGCATGATGAAGGCGACCTCCAAGTTCGGCGCACAGATGGATTCGTTGGCCGATATCGTCAACTTCGGCGTGGCCCCTGCGCTCGTGCTCTATGCCTTCATCCTCGATCAGGCCCGCTCTCTCGGCTGGATCGCGGCCCTGCTCTATGCGATCGCCGCCGGCCTCCGGCTCGCCCGCTTCAATGTCATGGCGGATCGCGAGACCAAGGCTCCCTGGCAATCGGAATATTTCGTCGGCGTGCCGGCGCCTGCCGGTGCCATGCTGGTTCTGCTGCCGGTTTATCTCGGCTTTCTCGGCGTGCCGCCGACGGCACCCGTCGCCTATGCGGGATCGCTTTATACGGTCCTGATCGGTTATCTGCTGGTCAGCCGCCTGCCGGTCTGGTCCGGCAAGTCGGAAACGAGCCGCATCCGTCGCGATCTCGTATTGCCGATGATTCTCGGTGTCGTTCTCTACGTCGCCCTGCTGATGAGCTTCACCTTCGAAGTTCTGTCGTTCACCGTGCTCGCTTATCTCCTCTCGCTCCCCTTCGGCGCACGCGCCTGGCATCGCCGCTACGGCACGCTGACCATAGATGACGAGGGACACGAGAACGGACTGACCGAAATAGATCGCGGCCTCTGAACCACTCCCACTGCTGTTTTTGAAGGTTTTTCCGGTGCTTTCGCCATGCCGCTGATCGCGGAATGTGGTCGATATTGACCAAATTTGATTTGCGTCATTGAAAGCGTCACGTTTTTGTCATGATCTGCTCAGAGAGAGCAAAAAACAAGAAGACGAAGACTTTAGGAAACACCCACAGGAGCATGACATGCAGAAGAAGACTTCCGCCGAGGGGAAGCCGGCAACCAGCAATCTGGATTCCCATTACCGGCCTCTTGGCCTGAAGGCGGTGCTGGCAGCCGCGCTGATGCTGAAGCGCAAGCCTGCCAAGCAGATCGCCTGAACAAGCTCAGAACAGACTGAGCTGACCACCATCCGTCTTGCCGACCGGCGCTTTCGCCGGCGGGAGGCTATTGCCGACCGGTTCCTGTATCTCGGGACCGGTGTTGGCGACCTTGTTGACAAGGTTTGAGACGGGCACTGCCTCGAAGAAATCCTCATCCGCCGGCACCATGAGATCCGCGACGTCGCGTGGCTCGCCCGATTTGCAATCGAGCCAGCGGGTATAATCTTCCGGCTTGATGACGACCGGCATCCGGTCGTGAATGCGTCCTATCGTGCGATTGGCTGATACAGTCAGGATCGCCCCGGTATCCACTTCCGAACCATCGGCGGAAGACCATGTTTCCATCAGTCCAGCGAAAGCGACGATCCGGCCATTGCGCGGACGGATCCAGTAGGCCTGCGACGCCTCTCCGCTTTCCTTGTCGGGACGATGCCATTCGTAGAAACCCGAAGCAGGCACCAGCACGCGACGATGGCGCATGGCGGCACGGAACGAGGCCTTGCCGATCGCCGTTTCCGACCGTGCGTTGATGAGCAGCGGAAAGTCGCGCGGATCCTTGACCCAACCCGGAAGGAAACCCCAGCGCACGAGAACGGCCTGCCGCTCGGGCAGATTGCTACCCGGCTCGCGCCTGTCGCTGGCAACGACAACCAGGATCGGCTGGGTCGGGGCAATGTTGTAGCGAGCCGGAAAGCCCTCAAACTCCACGAGCCCGAAAGTCTCCCGCACCTCATCCGGCGTTACCGTCAGTGAAAAGCGTCCGCACATGGATCGATCCATGCCAGCCGGGTGCACGGCGGTCAAGCAGAGGCCGATGTGGCGCAGCAGCAATTCCCTTGCGGTCGCGAGAGAATAACCCGATATTCGCCGCGATACGCCGCGTCGACGAATCCGGAACGACATCGGCCCATTTGCAGAGACCTCATGCAGACACAAAGCCAACCCCGCCTTGCCTCATCCGCCATCGTCGAACGTGACGGCCGCTTCCTGCTGGTCAAACGGATGAACCCGCCGGCGGCCGATCTCTATGCCTTTCCGGGCGGTAGAGCAGAGCCGGGCGAGACGCCGGCGGAGACGGCCATCCGCGAACTTCTCGAGGAGACCGGCATTATGGGCAGCAATCCGCGACTTTTCGAGGAGCTGGAGCTTCTGCCGGAAGAAGGTGTCGCCGGGAGCCACTTCCTTCTGTCCGTCTTCCGCCTCGACGCCGACATGGAGACTGTCGTGCGCGCCGATAGCGACGCGGCGGAGGCCGGATGGTTCCTGCCGGAAGAGATCTATGCCCTGCCCGTTCCGCCGAGCGTTCGCGCCTGCGTGGAAAGGCTTGCGGAAGGACCGGAGACGCGCGCATGACGAAGGCCCGCTCTGCCTGCGCGGACCGTATTGGTCCGCATTTTCCGCGCGACTGCGGTCAGCCCCGCTTCAAGGCACTCCTTGGCGGGCTGCTGACTGCCGCCGCCATCGGCTGTGCGGTCTTGCCGGCTGCGGCACAGGACAAGGCTGCGAAGAATGCGCCGGTTGAGACGGTCGCACCGGAAGAGAAACCGGCGCCTTACGACGACCGCCTTGCCCGGCTTTCCGAGATCATGGGCGCGGTTCACTACCTGCGCAATCTCTGTGTCGCCGGTGGCGAACCGGAATGGCGGGAAGCCATCCAGAAACTGATCGATTCGGAGACGGCAACGGAACCGAAGCGCAAGGCGCGAATGATCGCGGCCTACAACCGGGGTTACCGCTCTTTTGCCTCGGTTTACACCACCTGCACCCCGGCAGCGGCGACCGCGGAAGAGAATTACCGTAACGAAGGCGCAACACTCGCTGTTGAAATTGCTTCCCGCTTCGGAAATTAACGATAAATTAACCTGTTTTACCTTGCAGCCGTGTCGTTTCGGCAAAAGGCTGCTAAAGTCGTTAACAGCTGAGTAAGGACTAGAGTAAGCCCATGGAACCGCGCCGCAACGAGATCGACGACATGATCGTACACGAGAAGATGCAGGCCGCGCTGGAATACCAGAACGAGGCTTGGGCCGATGGCATGGCCGATGGCATCGAACCGGAAATCATCGCGGATGCCGCCTTTGCGCTGGCCATGCGCGAAACCATCCGCATCCATGGCGAGGACGGCGCAGAGGCAATCCTCGAAGCCTTGCGGACCCGCATGCTGGCCGGCGAATTTTCTCCCGAGCGGCGCGTACAGTAACCAGAATACCAGAGGACGGACGATGCAGATCGGACGTAATGTCAGGCGCAACGGCCTGGCGGCCATGATTGCCGTATCGACGGCTTTGACTGCGGTAACGGTGTTGGGAAATGCAGCCTTTGCACTTTCCGACATCAAGCAGTTGCCGGCGCCGCATAGCGAAGAGCAACCCGAAGAAAACCAGACCTCGCCGGAGGAGACGCCGGAAACGGAGGCTCCTGCCGACGAGGCTTTGCCGGGCATTCCCTCACCCGATCCGCTGATCAACAAGCCGCAGCAGGACAAGGCTGCCGAGGCAGAAGAGCCGCCGCCGGAAGTCATCTACGACATCAGCAAGGCGCCGGAAGCCGTGCGTCACCTGCGCGAACAGCTGATCGAAGCTGCCGCATCCGGCGACATCGAGCGGCTTCGCCCCTTCCTCAATCCCGGCCCCGATCAGACGCAGATCCTGATGGATGCCGAGGAGGCCGATCCGGTCACGACCTTGAAGGGCCTTTCGGGCGATGACGACGGGATCGAAATCCTGGCGATCCTCATCGACGTTCTCTCTACCGGCTTTGTCCATGTCGATATCGGTACGCCGGAGGAAGCCTATGTCTGGCCCTACTTCGCCGAGAAGTCGCTGACGTCACTGACACCACCGGAAAAGGTGGAGTTGTTGCGGATCGTCACTGCCGGCGATTACGCCGACATGCAGGAGCAGGGAAACTACAACTTCTTCCGCGTCGGCATCTCGCCCGACGGCAAGTGGAAGTTCTTCACCGCCGGGGACTGACGCCGCCCCTTCTGCCATTCCCGTGGATCGTTTCGATTGGGACCAATGGAAACGATTCCCTTTTTCGGCCCGATGCTCTACAGCATCGGGTAACGAGCAACCGGGATTGGGACGACGATGCCAGCCGCCTTCTTGCAAGACCGCTCCCTCATCCGCGTCAGCGGAGCGGACGCCGAGCATTTCCTTCAGAACCTCATCACCACCGACATCGAAGCCATGCCGGTCGGTGAAGCCCGGCCGGGCGCCCTGCTGACGCCGCAGGGCAAGATCCTCTTCGATTTCCTGATCTGGCGCGACGACAGCTCCTTCGTTCTGGAGACGGCCTCGTCGCAGCTGGAAGGGCTGATAAAACGCCTTTCCATGTACAAGCTCAGGGCTGCGGTCACGATCGCCGGAGACCCGCAAGCGGGCGTCACCGTTTCCTGGGGTGAGGACATCTCCGGCGAAGGTGTCACCGATTTCCGCTTTGCCCGCGCCGACGTGGCATTGAAGCGCCAGCCGGGCGAGCACGGCGCACACAATACGGCCGGTTACGAGGCGCTGCGGGTTCTCTCCGGCGTTGTGGAATCAGGCCATGATTACGCCCTTCAGGACGCCTTCCCGCATGACATCCTGCTCGATCTTTCCGGTGGCGTCTCCTTCAAGAAGGGCTGTTATGTCGGACAGGAAGTGGTGTCGCGCATGCAGCATCGCGGCACAGCCCGCCGACGCGTGGTGATCGTCACGGCTGAGGAAAACCTGCCGCCGACGGGAACGGAACTCACCGCGCAGGGCAAGCCGATTGGCGCACTCGGCACCGTAACGGGCAATCGCGGCCTTGCCATCGTGCGCATCGACCGTGCCGGCGAAGCAATGAGCGCCGATGCCGGCATCCTCGCAGCAGACGTTCCCGTTGCGCTTGCACTGCCCGTCTGGAGCGGCCTCAGTTTCCCGACGAGCACCTCCGAGGAGGCCTGAACATGGCAGTCGGCGACAATTCGGGCCGCGCCTGGCAGCGCATGCTGTCCGGCCGCCGGCTCGATCTTCTCGACCCGTCGCCGCTGGACGTGGAGATCACGGATATCGCCCATGGGCTGGCGCGCGTCGCCCGCTGGAACGGCCAGACCTCCGGCGACCATGCCTTTTCCGTCGCCCAGCACAGCCTGATCGTCGAGGATGTCTTCAGCCGCTGCAATCCCAGGGCGACGGCGGATGAGCAATTGATGGCGTTGCTGCATGACGCGCCGGAATATGTGATCGGCGACATGATTTCCCCGTTCAAGGCGGTGGTCGGCGGCGGTTACGAGACCGTGGAGAAACGGCTGGAGGCTGCGATCCACCTGCGCTATGCGCTTCCCCCGCACCCGTCCGCTGACCTCAAGGGCCAGATCAAGAAAGCCGACCGTGTCTCCGCCTATTTCGAGGCAACGGAACTCGCAGGCTTTTCCCAGAGCGAGGCAAAGAAATTCTTCGGCCAGCCGCGCGATATCAGCCGCGACAGCCTGTCGATGGAACCGCTTCCGGCATTCAGGGCACAGGCGCTGTTCCTTCGGCGTTTCGAGGAGATCGAATCTGCCCGCAGGCCCGGCGCGAAGGTGGCCCCATGAGCTACATCGTCGTTGCGCCGCTCTCCCGTATTGCCGAAATGGCCGTCCGCCACAAGGCGCGTGAAATGGTCAGCCTGATTGCCGAGGGGCAGGATTTTCATCGCCCGGCGGTGATTGCCGCCGAACGGCATCTGAAGCTCAAGATGAACGACATCAGCTTTGCCGGCACGGGCAATCTGATCGCGCCGCAGGAAGCCCATGTGCGGGAAATCATCGATTTCGCCCGTTCATGGGACCGCACCGCACCTCTGCTCATCCATTGCTGGATGGGTGTATCCCGCTCACCGGCCGCAGCCCTGATCGCGAGCCTCGCCGTTTCGCCCGATGAAGACGACGATATCCTGGCAAAGCGGCTCCGCGCAGCCTCACCTTATGCCACACCCAATACCCGACTGATCGAGATCGGCGATACTCTCCTCGGACGCGGCGGCGCGCTGGTTCGTGCGGTCAAGGCGATCGGGCGCGGCGCGGATGCCGATGGCAATGCGCCGTTCACCCTTGCCTTGCCGGAACAGGTAGACAGGGTGCCATGACCGAAGGACCGATCAACGAACGACCGGCGGCAATCGAGATCGGCCTCAACGCGGCCATCGTCGCGGTAGCCGACCGCAGTCCTCGCTTGCTCGTCGTCAGTGATCCCGCAAGCCCGCTGGAGGCCCTGCCCTTCGGTCCCTTCGATCCATCGCGCCACCGCACGATGGAAGTGTCGCTGCGCACCACCGTCACCACCCAGACAGCGCTGCACATGGGCTATATCGAACAGCTCTACACTTTCGGCGATCAGGGACGTCACAAGATGCCGGGCGACAGCGGCATGCATGTCGTGTCTGTCGGCTATCTGGCGCTGACCCGCATGGATCCCGCCCGCCACGACAGCCTGCATGCCGCCGGCGTTCACTGGCGGGATTGGTACGGCTACCTGCCGTGGGAAGACTGGCGTCGCGGACGCCCTGCCATCCTCGATCGGGTGATTCTGCCTGCTCTTTCCGTCTGGGCCGAGGAAGCGCCGGTGGAAGACAGCGACACCATGCGTCCTTCCCGCAAATCCCGCCTGAAACTCGCCTTTGGCCTCGATGACTTCCCGTTCGACGAGGAACGGGTTCTGGAGCGCTACGAACTGCTTTACGAAGCAGGCCTTATCGAGGAAGCCGTTCTGGACGAGCGGGTCGCATCCCGTCGGATTGCCGTTCCTCTCGGCACGCCGATGCGTTTCGATCATCGCCGGATTGCGGCAACGGCGCTCGCGAGGCTGCGCAGCAAGATCAAGTACCGGCCGGTGGTGTTCGAACTCATGCCGCCGGAATTTACCCTGACGGACCTGCAGGCAACCGTCGAGGCGATCTCCGGGCGGCATCTGCACAAGCAGAATTTCCGCCGTCTGGTCGAGGGTGCCGAACTGGTCGAGCCGACGGGCGGAACGCAGGCGGCCACGGGCGGCCGCCCCGCGGCCCTTTTCCGTTTCCGCCGGCAGATCCTTGAGGAACGGCCCGCTCCGGGCCTCAAGGTCGGTGGCCGCTAAGCGAACCGCGCCAGCCGCCATGACACGGACAAAAGCTTGACCTGACAATCCTCCGCTCCATGTAGCCCCTTGTTGACGAGACAAGAAAAGGAGCAATTCGGGCAATGGAACAACAGGCTTCGGAGGTCATTCTCGCAACGCAGGCGGCTCTCAGTCAGGCGAGCCAACTGGCAGTGCAATATTCATTCTCCATTGTCGGGGCCCTGCTTCTCCTGATCCTCGGTTGGACGCTTGCATCGGCCCTCAGCGGCTGGGCTCACACCGGATTGCGGCATGTGCGCGGGATCGACGAGACGCTTGCGAGCTTCTTCGCGAACGTGCTGCGCTACGCACTGCTGCTGCTGGTGTTCGTGACGGTGCTCGGCCAGTTCGGGGTGCAGACGGCGTCGATCATCGCGGCGATCGGTGCAGCGGGTCTCGCCATCGGCCTGGCCCTGCAGGGCACGCTACAGAACATCGCCGCAGGCATCATGCTTCTGGTACTCAGACCGTTTCGTGTCGGGGAATATATCGAGACCGGTACTCTTTCAGGCGTGGTTCTTGAGATCGGCCTCTTCGCCACGGAACTGAAAACGCCCGATGGCCTCTACCGGCTTGCGCCGAACTCCACCCTCTGGAACGTGCCGATCACCAATTTCAGCAGGATGCCGACCCGGCGTTTCGAGTTGAAGATCGGCATAGGCTATGACGATGACGTCGAGCTTGCCGAAAAGATCATGCGGGGTCACGCAGAGAGTGACAAGCGTGTCCTGTCCAGCCCAAGGGTGGAAACCTTCGTCAGCGAACTCAACGACACGTCCGTCGTGGTCGGAATGCGGTACTGGACGCAGGCGCCGGACTTCTGGCCGGTCTCCCGCGAAATCATCAGGCAGGTCAGGCAATCCCTCAAGGACAACGGCCTGCGATCTGCCCCCAATAGCTGACTACTCCGGCGCTCAGCCCGTTTCGCCGGGCTGGAGCACGGTGTTTAGTAAACCAGTCTGCCCAACACTCAGACGGTTGCCCGCACAGTGGTTTCCGTATCGTCGATATCGCCAGCAGCATTGGCCTGATAGGCAGCGATGACCGTCTGCATTTCCGCCAGCACATCCAGAAGGCTGACAGTATCGCCATCCTCGTCTTCCGCGGCGGACGACACGCCTTCCGGCCGATTGGCTTCCATTGCCGTGACGAACTGGCTCTCGCTGAGCGATCCGGTCCCCTCGGTATCGAGTTCGGCAAAGAGCGCGGCGGCGTCCTCCTCGCTCATGTCGCCGGGGCGGGCCGCAACATACTCGGCCTGCGTCACGGAGCCATCGCCATCGGCATCGATTGCGGCGAAGAGTTCCTGCGGGGAAGGTTTCTCCTCGAATCCGCCGTCCTCCGATCCCGCGAGCAGCATCGCCATCACGCCACCGGTGACCTGGGACGAGACGCCAGTGGCGGCGTTTTCACTTTCCACGGTCGGGTCCTGCGTACGCTTGGCCTCGGAAGCGGCGGCGACTTCATCGGAGCTCACCACGCCATCGCCATTGGTGTCGAGATAGCCAAGTGACGTAGAATATGTGTTTGCGCCGCTGACGGGCAAAGAAATACTGGCCATACAAACCCCCGTAATATTACTGGAAAATGTCTGTATCCACAGCACGCAATACAAAACCGCGGGATGTTTATGGGGTAGGAGATTCGTTTCAGACGGTCAAAAACCAATAATTATCTACAACAAGTAGCTTGCGAACTTTCGTAGGAACTCCAACACATTGAAAGCTCTTCAAGATTTCGCAGATGCTAACAGGTTTTCCCAAGATGAATGACGGCGATCGTCACGAAAAATTATCAATTATCAGAGGATTTCCACATCCAGACCGATATCGAGCGTCGGTGCGGCCATGGTTATCTTCGAGGTGGAGATGAAATCGACCCCGGTTTCGGCAATTGCGCGGATGGTCTGAAGGTTGACGTTGCCGGATGCTTCCAGAATCACGCGCCCCGGAGCCGCCGCATAATCAGCCAGAGAAAACCCACCATGGGTGCGGTTGATTTCCACGGCTTCGCGCAGCAGGTCGGGCCCCATGTTATCCAGCAATATGGCATCCGGCCGCGCGCCGCGCGCTTCCTTCATCTGATCGAGATTGTCGACCTCCACCTCGATCCGGACAAGATGGCCGGCATAGGCACGGGCAGCACGGATTGCCTGAGCGACACCGCCTGCAACTGCGATGTGGTTGTCCTTGATGAGGATGGCATCGTCCAGGCCGAAACGGTGGTTGGAACCGCCGCCGAGCCGGACAGCGTATTTCTCCACGGCGCGCAGGCCCGGCAGCGTCTTGCGGGTGCAGGTGACGCGCGCGGAGGTATGGGCGATCTCATCGGCGAAGCGCGCGGTGCAGGATGCAACGCCGGAAAGATGCATCAGGAAATTCAGCGCCACGCGCTCCGCCGAAAGGATGGAGCGAGCCGGCCCCTCGACACGGATCAGCGACGTGCCCGGCGCTACCCGATCGCCATCGGCCACCAGCGCATGGAAGGCAACGGAGGGATCGACAAGGCGGAAGGCGGTGCGAGCGAGCTCGATACCGGCAATCACGCCATTCTCACGGCTATTGAGGGCGGCCTTGGCGGTCTTTTCCGGGCCGATGGTCGCGTAGGTGGTGATGTCACCTGCGCGTCCGAGATCCTCCAGCAGCGCGACCTTGACGATATCCTCCACCATCAGCGGCGAGAGGACGGGGCGAAAGGGCTCGGTCATGGCAATATCCTCGGGGCTCAGCCGGCAAGTTCGGCAGCAATACGGTCGGCATCCTTCAGCGTGATGAAGGTCCGGTGGCGGAAGGCCTCGCGCGGCTCGGGGCAATCCGAACGGTAATGCCCGCCCCGGCTTTCCTCGCGCAGATAGGCGGCGGTGGCGATCAGCTTTGCGGTTGTCGCCATGTTGGCGAAGCGGACGCGGGTTCGCCCCCGCTCCTCTTCCAGCGCGACGATTTCGCGGATGAGCGTCTTCAGCCCCTCGCCCGTGCGGATGACGCCGGCATTGGCGGACATCAGCCGCCGCAGCTTCATGAGTTGTGGACTGTCTTCCAGCGTCACCAGATCGTCGCTTTCGCCGGCGCTCTTCGGCCATTCGTAGAGCCGCGGCTCCGGCATCATGCCCTTGATATTTTCGGCGATCCGCGCCGCGAAGACCACGGCTTCCAGCAAGGAGTTCGAGGCAAGACGATTGGCGCCGTGGACACCGGTTGACGTCACCTCGCCGGCTGCCCACAGGCCGTCGATGCTGGTCCGGCCATCGGCATCCACCAGAACGCCGCCCATGTGATAATGCACCGCGGGTGCCACCGGGATGGGCCGCGTCACCGGATCGATGCCCGCCTCCATGCAGGACGCGTAGACGGTCGGGAAAAGCTCGGGGAAATGCGCGCCGACCGCCTTCGTGCAATCGAGGAAAGCGCCGCGCCCTGCCTGAACCTCGGCAAAGACTCCGCGTGCCACGACATCGCGAGGGGCAAGCTCAGCATCGGAATGCAGGTCGGTCATGAAGCGGTGACCGGCGCGATTGACCAGCGTTGCGCCATCGCCGCGCAGGGCTTCCGTCGCCAGCGGGGCCGGATCTCGGCCGATGTCGATCGCGGTCGGGTGGAACTGAACGAATTCCGGGTCGGCAATCACGGCACCGATCCTTGCCGCCATGCCGACGCCGGCACCGCGCGCTTCGGTGGGATTGGTGGTGACCTGATAAAGATGGCCGACGCCACCGGAGCAAAGCACCACGGCCCGCGCGGGAAAGGCGACGCGGGTCTTGGACTGGCCGGCATCCGGGCGGGCGATGACACCGGAGACAAAGCGGCCTTCGGAAATCAGCTCCTCGACCACATAACCTTCCATCACGCGGATCGACGGCGTCCTGCGCACGGTGGCAATGAGAGCCTCCATGATTGCCTTGCCGGCGCGATCACCCTTCACCCGCACGATGCGGCGCTCGGAATGGGCGGCCTCCCGCGAGAGCAGGAGCTGGCCCTCAAGGTCCCGGTCGAAGGGAACGCCATAGGCCAGAAGATCGCGAATGCGGTCCGGCCCCTCCGAAATCATCAGGCGGGCCATCTTCTCATCGACCGTTCCGGCACCGGCAACGACGGTGTCGGCCAGATGCTTGTCGAAGGTATCGCCCTCGCTCATGGCCGCGGCAATGCCGCCTTGCGCCCAGGCGGACGAGGCGCCGAAACCGATCGGGGCGGCGGCCAGAACCGTCACGGGACGGGGCGCGAGCTTCAGCGCGCAGAACAGGCCGGCAAGTCCGCCGCCGATGATGACGATATCGTCGATGCCCTGCCAGGATTGCGGGCGGATGGATTCGGTATTGCTGGGCATGCGGCACATTTCTCCGGCCTGCGCCGGCCTTCCTGTCTCGTCGGACCTACTGCTTCAAGTTCACCATGCGCTCGACCGCCAGACGCGCGCGGTCCGCGATTGCCGGATCGACGAGCACCTCTTCCGTCATGAACAGAAGGCTGTCGAGGATCTTGGGCAGAGTGATCCGCTTCATATGCGGACAGAGATTGCAGGGTTTGACGAAATTGACGTCCGGCACCTCGGCCTGAATGTTGGAGGCCATGGAGCATTC
The DNA here is from genome assembly GCA_002600635.1 of Rhizobium sp. ACO-34A. NCBI lineage: Bacteria > Pseudomonadati > Pseudomonadota > Alphaproteobacteria > Hyphomicrobiales > Rhizobiaceae > Rhizobium > Rhizobium sp. ACO-34A. Next base: position 1,629,164 of record CP021371.1, on the reverse strand, counting down.
GGTGACCAGCAATACGCGACCGGGGCGGCGCGTCTTGACGTAGTCGATCATGCCGGACGTCGAGCCGGCATAGTCGGATACGGCCAGCACGCTCGGATGGCACTCCGGATGAGCGACGATCTCGATGGAGGGATCGGCGGCCTTGTATTCCAGAAGCTCCTCGGCGGTGAAGCGCTCATGCACCTCGCAATGGCCCTTCCAGGTGAGGATCTTCTTGTTCGTCTTCTTGGCGACGTTCATCGCCAGATATTCGTCGGGGATGCAAAGCACCGTGTCCGACTCGAGGCTGTCGACCACGGCCACGGCGTTGGACGAGGTGCAGCAGATATCGGTTTCAGCCTTCACGTCCGCGGAGGTGTTGACGTAGGTCACAACCGGGACGCCGGGATAGCGTTCCTTCAGGGCGCGGACGTCGGCGCCGGTGATCGATTCCGACAGCGAGCATCCGGCAAGACCGTCGGGAATCAGCACCGTCTTCTGCGGATTGAGCAGCTTCGAGGTCTCTGCCATGAAGTGCACGCCGCACTGAACGATGATCTCCGCATCGACGCGGGTGGCGTCGCGCGCCAGCTGCAAGGAGTCACCGGTGATGTCGGCCACGCAATGGAAGATCTCGGGCGTCTGGTAGTTATGCGCCAGAATGACCGCGCCACGCTCCTTCTTGAGCCGGTTGATGGCGTGGATGTAAGGCGCAAAAACCGGCCATTCGATTGCCGGGATGAAATCCTTCACACGCTCGTAGAGATGCGCCGTCTCCTTTGCGACAGCCGGGGTGTAGGTGAGATCAGGCCGCTCCAGCACGCCGAAGCGCTCCGCCGCCGTCTGCAAGGAAAGCGCCTTGCCCGTGTTTCGGGGTTGCGTGACATGCTGCATCTCGACCTCCCCGCCGTATCAACGGCGTTATGCTCAATTTGAGCATAAATATTCCCAAAGAAAACCGACGATTGCCGGTGGTGTTGATCTAGAAAGTTTTGTGACGAATTGCAAGCATATCCACAGGCGAAATGAGGCACTTTATTCGCCCTCCGGTTCAGGGGAAACACCTCCGGATGCGCTGATAATCAGGGAAAAGCAAAAGCTTGCATTCACAACTTGAGATCCTGATTCCGGTGAAGTGATGCCTCCCTCTTTCGTCACGGGCGAAAAACGCTAGTCTCCATGGTCCGGATAGAAGCGCGGGAGGTCCCATGTTCGAAGTCGTGCTGCTGATTCTGCTGCTGGTCCTGTTTGCGGTGGGCCGCGGAACAGGCAATCGGATCGACAGGCTGGAAAAGGAAGTGGCAAAGCTTTCCGAACAGCTCCAACTGCTTCGGCAATCTCCCGATGCTGTACCAACCTCTTCCATCCAATCTGCGACAGACGAGGATGCGGCAGCGATCCCGACACCGGGAAAAGCGGCGGGATCACAACAGCCGGAAGAAACGACGCCCGCCCTGGCGGCCATGGATGCGCCGCAAGTCATCGGCGGCGGCGATGCCGTTGCGACTGCAGAAACAGCAGAAACAGAAGCCCTCGCAGCCACAATGTCCGCCCCGGCTCCGGCCAAGGAAAGCCTTGAGAGCTATCTCGGCGCACGCTGGGCGGTTTGGACCGGCGGTCTGGCGCTGGCGCTCGGCGGTCTCTTTCTGGTGCGCTATTCCATTGAAAGCGGCCTGCTCGGCCCCGGCGTGCGCCTGATCCTTGCGAGCCTCTTCGGCCTTGTGCTGATCGGCGCCGGCGAAGCGATCCGCCGCAAGGCGTTGCCGGGCATCGCGGCACTCTATTCCAATGCGATGATTCCGGGCATCCTGACCGCTGCCGGGGCGCTTTCCCTGTTCGGGGCGATCTACGCCGCTCATGGCGTATACGGCTTCATCGGCGCGACAGCGGCCTTCACGCTTCTCGCCCTCGTCGCCTTCGCGACCCTCGGCCTCTCGCTCATGCACGGTCAGGCTCTCGCCGGCCTCGGGCTTGCCGGCTCGATGATCACGCCGCTTCTCGTCTCCAGCACATCGCCCAGTCCGTGGACGCTGTTCGGCTTCCTCACCCTGTCGCTCGTCGCGACATCCGCCGCTTCGCGGCTTCGCGGCTGGCACATCGTACCGGCGCTTGCCAATCTCGGGCTCGGCGGCTGGGCCTTCGTCTATGTGGCGACAGCCTCTGCCGCCGAACTGACGCCGGTTGCGCTTGCGCTGCTCGCCATGCTCGCGGCGTCCGCCTTCATCTGGCCAGCCAAGGCATTCGAGATCATCCCGCAAATGGAGCAGCCTTCACCCGGCGCGTTTCTGCGGGTTCTCGGGCGTCCACCGCTCGGCATGGCGATGACGCTTTCCTTCGCGGCGGTTCTGCCCGCAATTGCAATGCTCGTCGCCACCATAGGAAGCGACGTCAACCCCTTCTACGTGATGGCGGCGCTCATCGCTGCCCTTGCCGGCATCGGCGCAGGCAGACATTCGATGGTCTGGCTGGCGCTCCTCGCCGCAATCGGCGCAATCCTCGGCACGGCTTTGCAGGTCCAGATCGCCGAAAGCCTGCTCGCCATGCTTGGCAACTCCATGGACGATGCCGTTGCCATTCCCGGGATTGCGGTCAACGGCATGCCGATTTCGCTCGGCCTTGGCGCCTTCTTCGTTCTCGCCGGCCTGTTCTTCCTGCAACGAAAGGGAAGCAGCGATCCGCTGCTTGCGACGATCTGGGCCGGCATCATGGCAACGGCTCCGCTTGCCATCGCCGCCATCAGCTATTTCGGCTATGGCGATTACGGCAGGGACTGGACGCACGGCCTCTATGGCATCGCCCTTGCGGCAGCACTCCTCGCCTCGGGGGAAGCGCAGGTTCGCGGCAGGCGGCGCGACAGCCTGACACTCGCCATCGATCTGCTTGTCGCCGGCTCCTTCCTCGCCCTTGCCTTCGGGCTGAAGGCGCTGACCTCAGGCCTGACACTGACACTGCTTCTTGCCGCAGCGGGCTTCGCCTATGTGCTGGCGACACGCCTGCGCGACTGGCGCGCCCTGCCATGGATGATGGTTGCGGCATCGCTCGGGGTTCTCGCCCGCATCGCATGGGAGCCAACCATCGTCGGGCCGCTGTCGCTCGGCAAGACGCCCGTCTTCAACGCCCTGCTGCCGGGTTATGGCATCCCGGCCCTGCTCGCCATCCTCTCCGCCTATCTGCTGCGGAACTGGCCGGGCGTCAGGGTGCGCAATGCCCTGCAGGCACTGGCCAGCCTGATGGGCCTTTTGACCGTCGCCATCCTCGTGCGCCACGCGATGAATGGCGGCGTGCTGACCGAGAGCGTGCCGACGCTGGGCGAGCAATCCATCTACACGCTGCTGCTGACCGGTCTTTCCGGCGTGTTGATGACGCTGGACCTCAAGTCGCCAAGCCCGGTCTTCCGCTACGGCTCGATGATCGCCGGCTGCATCGCGGCACTGAACGTGCTTTTCCTGCATCTCGGCGTGCTCAACCCCTATTTCAGCGGCGAGAGTACCGGCTCGTGGCCATTCTTCAACCTGCTGCTGATCGGCTACCTGCTGCCGGCCGCCGCCTATGCCGGGCTTGCCTATTACGCCCGCGACAAGCGCCCGCAGCCCTATGTCATCATGCTTGCGGTGACAGGCTCCGTTCTCGCCTTCGCATGGGCGACGCTTTCCGTCCGCCGCTTCTGGCAGGGTGAATTCATCTCCGACTGGAAGGGCTTCCTGCAGGGCGAGACCTACAGCTATTCGGTGGTCTGGCTTGCGATCGGCGTCGGCCTTCTGGTACTTGGCTCCCGCTTCGAGGCGAAGAGCATCAGGCTCGCCTCGGCGGCTCTGGTCCTGATCTCCGTCGCCAAGGCCTTCCTCATCGACATGAGCCATCTCGAAGGCGTGCTGAGGGCGCTTTCCTTCATCGGCCTCGGCTTCGTGCTGATCGGCATCGGGCTGTTCTACCAGAAGATCCTGAGCAACAGCCGGAAGACGGAACAGGCAGGCGCCGGGGCGACGCCGGGTGCCGGTCCGGACCCGGCCTGACGACGAAACACCCGCCAAGGAACATTTCCGCCGGGCAGCCGATGGTTGCCTGGGCTTAACCATGCGCACCGGTTTTCCGGCTGTTTCCGGGTGGTTTCGTTGACAAAGCACGCATGCGCGCGCCCTAGTCTGGCACCAAGGAAACAGAAAAAGCCCCATACTGGGACGGAAAACCGATGCAGCAGCCGCAGCATATCCGCAGCCTCGACGGCCTCAGAGGAATTGCCTCCTTCGCCGTTGTCCTTTCCCATATCATCCTCCTTTTCCCCGGGGAGACATGGGCCGGAGCACTGGTGTTCGGCAATGAAGCGGTGGCGCTGTTCTTCTGCCTGTCCGGCTTCCTGATGGCCTACCTCTATGGCGGCAAGGCCTTCACCCGCCGCTCGGCTATCGATTATCTGGTTCACCGCTTCACGCGCATCTATCCCGTTTATTTCGTCGCGGTGATTTCGGTGGCGCTGCTTTCGATGGTTCCGGGGCTTGGATACCCGCAGCCGCTCGCTGGTTCCGTCGAGATCATCCGACATGTTGTCCTTCTCGGCTCGACCGGGGTCTTCTGGTCGATACCGCCGGAAATCCAGTTCTACGTCTTCTTCCTCCTGCTCTGGTTCTGGTTCGAAAAGCCCAGGGACCGGCTTCCGCTCGGCGCCGCCATCGCCATCGGTTTCGCAGCGCTCGCCTATCTCGGTTTTCCGGGACCGGGCATCCTGCTGCCTTCGAAAATCTCCTATTTCCTGTTCGGAGCCCTCGCCGGCCGGCTCTTCGCGCTGACGGGGCGTCTCAACGGCGGGCATGCGGTCGGCTTCCTGACGCTCGCAGGTCTCGCCTTCTTCCTCGCCAGCCGGGCGATTTTCCACACGGAAGAGAGCTTCTGGGGCGTGACCTCGGCGCTGGCCGCCACTGTCATCGTCTTCCTCACCGCCACCGAATCCGGTGTTCTTGCTCCGCTGCTCGGCTCGGCACCGCTCCGGCACATCGGCAAGATCAGCTTCTCGCTCTATCTCTTCCATATGCCGGTGATGTTCCTGGCTTCGAAGGTACTGCCGGAAAGCCTGCCGATCGGCCTGACGATCGCGCTCTGCATCGTCGCGGCGGTGGTCTTTGCCGATATCAGCTACCGTGTCATCGAGGCACCATCGCGCACCGTGCTGATCGGGGCATGGAAAAGACGCACGCTTTCCACACCCCTGCCGGCCTGACGCATCCCTCTTCTTGCAATCTTTCCTGAGGCCATTACTAAGGGCCGCCTGATTGACAGCTGTCAGGACTGGAGGAGTGCAAGATGGATCGCAGCGGAATGAGCGCCGCATTTTCGCCGGAAGAAAAGCTTGCGGAAGCCCTTCTACCCCACGCGATCGAGGGGAATGACGGTTCGCACGATATCGTTCATATCCTGCGCGTCTTCCGCAATGCCATGCGTATCCACGCCATCGAGGGCGGAGACCGGGAAATCCTCGCCGCAGCCGTGCTGCTGCATGATTGCGTTTCGGTGGAAAAGAACTCCCCGCTTCGCGCACAGGCCTCGAAACTCGCGGCCGACAAGGCATCGGATATTCTTCGAGGTCTCGGCTGGCCGCAGGAGCGAATAGAGGCCGTGGCCCACGCCATCCTCACCCACAGTTTTTCCGCAAACATCGCCCCCGAAACACTGGAGGCCAAGATCCTGCAGGATGCCGACAGGCTCGACGCCATCGGCATGATAGGTGCTGCACGTTGCTTCTACACCGCCGGCCGCATGGGTTCCGCACTCTACGATCCCGTCGATCCCTTTGCCAAGAACCGCCCTCTTGACGACAGGGCCTTCGCCATTGACCATTTCGCTGCAAAACTGTTCAAGCTCTCCGACAACTTCCAGACGGCAGCCGGAGGCGTCATCGCCCGCGAAAGGCATGCGCGTCTGGAGCAGGTACTCGAACTCTTGACCGACGAAATCTGAGGCAGGCCATGAAGGTTACCGAACTCGCCATCTATCCGCTGAAGAGCGCCCGCGTGATTCCCGTGCAGACAGCCCGCATCGAGGCCCGGGGGCTGGCCGGCGACCGGTGGATGATGATTACCGACCCGACCGGCCGCTTCATCACCCAGCGGGAGTTGCCGGCGCTTGCGGGTCTCACCGCCCTGCCCTCCGCCACCCATCTCAAGCTTTCGCTGGATGACGGTCGCGAGATGATGGTCGCGCCGCCGCATCCCGACAACCGCATGGACGTCGACATCTGGAAATCGATCGTCAGCGCCGCCGTGGCCGACGACAGCGTCAATGCCAAGCTTTCCGAATGGTTCGGCCGGGAGATGAAGCTCGTCTTCTTCGACGGCGAGGCCAGCCGCGACGCCAGCGCCGAATGGGCTGGCCCCGACACTCCGGTCGGCTTTTCCGACGGCTACCAGATTCTGGTCACCACCACGGGCTCGCTCAAGGCGATCAATGACGACATGGCCGCCCATGGCGAAGGATCCATCGGCATGGATCGCTTTCGCCCAAACATCGTGGTCGATTGCGATGAAGCATGGGCCGAAGACGGCTGGGCTGCCATCGAGATCGGCGGCATCCGCTTCGATCTCGTCAAACCCTGCGCGCGCTGCATCATGACGACCCAGGACCAGATCACCGGATCGCGCGAGGTCGCAAGCCCGATGGCTGCCATGGGCCGCATCCGCATGTCCGCCGACCGGCGCGTGCCGGGACCGCTTTTCGGCTGGAACGCCGTTCCTCGCGGGGAAGGCCCCGTTGCCATAGGCGACGAGGTGAAGGTCATCGAGACCCGTCCCGAAGGCTGGGCGATCAAGCGGCGCGGTTGAGCGGCCCGCCGTTCCGGCCGCGACCATCCGGCGGGAAGCGCAACCGCTTCCTGCGCCCAACTAACTGACCGTCATCAATTCCTTTGATTAGAACTTCACGAAAAGGCGCTTGGCCACGGGAAGACGGCTTACTATTCTCCGGCTTTCCGGAGGAGAATTTCATGTCCGCATCGACTGCCCGTCCCGCCATGCCCTGGCTGATCATCATTGCCGGTTCGCTGGTCGCCATGCTGACATTCGGGCCGCGCTCGGCCATGGGCTTCTTCCAGCTTCCCATGCTCAACGACACCGGCTGGGATCGCTCCACCTTCGGGCTCGCCATGGCCATCCAGAATCTCTGCTGGGGTCTCGGGCAGCCGATCTTCGGGGCGCTCGCCGATAAGTACGGTACCGGCCGGATGCTCACGCTCTCCGGTGTGCTCTATGCGCTCGGCCTCTTCGTCATGGCTCATGCCGATGCGCCGGTCTGGCTGCATATCGGCGGCGGCGTGCTCGTCGGTCTCGGCGTGGCGTCCGGCTCCTTCGGCATCATCCTTTCGGCCTTCGCGCGCAACGTGACGCCGGAGCAGCGCTCGCTTGCCTTCGGCATCGGCACGGCCGCGGGTTCTGCGGGCATGTTCCTGTTCGCGCCGCTCACCCAGGGGCTCATCTCGGCCTTCGGCTGGTCCGACAGTCTCGTCTATCTCGGCCTGATGATGCTGATCGTTCCCCTGCTCGCGTGGCCACTGCGCGGCAACGCAAAATCCGGGACCCAGTCGCGGAGCGAGGTCGACCAGAGCGTCGGCGATGCGCTGCGAGAAGCCTTCGCCCACAAGAGCTATCTGCTTCTGGCCAGCGGCTTCTTCGTCTGCGGCTTCCAGGTGGCGTTCATAACCGCCCATTTCCCGGCCTATCTCGGCGATATCGGCATCGACGCTCGCTACGCCGTGATCGCAATGGCGCTGATCGGCTTCTTCAACGTCATCGGCTCGCTCGCCTCGGGCGTGATCGGCCAGCGCTATTCGAAACCGTATTTCCTGGCATGGATCTATCTTGCCCGGTCGCTCGCGGTCACGCTGTTCCTGCTCCTGCCGCAGTCGCCGGCATCGGTGATCGCGTTTGCCATCGTCATGGGGCTTCTCTGGCTATCGACCGTGCCGCCGACCAATGCGCTGGTGGCAATCATGTTCGGTACACGCCATCTCGGACTGCTCGGAGGCATCGTCTTCCTGTCCCATCAGGTCGGCTCATTCCTCGGCGTGTGGATGGGCGGTTATCTGTATGACAAATTTGGCAGTTATGATTCCGTCTGGTGGTTCGGCGTGGCGCTCGGCATTTTTGCCGCAATCGTTCATTGGCCGATCCGAGAAAGCGCGGTCGAACGCGGTCTTCCAGCGGCGGCCTAAGGTCGCAGTGCGACAGGATGTCATTTTAACAAATGCGGCATCAGCGATGATTTTTTGCCGCAATGCACCCACATTCGGAGCATGAAAGAATTTTATTTTATTTTTCTTTCTACACCTGTTGACGGAAGAATGTTCGACACCTACCTTTGTCGCATCGGTAAGAGACCGACGCACCAAAGATGAAACCGGCTTCACAGGAAGCCTTTGCCAACAAGGAGGTCAGCGAATGAATATTTCCCTTTATGCCGCCCGCCCTTGGCATAAATCCCCGCTCGGCGTGGCAACGTCCAAACGCTGCCGATGCTTCTGTCGAATGTGACGCTGAACAAGCACTGAATTCTACAATCGACGCATTTATTTAAGTTTGCGCAAGCGCGCAGGCGGGGAAACCGTTATGGAAAAGCAAGTAGTTGAATACGCCGGCGTTCCCGTCGGCATCACCGTCCCCGAAGGAGATCGGGTCAAGTTCATCGCCGTCAAGTTCCCGGTCATCGATCTGGATGGCGGCACCTATCGCAACGTCAGCGAGCTGCAGAACGCCATTCACCGGCATATGCAGAATTCGCCTGGTGATCAGGCACTGTTTGCACGCGCCGCCAACGGCGCAGGCTTTGCCCCGGAGCGCAAGGTCTTCAATGCAGCCTGACAGAACCCCTCGCGAGCCGCGCCGGCCTCAAGGCCACGCGGCTCGTAGACGTGTCTGTTGAGGAAGAAACCGGTCAGGCGAAAGGCCTCCGCCAGACTGTCCTCATCCGCCGACGCGGCGGCTCCGGTCAGAAGAAATCCCGGAAGTGCCAGCATTTTGTCCGCATATGGCAAACCGGCAGCGCGACAGACAGCCCTGCCCGATTTCGGCGAGACATAAGCAAGATCGTCCCGGCCTCCGGTCGCGGCGCACTGATCGAGATCGAGACCGAAACCAAGATCGTTCAGCACTGCCAGTTCGAAACGTACGAAAAGCTCACCCGCAGACGCGGCTTCATCGAGATGTTCGAGGATCACGTCCAGCGCCTCGAAAAGATGCGGATGCGGGTCTCGTTCCGGCAACAGCCGCAGAAGCGCTCCGAGCGCCTGAATGCCATAGACGGCGGTCGCGCTTTCCATCAGCTTCGCCGCCCTGAGCCTCACCGGCTCGACCCTGTATTCCCCGAGATGCTCATCAAGCCGCGCCCGCCATGTCACTTCCAGCCGGTTTCCCGGCTGTAGCACCGGCTGCATGCTGCGCGAACGCCCTCCGCGCACCATCCCTAAATGACGGCCACGACCTTTCGTCATCATCTCCGCGATGACGCTGGTTTCACCGTGGCGTCGTGCGCCGAGCAATATTGCTTCGTCCGTCCATTCCATAGCGTCATTCTAAAGCGCTTCACGCGTAAATGGAATCGCTCAGTGCGCGGCCAGCCGGCCGCATTTAATTTTCCCGGCAGGAGCAATCCGGCATTCCAGTGCTGTCGGAATTGTTATACTTCCGACGCATCCCCTCCAGACGGGAAGGTTCCGATATGGCCCCCGCCTCCCCAGGCTCCGACGAAGAACAACCAGAACCCGGACGACTGACGGCCTTGCCCCAATCCGTCCGCTGGCTGATTCTGACGTTGCTGTCCCTCGTCCTTGCCGGCCTGCTGACGATGGTGCACATCCCGGCGGCGCTTTTGCTCGGCCCCATGGTCGCTGCCATCCTCATGGCAACCAACGGCGCCCGGCTCTCCACCCCTCTGCTGCCCTATCTCGCGGCCCATTCCCTGATCGGCTGCATCATCGCGCGATCCATCGACGCCGACATCGTGACAACCTTCGCCGCCGACTGGCCTATCTTTCTCTCCATCGTGCTTGCCGTCATCGCCTCGAGCACGCTGATCGGCTATGTCATGGCACGCAACGCCGTGCTGCCCGGAACAACCGCTGTCTGGGGTACATCGGCCGGTGCGGCCTCCGCCATGCTGGTGCTTGCGGAAGCCTACGGCGCGGATGCACGGCTCGTCGCCTTCATGCAATATCTCAGGGTGGTCTGCGTCGCTTCGGCCGCGTCCATCATCGCGGCCCTGGTCTTCCACGCATCCGGTGGTGCTGCGCCTGAAATCGTCTGGTTCCCGCCGGTCGACTGGCTGGAGCTTTCAAAGACGCTCATCGTGGCTTTCGCAGCCTGTGCCGTCGGCGCCTATTTCCGCATTCCGGCCGGCACCATGTTGCTGCCGATGATGGCGACGGCGCTGCTGCATGGCCTTGGTCTCATCACCATCGACCTGCCGCCATGGCTTCTGGCCTTCGCCTACGCGCTGCTGGGCTGGAAGATCGGCCTCGGCTTCACGCGGCGTATCCTTCGCCACGCGGCCTATGCGCTGCCGCAGATCATGCTTTCGATCGTGGTGCTGATTACCTTCTGCGGCGGGCTCGCCATGCTGCTGTGGCGTTTTCTCGGGATCGACCCGCTGACCGCTTATCTGGCGACAAGCCCGGGCGGCCTCGATTCGGTCGCGATCATCGCGGCCTCGACGCCCGTCGACCTGCCCTTCGTCATGGCGCTGCAGACCGCGCGTTTCCTGCTGGTATTGTTGCTCGGCGGACCGATCTCCAAGGCGGTGGCCCGCCTCATCGATCGCTGACCTATAGATCGCTGACCGACAAGATTCCCACGACTATTCGCGCGGGAATTCCAGGCCCATTTCGCGGAAGCGCTCGGGATCGTTGCCCCAGTTTTCGCGCACCTTCACGAACAGGAAGAGATGGACCGTCTGTTCGAGGATTTCGGACAGTTCCTTGCGGGAAGCGGTCGAGATCGACTTGATCGCCTCGCCGGCCTTGCCGAGCACGATCTTCTTCTGGCTATCGCGCTCGACGTAGATCACCTGCTCGATGCGGACAGAGCCATCCTTGCGCTCTTCCCACTTTTCGGTCTCGACATGCGAGGAATAGGGAATCTCCTGATGCAGGCGCAGGAACAGCTTCTCGCGGGTGATTTCGGCCGCAAGCTGGCGCATGGGCAGATCGGAAATCTGGTCCTCGGGATAATACCACGGCCCCTCGGGAAGCGTCTTCGCCAGGTAATCCATGACGTCGTCGCAACCGGAACCGGTGGTGGCGGAAATCATGAAGGTGCGCTCGAACTTCACTGCCTCGTTGGCGGCGGAAGCAAGCTTCAGAAGATCTTCCGGTTTCACCCGGTCGACCTTGTTGAGCACCAGGATCTTCGGCTGAGGAACGTCCTTCAACCCTTCGAGGATCGCCTCGGCATCGCCGCGCAGGCCGCGTTCGCTGTCGATCAGGAGAAGGATGAGATCGGCGTCCTTGGCTCCACCCCAGGCGGACGTCACCATGGCGCGATCAAGCTTGCGACGCGGCTTGAATATGCCGGGCGTGTCCATGAAGACGATCTGGGCGTTGTCATGAATCGCAATGCCGCGCATGACCGCGCGCGTCGTCTGGACCTTGTGGCTGACGATCGAAACCTTGGCGCCGACGAAGCGGTTCACCAGCGTCGACTTGCCGGCATTCGTCGGACCGATCAGGGCCACGAAGCCGGAATGGGTCGGGTTTTCGCCAGCAGCAGCAGTATCGGCGGAGGTGTTTTCGGGTTCTGTCATCGGTTCCAATCAGCCTGCGTCGGTGGCTTTTTGCCAGACGCCTTCGCGTTCGAGAAGCCTCGTTGCGGCCACCTGCTCGGCGGCGCGTTTCGAGCGCTCGGTTCCAGTTTCCGGCACGACGCCGGGAATTTCGACGATCACCGTGAAACGGGGATCATGATCCGGTCCGGAGCGTTCCGCAATCCGGTAACTCGGAGTAACCGCATGCTTTGCATGCGCCCATTCCTGCAATTCGGTCTTGGCATCGCGCCGCGCGCCATCGGCGCGGGTGGCGCGGCTCTGCCAGAAACGCATGATGAACGCACGGGCAGCTTCCAGCCCCGCATCGAGATAGATCGCGGCGATCAGGCTTTCGACCACGTCGGCGCGAACGTTCAGCATATGCTTGCCGGTCAGTTTCTTGACGTCGGCGCCGGTTCGGATGAAGCGATGCAGTTCGAGCTGGTCGGCAATCTCGGCGCAGGCCTCGGCGCTGACCAACTGGTTGAAGCGCACGGAAAGTTCACCCTCGGAGGCGGTCTTGTAGGTCTTGAACAAAAGCTCTGCGACGCAGAGGCCGAGCACCCGGTCGCCCAGGAACTCCAGACGCTCGTAGTCGCCCCCCTTCGCACCGGCCTTGGCGCTCGAATGGGTGAGCGCCCGGTCAAGGCGCTCCTTCTCGACAAAGCGATGACCGATCGCGGCTTCGAGCCACGACCGGTCCTCTTCTCTCAGGCCTTTCGGCTTTTTCATTCAACCACCTTGAACAGACGGTCCCAACGCATGTTGGACGGCCACTTCCAGATTTCGCGGAACGAGGTGTCGTTGCCGAGCGAGAAGAAGATGACGGAGGCCTTGCCGATCAGGTTTTCGGCCGGCACGAAGCCAACGTCGAAACGGCTGTCGAGCGAGTTGTCGCGGTTATCGCCCATCATGAAGTAATGGCCTTCCGGGACGATGAATTCGCGGGTGTTGTCACCGCGGGAATCCGGGGACTGGTCCAGCGTGTCATAGGTGACGCCGTTGTCCATCGTTTCGCGGAATACCGGAACGTCGGCACCTGGATCGAGGCGATAATCGGAGGTGAAGCTGCCATCGGGTTCCTTCGGAACCGGCTTGCCGTTGATGTTCAGCACGCCGTTGATGACCTGGATATGGTCGCCCGGCAGGCCGACCAGGCGCTTGATGTAATCGATCTGCGGGTTCGGCGGGAAGCGGAAGACCACGATATCGCCGCGCTTCGGTTCGCTGGCGAAGATGCGGCCTTCGAAGAGGTCCGGCGAGAAGGGCAGCGAATACTTCGAATAGCCGTAGGAGAACTTGTTGACGAAGATGTAGTCACCCACCAAAAGCGTCGGCATCATGGAGCCGGACGGAATGGTGAAGGGCTGGAACAACACGGTGCGGATCACCATCGCCAGCAGAAGCGCCTGGATAACGACCTTGATATTCTCCCAGAGGGCACTCTGCTTCTTGTCTGCTCGATCGGTCACGCCGTCTTTTCCTTCTCTGAAATCCTGCACTCTCTAGACGTTTCGGGCGTCCGCGGCAACGGCACTGGCACGCATTTGGTCGCCCATTCGGGCTCAACCATGGCCGGGCAAGGCCTCGATAATCACAAAAGCCTGCGCCAGCGGATGGTCGTCGGTGATCGTCAGGTGGATCACCGCGTGATGGTCAGGCGGCAGCATCTTTTCCAGATGGGCCGCCGCGCCTCCGGTCAGCTGCATGGTCGGCTTGCCCGACGGCAAGTTGACGACGCCCATGTCCTTCCAGAAAACGCCCTGCGCCATGCCGGTCCCGAGCGCCTTGGACATCGCTTCCTTCGCAGCGAAACGCTTGGCGTAGGAGGCGGCCCGGTTCTTGCGACCGTCGGACTTGTGTTGCTCGATATCGGTGAAACAGCGGTTGGTGAAGCGTGCGCCGAAACGTTCGAGCGATTGCTCGACGCGGCGGATATCGATGAGGTCGCTGCCAATGCCGATGATCATGGTTTTCCTTGCCCTACAACGCCGACATCAAACGCTTACGCCGCCATCAATCGCCTCGGAGAGACGGGTTCTGGCGCGGAGCGAAAGCCTCGCGCGGCGACGAGACTGAAAACCACGGACTGCATAGAAGGTCAGGCCATAGACAGCGAATCCGGTCACCAGCGCCGGCGGGATGGCGCCGATCAGCATCGGCTCAAGCACCGGCCGCCACAGCTGCGACAGTTCGAAATTGCTGAAAAGATGATGAAGGTCGATATGACGCCCAATACTGGAGTCGCCACCGCCAAGGATCAGCGTCCCGATTTCCCAGGTCGCCGCCCAGATGAAGGGAAAGGTCAACGGATTGCCGAACGCGGTACCCAGCGCCGCCGCAACCATGTTTCCTGCGATGACATAAGCCAGAGCGAAGGAAACAACGAAATGCAGGCCGATGAAGGGCGTCCAGGACGATGCGATGCCGGCGGCAAATCCGGCCGCGACCGCATGCGGCGACGCCGCCAGGCGGACGATACGCATGCGAAAATACTGAAACGGACGCACGAAGCCTTTTGGCGACCAGAAGAGGGCGCGCAACTTTTCGGCTAGTCCTGCGGGTTTACGTCGGCGAAACAGCATGGGGGCACATGTAATCGAGAGCCCCGGTGTCTACAAGACCGGCCGAGAGCCTGTATATATTCGCCATCGCTCCCGGCGAAATTAAGGCGCAGGGCAAGCCGCCGCGCGCCTCCGGACGTTGGGTCGGCTCAGAAGCCGCGACGGAACATGCCGCGATCGATCTGACGCTGGCGGAACTCCAGGTCAACCATGTCACGGGCGCCGTTCAGGTATGCCATTTCGCGATCTGCAACGCTCGGTACGCGAAGAGCCTTGGCCAGCTTGCGGATAGGTTCAAACATTTTTCTGTCCTCGTTCTTTCTCTCTTATGTGAGGACAATGTAATTGTGCGGTGCAAAAACCACCAGTTCCGATAAATAGCCTCAGCCATGCGCGAAACGCATGCCTTGCGCTTCAACTGACCAATGAGTGCCCATATCGGAGGCATTTTGTCGCACATACGCATAACCAGCGGGCAAAAACTTGCCCGCGCGCCGGATAGCGACGACGTCATGGTTACCGCTTTGCTAACGCAAGCACTCGTCAGTCGTAGACGCGCCGTGTCGTGGAAATGCAGTCGAGAGCCTTCAGTTCGGAGATCAACTGATTCAGCTGACGCAGGTCCCACACCTCCAGATCGATCGCCATTTCAGTGAAATCGATAGCGACGCTCGTCATGCTGAGAGTGCGGATGTTGATGTCGAGGCGGGCAATCGTCTGGGCGACGGTGGCGAGCGTCCCGGGCTCATTCAGCGCGTTGATCATGATGCGGGCAACGAAGCGCGACTTGTTCGCCTCGTCGAGATCCCAGCGCACATCGATCCAGCGCTCCGGTTCGTCATCGAAGCGCTGCAGGCTCGATGCCTGGATAGGATAGATGGTGATACCTTTGCCATCTTCCATGATGCCGACAATGCGGTCACCGGGAACGGCACCGGCCGGTCCGAAATGCACCTCGGCATTACCCGACAGGCCACGGATCGGCAAAGGTTCCGGACCTTCCGCAGCATTGCCGCCCTCCGTGGGGCGTGCCTTGCTGGGGATCTTGAACACCATGCCGTTCGCCGTGCTCATGGCGAACCAGCCCTCGTCGCTCGACGGCTTCACCGTCACGCGCTCGTCCTGATAGTCGGGATAGACGGCACGAAGGACATCGAGCGAGGAGATTTCGCCGCGACCGACGGCAGCGATTGCATCCTCGACATCGCGCTGCCCAAGGCGGTGCAATACCGGACGCAGGCCGTCACGCGAGAATACCTTGCCGGCACGCTCGAAGGTGCGCTCGAGAATGCGATAGCCGAGGCCGGAATACTGCTTGCGGATCGCCATGCGGGTCGCCCGGCGAATGGCGGCGCGGGCCTTGCCGGTGACGACGATCTCTTCCCACGCAGCCGGCGGCACCTGCACGCCGGAACGGATGATCTCCACTTCATCGCCGTTCGACAACCGGGTGACCAGCGGCATGATCGAGCCGTTGATCTTGGCGCCGACGCAGGTGTCGCCGATGTTCGTATGGACGGCATAGGCGAAGTCGATCGGGGTCGCTCCGCGCGGCAGCGCGATCAGCTTGCCCTTCGGCGTGAAGCAGAACACCTGATCCTGGAAAAGTTCGAGCTTGGTGTGTTCGAGGAATTCTTCCGGATTGTCACCTTCGGCCAGTGCCTCGATGGTGTGGCGCAGCCAGGAATAGGCGTTGCTTTCGCGCGACAGAAGTTCGCCCGGCTCGCCGTTTTCACCATCCTTGTAAAGCGCATGGGCCGCAATACCGAATTCCGCGATCTCGTGCATGCGGCGGGTGCGGATCTGCAGTTCGATACGCTGGCGGGACGGACCGACGATCGTGGTGTGGATCGAGCGGTAGTCGTTCTGTTTCGGCGTCGAGATGTAGTCCTTGAAACGGCCCGGAACCACGCGCCAGCGGGAATGCACGATACCGAGAGCCCGATAACAGCCCGGAATATCGTCCACCAGGATGCGGAAACCATAGACGTCGGACAGCTGCTCGAAAGAGAGCGACTTCGACTGCATCTTGCGGAAGACCGAATAGGGCTTCTTCTGCCGTCCCTTGACGGATGCCTTGACGAGGCCATTGGCGACCAGCAGCTCGCGCAGTTCGTCCTCGATCTTCTTGATCAGTCCTTCATTGCGCTGGGAAAGCTCGGCCAGCCGCTGCGTGACGGTCTCGTAGGCCTCGGGATTGATATAGCGGAAGGAAAGGTCCTCCAGCTCGTCGCGCATGTCCTGCATACCCATGCGGCCGGCGAGCGGCGCATAGATTTCCATCGTCTCTTCGGAAATGCGGGCGCGCTTGTCGTCGCGCATATGCTCGAGCGTGCGCATGTTGTGCAAGCGGTCGGCAAGCTTGACCAGCAGAACACGCACGTCATCGGAAATGGCCAGCAGCAGCTTGCGCAGGTTTTCCGCCTGCTTCGCCTTCTTGGTGACGAGGTCGAGCTTCTTGAGCTTTGTCAGCCCCTCGACCAGCCGGCCGATATCCTCGCCGAACAGTTCATCGATTTCGGCGCGGGTCGCCGTGGTGTCCTCGATCGTGTCGTGCAGAAGCGCGACCGCGATGGTCGACTCGTCGAGATGCATGTCAGTGAGGATGGCGGCGACTTCGAGCGGATGCGAGATATAGGGGTCGCCGCTGGCGCGCTTCTGCTTGCCATGCTTCTGCATGGCATAGACATAGGCCTTGTTGAGGAGGGCTTCATTGGCATCGGGCTTGTACTTCTGAACCCGCTCAACGAGCTCGTATTGCCTCATCATGCAAAGCTGCTCCACAAAAGAAAAGCGCGCCAATCAGCACGATTGGCGCACGTCACTGCATTCTACCCGTCAGGATATGACGGAATAAATTGACGATTAGTAATCGTCGCTCTTTTCCGGCGGAACGAGACCTTCAATGCCGGCCAGCAATTCTTCTTCCGACATCTGGTCAAAAGTAAGGGTTTCCGGCAGTTCATCCTCGTCATCACCCTTTGCGGAGGCAACGGTGTTGGAGATCATCGAGCCGGCTTCCTGCTCGGGCTCGTCAACCTCGACATGCTTCTGCAGCGAGTGGATCAGGTCTTCCTTGAGATCGTCGGGCGAGAGGGTCTCGTCGGCGATTTCGCGCAGAGCCACGACCGGGTTCTTGTCCTTGTCGCGATCTACGGTGATCGGGGCGCCCTGCGAGATCTGGCGCGCGCGGTGGCTTGCGAGCAGCACGAGCTCGAAGCGGTTGTCTACTTTGTCGATGCAATCTTCAACGGTGACGCGGGCCATTGCCTGTCCTTTGCGGTCGTGAACTTTTCAGGAATTAACAGCCCGATACAGGCAATGGAAGGCAAATTCAAGTTTTTCGTCACCGACGCGCCCCCACGGGAGCGCCAGGGGCAAAAAAAGCAGGACTCATTCCGGGTATTTCAACCTAGACGTGCTTGGAATATTGCGAATCGTGCCCTAAATCATTCTTATATGAATAGTTCATAATTTACAGGAGCTATCCATTGGCGTGCAGGCAAGGTTCTGTTTTGATTATCATTTGCCAGATAACTCATATTCCTATTCAAGGATAATTGCGCGATGTTCGACCCACGGGAAAAAATAGCTCTCTTCATCGACGGCGCCAATCTTTATGCAGCCTCGAAGAGCTTGGGCTTTGACATTGACTATCGGAAATTGCTCAAGGCGTTTCAGAAGCGCGGCTATCTTCTCAGGGCATATTACTACACCGCGCTGATCGAAGATCAGGAGTATTCTTCCATTCGTCCCCTGATCGACTGGCTGGACTATAACGGTTACAAGGTCGTCACCAAGCCCGCCAAGGAATTTACGGATTCCATGGGCCGCCGCAAGGTAAAGGGCAACATGGATATCGAACTGGCCATCGACGCGATGGAACAGTCCGAGACCGTCGATCATCTGGTGATCTTCTCCGGCGATGGCGACTTTACGACTCTCGTCGAGGCTCTTCAGCGTAAGGGACGCAAGGTTTCCGTGGTCTCCACCATGGCAACCCAACCCCCGATGATCGCCGACGACCTGCGCCGTCAGGCCGACTATTTCATCGATCTCGTTTCGCTCAAGGGTGAGATCGGACGGGACCCCAGCGAGCGCCCGCAGCGTCCCTTGGATCCCCTTCCCGCGTCCGACGCTGAATAAGGCCCATCAGGGCCGAACACCGATCACAATTGCTTCAGCAGTGTGTGCTTCCGGCTTTGGGCCGGCGGCGATAACGACTGTGAAATTGACAGAATTCAATAATCGGTAAATCCAATATTGCTCTGGATGCGAATAAAAGCGTCCGCAGCAAGCTTTGTCGCATTTTTGAGACAGTTTTCCCAAATCGCTTTGAGCTTAACTATTATCATTCCATTAAGGCATTCGGGCTAAATTCATTATGCGGAGTTGATCAGACCCCGCATATTCATGCATGCAGCACCTCAATTTTCCTGGGCGAAATGCAGTCGTCCAGAGTTCTTCTCTTACATTATGGGCTTTTTGACATGGGCAACTTTCGCAGGGACCCGTCCCAACTGAACGACCGATTGAATTTCCTCGATCTGGGCGCCAAGCAGAAGGACACACTCGCAGCCCTGAAGCCCGTGATCGAAGCCGCCATCGGCCCGGCACTCGACGAATTCTATCGTCGTGCAAAGGCTCATCCCGAAACTGCACGCTTCTTTTCCAGCGATGCCCACATCCAGCATGCCAAGAGCAGGCAGGAGAGCCACTGGGCACTCATCGCTTCCGGCCGCTATGACGATGACTATGTCGATGCTGTCTCGGCGATCGGCCGCACCCATGCGCGGCTCGGCCTAGAGCCACGGTGGTATATCGGCGGCTACGCCTTGATCCTCGACGGAATCATCGAGCGCGTCATCGGTGAGGAACTCAATGGCTTCGGCCAGTCCCGCAAGGCAAAGCGCCTCTCCGCCAGCATCAGCGCGATCATGAAGGCCGCGATGCTGGATATGGACTACTCCATTTCCGTCTATCTCGAAGCTCTTGCCGCCGAGCGCGCCCGCGCAGAAGAAGAACGCAACCGCCTCGAAGCCGAGCAGGAAGATGCACTGAAAGCGCTTGACGGCGCCCTCGAGCATCTGAGTTCCGGCGACCTGACGGCCACGATCGAGCACGATCTCGCTCCGAAGTTCGACGGCCTGCGTGTGAACTACAACAAGGCCATCTCGTCGCTCGCCACCGCATTCGGCGACATCGTCCAGGAGGCAGACCGCGTCACGTCCAACACCCGTGAACTGACCACGGCTACCGACGAAATGGCGAAACGCACCGAACAGCAGGCTGCGGCTCTGGAAGAGACCGCCGCGGCGCTGGAAGAAATCACCACCGTTTCCAAGCTTGCAGCAACGCGGACCCAGGAAGCTCGCGTCGCGGCCAGAACGTCTGCGGAAGAGGCTATTCGCTCCGGCGAGATCGTTTCGGAAGCTGTGGAGGCCATGGGCGACATCGAGGAATCCTCGCGCAAGATCACCCATATCATCAGCGTGATCGACGAGATCTCCTTCCAGACCAACCTTCTGGCGCTCAATGCCGGCGTCGAGGCCGCCCGCGCCGGCGAAAGCGGCCGCGGCTTTGCAGTCGTCGCGCAGGAGGTACGAGAACTCGCCCAACGTTCGGCTGCCGCCGCCAAGGAAATCAAGACTCTGATCGACCGCTCATCGCAGGATGTCGCGCGCGGCGTCTCGCTGGTGAACCGGACCGGCGATGCGTTGAGGACCATCGGCGAGCAGGTTCACGCCATCAACGAGCACATTGCGGCAATCGCCACGTCTTCGCAGGAACAGTCCTCCGGGATCAACGAGATCAACGCCGCGATCAACAGCATGGATCACATGACCCAGCAGAACGCCGCCATGGTCGAGCAGACCAATGCAGCGACCCATACGCTGATGGATGTTTCCACCCATCTGACGCGGCTGGTTTCCCGCTTCTCGGTTTCCCGCTCCTATCGCGCGTCGTCGACCTCGTCCGAATATCGCCCGCGTTACGCAGCCTGATCGACAGGGCGGCGTGACCGCGCCCTTTTTACAGCATTCCGGTGCCGCCAGAAAAAGACATCCATGCTCTTTTTTTGGCGGCGGCGTTTCTCCGGTCGGGGTAAAACAATGTCATGTTGTTCACTCGCCCCACCGATGAAGTTCTCTATGACGCGCTGATCGCCCGCGATCCGGCCTATGACGGGTTCGCCTATGTCTGCGTCACCTCCACCCGCATCTTCTGCCGGCTGACCTGCCCCGCGCGCAAACCGAAGCCGGAAAACTGCATCTTTCAGGACAACGTGGCGGCCTGCCTCGAAGCCGGCTTTCGTCCCTGCAAGCGCTGCCGTCCGCTGCTCAAATACAAGGATCAGGACCCTACGGTCAGCGCCTTGCTCGACGCTCTGGAAAAGGAGCCGGCGCGGCGCTGGCGCGAGGATGACCTGAAGGCGGCGGGATATGATCTCTCGACCGTGCGCCGCGCCTTCAAGCGCCAGTTCGGCATGAGCTTCCTCGAAATGGCGCGTCTGCGGCGGGTCGGCCAGGCTGCCGAAACGCTTGCCGAAGGCGGCCGGGTCATCGACGCACAGATCGACGCCGGTTTCGAGTCGGGCAGCGGTTTTCGCGCCGCCATCAACGCGCTCGTCGGCGAGGCCCCGGCCGGGCTTCGCGGCCAGACATTGCTCAAGGCCGACTGGCTTGAAACGCCGCTCGGCCCGATGATGGCCATCGTCGATGACCACTCGCTGCATCTTCTGGAATTTGCCGACCGTCCCGCCCTGCCTAACGAGATCCGTCGCCTGAAGGAAAGCTCGCGAATGTCCATCGCCAGCGGACGCACGCCGGTAACGGACATGCTGGCCGCAGTGCTCGATCGCTACTTTTCCGGGAAGAGTTCCGAATTCGGCATCCGCATCGCCGGCCATGGAACGGGGTTCGAACGCGACGTATGGACGGCCCTGCGAGCAATCCCCGCAGGCGAGACGATGAGCTATTCCCAACTCGCCAGAAAGATGGGCCGAGAGTCGGCTGTTCGCGCCGTCGCACGGGCCAACGGAGCAAACCAGATCGCCATACTCATTCCCTGCCACCGGATCCTCGGTGCCGATGGCAGCCTGACCGGCTATGGCGGTGGCCTCTGGCGCAAACGCTGGCTGATCGAGCATGAGCGGCGCATGGCCGCAAAGCGCGAAAGCTCTGTTACGGGCTAGAGTTCCTGCCCCCTTACAGAATCCGGACCAGCCGGCAGAGCAAGCGGATGACCCGTTCCCTGCCCTGCCATTCCGGCCGTTCCAGCGGATCGGCAAGCGGATGCTGCCGAAACCGGTTTGGCCTTGCCGCCTGAAAGAGCAGAAGCCAGTTGAGCCGCATGGCGTTTTCCTCCAGACTGTTGTCGCCCCTCTCTGTTAAGCCTTTGGTTTTTCAGGGTGTAGATGCGGGAATGAACGGAGCGTTTCAGCCATGAAAGACGAGAACTGGGATGATCTCAGGCTTTTCCTGCAGGTGGCGCAGGCAGGCGGGCTCGTCGGTGCGGCCGAACGCACGGGCATCAGCGCGCCGACGATCGGCCGCCGGATGCTGGCACTCGAAAGGGCAACGGGCCACAGTCTCTTCATTCGTCACAGCAAGGGCTACGGCCTCGCGCCGGATGGCGAAGTCCTGCTGCAGCATGTGCAGCGGATGGAGGCGGAGGCAGTCGCCATCCGACGCTGGAACGAGAATGGTTATTGCCTGCCCATCGTCTCCGTCGCCGGCAACAGCTGGCTGTCGATGTTTCTCGCCCGGCATCTGTCCGCGATCTGGAGCCCTGAGGATCCCTTCCGGCTCTGCATCAAAGCGAGCGATGCCGGAGTGGACCTGATCTTCCGCGAAGCCGAGATCGAGCTCACGCACCAGCGACCTGCCGCCGGCAATCTGGCGGCGCGCCAATCCGTCCGCATCTGCTACGCCGCCTATGCGACGCAGGAAGTTGCAGACGAGGAACAGGAAAGATGGGTTTCAATCGGCCGCGAGCAGGCGACGGCCGCAGCCGATAAATGGATTTCCCGCCAGCCGGACAAATGGATCAGCATCTGGACCACGACGCCGCCTGCCCTTCTGGAACTGGTTTGCTCAGGCGGCGGCCGGGCCATTCTGCCCTGCTTCATCGGTGAACAGGAGACAAGGCTTGTCAGGATCGGGGCACCGGTCGCAGCGCTGACAGCGGATTTGTGGATCACCATGCATGACGATGACCGCAGCCGCCCGGAGGTTCGTCTGATGATCGACAGACTGGCAAAGCTGCTTCAGGTCCATTCGGCACTCTTCGCCGGGCCGGAACAGGCAGCGGCGGCGGAGTAACGTTGCCGCGAGGGGGAGGACGCGTGAACCTCCCGAATTCGGCAGGAATTGAAAAGCCCCGGGCTTCGTGAGGGTTTCAAGAGCCGCTGCAATTCGAGGCCGGCATTGAGGATCACCATCCAGCCCTGATTGGCTGCAACTTGCGAAAAATAATCAGCCGCCGGTCTTGAGAAGACGCGACTTCTGGCGGTTCCAGTCCCGTTCCTTCGACGTCTCGCGCTTGTCGTGCAGCTTCTTGCCCTTGGCGAGCGCCAGTTCCATCTTCGCCCTGCCCTTTTCGTTGAAGTAGATCTTCAGCGGCACGAGCGTCATGCCTTCGCGATTGATGGCGGCGCGCATGCGGTTGATCTCGCGCTTGTTCAACAGCAGCTTGCGGCGGCGGCGGGTCTCATGATTGAAGCGGTTGGCCTGCAGGTATTCCGGCAGATAGGAGTTGATCAGCCAGATCTCGTCCCCTTCATCCGAGGCGTAGGATTCCGCGATATTCGCCTTGCCTTCACGCAACGACTTGACCTCGGTGCCGGTCAGCACAAGACCGGCCTCGTAGGTATCGAGGATCTCGTAGTTGAAGCGGGCCTTGCGGTTTTCCGCAACGACCTTGTTGACGACGCGTTGGCTGCCTCGGGGTGCCATGATGAAAAGTCCGTTCCGCCCGGAATGCTTGTTATCTTGCGGACGGCGGGCATCCCGTCCGGCTTTTGTCGTCTCTATGTAATATAGCGACCGCCGGAAGGGAAGAAGCCGGGCGGCGGACGCCCGGCCCGTCGGTCAGTTGATCAGGCCGGCATGTACCAGCGCCGCGTCGATGGCGGCTTCGGTCGCCGGTTCCAGCGTCGGCAGGAGCGGCAGGCGCACATTGCGGCTCATCCGGCCAAGCCTGGACAGCGCATATTTGACGCCACAGAGACCAGGCTCCATGAAGATTGCCTTGTGCAGCGGCATCAGGCGATCCTGATAGGCGAGCGCCGTCTTGTAATCGCCGGCAAGCGTTGCTGCCTGGAATTCCGCACAGAGCTTCGGCGCAGCATTCGCCGTGACCGAAATACAGCCGACGCCGCCATGGGCGTTAAAGCCGAGCGCCGTACCATCCTCACCGGAAAGCTGGATGAAATCAGGGCCGCAGGTGATGCGCTGGTCGGAAACGCGTTCGAGCTTGCCCGTCGCATCCTTGACGCCAACGATGTTCTTGTGAGCCTTCGCCAGCGCGCCCATGGTCTCGGGCGACATGTCGATCACCGAACGGCCGGGAATGTTGTAGATGAAGATCGGCAACTTCACCGTTTCGGCAATAGCCGAGAAATGGGCAAACAGGCCTTTCTGTGTCGGCTTGTTATAATAAGGAGTGACAACCAGCAGGGCATCCGCACCGACGCTTTCGGCATGAAGGGCGAGTTCGACCGCTTCCCGGGTGTTGTTGGAGCCCGCTCCGGCGATGACGGGCACGCGCTTGGCCGCCACTTCGACACAGAGTTCCACGACCCGTTTGTGCTCGCCATGGGAAAGGGTCGGAGATTCACCGGTGGTACCGACCGGCACGAGGCCGGTGCTTCCCTCGGCGATCTGCCATTCCACATGAGCGGCAAAGACGGCTTCGTCCACGGCGCCCGTATCGGTGAACGGCGTGACGAGAGCGGGAATGGATCCCTGGAACATGCATAGACTCCTGACGGCCTGCGCTCACGCTTCGGCCGTATTCCTCGATTAAGACGCCGGCACATTACTTTGCAGAATGAAGCGCGACAAGCGGAACGCTGACGGTTTTGTGACGGATTTAGACTAGCGGAACATCGAATTTCTGGCTTTTCGGAAAGGTTTCGTTAATCTGCCGGATGGCTAATGGATGCGATACACAGTGTTCCATGAGTAGCGGGATGAGACGGGTCGGACTTTCGATATCCATCTTCGGACTTGGGCTTGCCGTACTGGCCAGCAACGGTTTCTCCGTGCTTGCCGAATCCATACCCACGCCGTCTCCCAAACCAGCCCAGCAGGATGTGGCCGCCATCATCCCGCCCTCCTCCGAAGTGCCCTCCTCGGAAGTCACAGGCGCGATCCCGCGCACTGCACGGGTCGGCGCAGCAAATCCATTACTCAAGAGCGGTCTCGACGCGCTCTCCAACAAGAAGGGTGCCGATGCGCTCGCCATCCGCGACCGGATGCCGGCGGGTCTCGACCGGCATATGCTCACCTGGTCCATCGCCATGTCCGGCCTGCCCGGTATTCCCTCGGCTGAAATCGCAGCCGCGCAGAACGAGTTGAAGGGATGGCCGGGTCTTGCCGCATTCCGAGCCAATTCCGAGCGGGCTCTTTATCGCGAAAATCCGCGGGCCTCCGACGTTCTCTCCGCATTCGGCACCACCGCGCCCGAAACCGCGGAAGGCGCCATCATTCTTGCCCGCGCGCTTGTGGCGAACGGCGATGCTGCCGCGGCAGCCAAGGTGCTGCGCAAGGTTTGGCGGGAACAGGCGCTGGACACGTCTCTTGAGGACAAGGTCATCGCCGAGTTCCCGACGCTTCTGACGCCGGCGGACCACAAGGCCCGCATGGACTATCTGATGTACCGGAGCCGGATCAGCCAGGCGAAGCGCTTCTCGAGCCTCGGTCAGGCGCAATCGCTTTATAATGCGTGGGCTGCCGTGCTGAACCGTTCCGCGCAGGCGCCTGCCCTGCTGAAGGCGGTGGATGCCAAGTGGGCTTCCGACCCGGCGTTTCTGTTTGCGCGCATCGAGAACCTGAGGCGGCAGGAAAAATACGAAGACGCCGCCAAGCTGCTGGCGCAGGCGCCACGCGAAGCCTCGAAACTCGTCAACACCACGGAATGGTGGAACGAGCAACGGATCGTTGCGCGGGGGCTTGCCGATCTCGGCAAGTTCAAGGCTGCCTACCAGATCGTCTCCCGTCACTCCGCCACCGAAACGGTGGATGTGGTGGATGCGGAATTTCACGCCGGCTTCTTTGCGCTGCGCGGCCTGCAGGACGGGCAGACGGCGGCAAACCACTTCCGCAAGATCCTTCAGGTTTCCGAACGGCCGCTCTCGGCATCGCGCGCATGGTACTGGCTGGGCCGCGCGTCCGAAGTGAGCCGTGACGGCAAGGCGCAGGAATATTTCGCCAAAGCATCCCGCTTCCCGAGTACCTTCTACGGTCAGCTGGCCAGCGCTCGCGCGACGAGCGGCAGCCTGCAATTCCCCTATCCGCAGCCGAGCGCCGAAGAGCGGCAGCGTTTCGCCAATCGCGAGGCGGTGCAGGCCATTGCCCGTTTCGAAGCCGCGGGCCATGGCTGGCGGGGCGACAGTCTTTACCGGGCGCTTGCGCAACAGCTCGACAGCCCGGGCGAACTGGCACTTCTCACATCAAAGGCGGAAAAGGCCGGCAATCACCAGCTATCCCTGCAGATCGGCAAGACGGCCTATGCGCGGGGTATCGACGTGCCGGCGCTTGCCTTCCCGATTGGCGTCATTCCGGCCAATGCCAATATAGAAGGGTCGGGAAAGGCACTTGCCTATGCCATTGCCCGGCAGGAAAGCGCCTTCAATCCCGCGGCTGTCTCTCCCGCCAATGCGCGTGGCCTGCTTCAACTTCTGCCGACGACGGCAAAGGGTGTGGCGACGCGTCATGGTCTCGCCTATTCCCAGGAAAAGCTGACGAGCGATGCCGGCTACAACGCCACGCTCGGCGCGCATTATCTCGGCGAGCAGATCGACGCCTTCGGAGGCTCCTACATCCTGACCTTCATCGCCTATAATGCCGGTCCGAAGCGCGTGCCCGAGTGGCTCGACCGCTATGGCGATCCGCGCGGGCGCTCCATCGATGAGGTGGTCGACTGGATCGAACGCATCCCCTTTCCCGAGACACGCAATTACGTGCAGCGGGTGATGGAGAACTACCAGATCTACAAGAGCAGGCTTGGCCAGAAGACCGACATCGTTCACGATCTGCGCTATGGCCGCTGACGGATCAGCGAGGCGCGCGTTCTTGACTTCTATCGGGCGAACACCAACGCTTCGCAATCTTTGCGGTTTGCCCAGGATTTCCTGATTTCCAACCCGTGGCACGTCGCCATGGCAGAGTCGTTCGACATTCTTTCTCAGCCCAGCCAGCCATCGCTATCTCAACGCAATTGTGGACCCAAAACCGGTTCCCACTCGCGCTAAACTTCCTCTAGACTGCGTATCACCGGTTTGCGGGAGGTTTTGTCAGTGAGCGATTATAGCAGCGGTTTCGTGAGTCACTACATCCCGGTTGCGGATGGACTGAAGCTTTATTCGCGGGTTTATGGCGCGGAGCATGGCGGTCTGCCGGTCGTTTGCCTGCCCGGCCTGTCGCGCAATTCCCGCGACTTCCATCAATTGGCGCTTCTGCTCTCGTCCCGATCCCCTACTCCTCTCCGGGTAATTACCATCGATTCGCGCGGACGTGGCCTTTCCGATAAGGACGAGAAGAAGGAGCGCTACACGATACCGACCGAAGCCCAGGACGCGATTGCGGTCCTCGATCACTTCGGATTGGAGCGCGCCCTCTTTATCGGCACCTCCCGCGGCGGGCTTATCCTGCATATATTAGCGGCTACCCATCCAGAACGGCTGGCGGGCGTGGTTCTCAACGATATCGGGCCTGTGATCGAGACCGAGGGGCTAAAGCAGATCCAGGATTATCTCGGCAGGGAGCGCCGACCCGAAAATTTCGACGATGCCGCAGCAATCCTCAAGGAAACGCACGGCCCAAGCTTTCCCGCCCTCTCCGAGGCGGACTGGCGCGACATGGCCGATGCAATCTACCGCGAAATCGATGGAAAGCTCGTGGCGGATTTTGATCCGGCAATCGCCGAACAGTTTCGCGCCGCGGATCTCAGTCAGGCCATCCCCGATCTATGGGCGCAATTCGACCTGTTTCGCTCTCTGCCGCTCATGGCTATACGAGGGGAAAACTCGCGATTGCTTTCAAAGCAAACCGCGGAAGCCATGGCTGAACGGCATCCGGACATGCGTCTGTTGACGGCTCCGGGTCAGGGGCACGCCCCCATCCTGCACCTCGGTGGCATTCCTGCAGAACTCCACACATTTCTCACCGGCGTTCGCTGAGTCTGCAAACCTCGACACCGCGTCGTAAAGCAAACGAGACAGCGCGAAAAAACACGCAAAACCTGCATGCGTGGAAATCTCACCCATCCCGGCGAAGAGAGCCTTATCGCCTCTCCCCCGACGGATCATCCGGCAACTCGCGCCTAACACGAGAAAAGCCCGGTCTTGCGACCGGGCTTTCCCTATAAGATCTGGAGATCTTATTAGAACGAACGCTGGAGGCGAACGAAGCCTTCCCATGCGCCATCGTCAGCAGCGTCTTCGTCGAAGTACTGAACCGAAACCTTGGTGGTAAGACCTTCGGCCAGCTTGTAGTCGAGGGTTACGCCAGCCTTCCAGGCATCGTTGTCGCCGTCGAATTCGTCCTGCGAAACGAGGCCGTAGTTCCACCAGTACTGAGCAGCCGGGGTCAGGCTCAGCTTGTCGGTGAGCTTGGCTTCGTACTGAGCAGCAACGGTCCATTCGGAAACGTCGTAGTAGGCGTTTGCACCGGAGGAGTAGATCGCTGCGAGGCCGAGGGTGCCCGGGCCGATGTCAGCAAGCAGCTTGGCGCGAACTGCACCGTTTTCAGCTGCGAAGTCGTAGGAACCGAGCAGTTCGCCGGTAACAACGCCGAAGGTTGCTGCGATCTGGGCTTCAACACCAACGTTGTCGTTGCCGTCGTAGGCTGCGAGACCACCGGTGTAGTTCTTGGTCAGCTCGTCAACGAATACGCCAGCCTTGAAGGCGTCGGTTGCGTATTCGTAACCGATAGCGTTGACGCGGTTGGAACCGAGGTCGTCGGTTTCGCCGGACAGGTCGTTATCCCAGTAGTTGTACATGTAACCGACCTTGAAGCCGCCAACAGTGATGTAGGCTTCGTCAAGTTCGAACGAATCGTGGCTGTCGTAATCGCCTTCGCCCCATACGCGGAATGCGATGTGCGAACCGATGGTGCCGAGCTCGGAGTCGTTCTTGGCATCGAAGTTTACGAGGCCGCGGGTACGAGCGTTCCAGTCGAAGTCGTCTTCGCCGGCGCCGCGATCAAAGCTGGACCACTGCACTTCAGCACGGACGTAACCGCTGATCTTGAGGCAGGTTTCGGTGCCGGGGATGTAGAAGTAGCCAGTGCCGAAAGCGTCGCAAACGCGAACGTATTCAACCGGCTCGGGCTCGGCAGCAACGATAGCGTCAGCAGCCTGAGCGCCGGATACTACTGCCAGAGCAGCAGCGGAGCCGAGAAGAAGGCTCTTGATGTTCATATTGACCTCCAGTCAAGTTTCGTATGGGTCTGGGTTCTTTGGCTGAAGGACAGCATTCCCTGCCCCATCCCCGTCGGTTTCAGAAGACGGACGATCCACCGCCTCGCTTCCGAGATTGAAAATACAAAACGCCGCCCGTCATGCAATCACCAAACAGGAGAAAGGAAGGTTTCCATGTAGCCTTCCCAAATGGCTGTTGCTGAAAGGACACAAAGTCGCCACCGGACCGGCACTTCCATTTACCCTCTGTTAAGAAAGTCGTTATGAAAGACGGACTTAGAGGGATTTTTACGCGGATTTGGCGATGCTTCAAATGCCGGATTTTCCCAAAAGAGGACAGATTCCGCACGCTGCGTTGAGACAATCAGGCCTGCCTTATATGGTGTCCGGACCGTTGAAGCGATGCTGCGAGGCCTGGCCAAGTGTCGAATCGTACCCTTTTCCGGGATCGCGACTCGCCAGGGAAGCGCGACTCGGCAATGCATGAAAGCCTCGTCGATTCGACATGAGGACAAAAACACTCGATATCGCACGAGCTTAATATGGAGAGCGTGTGTTTCGGTCGCTTGCCTTTCGGCAACGTTGGAAATCGTCATCAAACTGCGGAAAAGGCCTTGCATTCGACCAACCAAGCAAATAATCAGGCCGGACCGGAGAGGTGGCCGAGTGGTCGAAGGCGCTCCCCTGCTAAGGGAGTATACGTCAAAAGCGTATCGAGGGTTCGAATCCCTTCCTCTCCGCCATCAAATTTCCCAGACACAGCTATTCCCCACGAGCTCCTGACCGGAGCTTTTTGCGTTCTCCCGAGCCCGATTTTGAGCACCCCAAAAGGCGATTAGACATGCCCGATGACGCTTTTTCCGCGGGGCCAGGAAACGACGAAACACATAAACACTTGAAATCAATAATTAAAATCAAGGCTCTTCATCCGGTCGAATTTATAATTGACTGGAGGTCAATATGAACATCAAGAGCCTTCTTCTCGGCTCCGCTGCTGCTCTGGCAGTAGTATCCGGCGCTCAGGCTGCTGACGCTATCGTTGCTGCCGAGCCCGAGCCGGTTGAATACGTTCGCGTTTGCGACGCTTTCGGCACTGGCTACTTCTACATCCCCGGCACCGAAACCTGCCTCAAGGTCAGCGGTTACGTCCGTACCGAGCTTGGTTTTGACAGCTACGACCGTGGCGCCGGCGACGACGACTTCGACTGGAACGCTCGTACCCGTGCCAAGATCAACTTCGAAGCCAAGAACGACTCCGAACTCGGCACCATCGGTTCGTACATCGCGATCCGCACCTGGGCTGAAGGCGACTATGACGGTGGCGAGCTTGAAATCGACGAAGCCTACATCACTGTTGGCGGCTTCAAGGTCGGTTACATGTACAACTACTGGGATAACGACCTGTCCGGCGAAACCGACGATATCGGTTCTAACCGCGTCAACGCTATCGGTTACGAATACGCAACCGACGCCTTCAAGGTCGGCCTCTTCGCTGAAGAACTGACCAAGACCTACAGCGAGACCTACGACTTCTACGGTGACAACGACAACGTCGGTCTCGACGCGCATGTCGTGGCAACCTTCGGCGTCGTTACTGCCGAACTGCTTGGCTCCTACGACTTCGCAGCCGAAAACGGTGCCATCCGCGGTATGGTCCTCGCCGATATCGGCCCGGGCACCCTCGGCGTCGCCGGCATCTGGTCCTCGGGTGCAAACGCCTACTATGATCTGTCCGAATGGACCGTTGCTGCTCAGTACGAAGCCAAGCTCACCGACAAGCTGAGCCTTACTCCGGCATTCCAGTACTGGGGCAGCTATGGTCTGGTTGATGTCGACGACTTCGACGACGACAACGATGCATGGAAGGCTGGCGTAACCCTCGACTACAAGCTGGCCGAAGGTCTCGCCACCAAGGTCACCGTCAACTACTTCGAAGAAGACCACGGCGACTATGAAGACGGTCTGTGGAGCGGCTTCGTTCGCCTCCAGCGTTCGTTCTAATCCGATTTATCGGACCAGAGATCCGGCCTTGCGGCCGGGTCTCACCCCTAAAACTCTGAAAAATCAGCGGTTTTGTACGTAGAAAATTGGAAATGCCTCAAGCTGGCCAGTTATGACGACTGTTGCCGGCCTGCAACGTTATGTGAGGAAAACTCGATTTTTCGCGGTATTGCGCAACTTTCAATCTATAATTTTTATACATCATAACCATATTCAGTCCCGCAAGGCCCACCAGGGGGTGGGGATCGTAGTGAGGCAGGCGTGAACGGCATGGCATCGGAAGATAGGGAGACATTCGACACTGGCGTCGAAGTGCCTTTCTATTCCGTTCATTACCAGTACGGCTCCACGAGCAAGCTGAACGAAGTTCGTGACACTTCTCTCCGTACGCTGTTTGCGAAATATGGTGACATCCTCTGGCTCAATGGCAGCCACAAATACAACGTCACCAATTTCATCGCCGAACTCCACGATATGCTGGATTGCCCGAGCTTCTCGACGTTTTCGGACGGCATGCTCGATGAACTCATTGGAAAGTTGCGCAAACGCGGTAACAGCAACGCTACCATCAACAGAAAGATGGCGGCTTTAAGCAAACTACTGCGAAAGGCGTTAAAGATGGGAGACGTATACAGCTTACCTGAATTCAAACGTCAGAAGGAGAAAGCGGGACGAATCCGTTTTCTCGACAAGGATGAGGAAAACGCGCTCTTCAATGAAATGAAGGCTCATTCCGATCTCTACTACCGGTTCTGCATCTTCCTCGTCGATACGGGCGCTCGCCTGAGCGAGGGCCTGAACCTGCGCTGGGGCGACATGAACTCCACGCGGGTCACCTTCTGGGTCACGAAATCGGGCCGTAGCCGCTCGGTTCCCCTCACCCACCGGGCCTTCGAGGCCATCGGTCGTTCGAGCAAGCGCCAGCCCGGCCCATTCTGCGAAATCGACCAGCAACGTTTCCGCATCGCCTGGCACCAGGCAAAGGAAGCGGTTGGCCTCGGCGACGACAAGGATGTGGTTCCGCACGTGCTGCGTCATACCTGCGCATCGCGTCTGGTTCAGGGCGGGATCGATATCCGCCGTGTCCAGATGTGGCTCGGTCACCAGACCCTGTCGATGACCATGCGTTACGCGCATCTTGCCTCACATGACCTCGATATGTGCGTCCCCGTTCTGGAGCGCGCTGCTGCTTGCTGAATACCCTTTTTTTTGAGAGGTAAATGTTAGCGCTAACATTTCCGTGATCGGATCGTGAGCACGTGGTCAAGAAACTGTCACATTGGAAAAAACAAAGCGCCCTACGTCCACTCGGATGCAGGGCGCTCTTGTATGTTGAAGCCATGTATCGAGCTTTTTCGAAGTCGATTCCGATTTTCAAGCCGAGACGCAAGAGGCCAAACCCTTTCGGATCCGGCCTCTTGCTGATGCGTGCCTATATATAAAGTAAGCTGCGACTGCCTTTCGGAACGACATCTGGAGCGGGTTCGAGACCGCCCGGGCTTGTCGATCAGGCCAGAAGAAGCTTCAAATCCGCGGAGGGATCCGCAATCACGGCCTTGTCCACGCTTCGCCCGAGCTCCAGCAGTTTCTTGCCAGTGACATAGGCCTTCGCATCGTTGATCGCGTCGACGGCAATGAACTCTCCGCCAGCGAAGTACCAGATGGAAAGGCTGCCCTCGCGGGCGCCGGGCCTGACGACGGTGTCGTCGTAACCGAGATTGAAGCCGGCGATCTGCAGCTTGACGTCATACTGGTCCGACCAGAACCACGGCTTCGGCTGGTAAGGTTCGACACCACCTACCATCACGGCTGCCGCGGCTTCCGCCTGATCGACGGCGTTCTGCACCGATTCCAGCCGGACCTTCTGACCCTTCCAGTCGAAGACGGCGCAATCTCCCATGGCGAAAACCGAGGGATCAGAGGTCCGGGCGAAGGCGTCGACGAGAATGCCATTGGCAGTCGCGATACCGGCATCGGTCGCAAGCCGGTCGTTCGGCGTAACACCGATACCTGCAATGACGATGTCGGCATCGATGACAGAACCATCCGAAAGCTCGGCTCCCGTCACCCGGCCCTCCCGCCCGATCAGGCGCACGAGGCCAGTCTTTTCTCGAATGACGACATCACGGGCCTGATGGATCGCGCGCATGGCATCGGCGGTCGCGGCGGCGGCAACGCGCGCAAGAATACGATCGGCCATCTCGATCAGGGTCACTTCCAGTCCGAGGTGACGCGCGACGGCGGCAGCCTCGAGGCCAATATAGCCACCACCGATGATCAGCAGGCGTCGGCCGGGTTTCATCTCCTCTGCCAGCCTGTCGGCATCCGCCTTGTCGCGAACCGTATAAACGCCGTCCAGATCGCCACCGATCGACGCCGGCAGGCGGCGGGGCGTCGAACCGGTGGCGATTGCCAGCGTCTCGTAAGCCAGTGTGGAACCATCGAACAGGCGCACGGTCTTGTTCGCGCGGTCGATTTCCTCCACGGGCGTCGACAGGCGAACCTCGACGTCGTTTTCGCCGTACCAGGCTTCAGGACGGTAGAGCAGCCGGTCGAAACTCATCTCGCCCAGCAGATATTTCTTGGAAAGCGGCGGACGCTGGTATGGCAGAACGTCTTCCGCTCCGAGGATGGTGATCGGTCTGGTGTCCTTCAGAGCCCGAAGCTTTGCCGCAAGGGCAAAACCAGCCTGCCCTGCCCCGATGATGACCAGTCTGCCCGTCACGTCAGTCTCCCGATGCCATGTTCTCTTCGCATGCCGTAACCACAAAACCGTTGCCCGGCTCCGCGTGACATACGTGTCTGGAAGATCGCGCCAATGGCCGTCAGAGCCTGCGCGTAAGGATGGCGAAAGGGGTAGCGCGGCGGCACCGACCCGTCAAGCAGTCTGGCTTGCGGTAAAGAGGCCCCGATACCCGCAAACAATGGGGATCGGGGTCTCTTCTTATTATCGCAGATCGAGCACCAGATGAGGACGCCCGTTCGACGTGTGGCGCGGGGAAACGCCCTTGCCGTCGATGGTAGCGTTCACCCGGCTGCGGAATGCCGAAAAACTGTCGAACGTCACGACATCCACCGGCTCGTCGAAATGCAACGTGATCGCATAATAGCTGCTCTGCGAGAGCCGCGACAAGGCGAGGACGCGACCGGTGAAACGCTGGCCGAGATATTCGCCACTCACCTGCGCTCCCACGGCAACCGGCGCCACTTCGGCATTGTCGCTGCGGGCGGCCATGGCCGAAAGCGTGTTCCAGTCACGCACGCCGTGGCTCTTCGCAACCAGTTCCAGTGCGGCGCTGTGGCTTACGGGCGCGCCGTTACCAGCCATGGCGTCGCGCAAGCGCCTGGCCTGGGATTTCAATTCATCAATCGTCAATTGAGCCATCGACATGGCAACCTCTCTCTTTTCACCGCATGCAAAAATCGAAGGGGACCCGCATTGCCCCTCCCATGCATGCGCAGACGAGGGTTCTTCCATGTGTCGGGAGGACTTCACCAAGGGCTGTTGCCCGCGGGCGGCCGGCGCCTCCAACCACGCGCAGATATGGAAAGTCGGACCTCTGCTGTCAAGATCTTCGACGGCGGGAGCAAACTGAAACCGGCTCCGCGGCGGAACGGCGCACAATCCCGGGATTTTATGCTTAGCGTTGAGGAAGCATAAGGGAAGTTGCGTTATATTGAGACCAAAAGATAATCGAGGGAGGGTAATCATGCCCTTGCAGGCCACACCCGACGCAAAGCAGAACATACCGCCGGACCGTGTCTACGAGAAGTTCACGGTCGACCGGCCGGGCAAGATCATCTTCGTCGGCCGTCACCTGAGCACGAAGACCAAGCTGCGTTGCCTGATCCGCAATATCTCCCTCTATGGCGCGGAAGTCGAAGTCAGCCCGCATGTTGCGCTGCCCGATCATTTCTTCCTGGAGATCCTCGGCATCCACGACGAGATCGGCTGCACGCTGATCCGCCGCGAGGCAGAAAAGGTGACTGTCGGCTTCAACATGCTGATCAACGCGGAATTCCTGCACCACGTCGTCCGCCTGTCCTTCGAACTCGGCCAGTAACAACCGTTGCCCCGGCCGCGAATGCGGCCGGCGTCTCGAACTGGCATATCCAAAGCGCCTATGCGGCGAGATGCTTCTCGATATCGGGCACGGGCATCTTCACAAAGTCTTTGGCCACCTCGCCACGGATCACTCCGGCAGCCTCTTCGCCCAGTTGTTCCCGAAGAATACCCAGCGCCTTCGGCGGCGCGACCAGCACGGCGTTCTCGATTTCACCGCTTCGGGCCATGCGGCCGAGTTTTTCCGCAACCTCCTTCAGGAACCCGGCTTCCGCCTGTTCATGCAAGTCGGTCTCCTCCATGGAGCTGCGGGCCCCACCCACCGACTGGTACACCCGGCCGGGACGGGCCGTCCCCTGCTCGCGGCTGGGCTGGTCGGGTTGCGTCAGTGTTTCCATGACCTTCAGGTTCAGCGCCCGGGAGTCTCCGGCGTTCTGCAGGAACAGCGCTTTCGCGCCATCACAGACAACGACCCAGGACTTCGACGCGATAACGATGCGTTCCATGACTTCCTCCGTTTCCGCGGCATGCCGCTCCTCCGCCTGTGCGGCGGGGGCACTTCCTAAAGTATAGGATCGACGCGACGAATTTCATGAGCCGGATCAAAAAATGGCATGCCAGATCGAGATTCTCACGAAAAATCAGGGCAAAACCGCTGGATTGGTAAAACTGTAATCATCGTTTTGACATGGCCACAATTGTTTTCGCGGACACTCCTTCTCATAGCCGTTACCGAGGAGGCAGGAGCAGATGGAGAATGTACAGGGGCAGATGCTGGGTGCTACGCATCTGGCGTCGGTCAGGTCGGAAATGTACGAGCGCAAGTTTGAGCGCTTCTATGTGCGCCGCCCGGCCCGCATCATGGCCGTCAGCCCGGGCCTCAGCGGAATCACCATGCGGAGCTGTGAGGTCGTCGACATCTCGCAGGGCGGTGCAGCCCTCGAGATCACCACCACGATCGGCCTTTCGGCCCATTATTACCTGCAGGTCCTCGGCCTTGCCGACCGCATCGGCTGTGCGGAAGTCTATCGCAGCGGCAGCCGGGTCGGCGTGAAGTTCATTGCGATCATTCCCGAACCCCTGCTGCACACCATCGTCCGTGCCGACTTCATGATGGGCGAAAAGATCGAAAAGCCGAAGCGCCGCTGACCATCAGCGACACCATTTTCCTCCTCCTCATCACCAGATAGCGAAGAGCTTGCCCTTGCGCCCTCAGCGCAAGGGCCTATGTTGGGCCGACTTTCAAGACTGCCCAGGATATACATTCAGAATGCCAGGTTTTTCGCGCTTCACGCCGCTCGTCGACGCCCTTCCCGCAACTGTTCCCTTCGTAGGCCCCGAGGCCATCGAACGAGGCCGCGGCCTCTCGGTCAAGGCCCGTATCGGCGCCAATGAGAGCGGTTTCGGTCCGGCTCCCTCCGTCCTTGCCGCCATTCGTGAAAAAGCCGGAGACATCTGGCAGTACAACGATCCTGAAAACTTCGCTCTCAAGGCGGCACTTGCCGCCCATCATGGCCTTTCGCCCGCCAATATTGCGGTCGGTGAAGGCGTGGACGATCTGCTCGGCCTCATCGTTCGCCTCGTGATCGAGCCCGGCATGCCGGTCGTCACCTCGTTCGGCGGCTATCCGACCTTCAACTTCCATGTCAGCGGTTTCGGCGGCAGGCTGGTCACGGTGCCCTACACCGGAGACCGGGAGGATATGAACGGGTTGCTCGCGGCAGCGAAGCGGGAAAACGCGCCGCTCGTCTATTTCGCCAATCCCGACAATCCGATGGGAAGCTGGTGGGATGCCGAAGATGTCGTCGCCTTTGCCCGCGCCCTGCCGGAGACGACGCTTCTCGTTCTCGACGAAGCCTATAGCGAATGCGGCCCGGCCGGCTCCACGCCGGCTTCCGATGCGCTGATCGACCTGCCCAACGTGATCCGTACGCGCACCTTCTCCAAGGCTTATGGTCTTGCCGGCGCTCGCGTCGGTTATGCTTTCGGCGCGCCGGAAACGATCGTCGCCTTCGACAAGATCCGCAACCATTTCGGCATGCCCCGGCTTTCCACCGAGGCAGCACTGGCTGCGCTTGCGGACCAGGCCTATCTGAAAGAAGTCGTCGGCAAGATCAGCGCCGCGCGGGAGCGGATCGCGGCAATCGCGATCGCAAACGGCCTTCAGCCACTGCCCTCGGCCACGAACTTCGTCGCCATCGATTGCGGACGCGACGGAACCTATGCGCGCTCGATCGTCGATGGGCTGATGCAGCACGGCGTTTTCATCCGCATGCCGGGCGTGGCGCCGCTCAATCGCTGCATCCGCGTCTCCACCGGCCTGCCGGAGGCGCTCGACCTTTTCGAGGAAGCATTGCCGAAGGTGCTCGCTTCCCTCTGAAACTTTGCCATCAGCACAATAAAAAGAACCGCGCCGGCCTTGTTCCCTGCCGGTCGCGGTTCTCATGTGTTGGCATCGGCCCCGTCCAAAAGACCCCCGCCACTTTCCCCTCTCCCAGGGTTTTTCTTGTTGCCCCCGGCCGGCATTGCGCCGGCTCTGGTATCTAAATTTATCAGTGCATCGTCATCCATTCGCGGGCGGCGCGAAGGGCTTCCGCCAGCTGGGGCTTGCTCATCGTCTGGGCCAGATCGGCGCGCAGCTCGGCGGCGCGTTCGCAGCCCTTGATGGCGGCGATGTTCAGCCACTTGTGCGCCGAGACGAGATCGATGGAGCAACCGCGGCCGGTTGCATACATCAGACCCATGTCGCAGAAGACATCGGCGCGAGTTTCGCCACCCATCGTGGCCATTCCGGAATTATGCATTTCAAAGCGTGCCATCGTTTTTGTCCCTGTCTAGCCTAACGGTTTGTACTGTCCCTGTTTTGCCCCTTTTAGGAGCCCCTTCCGGATCCCTGCCGTCTCATTCGCGGCTTTGTTAAGATCCTTCCGGCCGGCGGGTTATTCCCTGCTCGTTTGATGACCCCAATATGCCAAAAGCCTTTCAACATGCGCTTAAAATGCATGCTTAATTTGCTGAAAACAAAGTACAAACGCTTGGTAAACTTGGCTTTTTGTTAAACATCACTTCGCCTGCATATTAAGGACTTTCGAATAAAATTTACGAATGATTCACGCTCGGCTTTAAACCGAAAGCTAACCATGAAAATCGTCTGCCTATTCTCGGACCCTCTAAAAGAGGCGTGCGCCGCTGGCCTTCGCGGCGCAGAAGCACTATTTACCTTTACGTCCGCGTAAGATAATTTCCCCTCGTTGATCGAGCCCGCCTGGGGGACAAGACTGTCCGGCCGGAGAGGAAGGCAAAGGGTTCCGTCAATATTCACGCTTGTTTCGGGAGGAAGACATCAACATGCGTTCCATCATCATCGCAGCAGCATTGGCCCTTGCGGCCGTCACGGCCCAGGCAGCAGAGCCTATCGAGGGCAACTGGAAGACCGCCAGCGGAGCAACCGCGGAAATCGCTCCCTGCGGCGGAAGCTTCTGCGTCACGTTGAAATCGGGCAAGCATGCCGGTAAGCAGATCGGCAAGATGGCCGGCACCGGCGGCTCCTACAAGGGCGAGATCACCGATCCGGAAGCAGACAAGACCTATTCCGGCTCGGGCACTGTTTCCGGCGACTCGCTGAAGATGAAGGGCTGCGTTCTGGCAGTCCTCTGCAAGTCGCAGACCTGGACACGGCTTTGAACCCAGGGGTGGGGCGGAGCGGCTGGGCCTCTGGCTCGCCGCTCCGAAATAAGGAGCCTTGAACAGGACACTGCGCGCCCGCTGGCCTCGACCAGCGGGCGGTCACCCCTTGATGCTCTACTTTACTGTATATCGTTACCGCGAAATCGCGGCACAGTTTTGCGCAAGATGCTTCAGTCCTTCGCCCGGTAGGCTTCCGGGATCACGAAGACTTCGTCGGCGCGGGCATAGCCGCCATCGCGAATTTCCTCGATCAGCACCATGGTATGAGGCCGTGCGGCCTCGCTGAAATATTCCACCAGCATATCCGTAGCGCGGTGGACGATCTCTTCCTTCTGCTTTCTCGACAGAGCGCCCTCGGGCGTCTTGATGTTCACGAACGGCATTGCGTTCTCCTTTCACATTATGATGAGATAGACAGCGAAACGGGATTACCGTTGTCCTTGCCTCACACCACGACGCCATTGGCGCGGATGATCTGGCCGTTGACCCAGCCGCCATCCGGTCCGGCGAGGAAAGAGACGACCGCGGCGATATCCTCCGGCTGGCCGAGACGTTTCAGCGGGTTCATGCCGATGATGGTCTTCACAAGATCTTCCGACTTGCCTTTCATGAAGAGATCCGTCTCGACCGGTCCCGGCGCCACCGCATTGACCGTGATGCTTCTCGGCCCCAGCTCCTTGGCAAGGATATGGGTCATTGCTTCCACAGCCGCCTTGGTCGCGGCATAAACCCCATATGCCGGCTGGTAGAGGCCAACGACGCTCGATGAGAAATTGACGATGCGGCCACCTTCGCGCAGCCGTCGGGCCGCCTCGCGAACACCACGGAAGACACCGCCAAGATTGATCGCCACCTGCCGCTCGAAAGCCTCGTCCGTGGTATCGGCAATCGGCGAGAGCTGCATGACGCCGGCATTGTTGACCAGCACGTCCACCCCGCCGAAAGCCTGTTCGGCGGCATCGAACAGCGTCTTCATGCCGTCGGTGGCGGCAATGTCGGCCTGAACGGCGATGGCCCGCCCGCCGGCGTCCGCAATTTCCTTGACGACGGTGGCTGCGGCTTCCGCACCGCTTGAATAATTGACGATGACGGCGAAGCCATCCGCGGCGAGGCGATGGGCGATGGCAGCGCCGATGCCCTTGGATGAACCGGTTACGATGGCTGCCCTGGTGATGTTTCCTGTCATGATGACACTCCTTGTTTTCGTCTGACGGAAAAATCGCGATTTCGGACTGAGAAAACAATCATCGGATAATTGACATTTGAATTCGCTCGTGGCGAACAATCCATATGGATCGTCTGGACCGCATGCAGCTCTTCATCCGTGTCGTGGAACGCCGAAGCTTTTCAGCGGCGGCGTCCGATCTCGGCCTTTCGCGGTCGACGGCGACCGAGGCGATCAAGCAGCTGGAAACGGATCTCGGCGTGCGGCTGCTGGAGCGCACGACGCGCCATGTGACGACGACACTGGACGGCAGCGCCTATTACGAGCGCTGTGTAGGAATTCTTGCCGAGGTGGAGGAAGCCGACAACGCCTTTCGCGACGCCCGACCGCGCGGCCTGTTGCGGATTGATGCGCATCCGCTGCTGACCCGCACTTTCCTGCTGCCGCACCTGCCGGATTTTCTGGCGCGCTACCCGGAACTCGATCTGCATATCGGACAGGGAGACCGTCTGGTCGACCTCGTGCGCGAAGGTGTGGATTGCGCGATCCGGGCCGGCGCGCTTCCCGACAGCGGCATGATCGCTCGAAGGCTCACCTTCCTTTCGGAAATCACCTGCGCCAGCCCCGATTACATCGCCCGGCATGGAATGCCGTTATCGCCTCGGGATCTGGAAGGACATATCTGCGTGGGTTTCGTCTCGTCGCGCACCCGCGAAACGATGCCGCTCGAATTCATGGTCGGCGGAGCGCCGCAACCGGTGCCCTTGCCAAGCCGGGTTACCGTCAATGATTCCGACACCATGGCCGATCTCGCTCGCCTCGGCTTCGGCCTGATACAGGCTCCGCGCTACCGTCTGGAACCGGATCTGGAAAAGGGCACACTCGTGGAAGTTCTGAGAGATTACCCGCCCTCGCCTACCCCGCTTTCGGCGCTCTACCCGCAGAACCGCCATACCTCGGCAAGGGTTCGGGCATTCCTCGACTGGCTGTCGGAAATTTTCTCCACGGCGCGGATCTGAAACCATCCAAAGAGATGAGCCCGACATGGCCGGGCTCAGTTTCCAGGGAAATGCTTCAGCGTGCCCGCTGGCCGAAGAGCACCTTCTTGGCCTCCTCGTCCTGCGCGACATTGCTGCGTCGCTCCTGACCGACGGCGATGCCGCGCTTGACGGCCGGGCGGGCCATCATGGTCTCGAACCAGCGCTTGAGGTTCGGGAAATCGTCCAGATCCTGCCCCTGGTTCTTGTGCGGGACCACCCAGCCGATGCAGGCGATATCGGCGATGGAATAGTCGCCGGCAAGGAATTCGCGGTCGGCAAGCCGCTTGTTCATCACGCCATAGAGGCGGTTCACCTCGTTGGTGTAGCGGTTGATGCCATATTCGATCTTTTCCGGCGCATATTGGCGGAAATGGTGAGCCTGCCCGGCCATCGGTCCGAGACCACCCATCTGCCAGAAAAGCCATTGGTCCACCTCAACCCGACCCCGCTCATCGGAGGGATAGAACTTGCCGAACTTGCGGCCGAGATATTGCAGGATGGCACCGGATTCGAAGACCGAGATCGGCTCACCGCCCGGGCCATCGGGATCGACGATCGCCGGCATGCGGTTGTTGGGCGAGATCTTGAGGAAATCCGGTTCGAACTGCTCGCCCTTGCCGATGTTGACGTATTTCACCTCATAGGGAACGCCGAGTTCCTCTAGCATGATGGAAATCTTCCAGCCGTTCGGGGTCGGCCAGTAATGAAGTTCGATCGGTTTGGTCATTCGGTTTCTTTCTGCTGACAGCAATCACGCTCAGACCGGCCGCGGCAGAGCTACCCCGGATCGGACGTCTAAAGAAAATGGAGATGACGAAACGATATTCAAGCGCCTGATGGCGCTTGAGCCGCGGCGATCAGCCTACCAGGTGATCGGCTTCGAGATACGGAACTGCAGCGTTTCCATGCCGGGGTTCTTCTTGCCGAGGTCGGCATTCGACCGATGGTCGTAAAGAACGGAGAACTGCCAGTCGTTGGGCGCCTTCCAGCCGAGTTCGACGCCGGAGCGGAATTCGAGCGGGTAGCCCAGATCCACCTCGTCGCCG
This sequence comes from Rhizobium sp. ACO-34A, assembly GCA_002600635.1. NCBI lineage: Bacteria > Pseudomonadati > Pseudomonadota > Alphaproteobacteria > Hyphomicrobiales > Rhizobiaceae > Rhizobium > Rhizobium sp. ACO-34A. The sequence continues at coordinate 1,587,198 of CP021371.1, read as the reverse complement.
CGCATATAGAGGCCGGGGGCGAAGGAGAAGCCTGCGAAGAGGTCGATATCGTTGATGGAAAAGTCGATCTGCTGGTAGAAACCGGCGCCGATCCACGTACCGCCCGAGCTTGTCACCGACAGATCGATCATAGGATGCAGGCGATCGAACAGCTTTTCGCCATAGATATAGGAAAGACGGGTTTCAAAGCTCTTGGCTTCATCCTGATAGAGCGTCGTGCCCATCGAGACAGCGAGACGGTCGGTCAGTTCGGGTCGATGAATGGAGAACTTGTCCCCCTGAACCTCGGCGGATGGCAGGCTCATCAGCCAAAACAAAACAGCAAGCCGTCCGTCCATCTGCCCCCCGTTTGCGGTTCTTCATGCACCGCTTGCTAACACACGCCTCAAAAATGCGAACTCTGGTCCAGACTCGCCATGCGAGGGCAGTAAAGTTCACGGAAGCGTGAATGTCCAGTGTCCGGAGGGACACACATCCTGACTATCGTTAACTCAAATGAACGATGGATGAACCCGTATCTCAGGCGCCATTCAGGGCGTTGCCGTCATAAAGACGACAACGCAGCAGGAAAGGGCGACGGAAATGGCAAAGCTTTCGAGACGCATCACCATCATGACGCTGGTCATGGCGATCTTCGCCATCCTGCTTGCCCAACTCGTGATCTCGACCAGCGAGAACCCCCGCCGCATGCAGGTCGGCGTCGCCTCCGGCTGCGTCAACCCGGCAAGCCCGCTCTGCATGGCAACACTCTGAACAACAGGAAAGGACGATCCGATGGCGGCATCCATGAACATCCTGACGTCGTCCTTCATGCGCATGGCGCTGGCCGCCACCTTGATACTCGGGCCGGTTCTGGCCCTCGGCGTCGCGCATTCGCAGGAGTTCCGCATGGAGAAGCGCGGCGCAGGCCTCGTGCTTTTCGTCAGCCTGCAGCGCCAGTCGTTGAGCTGAAAGCGCATTTCTCGTCCATAGCGGCCCGAGAGTTGCATTGAGCATGGCGGGATGCCGGGACTTTTTCGCGTCTGGCGCGTATTCACGTCGTTTGCTTGTCAAGCAAGCTCCACTATAATGAAGCATGAACAAGCGAATCCATATTCAGTCACCCGTCAATTTCATCCTGCCCGAGTCGTACGAACCCAGGGTCTTCACCGAGGCGGAGCCTGCGGTGGATGCGTTGATCGAGCTCTACGAGCGGAACGCCTCCTTCCTGATCGACGCCTTTTCCGGGCTCGCCAGGGGGGCTCCGATCACCGGGCGCTACAGGGCCTTCTATCCGCAGGTCGGCATCGAGACCACGAGCTTCGGTCATATCGACTCGCGCCTCTCCTATGGTCACGTCACCTCCCCCGGCCTTTACACGACGACCGTCACCAAGCCGCAGCTCTTCCGACACTATCTGGTGGAGCAGCTCAACCTGTTGATGCGCAATCATCAGGTCCCGGTCGTGGTGTCGGAATCGGAAACGCCGATCCCGCTGCATTTCGCCTTCGGCGAAGGCGCGCATGTGGAAGCTGCGGCGAGCGGCCTCGTCGACATGCCGCTGCGCGATCTCTTCGATACGCCGGATCTCACCACCACGGACGACGAAATTGCCAATGGCGAATACGAGCCGCTTCCCGGTGAGCCGCATCCGCTGGCGGCCTTCACGGCCCAGCGCATCGACTATTCGCTCGCCCGCCTCTCGCACTACACGGCGACCAGTTCCGCGCATTTCCAGAACTTCGTGCTGTTCACGAACTACCAGTTCTACATCGACGAGTTCTGCGCCTATGCGCGCAACATGATGGCAGAAGGCGGCGGCGGTTATTCCGCTTTCGTCGAGCCTGGCAATGTCGTCACGCTTCCCGGCCACAGCGAGCCCGAGGGCGGCGCGTCGGTCGGGCGCCTGCCGCAGATGCCCGCCTATCACCTGAAGATGAAGGGACACGCCGGCATCACCATGGTGAACATCGGCGTCGGCCCGTCGAACGCCAAGACGATCACCGACCACATCGCGGTGCTGAGACCTCATGCATGGCTGATGCTCGGCCATTGCGCCGGCCTGCGCAACAGCCAGCGTCTCGGCGACTATGTGCTGGCGCATGCCTATATGCGTGAGGATCACGTACTCGACGACGATCTTCCGGTCTGGGTACCGATCCCCGCACTTGCCGAAGTGCAACTGGCTCTCGAGGATGCCGTCGAGGAAATCACCGGTTACGAAGGTTTTGAGCTGAAGCGGATCATGCGCACCGGCACCGTCGCCACGATCGACAACCGCAACTGGGAGCTTCGCGACCAGCGCGGGCCGGTCAAGCGATTGTCACAGGCTCGCGCCATCGCGCTCGACATGGAATCCGCGACGATCGCGGCAAACGGTTTCCGCTTCCGCGTTCCCTACGGCACGCTGCTGTGCGTTTCCGACAAACCGCTGCATGGCGAACTGAAACTGCCGGGAATGGCAACAGCGTTCTACAAGACGCAGGTCCGCCAGCATCTGCAGATCGGTATCCGCGCCCTGCAGAAGCTCGGCGCCATGCCGAAGGAAACGCTGCATTCGCGCAAGCTGCGCAGCTTCTTCGAAACCGCGTTCCAGTAAGATATGGCCAGAAAACGCCGGTCGCGATCAGCGACCGGTGACCCACTTTCGAAGGCTATTCAGAGCCAGCGAGACGGCAGCTCCGATCAGGGCGGCCAGCATGATGATAAGATGCATGTTGACCGCCGCCTTGCCGAGCAATTCAACCGCGGCCTTGCCGGCCGGAGCACCCAGCGCAAGCGCGCCGGCAACGATGCCTGCCGGATAGGTACCGACGCCCGCCGGAGCATGGAAGGGGAGAACCGAAGAAAGCTCTCCGCCGAGCGCGCCGCCGAAGCTCGCGGCGATCGGCGCGACGCCCATCAGGCCAAGCGCCCATGCGAACACCGCCACCTTGACACCCCAGTTGATCACCGTGACGACCCAGGCGCGCAGAAGCCCGCCAAGCGTTGCAGGCAAACCGTCTTCGATACCATCGAGAATACGGCCGAGCTTACCCTTTAGCTTCGGCTTCAGGAGCCGGAGGACCGGTCCCTTGACGAGGTAGGCCGGAATGGGGGCAAGCAGGAAGGCAAGCCACATCAGCGCCGGCCACAGCTTGTTCTCGGATTCCAGAACCAGCCCGAGACCGCCCGCGGCCAGAAGCGCATGCAGGTCAAGAAGCCGCATCACCAGCAGCGCCGAGGTGCCGTGCAGCAGCGGCACGCCGAATTCGGTGCGCATCAGCAGCGGAAAACTGGTCTCGCCGCTGCGGAAGGGCAGCATGATGTTCAGGAGGTTGTGCACCTGGGCAAGATGGAAGAGCTCGATGAAACGCCCGCCCGTCTGCCTGGGGAAGTAATCGTAAAGCCGCCAGGCGCGGACGAAATAGGTCGAGACGAGAAGCCCGATGGCGAGTGCCACGGTGCCATATCCGATCGCACGCCATTCGGCGAAAATCGTCGACCAGCCCCAGATGTAATGCACGAAGACGGCATAGGCGACAATGGCGGCCAGCGCGATCAGCGTCAGCCGATGACGGGCGAATGCCGAAGGGCGGCGCATGGCCGCATCACTCTGCATGGCGGTATGAAAAGTTCCGAATTGCGCTCAATGCGTAGTTCCTATAACAAACGGCCCAGCAAAAGCCAGCAATTTCCGGAGTCCTTTCCCCGTGTCATTCGAACGCCTCTCCCAGCCTATTGAAGACGGTGCCGCCTACGAGGTCGAGTTGTCGCTCGTCGTGCCCGTCATGAACGAAGAGGAGAGCCTTGGCCCGCTGATCGACCGCATCTGCGACGCGATGAAGGGCTTCGACAAGAGCTGGGAACTCATCCTGATCGATGACGGCTCGACGGACCGCACGCTTGCCTATGCGCGCTCCTACCTCGACCGCGAGGGCCTCGACCTGCGCATCGTCGAATTCCAGCGCAATTTCGGCAAGGCTTCGGGTCTCCAGGCCGGTTTCGACGCCTCGCGCGGCCGACTGATCGCGACGCTCGACGGCGACCTGCAGAACGACCCGTACGACATTCCGTCCATGGTGGCCGAACTGAACGCCCGCGACCTCGACCTGCTCTGCGGCTGGCGCAAGGCACGGCAGGACGCTCTGGTTCTGCGCAAGATCCCGTCCTGGTGCGCCAACTATCTCATCGGCTCCGTCACGGGCGTGAAGATCCATGATAATGGCTGCGGGCTGAAGCTCTATCGCTCCGCCGTCATCAAGCAGGTCCGCATCCTCGGCGGCATGCACCGGTTCATTCCGGCCTGGGTCGCCTCCGTGGTTCCCAGCTCGCGGATCGGGGAAGTGGTCGTTACGCACCATGCCCGCCAGTTCGGTGAATCGAAGTACGGCATCTCGCGGACCATCCGCGTGTTCCTCGACCTTCTGTCGGTGCTGTTCTTCATGCGCTTCAAGCAGCGCCCGGGTCATTTCTTCGGCACGATCGGCCTCGTCATCGGCGCCATCAGCTCGCTGATCCTGCTCTATCTCTTCTGGGTGAAGTTCGGCCTCGGCGAGAACATCGGAACGCGTCCGCTGTTGCTGATCGGCGTCATGCTGTTCCTGACCTCGATCCAGATGATCACGACGGGCATTCTCGCCGAGATGCTGACGCGATCCTCCGACATGCAGAAGAACTACGTGGTACGCAAGACCTACCAGAAGGACGCGTGAGCGTGGTCGCCGCGCTTCGGCAGCGGCCGCAGCTTCTCTTCCTGCTGCTGGCGGTCTACTTCATCGCGAACGTTGCCGTTCGGCTCATCCTTCCGCATGAGCTGGAACTCGACGAGGGGCAGCAGCTGTTCCTCGCGCAGTGGCTTGCCGTGGGATATGACAGCCAGCCGCCACTCTACAACTGGCTGCAATATGGCGCGGAACAGATTCTGGGGCCGACGCTTGCGTCCCTCTCCGTTCTGAAGAACCTCATCCTGTTTGCCTCCTATTCGCTGTTTGCCCTGACGGCAGCGATGGTCCTGCGCTCACGCGATCTGGTCATCGTGGCAACGCTTGGCCTGCTCACCATGCCGCAGGTCAGCTTCGAGGCCCAGCGTGACCTTACCCACACCGTCGCGGTGATCTTTGCGGCCTGCCTGTTCTTCTTCGCGCTGATCCGGGCCATCAAGTCGCCGAGTATCCTCGCCTATGCGCTGACCGGCGTTGCCATCGGGCTCGGCTTCATCGCCAAGTACAATTTCGTACTGCTGCCGGCAGCGGCGGCGCTTGCCATGCTGATGGATCCGGAGTTCCGTCGCCGCGTGCTGGACTGGCGCGTTCTCGTGATGATCGTCGTTGCCGCCCTTGTCGCCCTGCCACACGGGCTCTGGTTCCTCGACAATCTCGATGTGGCAACCGGGCGGACGATCGGAAAGCTGACCTCTACAGGCGCGACCAGCAAGTTGGGACAGATCAATACCGGCCTGTTTTCGCTGGTGGCGGCGGCAATCGGGTTCTCGGTCATCACGCTGGTGGTGTTCGCCATCGCCTTTGGACGCGACTTCACCCGTGCATTGTCCGCTTCCAGCCCCTGGAGCCGGCTGATCGGGCGCATCATGCTGATCACGGTGGTGGCCGTCGTGCTGCTCGTGATCTTCGGCGGCGCGACCCAGATCAAGGATCGCTGGTTGACGCCGTTCTTCATCGTGCTGCCGCTCTACCTCTGTCTGAAGCTGGAAGCGGCCGGCCTTGCAAGCGAGAGGCTGCTGCCCCGCTTCCTGCCGATCGGCATCGGCGCGATGGTGATTATCCCGCTCATCCTGCTGGTCCGCATTCCGGTCCATGGCATGACGGGTCGCTATGAAAAGAACAACGTGCCCTATGGGCAGGCCGTGCAGGAAATCATCGCGAGCGAAGCGAACAAGCCTTCGCTGATCATTACCTCGGACCAGCAGATGGCCGGCAATATCCGCCTGCAGGAACCGGACGTTCAGGTGATGCTGCCGGGATACGAAGCCTTCCTCAAGCCTTTCGCCTTCGACAGCACGCACCCGATCCTTGTCATCTGGCGCAATCGCGGCAAGGCCGACCTGCCCTTGCCGGAAGGCCTTGCCGCCTGGCTATCCGAACATGGCGGACTTGCCGTTTCCGATATCCGGACGGTTGCCCTGCCCTATCATTTCAGCTGGAGCGACGATCGCTACAATTTCGCCTACAGCTACATCTATCCCAAGGCGGAGTGAGGGCTTCCCTCACTCCTCGATAATCACCGGTTCGCACCGCACCGGGAAATTGACCGAATTGGCGATGAAACACTTCTCATGCGCATCGCCATGCAGCTCGGCTGCGATCTGCGGATAGGTGCCGGCCTTGATCGTCACCCGCGGTTTCAGGATGACTTCGGTGAAGCGACCGGCCCCATCCTCGTCCATCGCCATCGTGCCTTCGGCGCGATCCTCGTATGCGGTCACGATAACGCCCGATACCGCACAGAAATGCAGGTACCAGAGCTTGTGACAGGCTGACAGCGAGGCAACCAGCAGATCCTCGGGGTTCCAGCGAGCCGCATCGCCGCGGAATACCGGATCGGACGATCCGGGAATGTCCGGCTTGCCCTCCGCCGAGATCACATGGTCCCGACCGTATTCGCGATAGCCGGACGTGCCGGTTCCCAGATTTCCCTGCCAGGTCACCGTGACGCGGTATTCGTGCTGCTTTCCAGCCATGTCTTCAATGCCTTCCTGATACCTCGATGCGACGGACGATACGCCAACGCGTTTACGCCTCCAAGAGCCGCATTCCTCCCGCTCGCGAATCCACGCACCGGAAAAAATTCGACGCCCATCTTGTTTAGATAGGTTTACGATATATCTTAGATGCAATGAAACACACTCAAAAGGAAATGATGACCATGAGACACTCTCATTTTGGACGACACGGACATGAACATGATCGCGGCTGGCATGCCATGCGGCACGGCTTCTTCGGCGGCGGCCCGGAAGGCCCGCGCGGACGCGGCCGGGGCGGTGAACGCCGCCGCATGTTCGAAGGCGGCGAGCTGCGGCTCGTGCTCCTGAAGCTCATCGAGGAACAGCCCCGCCATGGCTACGACCTGATCCGGGAGATCGAAAACCGCTCCGGCGGCGCCTATGCGCCGAGCCCGGGCGTGGTCTACCCCACCATGACGCTGCTTCTCGACATGGGGCTCGCCGAGGAAGAAACCAGCGAAGGCCCGCGCAAACTGCTCGCCATCACTGAAGCCGGGCGCCAGCATCTGACGGAACGGGCGGAAGAGGTCAAGGTCGCCATGGCCCGCCTCGAGGCGCTTGCCAAGGTCAGCGAACGCACGGACGCAGCTCCGGTGCGCCGCGCCATGCAGAACCTCAAGGCCGCCCTGCAGGACCGTCTCTCGCAGGATGGCGTCAGCCGCGAGACGCAGCTCGAAGTCGCCCGCGTTCTCGACGAAGCGGCCAGCAAGATCGAAAGGATCTGACCATGACCAAGGCAATCGCCATCGTACCGACCGAAAGCGGCTGGAAATATGTGCAGCAGCTCTGCAAGCACTGGTCGCACAAGCTCGAGGTCGAACTCGGAGAGAAGAGCGGTATCGTCCGCTTTTCCGAAGCGGTCGCCACGATGAGCGCTGACGACACTGCGCTGACGGTCGAACTCGAAGCGGTTTCCCCGGAAGTTCTCGAGCGGATGAAGGGCGTCGTATCGAGCCATCTCGACCGCTTCGCCTTCCGCGAGGCACCGCTTCCTTTCGACTGGAGGGCCGCCTGAGCAATCGGCAGCCAATAGGGCATTACCGGCGATAACGGAATCGCCTCCAATGCTCCATCTCTTTGGTTTCACGCAATTCCGGACGCAAAACCGGTTCCCACTTTTGCTGGAATTGCTCTAGAACGAAAAAGGCCGGCGTTTCGCCGGCCTTTTTGCTGTTCGCTTATTCCTTGTGGTTGTCCTTCAACCAGTCGAGACCCTTGCGCAGCGTGTCGACCGCCTGATCGATCTCCGAACGGGAGATGACGAGCGGCGGCGAGAACAGCATGCGGTCGCCGGTGGCGCGCAGGATGACGCCGTCGGCGACGCACTGGTTACGCACCAGCGTGCCGACATCATCCGGCTTGGAGTAGCGGCGTCGGGTCGACTTGTCGGCTGCGATCTGGACCGCGCCCATGAGACCGACGCTGACGGCTTCGCCGACGAGGTCGTGATCTGCGAGCGAGGCAAGCGCCTGGGCGAGATAGGGACCGACGTCGTCGCGTACACGCTCGACCAGCCGCTCTTCCTCGATGATCCGCAGGTTCTCGATGGCTGCGGCTGCGGCAACCGGATGACCGGAATAGGTATAGCCGTGATAGAAGTCGCCCAATTCCTCGACCATGACCTTGGCAACGCGGTCGGAAACGAGCACGCCCCCGATCGGCAGGTAGCCGGAAGACAGGCCCTTGGCGATCGGGGCAAGATCCGGCTCAAAATCGTAATACTGGTGACCGAACCAGGTGCCGAGACGGCCGAAGCCGCAGATGACTTCATCGGCAACGAGCAGGATGTTGTACTTCTTGGCGATACGCTTGATTTCCGGCCAGTAGGTGGACGGCGGAACGATAACACCGCCGGCACCCTGGATCGGTTCGGCAACGAAGGCCGCGACGTTTTCTTCGCCGAGTTCAAGGATCTTGTCCTCGAGTTCCTTGGCAACCTTGAGACCGAATTCCTCAGGCGAAAGATCGCCGCCCTCGGCATACCAGTAGGGCTGGTTGATATGGGCGATTCCGGGGATCGGCAGGTTGCCCTGCTCATGCATCCACTTCATGCCACCGAGCGAAGCGCCGGCAACGGTCGAGCCGTGATAGGCGTTCTTGCGGGCGATCACCATCGTCTTGGTTTCATGGCCCAGCGCCTTCCAGTAGACGCGCGCCATGCGGAACCAGGTATCGGAAGCCTCGGAACCGGAATTGGTGAAGAAGACATGCTTCAGCGTCGGGCCGGTTACGCTTGCGATCTTCTGGGCCAGCAGCGTGGTCGGCGGCGTCGTGGTGCCGAAGAAGGTGTTGTAGTAGGGCAGTTCCTGCATCTGGGCATAGGCTGCCTCGGCAATCGAGTTGCGGCCATAGCCGACATTGACGCACCACAGACCGGCGAAAGCGTCGAGATACTGCTTGCCGTTCGAATCCCAGATGTGCACGCCCTCAGCCCGGTTGATGATCTTGGTACCGGCTGCATTCAGCTTCTTCATGTCGGAGAAGGGATGCAGGTGATGGGCGGCGTCGATGGCGGCGAGATTGGAAAGGGCAGCAGCAGTTATCGTCATTTCGTTATTCCCCGGAGCAAGCGCGAACGACCGAGCCGGATGAGCCCGTAAGGGCCGGTCCGAGGGGTCGTCTACCTTGCCTGATTGAAAGGCGGAAGTTTATCGGCTACGAACATGACCTTCCAAAATGCGTTTGGCAAGGGCGTCCATTTCCCACTTCCTGCGGCCAAATCACCCCTCAAATTCGCCAGCGAGAAGCATTTTTCATGACTGATTTATCCAAGGCCGCCTCAAACTCCGCAGCCGACCCGTCTGCGCGCATCGAAGTCCTGCTTGTCGGCATGAACGGCGACCTGCGCGGCAAGATGGTCCCAATAAAGGCCGAGGACAAAGTCTGGAAAAACGCAGTGCGCCTGCCGGCCTCCACCCAGTCGCTCGACATCTGGGGCGACGACAATGACGACATCACCCGCATCTCGCTGACCCTTGGCGATCCCGATGGCATCTGCGTTGCCGACAAGCGCTCGCTGACCACCCTTCCCTGGGGCCCGGCTGGTTCGAAGCAGGTGCTGGCCACCATGCATACGCTGGACGTCAACCCGCATTACATCTGCCCGCGCGCAATCCTCGCCAACGTGCTGAAGCGCTACGAGGAACGCGGCCTTACCCCCGTCGTAGCGACCGAGCTTGAATTCTACGTCGTGCAGCCTGACTTCCGCGAAACCGGCAAGCCGATGCCGCCGAAGGAACTGGTGATGCAGGGTGAAGCCGAAGGCTTCCAGCTCTACGACATGCGCGCAACCGCCGCGATGGAAGCCTATCTCGATACGGTGCGCCGCTACTGCGACGAGATGGAACTGCCGGCCGATGCCACCACCGCCGAATTCGGCCCCGGCCAGTTCGAGGTCAATCTCCTGCACCGGCCCGATGCGCTGGCAGCGGCCGACGACTGCATCTACCTGAAGCGGGTCGTCGATTTCGCCGCGCGCCGTCATGGCCTGAAAGCCACCTGCATGGCCAAGCCCTATGGCGATCAGGCGGGCTCCGGCCTGCACGTGCATGCGTCGATCATCGATAAGGACGGCAAGAACATCCTCGACGCCAAGGGCGGCGATCCGGTGAAGCTGAAGTCGATCACCGCCGGCATGCTGAAAACCATGCAGGAAGCCCAGCTCGTCTTTGCGCCCTTCGCCAATTCCTTCCGCCGCTTCCAGCCGGGTTCGTTTGCGCCCGACAAGATCGACTGGGGCTTTGGCAATCGCGGCACGGCAATCCGCATCCCGGACAAGGACGGTCCCGCCGCCCGCATCGAGCATCGCGTCGCCGGTGCAGATGCCAACCCCTACCTGCTGCTTGCGGCAATCCTCGGCGGCATACTGCTCGGCCTCGACGAAACACTCGATCCGGGTCCGGTCACCAGCCCCGACACCGCGCCGGAAAATCCAGAGATCCTGACCCACGACTTCCTGACGGCGGTCGATCGTTTCAGGAGCTCGTCTTTTATTGCCGACATCTTCGGCTCCGAATACCAGCGGATTTTCGGCGACACCAAGCGCAAGGAAGCCATGACCTACCTGCGCACTGTCTCGAGCTTCGATTACCAGACCTACCTGACACGCATCTGAGAATACGGCCAGGCAACTGCGTCAGACAGCCGGCACGAGCACCTTCAGCTCGCGGGCATGCTGGCGCAGTTCCACATCGCGCGGCATGTGCAGCAATTCTCCGTCCATGACGCAGAGCGCGCCATGACGGCGTTTGGGAAAATGCAGCCTGACGACTTCGGCGGTGGCAGCGGTGACGGCCTCGTTGTCCTTCATCCGCCCGCGCAGGATATCGACCGCCAGTTTCACGACACCCGCCGGCCCCACGGGATCGGTGAGGTAGACACCGAGCTTGCCGCTCGTCAGATCGTCGGCAAAGAACAGCGGGTTGCTGCCGAAAGGATTGTTGGACACCGAGATCGCCGACACCTCGCGATGATCGCGGCGGCCATCGTGGTCGATGTCGAAGATCACCTCGAAACGGGAAGGTCTCAACATCACGCCCAGAGCCGCGCGCATGCTCGCCCGCATCTTTCCGAAGCGGGAAGCGTAACTCATCGAGTCTCGCATGCGCACCATGCGGGCATGCATGCCTGCGGAAAACTGATGGACGAAGGGCTTCCCATTGGCCGTCGAAATATCGACCGACTGAACCCTCCCCGCCGCGAGCGCGGGAAGTGCGGCACGGATATCGAGCGGAACCTTCAGCGAGCGGGCAAACAGGTTCATCGTGCCAGCGGGAATGACACCCAGCGGCAGGCCGGCCTTCCAGGCAATCGCCGCGGCGGCCGAAATCGTGCCATCGCCGCCGCCTGCGACCAGTGCTTCCACTCCCGGTTCGCTGGCGGCGCGTTGCAAGGCGTCGAGCACATCACGCCCCGCGACGACACTGCATTCGATTTCGTGGCCGGCAGCATGAAACGCCTCGTTCGCGCGGGCGCAATACTCTTTCATGTCGGTGGTCCTGAACGTACCGCCATCCCGATTGAAGACTGCCCTGACCTTCATTTTCCCTCGATTGCTGTCTGCCCGGCATGCGGCACCGCCATCGGGTTCCAACGCGCATGCGAGCCAATGGTTTCTTGTCAAAGGAGAAATCGTGAGACGGCGAGCAAAATTCAAGCCACAGCGCGAAAGGCCTTTGCGGCAACGCACAAATGCATGATAAGTATCAAATCACATTCGCAGAGAAGTGTCGTATTTCCCGGCCGTCTCTCACCCTCCAATTTCATCTCCGTTGACAGGACCGCGACCCGTTGTCCGTTGAAGGTGGCTCCATGACCGACTGTACCGCCCTGCCCTCCTCGTCATCCAGCCGCGAACAGGCTTTGCCTGCCTTGACGCCGATGATGATATTGCTGATCGAGATTGCACTTGCCGCCGGTGGCTTCGGTATCGGCACCGGCGAATTCGTCATCATGGGCCTGCTGCCGGATGTGGCAACCACCTATGGCGTCAGTGTTCCCGATGCGGGCACGGTCATAACCGCTTATGCGCTGGGTGTCGTCGTCGGCGCGCCGATCATTGCGGTGCTGGCGGCGAAGCTGCCCCGCAAGACACTGCTGCTCGCCCTGATGGGCGTCTTTGCCCTCGGCAATATCCTGTCGGCGCTGGCTCCGGGTTTCTGGAGCTTCACGGCTCTGCGCTTCATCACCGGCCTGCCGCACGGCGCTTATTTCGGCGTGGCGGCCCTTGTCGCGGCTTCCATGGTGCCGCCGCATCGGCGCGCGCGCGCCGTCGGGCGCGTCATGCTCGGCCTCACCATCGCCACCCTTATCGGCACGCCAATCGCAACCTTTATCGGCCAGCAGATGAGCTGGCGCTCGGCCTTCTTCATGGTTGGCGCCATCGGTGCGCTGACCGTGTTGCTGATCGCGCTCTACCTGCCGAAGGACAAGGTTGCGGAGGGTGCGAGCATCCGGCGTGAACTCGGCGCATTCGGCCGCCTTCAGGTCTGGCTGACGCTCGCGGTTGCAGCCGTCGGCTTCGGCGGCATGTTCTCGATCTTCAGCTATATCGCCAAGACCACCACCGATACCGCCGGCATGCCGACCAGCATGGTGGCGGTCGTTCTGGCGCTGTTCGGTATCGGCATGAATGTCGGTAACATCGCGGGATCCCGCATGGCGGATTATTCGCTGAAGGGCACGATCGGCTGCATGCTGGCATTCAACGTGGTGCTGATGGCGATCTTCTCGCTGACGGCGGCCGATCCGGTGATGTTGTGCATCTGCGTCTTCCTCACCGGCTGCGGCTTTGCCGCCTGCCCGGCGGTGCAGACCCGCCTGATGGATGTCGCGGCCGATGCGCAGACGCTTGCAGCCGCTTCCAACCACTCCGCCTTCAACATCGCCAACGCGCTTGGTGCATGGCTCGGCGGCCTCGTGATTGCCAATGGCTATGGTTACGGTGCCACCGGCTATGTCGGCTCGGCGCTATCGCTGTTGGGTCTCGTGGTCTTCCTGATCTCGATTGCGCTGGAACGGAAGGCACCGGCGACTGCGCAGGCGAACGCCTGATCGCAGCGCGATCAGGCCGCGGTCAGCTGCTCGGCCCGCTTCAATTCCACTTCCTTTGACGGATCGTCCGGCGCAACCGCGTATTTCGCGCCGTTGCGGCAGACGACGTGGCGCTGCCCCCATTGCTCGAGCGCCAGGATGACCGGTTCCAGACTGAGACCGAGCGGCGTCAGGCTGTAATCGACCCGCGGCGGCACGACCGGGAAAACCGTGCGCGTGACGATGCCGCTCTCTTCCAGTTCCCTCAGTTGCTTGGTCAGCATGCGCTGGGTGATGCTCTGCAGCTTGCGCTGCAGTTCCGAGAAGCGCAACGTGCCGCTGGTGATCAGGTGATAGAGAATAACGCCCTTCCATTTTCCATCCAGAAAACTGAGCGTGGATTCCACCGGGCAGCCGGGAAAATTGTTGGTGAGCTTGGCGCGGGGTCGGGACATCTACAGTATCCTTTTTGATACTACCTACATTTTATGTCTCTACGGACAGAAAATGTGCATTCTTGCGAAGTCAGAACATATGTATCAATTGAATGGCGTGCTCACAATCCCAAGGAGATTTCCATGCGCGCAGTCGGTTATCTGAAGTCTGGCCCCATCTCGGCCGATGCTTCCCTTCTCGACATTACCCTGCCCGAACCCGTCGCAGCCGGTCACGACCTGCTGGTCGAGGTCAAGGCCGTGTCCGTCAACCCGGTCGACACCAAGGTCCGCGCAGGCGCCACGCCTCCGGAAGGCGAATACCGCATCCTCGGCTTCGATGCCGCAGGCGTCGTCAAGGCGGTCGGAGAAAAAGTCACGCTGTTCAAGCCGGGCGACAGGGTATTCTATGCCGGCGCCATCAACCGGCCCGGCACCGACAGCGAATTTCATCTGGTCGACGAACGGATCGTTGGACGGATGCCCTCCTCGCTCGGCTTTGCCGAAGCGGCTGCCCTGCCGCTCACCGCAATCACGGCCTATGAGTCGATCTTTCACCGGCTGAAGGTTGCCGACAAGGTGCCCGGCGCCAACAATGCCATCCTGATTACCGGCGGTGCCGGCGGGGTCGGCTCCATCGCCATCCAGCTTGCCCGCGCCTTGACGGACCTCACCGTGATCGCCACCGCATCGCGGCCGGAATCCGCCGAATGGGCCAAGGCGCTCGGCGCCCATCATGTGATAGACCATTCGAAGCCGCTCGCCGCCGAATATGCGGCACTTGGCATCGGCGCTCCGGCCTTCGTGTTCTCCGTCACCGGCAGCGCCCAGCACCGCCTGCAGATCGCCGAACTGATCGCGCCGCAGGGCCGCGTGGTGCTGATCGACGACATGAAGGACGGCTATGACATCATGCCCTTCAAGGGTAAGGCCGTTTCGGTTCACTGGGAGATGATGTTCGCCCGCCCCGTACACCAGACCGCCGATATGATCGAGCAGCACAAGCTCCTCAACCACGTCGCCGATCTCGTCGACGCGGGCAAGATCCGCACGACCCTGTCACAGACGCTCGGGACCATCAACGCCGAAAACCTCAAGAAGGCCCATGCGCTCATCGAGAGCGGCCGCACAACCGGCAAGGTCGTGCTGCAAGGCTTTTGAGGCAAAAGAGATACGGCGGCGGAGCTAGTTCTTCGCCGCCGGCAGTTTCAGCGGCCCGCTCGTCTTGACGCTGCGGATCGCGAAATTCGACTGGATGTCGGTCACATGCGGCAGGACAAGCAACTTGTCGGTCAGCAGCGCCTCGTAAGCCGCGAGGTTTTCGACCACCACTTCGGCCAGAAAATCGGAATTCCCCGAGATCATGTAGCAGCCGACGACCTCGGGCAGCGCCTGGAGCGCCTGCTGGAAGGCATGAGCATGTTCCCGTGTGTGATGGACGACCTTGAAGGTCACGAAGACCGTGAGATCCAGCCCGACCGTTCCGCGATCGATATCGGCGCGGTAGCCACGAATGACACCGCTCTCCTCCAGTAACCGTATCCGGCGAAGGCAGGGCGAAGGCGAGAGGTTCACCCGCTCGGCAATCTCGACATTGGTTGCGCGGGCGTCCTGCTGCAGGGCCTCAAGGATCGCCAGATCGAATTTATCGAGTTTTGGCATGCTTCTCATCCTCAGAGTTTCATTACGCAATATTCTGCCAATATGCCGAACCCCGCAAGCACAAATGGCAAGGACATACCTCTCTATCCGGGACTACCTTTATGTGATCGCATCAGGAGCCTCCCATGACCACCATCAGCACCGCCACCCGACCTCCGCTTTCAGCAGGCCTCGGAGCCATATCCGCGCTTTCGGTGGTTCTGATCTGGGCCGCGTGGCTGATCTCGACGCGCCACAGTGTCGGCACTTCGCTTTCCTCCCTCGATCTCAGCCTGCTGCGGTACGGCATACCGGCTCTGGTGCTTGCCCCTGTCTGGCTGAAGACGGGGCTCTGGCCGAAAAAGACGCCCAAGCTGCCGCTGATCCTGATGGTTCTGGGCTCTGGCGCACCGTTCTTTCAGGTGGTCGCCTTCGGTATGAAGGCAACGCCGGCATCGGCTGCGGGTGTCCTGCTGCCTGGCGTCATGCCTCTCGCGGTCGCGTTGATCGGCGTCGTGCTGCTTGGAGAAAGACCGGACCGCATGCGCCGGTTCGGAATGGCCGCAAT
Organism: Rhizobium sp. ACO-34A; assembly: GCA_002600635.1. Lineage (NCBI taxonomy): Bacteria > Pseudomonadati > Pseudomonadota > Alphaproteobacteria > Hyphomicrobiales > Rhizobiaceae > Rhizobium > Rhizobium sp. ACO-34A. Next base: position 1,571,324 of record CP021371.1, on the reverse strand, counting down.
CTTCTGCGGCGGTGTGCTTTTGCTGCTCGGTAGCCTTTCGACTGGCGCGTTGAGCTGGAAGAGCTATGTCATCCTGCCAATCGGCGCAGCGCTCTGGGCTGTCTACACCCACGCCTTCCGCCATTCGGGGCTTTCCGCCTATGAGGGCGGCGCGCTGATCTGTGTCTGGTCGACGATCATCAACCTTGCGCTCATCCCCTTTTTCGGCACGCATCTGCTGGAGGCTCCAATCAGCGAGACTGGCCTGCAGATGGTAACACAGGGCCTGTTGTCAGGCCTGCTGGCGACGATCCTCTATGGCAACGCCGTCAGGGCGCTCGGCGGCACACAGGCCGCCGCCTACACCGCCGTCACGCCGATTGCCGCCGCGCTCGGTGGCGCAATCCTGCTCGGAGAACCTCTCGGCGCGCTGACGATTGCCGCGACGCTGGTCACGGGCGCCGGCGTGCTTCTTTCCACCGGCATCCTCTCACGCCGCTCCTGATGGTTTCAGCCCTCAGGCCTGCATGACGACGACCCGACCGCCGACCTTGACGCGCTCATAGAGATCGATGACGTCGTGGTTCATCATCCGCACGCAACCGGACGACATCGCCTCGCCGATCGACCATGGCTGGTTGGTGCCATGGAGGCGGAACATGGTGTCGTTACCGCCGCGGTAGAGATAGATGGCGCGAGCGCCGAGCGGATTGTTGATGCCGCCCGGCAGGCCGCCGGCATATTTCATGTTCTTTTCCGGATCGCGGCGAAGCATGTTGGCGGTCGGCGTCCATGTCGGCCATTCGGCCTTGCGGCCGATATAGGCGGTTCCGGCCAGCGCATAGCCATTACGGCCAACGCCGACGCCGTAGCGCATGGCGCGCCCCTCGCCCAGGACGTAATAAAGGCGGCGGGCCGGCGTATCGACCACCACGGTGCCAGCGGCTTCCGTGGTTGCATAAGCCACTTCCTGCCGGCGCAGTTCCGGCTTGATCTTGTCGATCGGGATCTGCTTCATCGGATGAGGCTCTTCCGGACGATCTCCATACATCGCCTGCTGGTTCGGAACCGACTGGCAACCAGCCACGAAAAGCGGCAATCCAATCAGCAGACCCCGGCGTGAAATCGTCATTTTAGTGTCCTCAATGTGTTCGTCGAATGACGGCAAATTAAGGAAATCATGGTTAATGCGGAGTTAAGCGAAAGATATAACGGGGCACCACGAGCATCCGCACCACGCATTTTCATGCGATACCGTGCGAATAGCCCGAAAACCCCTGAGACCACCTCCATTATGACTATTGTCAGCCGTCAAAACTCGGTCACACTCGGACGCTGTTCATACGGGGGATTCAAGATGAACAGTGTCATTACATCGCTCACGGCGAGCACATGGTTCGGCTATGTGGCGCGCATCCTGCTGACCTACATATTCTGGGCGAGTGGTATCTCGAAGCTCGTGGATTTCCCGGTTGCCGTTGCGGAGATGCAGCATTTCGGCCTCAAACCTCCGGCCAGCTTCGCCATCGCCACCATCTTCGTGCAGCTTGCCGGTTCCCTTCTGGTCATCCTCAATCGCTGGACATGGCTGGGTGCCGGCGCGCTCGGCGTCTTCACCGCGCTCACCATTCCGATCGCCCATACATTCTGGACCATGGAGGAGCCGCTGAAGACCGTCGAGTTCTATGTCGTGATGGAGCACATCACCGTGATCGGCGGCCTGATGGTTGCGGCATGGAAAGCCGGAAAGTGAGGTTGGCGGACCGGCGAATGCGCACGAAACAGAAAAAAGGCCCGTCGGGATGACGGGCCTTTTTCAAATGGGCTGGGACGGCTATCTCAGATGCCGTCGATGGCATGGAGCCAGCCGTGCCGGTCGTTGCTCTGGCCGCGCTGGATGCCGACGAGAGCATCGCGAAGCTTTGTCGTGACCGGGCCGTTCTGGCCGCCTCCGATCTGGAATTCGCCTTCCGGAAACTTGACCGTACCGATAGCCGCGACCACGGCGGCGGTGCCGCAGGCAAAGGCTTCCCTGAGCTTGCCGCTTGCGACGTCTGCCTTCCATTCCTCGAAGGAATAGGGCTTCTCATGAACGGTAACGCCTTCCTCGCGGGCAAGCGAGATCAGCGACTTGCGGGTGATGCCCGGGAGGATCGTGCCGCCGAGCGGCGGGGTGACGATGGAACCATCCTCGAAGACGAAGAAAACATTCATGCCGCCGAGTTCCTCGACCCACTTGTGCTCGGCTGCATCGAGGAAGACGACCTGATCGCAGCCCTTGGCATAGGCTTCCGCCTGCGCAACGAGGCTGGCCGCATAGTTGCCGCCGCACTTCGCGGCACCGGTACCGCCGGGAGCCGCACGCGTGTAGTGCTCGGAAACCCAGATGCTGACCGGCTTGGCACCACCCTTGAAGTAAGGACCGACCGGTGAAGCGATAACGCAGAAGATGTACTCCTTCGACGGACGGACCCCGAGGAAGTTCTCGCTCGCAAACATGAAGGGGCGCAGATAAAGGCTCGCGCCCTCGCCCTGCGGGATCCATTTGGCATCGAGACGGACAAGCTTTTCGACGGCCTCGAGGAAGGCCGCTTCCGGCAGTTCCGGCATGGCCATGCGGCGGGCGGATTCGTTGAAACGGCTGGCATTCTCCTCGGGGCGGAACAGGACCGCGCGACCGTCGGAAGTGCGGTAGGCCTTCATGCCTTCGAAGATTTCCTGGGCGTAGTGCAAAACGCTCGACGCCGGATCAATCGGGAACGGTGCGCGCGCCGTCACCTCCGCGGAATGCCAACCCTTGCCTTCGCTCCAGCGGATCACCGCCATGTGGTCGGAGAAGAGCGTGCCGAAGCCGAGATTTTCAAACGCCTTCAGGCGATCGGCTTCCGGCATCGGATTGTTATTCGGCTTGATATCGAAGGTAAGGCGAGGCGTTTCGGCTTGCATGAGTGGTGATCTTTCAACTGATCTCTAAGGTGGCGCAAACTGCCCCTTTGGCCGGGATTTTTCAAGGCGTTTCGTGCGGCTGATGCAAAGTCCCTCAGGCAGCGCCGAACGACTGCGCTGGAGGGGCTGAACGGGGCCGGGGATCGGTCACGGATCGTTGCTGTCGTCCGGATCGTCGGCGCAGGGCCAGCCAGCGGGAGCGACCAGTCCGGGTGGCAGGCGGGTGGAGGCATCCCCGCAGGCAAGATCCACCTGCTCCTGCTCCAGGCCGGTGGCCGCGGACAGATCAAGCCCCTCGATACGCGTCAGCAGCAGGAAGGCGTTGCTGAAATCGAGCGGACCGGTGAATACGGCACCGTTCAGCCGCGCCCGCGCCAGATTGGCCATGGTGAAGCGGCTGCCGGTAATGGTTGCCCCGCGGAAATCGGCGCGACCAAGTTCGGCCTTGGTGAAATCGCTACCCGACAGTTGTGCCTCGCGGAAATCGGCACGCTGGACCTCGGCATTGACGAATGTGGCGCGGTCGGCAGTGCTGCGGGCAAAATTGCTTCTATAGGCCTCGACCTTGTTGAAGTTGGCACCTTCCAGCTTGGCCGCAACGAAGGACGCGCGGACCATCTTGCCCTTCTCGAGATTGGCCCCTTTCATGGAGGAACCGCGCAGGTCGGTGAAGGAGAAATCGGTCTTGGTGAGATTGGCACCGTCGAGTTCGCTATCGGTAATGATGAGCATGGACTTCTTGCAGCCGCTCCAGTCGATACCCTGCTGGGCGTAACTGCGGCAATCGCCGGCCATCGCGCTGCCGGTTACGGCCCCAAGCGAAAGAAACAGCGTCGCCGCCGCCAAAGCTGCAGCCTGTCCCGTCGGCAATCGCCCGCCAAAAAGGATCGTCATCATTTCGCTCCGCAACCAGCACCGAAGCGCGACATCGCGCCATCATGCCTATTTATCTAGGAAAACTGTTGCGCCATTAAAACAGGGAAATCGAGGCAGGCGATCAAATTTGACAGGGCAGCCGGATCGGCGCCCCGGACCTGACAGGAAAAATGCAAAAGGCGGCCCGATGGACCGCCTTTCAAGCATTCAATGTTCGGCTAGGCAGGGTGCCGCCGCCCCCCCTTCCGGCGGCAGTCCGGATGTCCCACCAACCTCCCGTTACATGTTCGGGTAGACCGGACCTTCGCCGCCTTGTGGCGGCACCCAGTTGATGTTCTGGTTCGGGTCCTTGATGTCGCAGGTCTTGCAGTGGACGCAGTTCTGGGCGTTGATGACGTAGTTCATCTCGCCGTCCTTCTCGACCCATTCATAGACGCCCGCCGGACAGTAGCGTGTCGAGGGACCGGCAAAGATGCCGAGTTCGGACGACTTCTGCAGGGCGATATCCTTCACCTGAAGATGGACCGGCTGATCTTCCTCATGGTTGGTGTTGGACAGGAACACCGACGACAGACGGTCGAAGGTCAGAACGCCATCCGGCTTCGGATAGTCGATCTTCTTGTGCTTCGATGCCGGCTCCAGAGACTGGGCGTCGGTCTTGCCGTGCTTGAGCGTGCCGAAGATCGACTTGCCGAAGAGCTGGTTGGTCCACATGTCGAGACCGCCGAGAGACACGCCGATGACGGTGCCGAACTTCGACCACAGCGGCTTGACGTTGCGCACGCGCTTCAGGTCCTTGCCGATGTCGGTCGAACGCCATTCGTTCTCGATCTCGACCGGTTCGTCGTTGGCGCGGCCGGCAGCGATCGCATCGGCGATCTTCTCCGCAGCCAGCATGCCGGAGAGCACGGCGTTGTGCGAACCCTTGATGCGCGGAACGTTGACGAAGCCGGCAGAACAGCCGATCAGCGCGCCGCCCGGGAAGGAGAGCTTCGGCACCGACTGGTAGCCGCCTTCGGTGATCGCGCGGGCACCATAGGACAGGCGCTTCGCGCCTTCGAAGGTCGGAGCGATGGTCGGGTGGGTCTTGAACCGCTGGAACTCCTCGAACGGGAAGAGATAAGGGTTCTTGTAGTTCAGGTGGACGACGAAGCCCACCGCAACCATGTTGTCTTCGAGATGATAGAGGAAGGAGCCGCCGCCGGTCTTCATGCCGAGCGGCCAGCCGAAGGAGTGCTGCACGAGACCGGGCTTGTGGTTTTCCGGCTTGACCTGCCAGAGTTCCTTGAGGCCGATGCCGAACTTCTGCGGCTCGCGGTCCTTCTGCAGATCGAACTTTGCAATGAGCTGCTTGGCAAGCGAACCCCGCACGCCCTCGCCGATCAGCACGTACTTGCCGAGTAGCGCCATGCCGCGGGTGTAGTTCGGGCCGGGCTCGCCGTTCTTCTCGATGCCCATGTCGCCGGTCGCGACGCCGATCACGGCGCCCTCGTCATTGTAGAGCACTTCGGTCGCGGCAAAGCCCGGATAGATCTCGACGCCCAGCGCTTCCGCATGGGTCGCCAGCCACCGACAGACATTGCCGAGCGAGACGATGTAGTTGCCGTGATTGTTCATCAGCGGCGGCATGGCGAAGTTCGGAAGACGGATGGAGCCGGCCGGACCGAGGACAAGAAAATGGTCGTCGGTAACGGGCGTCTTGAACGGATGATCCGCCTCGTCACGCCAGTCCGGCAGCAGCCTGTCGATACCGATCGGATCGACGACCGCGCCCGAGAGAATGTGGGCTCCGACCTCGGCGCCCTTTTCCAGCACGACGACGGAAAGGTCAGGATTGACCTGCTTCAGCCGGATCGCCGCCGAAAGACCAGCAGGCCCTCCACCGACAATCACAACGTCAAATTCCATGCTTTCGCGTTCGGGCAGTTCCATCGCTTCGCTCATCATCCTCTCCGCTTAACCGATCCCCTTTTTTATTCGGCTTCTTCCTTGTCAAAACACAAGCGGCTTGTCGAGCCGGGATGCGACACGCTCTGGCTCGAAATTATGGTATGGGATCATTCTCAATCAGAATATCTACCGTTTACGTTCACGTCAATTATTCGCGCCGCGCCATCCTGACGCGCCATGTCGGTAACCCTGCAACCGAAAGCTCCATCCGAAGTGGCAAAAAAAAGAAAACGGGAGACGTGAATTGAAGAAGGCCTCGCATCCCGCGCGACCTCTTCCCGAACAGCTGACAGCGGCGGGACTTACAGCCAGCCGCGGCGCTTGAAATAAAGGAACGGCAGCGCAGCGGACGCCACCATCAGCATCATTGCCCAGGGATAGCCGATGTCCCAATGCAACTCCGGCATGGATTCGAAGTTCATGCCATAGACCGAGGCGACCAGCGTCGGCGGCAGGAAGACCACCGAGGCCACCGTGAAGATCTTGATGATCTGGTTCTGCTCGAGATTGATGAGCCCGAGCGTCGCATCCAGCAGGAAGTTCACCTTGCCGGACAGGAAGGCGGCATGATCGCCGAGCGACGATGCATCGCGCTGGACCATCTTCACCCGCTGGCGGACTTCCTTGCTCGGCTTGCGCTGCGGCGTCTCCAGCGCGGCGTGATAGGCAACCAGCCGGGAGATGCTGACGAGGCTTTCACGGACGCCACTCAGAAAATCACCCTTCTGCCCAAGCTGTTCGATCAGCGACTGCAGATCCTGCGTCTTCTTGGTGGAAGACGCCGATTTGCTGCGGAACACCTCGCGCGAGATGCCGTCGATCTCGTTGCCGATCCGCTCCAGAACGTCCGCCATGCGATCGACGATGGACTCGATCACGCCGATCATGACCTCCTCGCCACAGCTGTAGCCCTGGGCATTGACGCGCAAGGCCCGGTGAACGAAGGCGAGGAAAGGCTTCGGATCGGCGTAGCGAACCGTGACCAGCGTCGTGCCCTTGAGGATGAAGGTGACGGGGGTCTTCATCGGTTCGCCGCTGTCGAGATTGGTCAGCGCCGTCAGCGTCATGAACTCGGCACCATCCTCCTGATAAAGGCGGGCGGAAAGCTCGATTTCCTCCATCTCGTCGCGGGTCGGGATGGAAAGCTGAAGGGCCTGTTCGACATGCCGGCTTTCGGCCGAGGTCGGGCTTACGAGGTCATACCAGAGCACCGGAGCGGCAACCTCGGGGACGGCGTTTTCAGCGGAAGCGATTTCGGAATCATTGCGCAGAACAAGGCGTTCTGCTTCGCGAAGATAGATGCGCAGCATGGACATGCTCCTTCAGGGCTTTTCAGCCATCCGGAGCAGGCGCGAAGAACGGACCTGTTACCGGACGGGACGGCGGACTTGGTTCGAACTTCGACTGGAAGGATCCATTACGGTAACCTCGGATTGAGACGCGATCCCATCGCGACGCAGATCAGATGATCCTAAATCGCGGCAGGATCAAGCCCAAAATGCCGCATTGCAAAAGTTTAACGAAGGAAGGCAAGCCTGCCGGACCAGGCTTGCCTATGCTTGCCAAAAAAGCTCCCCGGGTGCATGGCAATCGGGACAGTTCCGCCTCTCTCTCCACCGGGAGGCCAATCATCCGGATTTCATCATCATGCCAGCCGCTTCCCGCCTCTCGCCAACCGACCTCGCCGAACGCCTGTCCGGGCTACATCCCGAGCTCGTCATTCTCGGTCCCTTGGAACTTGCCGGACGGCATCCGGGCGAGCATCCCGACAATTTTGCCGGCGGTGTCATGGCCCAGCCGGGATCGAGCGAAGCGGCTGCCGCGCTTGTCCGCTGGTGCGCGCAAAACAACGTGGCGATCGTGCCGCAGGGCGGCCTGACGGGCCTCGTCGGCGGCAATGTCAGCCATGCCGGCGAAGTGATCGTTTCCTCTTCGCGGCTGAACCGCATCCTTGCTGTTCATGCCGACGAAATGACGGTGGAGGTCGAGGCGGGCGTGGCGCTCGAGGCGCTGCAGCAGGCGGTGGCTTCCCACGGACTGACGACCGGGATCGACCTCGGCTCGCGCGGCACCGCCACCATCGGCGGCATGGTTTCCACCAATGCCGGCGGCATCCTCGCCTTTCGCAACGGCGTCATGCGCCATCAGGTTCTCGGGCTGGAAGCCGTTTTGCCGTCGGGCGAAATCTATTCGGACATGACGCGGGTGGTGAAGGTTTCGGCCGGCCCCGATCTCAAGCACCTGTTCATCGGAGGCGAAGGTGCCTTCGGCTTCGTTACCAGGGTCGTTCTGAAGCTGGAGCCCATCCGCCCTCACCGGGCCACCGCCTTCATCGGGGTATCGGATGCGACTGCGGCGCTCTCCGTCATCCGGCATTTCCGCTCGCAGCCAACCGTTACGCTGGAAGGAGCGGAAATGATGTGGCCGCGCTATATCCGCGACCATGCAAAGCTGAAGAGCTTCGACCTGTCGTGGCTGGAAGACGATGCCGGTGCCTTGCTGGTCGAGGTTTCTGGCGAGACGGTAGAGCAGGCGACCGGAGTGCTCGAAGAAGGCCTCGAAACGCTCTGGGAACCCGTCGGGCTCAAGGGTGGCGTCATCGCCCAGTCGCTCGACCAGGCGAGGAAGTTCTGGGATATCCGCGAGGATTCCGGCTTCTACTACGCCGACATCCCCGACGCGCCCTCCTTCGATATCTCGGTGCCCCCAACCGGTCTGGACGCCTATGTCGCCGGCCTTCAAGCACGGCTGAGAGCCATCGATCCGACCTATGACGCCTATGTCTACGGCCATATCGCCGACGGCAACCTGCATCTCACGCTGATCAAGCGGGGACCGCTACCGAAGGCAGAACTGCTGGCCGTGGAGGATGCGATCTATGCCGGCGTGCAGGAAGCCGGCGGCAGCTTCTCCGCCGAGCACGGTGTGGGCTTCGAGAAGCGTCACGGCTACGAGAGCAACGTCTCGCAGGAAAAACAGGTGCTGGCCCGCACGATCAAGCAGGCCATCGACCCGAAGCGGATCTTCAACCCGGGCAAGGTGCCCTTCGCCTGAGCCTTTCAGGCGCTCTCCCCGGCATCACCTTGTGCCCTGCGATCCGTTCGCGACCAGCAGGCGCACGCCTGCCTCGTTCAGCTTGTGCAAGAGATCGGCATCCGGCAGCGCATCGCTGACCAGTTCGTGGATGTCTGCCAGAGCTGCGAGCTTGACCAGCGCACGGCGGCCGAACTTGCTGCTGTCGACGGCGAGGATGATGGTTTCCGCCTGTTTCATGGCCGCCTGGACGGCCGCCACTTCGGCATGGTCGTCATCGCCGATGTCGCCTGCGGAATCGATGCCGCTGACCGAGATGATGGCGGTATCGAACTTGAACCTGCTGATGAATTCAGGCGTGTCCTGACGGAATACGCCGCCATCCACCCGGCGGACGAAACCGCCCGGCACGGCGACGGTAAAATCAGCACCTTCGCTGAGGACGGTCGCGACGCGAAGGCTGTAGGTTACGACCCTCAGCCCCTTGTGGCCGAGAAGAGCGCGGGCTACGGCCTCGCAGGTTGTCCCGGTATCGATGAAGATTGCCGAACCGTCCTTGATTCGCTCGACGACGGCGGCGCCGATCCGTTCCTTGGCCTCGGCGTTCTCGACGCGCCGGGCCAGAAGGACGCCAGGATCGATCGGGTGCGAGATCGTTGCGCCGCCATGCAGCCGGCGCACCTTGCCGGCCATTTCAAGATCCTGAATGTCTCGCCGAGCGGTCTGCGTGGTCACGGAAAACCGCGTGGCTATCTCCTCAAGCGAGATGTAGCGGTATTGCTCGAGATGCTTCATCAGGCTTTCCTGACGGCGTGTCTTCTTGTCCATTGTCTTTTTCGTACCCTCCGGCTGTCCGCCCCTACCCGGATTTCGATTTACCGCGAGGGAAACATATCGCCGGCAAAATGCAAGCAACTGCCGTGCTTCACCAACAGAAACAACGAAGGCGGGCCGTGACCCGCCTTCGCTTTTCAGGATGGCTGTTTCAAATCAGAACTTCAGCTTGAAACCGGCATTGACGCCGTGATCTGCGCCGCCAGCGGCGAATTCGCCGACGTAGTTGACGGAAACCGACGAGTTCTTCGCGACATCGAAGTCGATACCGGCCTTGACGACGGCCGTATCACGGCTGGCGGAAGCGCCCTGGATATCGAAGACCGAGCCGCCGGCGAGCGCCATCGACGCATCCGGATTGTTGTCGCTGAAGGCGTGACGCCAGGATGCCTGCCCCTTGAGGCGAACCATGGTGCCGCCGACATCGAAGGCCGTGGCCGCACGCAGACCGATATTGGCAAAGGTCACGTTGTAGGTGGCGTCGTCGACGGAGAGTGCGGCAGCACCGCCGTCTTCGGTGAAGCCATCCGTCGAGACATGGACCTGGGCCAGCCCTGCGAAGGGCTCGAACAGCGCATCGCCAAGCTGCATGCGATAGGCTGCCTCGCCGAAGATCTGGGCGGTCGCAGCATCGTAATCGGCATTCAGGCTGTCGGTGAAGTTGCCGAAGGAGATGTCACGGTCGGCCTCGATCGAGTTCCAGCCGTAGCTGCCGCCGAAGCTCAGGCGCAGGGCGTCGAACCGGGTGGAGCCGTAAAAGCCGAGGATGTAGCTGTCGGCATCTGCAGAGGCAGGCTGACCACCCTGCGAGAAGGATGACCGTCCGTAGCCGCCGAGGATGCCGAGACGCAGGTCTTCCGTCACCATGGTGTCGATACCCATCAGCAGGCCACCGGTGCTGCGGTCGAGCCGATCGACGCCACTGCCATCGGTGGAACCCTTGGAGCCGAAGCCCTGGGTCCAGGCGTGATATCCGGAAGCATCCTCACCCGGCTGGCCGGCAGTGCCGGTTACCGCTTCCATGCCGCTCAGACGCTGTTCGACGGCATCCCGGACAAAGCGGCTGTCATCGGCCAGCGCACCGGCAATCGAGGGATACATTTCGCCCGACACCTGATGGAAGGCCTCATCAGCGGTGGCCGCATCAAGCCGCAGGACCGCCTCGTAAAGAGCATTGCCCGCGCCGAGACTTTCGATACCGCCGGCGGCCGCCATGCGGTTCCTCGTCGAGCCGACGCTGCTGAAGCCGACGTCGTTACGCAGAAGCCGCAGGGTAACACCCGTTGCAGAATAGAGCATATCCGGAGACAGGAAGGCGAAATCCGAACCGACGCTGTCGAACCGGCCCGTGACCCCTGCTCCGGCCGACAGGACCGTATAATCCGTCAGCGGATCGTAGCCGCTGCCGGCCGCGATGAAGTAGAGCGAACCACCATTGATGGTGATCGAGCCCGTGGTCGAGATCATGTCGGAATTACCACTGCCATCGACCTCGGCCTCATAAGTCGAGCCCTTCTCGAAGGTAACGTCACCGGCAACGTTCAGGCGGCCGATGGAATTGCCCGGGGCAACCGTACCGCCGGCCTCGACGACGAGATCGCCAACCGTGCCGTTGCCGCCGAGGATGCCGCCACTCAGAACAGTGGTCAGGACCGAGTCCTCGATCGAACTGTTGACCGCCAGACGGCCGCCTGCAACGATGGTTTCGCCGGTATAGCTGTTGTCGGCGGTGAGGTTCAGCGTGCCCGCGCCGGCCTTGGTGAACGAACCCGTGCCGGAAATCTCGCGGACGATCGTCACCTTGTTCGAGGGGTCGTTGACGTCGATCGTGCCGCCACCGGCTTCAAGGATCACAGAGCGGTCGAGCGAGGTCATGGCCGTTCCGGTAATCTGCAGGGTACCGTTGTCGAGACGAAGGTCCGCAGCAGACGTGCCGAGAGCGGCATCCTCATCAACGATGACCGTGCCGCCATCCGTGATGAGGGTCTCGCCGATAAAGCTGTGATCGTCGATGCAGTATTCCGCGATTGCCTGCTGGAAACGTGCATCCGTGCTCTTGCAGTCGAGAAGCGTCTTCTTTTCGGCATCGGTCAGACCGGTCAGGATCGGCATGCCGTTCTCGTCGGAAACCTGGCCGAGATAAACGTCCTGCCGCATGTTGTTGCGCGTCAGGTAGAACTGCTTGCCGTTTTCACTGAAGGTATTGGCATCTTCACTCCAGACGATCCGCGTCTTGTCGACATCGACGCCGCTGACCGTTTCCTTGTAGGTCTCGAGGACGGGGCCGATCCAGCGGAATTCGTGAGCGACCGGCTCATGGTCAGACAGAGGTGCCGTCGAGCCATCAGGCTTGGTGACATAGACATCCTTGATGACGCCGAGATAGGGGTCGTTCGGATCGTCGGCAATCGTGTACCATTTGCCGAACGGCCGCGATGCCAGGAAATGGTCGATCTTGACCCGGTGCCAGCTGCCCCAGGTGTTGGTCGCATCCTCACCGGCCGACGGCCATGTGGCGCTGCCATCGTTGAGTTCATGCGGCGCAAACTGTTCACGCTCCTCATCCGTCTGCAGCAGCATGAACTGCTTCTTCAGAACGTTCATCGTCTGTGGCGTGTTGCCGGCGACGGGATAGGTCTCATCGGCAAACAGATCCGAAGGGATTGTGGCAGCATCGATTGCCGCTGATCCCTTTCCGCGCCAGTCGGCGATGAACTTGTCCAGAGCCGTCTTGTCCTTCGCATACTGCCCGAGGAGACTGTAGTAGAAGCTGTTGTTCGGGCTCTTGGTATAGATACGCAACAGGAGTTCCTGCTGGCTCTTGGAGTGCAGGCCGCGTTCGGAAACGTCACCGGCATTGAAGTCGCCCGAGATGATCAGGGGATTGGTTTGCGTCTTCGCCCAGGCATTGAGTGCCTTGGCCTCGGCAACCCGCTTGGTCGCCTCGTCGCTATAGTCCAGATGGACGGTGCCGACGGTTGTCATCGGCCTTCCGGCTTCGCCGTCGATTATCTGGTAGCTGACATAGCGCCCCTGCGTGCTGAGACCCGGGGCCTGATAGCTGCCGTAGGTCCCCGAAAGACGGGAGATGATACCAACGTCGCCAACGAGATTGCCGCCATAGGTTCCAAGACCGGCATCCTTCAGTATGCCGGGAATATCCGACACGTATCTACTGCCATTGGCCTCCTGGAACATCAGCACATCCCAGTTGCCGTTGATCATGAAATCGCTGGTTACTGCCGGCGTCTGCTTGAACTTGTTCCAGATGTTGAGGGAGAGAAGGCGCAAGGTGCCATCGTCAGCAGCGTGAGCGGGAGCCATGGCAACCCCCAGAAAAGCGGCCCCACAGAGCAAGGCTCCAAGGCTTCGCCGAAGAACGTAGGGCTGTCCATTTCGCATATTAAAATGATACTTTTTTGACATTTAATCACCGTGGCGAAATATTTCTTATTCAGAACCGGGCTTCTTCCCGTTCGCCAATGGTTATCTCAAAGTTAAATGTAACCTTTATGACATTTTGGATGTAACGCGTGATGAATGGCTTACGTTCAGCAACAACGTCGAACAGAGAAACATCCCGACACTGACGGTGGGACACGATGGCGAACCGTTATCGCTTGCAGGGACCTTTCCTTTCTCACCACGCGCTTGCTAACGTGGCGGCAACGCAATCACTTCCAGAGAAGGACTGACATCATGGATCTCGGCATCAAGGGAAAGCGCGCGCTCGTGCTGGCGTCTTCGCGCGGGCTTGGCCTCGGCATAGCCAAGGCGCTCGCGGCAGAGGGCGCGCATGTGCTGCTGTGCGGTCGTAGCGGCGAAAAGCTGAAGGCCAATTGCGAAGCCATCAATGCCGCCGGAGCCGGCAAGGCCGAATACGTGGTGGCAGACATTTCGGATGCCGATTTCGTCGACACCATGCTGGCCGCCGTTCACGAAAAACTCGGCGGCATCGATATTCTCGTCAATAATACCGGGGGACCGACGCCCGGAACGGTCGAGGACATGACCCCGGAAAAGCTCTATAACTTTTTCCAGAGCATGGTGGTCCGCGTCATCACGCTCACCAACGCGCTCCTGCCGCTGATGAAGACTCAAGGCTTCGGACGCATCGTGACCGTCGCCTCATCCGGCGTCTTCGAGCCGATCCCCAACCTCGCGCTTTCCAACACCCTGCGTTCGGCGCTCGTCGGCTGGAACAAGACCATCTCCACGGAAATCGCCTCCTATGGCGTGACCGCCAACATGGTCCTGCCGGGCCGTATCCACACCGACCGCATCGACGAGCTCGATGGCGCCAATGCCCAGCGCACCGGGCGCAGCATCGAGGAAGTGCGCGCGGCCTCGATCAAGACCATCCCGGCCGGGCGACTGGGTGCGGTCGAGGAGTTTGCCGCCGCCGCCGCATTCCTCTGCTCGCAGCAGGCCAGCTACATCACCGGCACCATGCTCAGGGTCGATGGCGGCGCAGCCAGCTCGATCTGACATCAGACCCCAGAGATCAACAATCCCGCGCATCGCAGGGTGCGCGGGATTTTTCTTGCGACTCCAGCGCGGTTTTCAAACCCCTGAAAACACTGGATTTCGGCCGCGTATCGACTATAGTAGATGCGACAATTTGTTCCATGGGAGGAGAAATATGGAGCATATTCGGCAGCTACTGACGATTGTCGGGAGCCTGATCATTGTTGTCGGCGCGGCCTGGGTCGCGCACGGCACACATATGGTGAGCCTGCCCGGCACGGACTTCATGCCCAAGGATAGCGTCTGGACCGTCAACGGTTCACTCGTCGCCATATTCGGGCTGATCGTGCTGGTCGGCGCACGTTTCCTGCTTCCACGCGATCACGAGCCGTCTGCCTGACCGCTCCACACTCGACGTGAGGAATAGCGCAATCGGACTGGGAGCCCGATTGCGTTGAACAGAGCAAGAAGCACCTCTCTGGCACAGATGCCAAGCCTCTGATCCAGAAGAGGAAACCGGGAGGAAAGCAATGTTTGCGACTGCACGTCTGCTGTTTACCGCAATGGGGCTCATCCTGGGCCTGACCGGCCTCGTGTGGGTCGGACAGGGAACCGGACTGTTTCCCTATCCGGCCACGAGTTTCATGATCAACCAGAACGAATGGATCGCCTATGGCATGCTGGCCATGATTGCCGGCCTGGGCGTCATCTGGGCTGCGCAGAGTTATATGCGCGAGAACTGACGGGGAGCTCCCCCGTCTGCCAAATCAGAAACGGGTTGCGATCCCCGGAAACTCCGCGATCAGGCTATCGCGCGTGGAGATGCTGAGAGGCTGATCGCTCGGGCGATTGGCTATATTCAGCCGGGCGAAGATAACCCGGCGGTCACCCTTGGTGGCCCATCCGACGAACCAGCCGAGCGGACGTGACCGGTCGGCCTTGCCCGTCTTGTCACGCATGAGACCGCTACCGGTCTTGCCCTGAATGTCCCAGCCGTCACCGGCGGCGAAGTGGGGGACGATCGCAAGCGTCATGTCGGAGGCATGTGCGGAGACTGGAAGCCCACCCGTCAGGAAACGCCGCAGGAAGGCCACCTGTTCGTCCGGGGAAATCTTCAGCGAAGACATCAGCCAGGATTGCGTGAGACCATCCTTCTTGCCGGAATTGCCGGCCACATCGCGATTGCCATAGCCGAAACGCTGGACATAATCGGCAAACCGGCGCTCACCCAAACGACGGGTGATTTCCTGCGAATACCAGACGATCGAATCCTTTTCCCATATGGTCGGATCAGTCGCCTTCTGCTCCCGCTTCGGGCGGTCGAGTTCCGCGCGATAGTCCCAGCGAGGATTGCTTTCGTCCTGAAGGATGCCCGCGTCATAACCCATCATGGCCAAAGGCAGTTTGAATGTCGACATCGGCGAAAAGGTTTCCCCGCATTGCCCCTTCCGGTAAAGCGTATCTCCACTCACTTCATCGATGATAACGGTGCAATGAACCGGCTCTGCCGAAAATGCCGGAAATCCGGCAGAAACAAAGGCGGAAAAGCCGAATGAGAAGCCAAGAAACATGCGTCTGCAAAATGCCATGGAAATACTCCCGCGATTGAACGCGGTATTTCTAGGTCGGCTTGTGAGCGATAGACAAACGATGATATCTGCGGTGAGCCATTAGAAAAATAAGGCCTCACGATGGTTCGTCCGCATCTGCCGCTCAATGCGCTCCGCGCCTTCGAGGCCGCCGCCCGCCACCTGAGCTTCACCCGTGCCGCCATAGAACTCTGCGTCACGCAAGCGGCCGTCAGCCATCAGGTGAAGCTGCTCGAACAGCGGCTCGGCGTAACGCTTTTTCGCCGCCTGCCGCGCGGACTGCTGATTACCGAGGAGGGACAGGCGCTTCTGCCATCCTTGCAGGAAAGCTTCGACCGCATGGCCGACATGCTGGAGCGTTTTCAGGGCGGACATGTGCAGGAGGTGCTCGCCATCGGCGCCGTCGGGACATTTGCCGTGGGATGGCTTCTGCCCCGCTTTGCCGACTTCCGGCGACTGCACCCTTATGTCGACATCCGGCTCTCAACCAACAACAACCGGGTCGACATCGCCGCCGAAGGGCTCGATTACACCATCCGTTTCGGCAACGGCGCATGGCACGACATCGAGGCGGAGGCCCTGTTCGAAGCGCCGCTTTCGGTGCTTTGCATTCCACAAATCGCCCGCCTGCTTGAAAAGCCCGAAGACGTCGCCCGCCAGAGCCTGCTGCGCTCCTACCGCCACGACGAATGGCCGGAATGGTTCGAGGCGGCCGGGGTCGGCCCACCACAGATTCGCGGCCCCGTCTTCGATTCCTCGATCATCATGGTGGAAGCCGCGCTGCAGGGCGCGGGTGTAGCGCTGGCACCGCCGCTGATGTTTTCCCGTCATCTTGCCAGCGGTGCTATCGAGCAACCCTTTCCGATCCATGTCTCCAAGGGCTGCTACTGGCTGACCCGGCTGAAATCGCGCAGCATGACGCCCGCCATGCAGGCTTTCAGTACCTGGATAATGGCAATGGCGCAGGAAACGAAAGAGGCGATTGCCTGACCCGAAGGGCCTTGCCTTCGTCCCGTCATCCATGCCATTAGGCGCGCTCTTCATTGCGGCGCGCATCGACTGCGCCCCTTTTCACGTTCGGGCAACGCCCGATTCCAGAGACAGACAGATCAAAAGGGAGCGGCGGCGATGGCTCACGCGCTGGGGCTTGATTTCGGCACGACCAATACGGTGATGGCGCTTGCGGATGCGGATGGCACGACGCAATCGGTGTCCTTCACCTCGGCGGCCGGCGAGACCGACAGCATGCGCACTGCGCTGTCCTTCATGAAGGATGCCCAGCTCGGCGCACGCGCCCTGAAGGTCGAGGCAGGACAGGCCGCCATCCGGCAATTCATCGACAATCCCGGTGAGTGCCGCTTCCTTCAGTCGATCAAGACGTTTGCTGCTTCGGCGCTTTTTCAGGGCACCCTCGTCCATGCCCGCCGCTTCCAGTTCGAGGATCTGATGGAGGTCTTCCTGCGGCGTCTGGAAGCCTATGCCGGCGATGGCTGGCCTTCTGACGCGAAGCGCATCGTCACCGGTCGCCCGGTGCATTTCGCGGGCTCCAATCCCGATCCTCAGCTCGCGATGACCCGCTATAACGAGGCGCTTTCCCGCTTCGGCTTTCCGGAAGTGCATTACGTCTACGAACCGGTGGCGGCGGCCTTCTACTTCGCCCGCAACCTCAAGAAGGACGCGACCGTTCTGGTCGCCGACTTCGGCGGCGGTACTACCGACTATTCGCTGATCCGCTTCGAAACAAATGCAGGGCGCGTCAGCGCCACGCCGGTCGGCCATTCCGGTGTCGGCCTTGCGGGTGACCAGTTCGACGCGCGCATCATCGAGC
This sequence comes from Rhizobium sp. ACO-34A, assembly GCA_002600635.1. NCBI lineage: Bacteria > Pseudomonadati > Pseudomonadota > Alphaproteobacteria > Hyphomicrobiales > Rhizobiaceae > Rhizobium > Rhizobium sp. ACO-34A. Next base: position 1,553,822 of record CP021371.1, on the reverse strand, counting down.
ATCTGGTAGCGCCGGAAATCGGCAAGGGCAGCCAGTTCAAGAGCTTCGGCAAATTGCTCGATGTGCCGAGCAATTATTACCTCAGCTTCTCGCGATGGAACCAGCTTTCGGTGTTCAAGACCTCGCGCGAGTTCGCCGACCTGCAATCGCTGGTGCGGCAGGCGACCGAGCCTGACAAGCTGGAACTCTTCATCGAGCTCATCGAGCATGACGAGGGCTACCCGCTCTATCAGGCCGTGTCGGCCACCAAGATGGCGCTTTCAAGCGCCGAAGAGGCCGAATTCCACTTCGCTCCACTCGGCGCGGCCGGCCGCAAAAGCGTGAAGCGCAGCGACTTCGAAAACTGGATCGCCGACGACCTCGCCCGCATCGAAGGCGCGCTCGACGACGTACTGGCAAGCACCGGTACGGCGCCCGAAAGCATCGACAAGGTGTTCCTGACGGGCGGCACCTCCTTCGTTCCGGCCGTCCGCCGCATCTTCACCAACCGCTTCGATACCGACCGGATCGAAACCGGCGGCGAAATGGTGTCGATCGCCCACGGCCTCTCGCTCATCGGCGAGCGCGACGATATCGAGCAGTGGACGGCCTGATAGGAAACGGTCTGCGGGACATACCGCTCGTACGCACAGGAACACCGGAGCAAGCCAAGACCGGAAGGAACGACGAAAACGGGCAACCCGCGATCACGGCTGCCCGATAATCGCCGCCCCGGCCTTCCTGTCCGCCGCGCTTTGGGTTAAGACCCGTTCATGACCCCTGCCCGCGACATGACGCCCGCCGAACTGGCCGCGCTCCTGCATTTTTATGCAGAGGCAGGCGTCGATTGGCTTGTCGATGACGAGGCGGTCGATCGTGTCGCCGAATTCGCCGAACAGCGTGCCCGCGGCCCGCGCGCATCGGCAGCGACCACTTCTGCCAGCCCGAACGCCCCGACCCAGACAGCAGCACCCGAACGTACGCGACCCACTGCCGAACGCTCGGCCCCTCGCCCAACTGCCCCGGCTCAGGCTCCCGCAGTTCCAGACGAGCATGCCGTTACGGAGGCGCGCTTTGCGGCCGAGAGCGCGCGTTCACTTGCCGAGCTCAAGACCGCGCTCGAAGGTTTCGGCGGCTGCAACCTGAAGACATCCGCCCGTTCGACGATCTTTGCCAGCGGCGATGCGGCGAGCGGGATCATGGTCATCGGTCCCATGCCATCCGGCGACGACGACCGCGAGGGGGCGGCCTTTTCGGGCCGCGCCGGGCTTCTTCTCGACCGCATGCTCGCAGCCATCGGACTTTCTCGCGCCGACGTGATGATTACCACCGTCATGCCCTGGCGTCCGCCGGGGGACCGGACCCCTTCTCAGCCGGAAACCGCCATCTGCCGCCCCTTCATCGAAAGGCAGATCGAGCTTGCCGAGCCGAAGACCGTGCTTCTTCTCGGCAATTTCACCGCACGCTTCTTCTTCGGCGAGACCGGCACCATCCACGCCCTTCGCGGTCAATGGCGTGATATTGCCTGCGGCGGTCACGCCGTCCCGGCCATTGCCACCCTGCATCCGCAGGAACTGCTGACCGCTCCAGCCAGCAAGGCGCTGGCGTGGCAGGACCTTCAGGCCTTCAGAGCCCGACTGAATCGCCCGTAAACGGTCAAAAAAGCGTCATTTATTAAAGGAATATGAAGATAGCCATGCGTCCGGCGCAATGCAGGGCCGCACACGCCTGCCTTGCAGAAACAATGCTGCGCTGCAATATAAACTTAAGTCATGGGAGGATTCGGCATACAAGGATTGACAGAGATGTCTATGCGCGCCCGCCCCATTCACTGCAAGTTTGAGACCCTGCGTCTCGCCAGCGAGCCCGTACGCTCCGGGCAGCCCTATCATCACTTCGGTTCAGCAACGAACGAACAGCTTACGGCGCGCGTTTTCAGCCGTCTTGGCGTCGCCTCGCGCCCGGCTGCCGTGTTCGCCGACTTCCGCCAGAACTAAATTCTGCAGGCACCGCCTGCAAGCGGACCTGCGCCAACTGCATTGCAGACCGGAAATATTGTGCATTGCACAATTGTGACACCTTCCTAAACTCATACGGGAATTCTGCGCGACAGCCGCGCCCGGACGCACGAATGCAAGGACCGAATACCATGACCCTGATGTTTCACCCGCTCCGCCGCCTGAAGGCCGCAGTCTCCCAGATCGGCAATGCCGTCAGCGCCTCGGAAGTGTATTCGAACGAGGTTCGTGGCATGACCAGCCGCGCCGCGCGCGGCGACAACGCGCTGATCCGTCAGATTCCGCTCTGAAGCAACCTCGGAAATCAAGCTGCATGCACGCTGGGGCGACTAGGGGTCGCCTACGGCAGCATTGCGATGAGCGGCGTCGCACTCTCCCTCTGCCGCCAGCTTGCCGCCAACATCCTCGAAAACCTGATCGACGATTGCGAATTTCACGGCCTGCCACCGGCAATATTCAGCCAGGAAATCAGCAGTAAACCAGAGATTGCTTTTCTTCGTTTCGTCCTGCCATTGAAGGCAGTCTTCATCGATCGCCTTGCGGAAAAGCCGCTGCAGATGGGTGCGCGACATCATGAACTGCTCGGCCATCAACCGGGCATCGATCCGGCCGATATCGAAACGGCCATCGATCTCCTCGGAGAGCTTCACCCGACGGATCAACTCGTCCATGACCAGTCCGCCGGCTTCCGTCCAGAGAAACATAGCAACCCTTGGCGGCGGCTCGCGCCACTGGACGTTGTCGAAGGATCTACGCGCTACCTGCGGCTGGATCAGCTTGAAGAGTTCCGGCTTTTCCATAAGCGTCTTCGCCCTGCCGCCGCCGTCCAGCCCGTCAAGCGCGGACAAGTTGGCCACCATCCAGCCGAACATCGCCTTCGTCGTAACATCCGCCGCCTCGAAGCGACGCGGCCGGCGCGCGGGATCGCCCGCGATCTTGACGAAACGATAGCTGACCAGCTGATCGAGGAAATTCAGTACCGTGTTGCGGCTTGCCGCATTTCCCGTCGTGACGATTTCCCTCAACCGGGTCGTTGTAAGGCCGGAATTCGGCTCGTCCGGGTCATATTCGAGATGAAGCGCGAAAGCGGCCTGGCTCAGAAGCCAGCGCTGATGGGAAGCCAGAAACCGCGCCAGCCTCGGCTGCTCGTCATAACGACCACGAAGCTCAATCGCGAAAGCCTTCAGGATCTCCACGAAAAGCGGATTGGCAGCCAGTTGTTCAGCGGAATAAGCCATGGACGCCCTTCCCCTAGAGTCGACGATCAAGTGCGCAACTACGCACCTCCGGTGCATCCGCAGAACCACCGGAGCATTGACCGCGATAGCGGCGTCGCAAATAGAATAAGCCAGTTACGCAATTCATAATATCAACATTTGCAACGGACGCTTGGCGCATCCCGCGTACCCGTTGCATCAGAGTGTAATTCTAATTCTTTTAAATTAAATGAAAATGTCGCGCGGTGACAGCTTTATTACCGCCAGCTAACGAAAAATTGAGCATGCATCGCATAACTCGGCTTTGCGTCGAAACCTGTCGCAATCGACAGTTCGCCAACATTCGAATAAAGGCACAATTCACTTTCGTCATTTCAGGGTTATCCGATGCTGGCCAGCCTCGCCTCGATCGCCTCGCTCATGCTCTCGACCCTGCTGATGATGGCGGGTTTTGGCCTGATGAATTTCCTCCTGCCGATCCGTGCGATCGACGAGGGCTGGGCGACGTTCACCATCTCGATCATCGCGACGGCCTACACCTTCGGCTTCACGCTCTCCTGTATCGTCACGCCGATCTTCGTTCGCCGCGTGGGCCATGTGCGTGTCTTCACCGCGCTTCTGACCCTTCTGACGGTCTCGGTGCTGTTGTGCTCGCTGGTCGTGGACTGGCGTGCATGGATGCTCTTTCGTGGCCTTGCCGGCTTTGCCATTGCCGGCGCCTACCTGCTGATCGAAAGCTGGTTGAACGAGCGCGTGAACAATGAAAACCGGGGAGCTCTCTTTTCGGTCTACATGATTACGGCCCTCTCCGGTTCGATCGGCGGGCAGTATCTCGTGCCGCTCGGCGATCCGAAGGGCACGGAACTCTTCATCGTTTGCGCCCTGCTCTTCTGCCTGGCTCTCTTTCCAACCGCGCTTTCGACGGCCCAATCGCCCGCTCCCATCGCGGAAGCCAAGTTCGACCTGAAGCGCCTGCTCAAACGCTCGCCGGTCGCCTTCTTCGGCTCGCTCCTGTCGGGCGCGCTTTCCGGCACATGGGGCAGCCTTGGCGGCGTCTACTCTCAGAATGTCGGCATGACCACCGCGCAAGGTGCTACGCTGCTTGCCGCGTTTCTCGCCGGCGGCGCGATCGCGCAAATGCCGCTCGGACGCCTTTCGGACTTCATCGATCGGCGTCTCGTGATGATCGGTTCAGGTATTTTCGGTCTCACGGCCTGCTTTGCCATGCTGATCTTCGGCGGTAGCCCCGTGGCGCTCTACATTGCCGGCTTCTTCGTCGGCACCGTGCTCTATCCCGTCTACGCGCTGAACGTCGCGCACGCCAACGACATGGCGGAACCCGACGAATACGTGAAGATCTCCAGCGCGATCATGATCCTTTACGGCCTTGGAACCGTTACCGGACCGCTGATGGGCGGTACGCTGATGGAATATTTCGGTCCGAACGGCCTCATCTGGTTCCTTGCAGCAGCCTTCGCACTCTATGCGGGCTATGCCGGCTATCGCATGACGCGCCGCCCCTCCAGCGAGGGGCCGTCGGAGAAGACGGACTTCCAGTCCAAACCGCTGCCGATGCAGGGGCCTGACTCGTCCGGCGGCATTGGAGATCGCCTGTCCTGAGGTGCTGAGACGGTGCGGTTCGCGGCTATTGCAGCGTCGAGGCCTTACGGGCGGCACGACGCTCCAGCCCAAGCTGGTGCTCACGGAAGATGATGAAGATACCCGCGCCGATGACGAAGAATGCACCGATCAGCGTGGTCAAAGTCGGGATCTCGTCGAACAGCAGGAAAGCGATGATCGATCCGAGGATGATCGAACAGTATTCGAACGGTGCGATAGTCGAGACGTCCGCGAAGCGATAGCTTTCGGTGAGCAGGATCTGACCCAGCCCTCCGAAGAAACCGGCCATGACCATAAATCCGAGCGTCTCCCAGGTCAGGGCGTGCCAGCCGAAGAACCAGCTCATCGCCGACAATACCGAAGCCGTCAGCGAAAAGAACAGGACGATAGTCGCCGTCCGCTCCTCCTGCACCAGCTGGCGCAACTGAAGCATGGCGGTCGCGCCCAGCGCAGCAGCCAGAAGTACCGCACAGGCGCCTACGGCCGCCTGCGATTCCAGGCCCTGTTCGCTGAAAAGGGTCAATTTCGGCCAGGAGATGATGGAAACGCCGATCATTCCGACAAAGACGGCGCTCCAGCGGTAGATCCTGACATTCTCACGCAGGAAGATCGCCGCAAAAACCACGGCAAGCAACGGCATGGCATAGCCGATTGCGATCGCATCGGGCATCGGCAGAAGAATGAGCCCGTAGAAGCCCACGATCATGGAGGCCACGCCGAGCAGCCCCCGCTTCAGGTGACCGAATGGATTGCTGGTCTGGAAGGCGGTGCGCAGTTCGCCCTTGAATGCCAGATAAAGCAGTATCGGCAGGATGGCGAAGGCGGATCGGTAGAAGCTGACCTGGCCGGTCGGCAATTCTCCCCCGGTCAGCTTGATGCAGCTCTGCATTCCGACGAAGGCCGTGACTGAGAAAACCTTGAGAAGAATGCCCCGGATGGGATCATATACGGCGGGGGCCATCGGCAGGGCTCTGAATACAAGAACACGGAATTGCAGCAACCGGACGAGACTGCTGTTCGACGGCGAAGCTTCGGTCGGAAGATAGTCGCTTATCGCGGCAAGAGGCAAGGACCTATCGGCGGCGGAGGCGATATCGAGCCGTAGAACGGCTCAGCTCCAGTAAATTTGACGAAATATACTTTATTCTCAGTTAACCAATTTCACGGATACTTGACCGCGTTCAATTGCATTTATTTTTCCACGCCCGCTGCCAATTCCTCCCATTGTCGGCGGGATTTTGACAACCGAAATCCTTTTGCGGATAGTTGCCGATGAGCGAAGCCGTTCCGAAGTTGAAAAGTAATGCCCCCGCAGTCGCCACCCCCCGCTCGATGCGGCTTGTCACGGAGGGGATCGGTGTCGACCTGGAGCGCTTCAGCGCCGAAAATACCCATGTGGTGAAACAGATCAGGCTTCTGGCCATCAATGCCCTGATCGAAGCCGCGCGCGCCGGGGAAACCGGCAAGGGCTTCGCAGTCGTGGCGAACGAAGTGCAGCGCCTCGCCCAGGCCGCCGCCGATATTGCCGACCGCTTTCAGGAAAATGTCCTCGGCCGCATCGGCGTCGGCCGCAGCATGGCCGATGATCTCGTCAAGCAGATGGAAGGCGTGCGTCTGACGGACCTTGCCCAGACTCTCGTGCAGTTCATCGTTCGCAACCTGTTCGAACGAACCGCCGACGTGCGCTGGTGGGCCACCGACCCGGCTCTCTGGCAGGCGCTGGAAGATCCGACGAATGCCCGTTTCTCTTATGCCGCAGAACGCCTCGGGGTCATCAACCGTTTCTACACCGTCTATCTCGACCTCGTGATGACCGACGCGAACGGCAGGGTCGTCGCCTCGGCCAATCCGAAGTATCAGCGGGCGCTCAGGGACCGTAGCTTCTCCGCCGAACCGTGGTTCGTCGCGGCCCGCCAATGCGCCAGCGGCGACGACTATGTGGTCGACGAAGTGAAGACCAGCCTAGCCCACGACAATCGCGACGTCCTTGTCTATGCCACCGGGATCCGCGCAGGCGGCCGTTCCGACGGCGAACTCGTCGGTACACTGGGCGTCTATTTCGACTGGCAGATGCAGGGGCAGGCCATCGTGGAAAAAGAGGCCAACCTGCCGCCGCAGGTGGCGGAAAAGACCGAGGTCTTGCTGCTCGACGGCGCGCTCCGGGTGATCGCCTCCAGCAGTCCGGAACGCCGCTACACCCACTTCGCCCTTCACAATCCCGAGGGACAGATGCGCGGCAGCTATTACGACGGCAAGGGCTCCATCGTCGCCTTCGCCAAGACGCTGGGATATGAAGACTACGATGGTCTCGGCTGGTATGGCGTCATCGTCCAGCAGAACGAGAGCGACGATTCGATCCGCGCCGCCTTCGGCCTGAAATAGCCAACGGAAAACTCGACGGTGGTTGTCCAAAAATGACCACCAAAATCCTCTCCGTTTTAACAATCGTTCAGGAATTGATGCAATCATCTACAATATTCTGGCGGTGATCCTGCGGGCGTATTTCGTATGCCGGTGCCGCAAGGCGGCATCTACTTACGATCAGGACAAAACATGCGAACAGATACGGGCCGGATCATTCATCTGGCAGACTACCGCCCCACCGACTTCGTGCTGGAACGCGTAGACCTGACCTTCGAGCTTGATCCCACCGAGACCAAGGTGGAAGCACGACTGATCTTTCACCGCCGCGAAGGCGCTGATACTACGGCCCCTCTCGTTCTCGACGGCGACGATCTGAACATGACCGGCCTCATGTTCGATCAGATGGAGCTGGCCGCCGAACGCTACACGGCAACACCCGAGAGCCTGACGATCCGCGACCTGCCGGAAACGGTTCCCTTCGAAATTACCGTCACGACGCAGATCAATCCGGAGGCCAACACCCAGCTGATGGGCCTCTATCGCTCCAACGGCATCTATTGCACCCAGTGCGAGGCCGAGGGCTTCCGCCGCATCACCTATTTCCCCGACCGTCCCGATGTGCTTGCCGTCTACACGGTCAACATCATCGCCGACAAGGATGCCAATCCGCTGCTGCTGTCGAACGGTAACTTCCTCGGTGGCGCCGGCTACGGCCCGGGCAAGCACTTCGCCGCCTGGTTCGACCCGCATCCGAAACCGTCCTATCTCTTTGCGCTCGTCGCCGGCGATCTCGGCGTGGTCGAAGACACCTTCACCACCATGTCCGATCGCGAAGTCGCTCTGAAGATCTATGTCGAACACGGCAAGGAAGCCCGCGCTGCCTATGCCATGGACGCGCTGAAGCGCTCGATGAAATGGGACGAGGAAGTCTTCGGTCGCGAATACGACCTCGACATCTTCATGATCGTCGCCGTGTCCGACTTCAACATGGGGGCCATGGAAAACAAGGGCCTCAACATCTTCAACGACAAGTATGTGCTGGCCGATCCGGAAACGGCGACTGACCAGGACTATGCCAATATCGAAGCGATCATCGCCCACGAGTACTTCCATAACTGGACCGGCAACCGCATTACCTGCCGCGACTGGTTCCAGCTGTGCCTGAAGGAAGGTCTCACCGTCTATCGCGACCACGAGTTCTCCGCCGACCAGCGCTCGCGCCCGGTGAAGCGCATCGCGGAAGTCCGTCACCTGCGCTCCGAACAGTTCCCCGAGGATGCCGGCCCGCTCGCGCATCCGGTCCGCCCGACGGCCTATCGCGAGATCAACAACTTCTACACGACGACCGTCTACGAGAAGGGTTCCGAAGTCACCCGCATGATCGCCACCATTCTCGGTCGTGATGGTTTCAAGAAGGGCATGGATCTCTATTTCGAGCGCCATGACGGCGAAGCCGCCACTGTCGAAGACTTCGTGAAGTCCTTCGAGGATGCCAATGGTCGCGATCTCAAGCAGTTCTCGCTCTGGTACAATCAGGCCGGCACGCCACAGATCACTGTCTCTTCCTCCTATGACGCTGCTGCCAAGACGCTTACCCTGTCTCTGGAGCAGATGATCCCGGCCACGCCCGGACAGTCCAACAAGGAGCCGATGCATATTCCGTTGCGGTTCGCGCTGATCGGCGCCAACGGCGACGAGCAGGCTCCCTCTGCCGTCACCGGCGGGGAAGTCTCGGGCGGTGTCCTGCACCTCACCGAACGCAGCCAGACCTTTGTCTTCTCCGGCATTGCCAGCCGTCCGGTCGTTTCGCTGAACCGCAGCTTCTCGGCGCCGGTTGCGTTGCATTTCTCGCAGACGACCGACGATCTCGCCCTGATTGCCCGCTTCGAGACGGATCTCTTCTCCCGCTGGCAGGCCATCACCGATCTCGCCCTGCCGAACCTGACGGAAGCAGCCGGTGCAGCCGCCAAGGGCAAGCCGATTTCCTGCGACAAGGGGCTTCTCGATGCCCTTCTTGCTATCGCAGCCGACGAGAGCCTGGAACCGGCTTTCCGGGCGCAGGCGCTGGCGCTGCCGAGTGAATCCGACATCGCGCGCGAACTCGGATCGAACAATGATCCGGACGCCATCCACGCCGGTCGTCAGGCGATCCTGAAGGAAATTGCCGTTGCGGGTGCCGCCACCTTCGAAGCCCTTTACAAGGGTCTGGCATCGGATGCCGCCTACAGTCCCGACGCAGCAAGCGCCGGACGCCGTTCGCTCCGCAACGCGGCCCTCGGCTTCCTCGCTCTCAGCGAAAATACGCCGGTGGCCGCAGCAGAGGCTTTCGCCAAGGCCGACAACATGACGGACCTTTCGCAGGCCCTGACCGTTCTCGCCCACCGCTTCCCGGACGCTCCGGAAACCCATGCTGCGCTGGCTTCGTTTGAAACCCGCTTTGCTTCGAACGCGCTGGTGCTCGACAAGTGGTTCCAGATCCAGGCGACCATTCCCGGAGATGGCGCGCTCGACCGCATCATGCGGCTGATGCAGAATCCGAATTTCATCGCCTCGAACCCCAACCGCGTCAGGGCATTGATCGGCACCTTCGCTTTTGGCAATCCGACCGGCTTCAACCGGGCTGACGGCACGGCCTACCGGTTCTTCGCCGAGCAGGTGCTCGCCATCGACAAGCGCAATCCGCAGCTTGCCGCGCGCCTGCTGACGGCCATGCGCTCCTGGCGCCTGCTCGAGCCCACCAGAGCCGATCATGCGCGTGAGGCGCTGATGACGATCGAGCGTAGCGCTTCACTGTCCAACGATGTCCGCGACATCGTCGATCGCACCCTGAAGGGCTGAAACAGCTACGGGCGCGGCGTCCAACGCCTCGCCCGCCCTGCCCTCCATCAGGCGTTATTCGTCAGGATTGTCGATATACCACTGGGCGTCGAGGTTCGCGCTGTTCAGCAGATCCTCGTAGCACAGCGTCATCTCGCGATCCCCGGGGCTCCAGTAGGCATTCGCCTCCCCGCATTCGCTCGCCGTCAGCTTGATCCCATCCTTGAGCTTGTAAGTGCCGGAAAAGGTGACCGCGACCATTTCGAGGATTTCGGCGTCCTGGATCATCTTGCGGAAATAGGCGAGCTGCGGATCGCTGGTCTTTTCATAGGTGATCTTGAAGTCTGTCTTGTCGTTTTTGCCCGCCTCGTGCGGAGCAAGAACCCGATCCCAGCTTGCGGACAGGCTCTCATATTCTTCCGGGCACTGCTCCCGGCGGTATTCGGGAAATTCAAGCGAGTCGGCGAAGTCCTTGAAGCGCTTCTCATCCTTGCCCATCATCAGGCAGACGGTGTTGTAGGCGCGCTGTTCGTCCAGACCATGAGAATCCCAGAACGCCAGCTCATCGTCTTCGTCCGCAGATCCCGCTGTGAGAAACCAGACATTGGCGAAATCCTCGACCGCGCTGTTAAAGTCCTCGTCTTCCGCTTCCAGCAGTAACACGACCGCAAGTCCATCGACGGCATCCTCCTCCTTGCCGAGGACCGGAAGCGAGAACTCCGAGATCAGCATGTGGCCGGCCTCGTGGAAAACGGTGGCGATCGCATTGTTGAGGGCGAACTGATCCGCCTCCTCCGCCTGTTCTTCCGTCAGCTTTTTGTAGAGCTTCGGCGGCTTGCCTTCAGCAGCCCACACCGCCGAATGCGACAACAGGAATGCGGATAGCGCCGCGAAAGCACCGACCCGCGCCGGACCTCTGCGAAATGGCAGGAAGTGTTTCAAACAAAGCCCCCTCGGGCGGCTGCCCGGTTGTATTCCCCTTCACTATCGATAAGGGAGACGCGGGCATGTTTTCAATCAGATTCAAGCGTTTGGCATGTGGCGTACAAAAAAAAGCGATTCGGAATAATGGCTTAAGATTTTGTTCACCAAACCGGACTGGACAAGCCGAATCACCGATGATTCATTAAGGCAGATTCGGGCGGGCGGCGCTTCGAATCACACGAGAAATCGAGGCAGGGGACGATGTCGAACGCGCAGCGGGCAACCGCAGCCGATGAACGGTTGCGGCTTAAATTTACCGGGATTGCTGCTCTTTTCGACACCCTTTCCAGGTGTGTCTCGATGCTTGGCAATGGCGATGCGGATATGTCGCGGCGGGTCGAGACCATTCTTCGTCGCTCCATCCCGGTGCTGATCCTGGCGTTCCTGGCGGTTGTCGCGCTGGCGCGGGTCACTGGCATGCTTTCCGAACATGCCCGGATCGAAAGCGCCGTGCGCCAGTCCACAGCGCTGGTGTCGGCAACGGCCAATGCGGCGCTTGTCGCGCAGCCGGAGTTGTTCGCCAACGCGGATCGTCAACGTTCAGAGGCTGCACTTGCCCGTTTCCTGCCGCAGGAACGCATGGCCGACGGCGCCTTCGTGCTGCTGGTCGACACCAGCGGGCGCATTTATGGCTCGTCTTCCGATGGCGCGGGTTACGTCGGCATGCAACTCGGTTCGCTCCTGCCCGAAGTCAGCACCATCAGGCGTTTCGCCGATCGCAGCGGTGCGATCGAAACGGATATTGGCGGCATCCGCCATTTCGCGGTGGTCACGCCCGTCGGAACCGAAGGAGCGCTCATTCTCGCTGCCCATTCCCTTCAGGGCGCCATGAGCTTCTGGCGAAGCGAAATCTCGCTCAACGTCACCCTCTTTGCCGGGATCTCGATGATCCTGCTGGTCATCCTCTACGCCTATTTCCAGCAGGTGAAACGCGCCCGCGATGCGGACGACATCTTCCTCGAAACCAACGTGCGGGTGGAAACCGCCCTGTCGCGCGGTCGCTGCGGCCTTTGGGATTTCGATCTCGCCTCGCGCAAGCTCTTCTGGTCGCGCTCGATGTACGAAATGCTCGGGCTTTCGCCCTCCGAGGACATGCTGACCTTTGCCGATGCGGCCAAACTGATGCATCCGGCAGACGGCAATCTCTATGCGCTGGCCCGTGCCATCGGCAAGGGTGGCTCCCGGCAGATCGATCAGGTCTTCCGCATGCGCCATGCCAACGGTCATTATGTCTGGATGCGTGCCCGCGCCCAGGTGATCCGCTCGAACACCGGCTGCCTGCATGTGATCGGCATCGCCATGGACGTGACGGAACAGCATCGTCTGGCCCAGCGCTACGCCGAGGCCGACCAGCGACTGGCGGACGCCATCGAATGCACGTCCGAAGCCTTCGTGCTGTGGGACAAGAACGACCGCTTGGTGATGTGTAACGCCCACTTCCAGCAGGTTTACGGTCTGCCCGACAGCATTCTCGTGCCCGGTACCGAGCGCGCCGTGGTGCAGGCTGCGGCCGCGCGACCGATCATCCAGCGTCGCATCGCCGATCCCGATCTCGGCAACAATTCGCGCACGACCGAGGTGCAGCTTGCCGACGAGCGCTGGCTGCAGATCAACGAGCGGCGCACGCGTGACGGCGGCCTCGTTTCCGTCGGCACCGACATCACGCTGCTGAAGCGGCACCAGGAGCGCCTGCGCGATCAGGAACGTCGCCTGATGGCGACGATCGGGGATCTTTCCTCCTCCCAGAAGAAACTCGAGCGCCAGAAGGCGGAGCTTTCCGTCGCCAACACCAATTACCTTGCGGAAAAGGACCGCGCGGAAGCAGCCAACAAGGCCAAGTCCGAATTCCTGGCAAACATGAGCCACGAACTGAGAACACCGCTCAACGCCATCCTCGGCTTCTCCGAGATTCTCGTTGCCGGCATGTTCGGCCCGATCGGTTCGCCGAAATATTCCGAATATGCCCGCGATATCCATGACAGCGGCAAGCATCTGCTGAACGTCATCAACGACATTCTCGACATGTCCAAGATCGAAGCAGGCCAGATGAAGATCCGTTGCGAGGATATCGATCTCGACGCCCTCATCGAGGAAAGCATGCGGCTCACCGCCATTCCGGCGGACGAGAAGGACATCCTCATCCAGCAGCGTGTTTCGACCGGGCTGACGATGAATGCCGACCGCCGTGCAATGAAGCAGATCCTGCTCAACATTCTGTCCAATGCGGTGAAGTTCACCGACGCGGGTGGGCGGATCGCGTTGCGCGCCCGCCGGATCGGCGACGCGGTCACGATCACCATCGCCGACACGGGAATCGGCATACCGAAAACCGCGCTGTCGAAAATCGGGCACCCGTTCGAACAGGTGCAGAGCCAGTATGCCCGTAGCAATGGCGGCTCGGGCCTCGGCCTCGCCATTTCCCGCTCCCTGGTCAGCATGCATGGCGGCGAACTCAGCATCCGCTCCCGCGAAGGTCACGGCACGGTCGTATCGGTAAGAATACCGGACGAAATCTCGACCCGTCGTGGTAAGATTGCGGCCGCTTAAGGGGCGACTGTACCGCGACAGCAGTCAATACTCCAGCAGAACGTTGTCATTACAATCAAATCCTAAACACATATTCACAGCGTCAAGCTTATCGATAGAAAAATACAATGAATACTCTTTATCTCGCTGGTTCCGGCGTTCTTCTATTGGCAAAAGGGAAACAGCACGCTCACTGATCTCGGAACATTGGGCGGGCACTATTCTTACGCCTACGCTATCAGTGCGAACGGAACTACTGTTGTCGGCTATTCCTACCTGGGCGGCAACGACAATTACGGCCACGGTTTTGTCTGGCGCGTCGGCGACACGGCAATGACGGATATAGGTACCCTCAGCGACGGGACTTATAGCTCTGCCAGCATGGTCAGCGACGATGGACTGGTCGTCGTGGGATCAGCCAATACCATGGGCAGCTCCACATACGGCTACAGTCGCGCAATTCGCTGGACTGACGCCGGCGGCATCATCGATCTCGGCACGCTGGGTGGAAACTACTCCTACGCCGAAGCGATGAACAATGATGGCAGTGTGATTGTCGGCGAAGCGGAAACGGCTCCGGACGTTAACACCGATGATACCTATTACCATGCTTACCGCTGGTCCGTTGGAGCAGATGGCATTAACGGCACGATGACCGACCTCGGCACCCTCGGGGGCAACTATTCGAGCGCCTATGACGTCAATGCCGACGGTACGGTCGTCGTGGGTTATGCTGAGGACAGCAGCGACAACGCGCACGGCTTTCGATGGACCTCCGAAGACGGCATGATCTCCATCGAGCAATGGCTACGCAATAATGGCGTTCACCCTCGGCGACAGCGCGTTCACGCCTTATGCGGCCCTGTCGCGCGCCAACACCAGGAGCGACGGCTACACGGAAACCGGTGGCTCCTTCCCGGCTATTTACGACGAGAGCAAGGATCACTCGACCATCGCGCGCGTTGGTGTCGATCTCGTCCATTCCCTGACCGACGAGATCCGCCTGCTCGGTCGCGCCGAGGCTGATTACCGCTTCGAGAAGGAAACGACCGGTACCAGCGGCGAGATCATCGGCATCAGCTCGTTCGACCTCGAAGGACAGGACGTCAAGCAGTTCTGGGTTCGCGCCGGCATCGGCGCCGAGTTCGACGTCGGCGGCGGCACCGCCTCGCTCATGGTCAACGCCACCACAGAGGGCGACGACCCGAACGTCTGGGTCAGAAGCGGCTGGAAGGTCAACTTCTAAGCAAGACCACCGAACAGGAAACAGAAAAGACCGCCGACAGACATACTGTCGGCGGTCTTTTCTGTTGAGAAAACTGCTGTTTGCCTGACGGTCGAAGGAACGACTATCCCTTCACCACATTCTGGAAGACCTTCCGCGTCGCTTTCGACAATCTGCGCACCTCGGCCTCCAGCGTCTTGATATCGGGGCAGTCTCCCGCACGGCAGACGAGATCGACGAGACCGGCGGGCACATTGGCCGGATCGAAGGGACCGTCGATGCAGAGGCGGACCACCTGCGACAGATCGGTGTAAAAGCGAAGCGCTGCCAGGCAGGTCTCCAGATCGTTCGGATCGAGCAGGGCGCCACCCAGTTGCCTCAGTGCCTCCGTCGTCGACTGCCCGCTCCCGCGAACATCGACGCCGCGCCCCCTTGCGATCAGGGCAAGATACTGGGCGATGAATTCGATATCGATCAGCCCGCCGGGGATGAGCTTGAAATCCCATATGTCGCGCGACGGCTTTTCCTTTTCGATCAGGTGGCGCATCTCCACCACGTCGGCGGCGATTTTCGCCTGATCCCTCGGCCTTGCAAGCACGCTCTCGATGATCGCCTTCGTCTGCCCGACCAGGTCCTCGTCACCGCAGATGAGGCGCGCGCGCGTCAGCGCCATGTGCTCCCAGGTCCAGGCTTCCTCGTTCTGATACTTCTCGAAGGCGCGCAGTCTGGTTGCGACCGGTCCCTTGTTGCCGGAGGGGCGCAGCCGCATATCGACCTCGTAGAGCACGCCTTCGGCGGTCGGTGCCGAAAGTGCCGCGATCAGGCGCTGGGTCATGCGGGTGAAATAGCGCACCGGATCGAGCGGCTTCGGCCCGTCGGATTCGCCCGCATCGTCGGCATGTTCGTAGAGCAGGATCAGATCGACATCCGAACCGGCGGTCAGTTCGAAGCTGCCGAGCTTGCCCATGCCGGCGAGCGCCACCTTTCCGCCCTCGATCCGCCCATGGGTCGCTTCCATCTCGCCGACGACAGCCTTCAGGGCTTCACCGATTACAAGCCCCGCAAGGTCGGTAAACGCGTTTGCGGCCTGCGTCCCGCCGATGGAGCCGGTGAGCAGACGAATGCCGATCAGGAAGCGCTGTTCCGCGGCAAAAATCCTCAGCCGGTCGAGAATCTCCTCGTAGAAACGGCTGCCGTTCAGAAAGGAGGCGAGCCTTTTCGCCAGATAGTCCCGCGTCGGAAGTTCCACCATCAGGCCGGGATCGAGCATGCCGTCAAAGACATGCGGGCGGCGGGCGATGATTTCGGCGAGCCTCGGTGCCGACGACATGATGTTGACGATGAGGTCCAGCAACGCCGGATTATTGCCAAGCAGGGAGAAAAGCTGGATGCCCGCAGGCAGGCCGGAAAGAAAATCATCGAAGCGTAGGAGGGCTTCGTCGGCGCGGCGGCTTTCGCCGAAAGCCTTGAGCAGTTCCGGCATGAGTTCGGTCAGGCGTTCGCGCGCTTCAACGGATTGCGTGGCGCGATAGCGGCCATAATGCCAGGTGCGGATAACGCGGGAAATGTCCTCCGGCCGTTCGAAGCCAAGGCTCTTCAGCGTTTTCAGCGTATCCGGGTCGTCCTTCTGACCGGTAAAAACGAGGTTGCCTGTGGCGGTCGACAGCTTTTCCTCATGCTCGAATAACCCCGCATACCGGCGCTCCACGGTTTTCAGTACGCTTTCCAGGCTGGCTGAAAATCCCTTGGTATCGGCAAAGCCGGACATGAAGGCGATGCGTCGCAGTTCCGCCTCGCTCTCCGGCAGAAGGTGGGTCTGCTCGTCATGCACCATCTGGATGCGATGCTCAATATCGCGCAGGAACCAGTAGCATTCAATCAGCTCGTCGCGGGTCTCGTTATCGATCCAGTTCGCGGCGGCGAGCGCGTAAAGGGCCGCCTCTGTCGGACGAACCCTCAGCTCCGGCATACGGCCGCCCGCGATCAACTGCTGGGTCTGGGCAAAGAACTCGATCTCGCGGATACCGCCGCGACCGAGCTTGACGTTGTGCCCCTTCACCGCGATGGCCCCGTGCCCCTTGTGAACATGGATCTGTCGCTTGATCGAATGAATGTCGGCGATAGCCGCATAATCGAGATATTTACGGAAAACGAAAGGCACGAGTTCCCGCTGGAACTGCTCTCCCGCTGCAAGATCGCCGGCAATGGGGCGGGCCTTGATGTAGGCGGCGCGCTCCCAGTTCTGCCCCCGGCCCTCATAGTAGACCAGGGCCGCCTCCACCGGTACTGCGAGCGGAGTGGAGCCCGGATCGGGGCGCAGGCGAAGGTCGGTGCGGAACACATAGCCGTCGGCGGTACGCTCCTGCAGGATGCGCACCAACCGGCGCATCATCCGGCCATAGGTCTCCGTCGCGTCATCCGGCACGGCAAGGATGCCTGCCTCGGGTTCGAAGAACACGACGAGGTCGACATCAGAGGAATAGTTGAGTTCGCGGGCACCTAGCTTGCCCATGCCGAGCACGATCAGGCCGCTGCCCTTCGATGGCTCCGACAGGTCCTGAAGCGTGAGCTTGCCCGCCTCCTGACCGGCCACGAGCAGGTGATCTATCGCAGCCGCCACAGATGCATCCGCAATGGCGCTCAGCCAACGGGTCGTGTCGCGCGCGTCGAAAATCCGGGCGAGGTCGGCAAGCGCGGTCAGGAAGGCGACCTTGCGCTTGGCAATCCTCAGCCGCGACATCACCTGCGCCTCGGTCGCCGACGGCCCACCCGGTTCACCCTTCCAGGCGTTGCGGGCGGAAGCGACAAGCGCCTCCAGCATCGGTTCTATCGGCAGTTCTATGGCATCGGCCAGAAGCAGCGGCGAGAGGTTCACCATGTCACGCAGATAAGGCGAAAGCGTCAGCGCGGCGGCGACGAAACTCTTCAACGGTCCTTCGCTCGCCAGCAGGTTCGCGATTGCCCGTTCGCTCTGCGCCAGATCCTTGAGCATGGACAGAACCGATTTCAGTTCCACCTGACTGAGCGGTCTGATCGCATCCGCTGCAACATCCATCAGACGCGTCGTCTTCGGTTCCGTCATCCCACAAGGCCTCCATCCGGGCGAGATCGCACGAGACCCTCTCCCCGAATCCCGCTCTGCGAGGCGAAGGTATACCAAGGATCGATGATAGAAACCCCATAGGATGACTTCATACTGGCTTCTGGCTAGGCGCGGTGCGCAAGGCGATACTTGCGCCATCGTACAAGCATCGCAACAACGCCAGGAACCAGTATGAAGCCACCGCAGGCTGGCCTCCCGGGCTTTCCGGCGTTGTCCAGGTCCTTGACCGATGCACAAGCATCGCTCTGCGAACCCCTCTTAGCCGGAAAACCCGATCAAGCCGGTCCTATGGATTTCTATCATCGATCCTTGGTATCAGGACTTCTGGCCGGGAAAGACCATGGTCGCGGTCAAACCCCGATCGGTAACATCGCCCGCAGCATCCGCACCATGCGTGTCGGAAAGCTCAAGCCTGCCGCCATGCAGCGCCATGATTGCGCAGACCAGCGAGAGACCCAGACCAGTTCCGGGCTTGGAACGGCTTTTGTCGAGACGAACGAAGCGCTTGATCACTTCTTCACGCTTGTCCTCGGCAACCCCCGGCCCACTGTCGGAAACCCTGAGTTCCACGCCATCGGTGGCCTTGGCGACGGTTATCTTGATCTTGCGGTCCCGTTCGCCCTCGGCACCGTATTTGATGGCGTTGTCGATCAGATTGGAGATCGCCTGCCCTACGAGTTCACGATTCCCTCTTACCGAAAGGCCCGGCGCAATCTCTGTTTCGAGGCTCAGCCCCGCCTCTTCGGCCACGGGCTCATAAAGCTCGGCGCTATCGGCAGCGATGGCGGAAAGATCGATATCCGAGAGTTCCGCCGCGATCGAGCCCGCCTCGACGCGCGAGATCATCAGGAGCGCATTGAAGGTGCGGATCAACTGGTCGGACTCCGCAATAATACCTTCCAGCGCTGTCTTGCGGGTTGCCTCGTCGTCTTCGTTCAACGCGTCGGCGGCCTTGTTGCGCAGCCTCGTCAGCGGCGTCTTCAGGTCGTGGGCGATGTTGTCGGAAACCTGCCTGAGGCCTTCGTTGAGTTTCTCGATGCGGCCCAGCATATCGTTCAGCGAAGAGGACAAACGGTCGAACTCATCGCCCGAACCGGAGACCGGCAGTCGCTGCGAGAGGTCACCCGCCATGATCTTCTTGCTTGCAGCCGAAACACGGTCGATGCGTTTCAGGGCGTTGCGGCCGATGGCAAACCAGATGATGACGGCCCCGGTTCCCATGATCGCGAGCGCCACCATCAGCGCTTGGCGCACCAGAAGCCGTAGCTTGGCCGGCTCGCCCAGATCGCGGCCAACCAGCACCCTCAGGCTGTTGTCGAGGAAGAATACGTGGCCTGCCGCCACATGCCGCTGCACATCGCCGCTCTCGTTGTAGCGCTCGTAACGGAACGGAAAGTCGGTCCAGCCCTCGTGATCGAAGACACCGGGCTGCACGGAAGCGACGTTGCCGGCAAGGATTTCGCCGGTCGGGCCTGCAATCACATAGAGGTTGGCGCCCGGCTGGCGCGCACGCCGCTCCATGATGGCGAGCAGGCGGTTGATGCCTCCGCGCTCATAGCCGGTGGTGATATCCTGAACCTCTTCTTTCAGGGCATCGCGCGTCTGGGTGTAGAGGATGCGCTCGGAAA
The DNA here is from genome assembly GCA_002600635.1 of Rhizobium sp. ACO-34A. Classification (NCBI taxonomy): domain Bacteria; kingdom Pseudomonadati; phylum Pseudomonadota; class Alphaproteobacteria; order Hyphomicrobiales; family Rhizobiaceae; genus Rhizobium; species Rhizobium sp. ACO-34A. The sequence continues at coordinate 1,534,341 of CP021371.1, read as the reverse complement.
GCGCCGTCACATAGATGACGAGCAGGGCCGCGCAGAGCGCGAAGAGGCCGATATAGAGAGCCGATAGCCGGACGGCCGTCGACTTGAACAGAAGCTTGGCGCGGCTCATCCGTGTCTCAGCCTTCGTCCTTGATCATGTAACCGGCACCGCGCACAGTCTTCAGCAGCGGCTTGTCGAAATCCTTCTCGATCTTCGAGCGAAGCCGGGAAACGTGCACGTCAATGACATTGGTCTGGGGATCGAAATGATAGTCCCAGACGTTTTCGAGCAACATGGTGCGGGTCACCACCTGACCGGCATTCTTCATCAGATACTCGAGCAGGCGAAACTCGCGCGGCTGAAGCAGGATCTCCTTGCCCGCGCGCTTGACCTCGTGGGACAGCCGGTCGAGCTCGAGATCGCCAACCCGATACATCATGTCCTGCTCGGGCTTTCCCTTGCGGCGGCCCAAGACTTCGACGCGGGCGAGAAGTTCGGAAAAGGCATAGGGCTTGGGCAGATAGTCGTCTCCGCCGGCGCGAAGGCCGGTCACGCGGTCATCGACCTGGCCAAGCGCGGAGAGAATGAGCACCGGCGTGTCGATGCCGCGCTTTCTCAGCTCGCTGATGACAGACAGCCCGTCGCGACGCGGCAACATGCGGTCGATGACCATCACGTCATAGGTATTCTCCGAGCCCATGAACAGGCCGCTTTCGCCATCGCTGGCGTGATCGGCCACAATGCCTGCCTCGCGGAAAGCCTTCGTCATGTAGGCGGCGGCTTCCAGATCGTCTTCGATAACCAATATCTTCATGTGCGCGACATTACCGCCGGCCATGCCATCGGCACAACCGGAATCGGCTGGTCCGACAGTCCCGCTTCCTCCGGAAATCATGCTCTCGTCCTTGTTTTCCACTTGGAGCGCGTTTCGATCCAAATGAATCGGTTTGGCGCTCCAAGGATTTCTTTTTGCAGCACAATCTTATCGATCCTCGCTTCGCTCCGGTCGGATTGTGCTCTAACGAAACGGGGCGCCGAAGACCTGATCTTCAGCGCCCCGCGGTCAGTCAGTCCCGAGGGGCGTCAGCCCTGGTTGATCGGAAGGGCAACGAAGCGGCTGCCGTTCTCCGATTCGACCTGGAACAGAGCCTTGGTGCGGCCGTCCTTCTTGGCCTGATCGATCACCTTCATCACATCGGCTGCCGAGGAGACTGCCTGATTGTTGACGGAGGTGATCTTCTCACCGGCCTTCATGCCCTTGTCCGCAGCATCGGAGTCGGGATCGACGTCGATGATCGACAGGCCCTTGCCGTCTTCGGCCGGGGCAACGGAGATGCCGATGTTGGCAAGCGCCTGCTCTGTGGCCGGAGCCTGCGTGTCGCCACCGGTGCCGTCTTCCTTGCTGGCCAGCGCCTGCTCGCTCGGCAGCGTGCCGAGATCGACCTTGACGGACGTGGCCTTGCCTTCACGCCACAGGGAAACATCGACCTGGGTACCGGGCGGGAAGGACGCGATGCGGCGTGCGAGATCGCGCGGATCCTTGACCGGTTCGCCATTGACGGCGGTGACCACATCACCCTGCTTGATGCCAGCCTTGTCGCCCGGCGAACCGGCCTGCGGCGAGACGACCAGAGCACCGCTTGCCTCGGACAGGCCAAGCGAGTCGGCGATATCCTGGGTTACCGGCTGGATCTGAACGCCGAGCCAGCCGCGCTGCACGCTGCCGCCATCCTTGAGCTTGGCGATCACGTCCTTGGCGACGGATGCCGGGATGGCGAAGGCGATACCGACGTTGCCGCCGGAGGGCGAGAAGATGGCGGTATTGATACCGACCACCTGACCGGCCAGGTTGAAGTCCGGACCGCCGGAGTTGCCGCGGTTCACGGCGGCGTCAATCTGGATGTAGTCGTCATAGGGGCCGGAGCCGATATCGCGGCCACGGGCCGAAATGATGCCGGCCGTTACCGTGCCGCCGAGGCCGAAGGGGTTGCCGACGGCAACGACCCAGTCACCGACACGCATGGCTTCGTCATCTGCGAAGTCCACATAAGTGAACTTTTCCTTCGGATTGTCGACCTTGAGCAGCGCGAGGTCGGTGCGGCTGTCCTTGCCGACCAGCTTGGCATCGAGTTCCTTGCCGTCGTTCATGACAACGGTGAAGGCAGCGCCGTCATCGACAACGTGGTTATTGGTGACGATATAGCCGTCTTCGGAGATGAAGAAGCCGGAGCCCTGCGAGGTCGGACGCAGGCGGCCCTTGCCTTCGCCATGTTCGCGCGGGCGGGCATTCGGACCGGCACCGGGGCCCTTGCCGTCAGGGCCGGGCATGCCGAATTCCTTGAAGAAGCGCTTCAGCGGATGATCGTCCGGGAGATCGTCGAAGCCGCGACCGCCGAAGTTGAACGAGAAGTTGCTTTCGTCCGAGGTGTTCTGGACGTTGGACTGGACGCGGACGGAAACGACGGCCGGGGAAACGGCGGCGACGACGTCGGCGAAGCTCGGGACCTGTGCGGCCTGAACCTTGACGGCTTCCGCATAGGCTGAGTTGACGGCGACCGGAAGAGTGCCGGCCAGCATCAGCGCGGCGAGGCCGGCTGCGGTCGAGTTCTTCAGGATCGTCGTGAGGTTGGAGCGACCGTTCTTGTCAGACATGGATATTACCTTCATCTGTTCTGCTTGCTGGAGGCCGGGACCCATCCCGGCGGGAAGCGGTGGATGAAGGAGATATAGGGCGTGTCACCTTACTGCGAACTGTACGGAGAATGAAAACTTCGTAATCTTTGCATGAAGCCGAAAAAAGCCGCGGACGTCGCTCCGGGTCGAGCGCGCATCACTCGTCCAGCAGCTTGCCGAGACGGGCTTCCTCTTCGGCGGAAAGCTTCTTCGGAACGGGCTTGCTGCGGCCCCGCGCATAGGCAAAGGCAACGCCGAGACCGATGACGAAAAGCACGCCCGGAAGTCCCCAGAGCAGCAACGTATGCATGGACAGGCGCGGCTTCAGCAGCACGAATTCGCCGTAACGCGATACGACATAGTCGATCACCTGCTGGTCGCTGTCGCCATCGACGATCCGCTCGCGCACAAGCAGGCGCAGGTCGCGGGCAAGCTCGGCATTCGAATCGTCGATAGACTGGTTCTGGCAGACCATGCAGCGCAGCTGCGCGGAAAGGTCCCTCGCCCGCTGCTCCAGCTTCGGGTCGGGCAGGATCTCGTCCGGGTTGACGGCCAGTGCCGGAAGGGGTGAGAGGAGGAGAAAAATCAGAAGGAATGAAGCAAGCCTCCCTCTGGCCGGCCGGCCATCTCGCCCACGAGGGGCGAGAAAACGCGCAGCAAGGTCTTGCACCCGCGGTGACAGCCAGCTGAGACGGCAAAGTCCCTCCCCCTTGTGGGGAGGGGTTGGGGAGGGGTTCATCCGAGAAAAAGCTACCGTCTTCATTCCGCTGCCCCCAGCGCCGCAGGTGCGACGACCTTCGCAGCCCGCTTCGGCACCCCGACCCGCAAGCGGCGGTCGGAGAGCGAGACGAAGCCGCCGGCCATCATGATCAGCGCGCCATACCAGATGCAGAGGATATACGGCTTCCACCAGACGCGAACGACGATGCCGCCGTCATCCATGGGATCGCCGAGGGATACGTAAAGCTGGTGGACCAGTCCGAAGGTGCGGATGCCCGCTTCCGTGGTCGGCATCCGTCGCGCAGTATAGAGTCGTTTGGAGGACCAGAAATCACCCTTGTCCACACCGCCCTGACGGATGGTGAAGTGGCCCCGTTCTTCCGTGTAATTCGGACCGATTGCCTGCTTCATGCCATCGAAGGTGATGGAATAGCCGCCGGCCTCCGCCGTCGCACCGGGTTTCATTTCGACAACGGTTTCCGTCTCGAAGGTGGTAACGGCAACGATGCCCAGCACCGTCACGCCGAAGCCTAGATGGGCGATCGCAGTGCCGATGGCCGAGCGCGGCAGGCCGTTCAGGCGGCTGAGCGCGGTGCGGAACGGCACCTTGCGGAATCCGGAACGATACCAGAGGTCGGACAGGGCGCCGAAGATCAGGAAGAAGCCGGCGGCGAGACCGAAGACCGCCATGACCGGACCGCCGTTTTCGATGTAATAGACGATGATCGCGAAGACGAAGGCGATGATTGCGGCCGCAAACAGCCGCTGCATGGCGCCGAGCAGGTCACCGCGCTTCCACGCCAGCAACGGCCCGAACGGAACCGCCACCAGAAGCGGCGTCATAAGCAGGCCGAAGGTCAGGTTGAAGAACGGCGCGCCGACCGAGATTTTCTCGCCCGTCAGGGTTTCCAGCAACAGCGGATAGAGCGTGCCGATCAGCACGGTTGCGGTCGAAACGGTCAGGATCAGGTTGTTGAGAACCAGCGCGCCCTCGCGCGAGATCGGCTGGAACAGGCCGCCCGCCTTCAGCATCGGTGCGCGGAAGGCGAAGAGGCTGAACGCCCCGCCGATGAAGATCGTCAGGATGCAAAGGATGAAGATACCGCGGCTCGGATCGGTGGCGAAAGCATGCACCGAGGTCAGCACGCCGGAGCGTACGAGGAAGGTGCCGAGCAGCGACAGCGAGAATGTCAGGATGGCGAGCAGCACGGTCCAGATTTTCAGCGCGTCGCGCTTTTCCATCACCAGTGCCGAATGCAGAAGCGCCGTACCCGCGAGCCAGGGCATGAAGGATGCGTTTTCGACCGGGTCCCAGAACCACCAGCCGCCCCAGCCGAGTTCGTAATAGGCCCAGTAGGAGCCCATGGCGATACCGGCGGTGAGGAAGGTCCAGGCAGCGAGCGTCCACGGCCGCACCCATCGCGCCCATGCCGCATCGATGCGCCCGTCGAGCAGGGCGGCGATGGCGAAGGAGAAACAGACGGAGAAGCCGACATAGCCGAGATAAAGCAGCGGCGGATGAATGGCGAGGCCAACATCCTGCAGAACCGGATTGAGATCCTTGCCTTCCGCCGGCACCGGCGAAAGCCGGATGAAGGGGTTAGACGTCACGAGGATGAACAGCGTGAAAGCCGTGGTGATCCAGGCCTGCACCGCCAGCACATTGGCCTTCAATCGCTCCGGCAGGTTTCGGCCAAAGAAGGCGACGAGCGCGCTGAAAAGGCTCAGGATCAGCAGCCAGAGCATCATCGATCCCTCGTGATTGCCCCAGACGCCCGAGAAACGATAGATCGCCGGCATCAGCGAATGGGAATTCTCCCAGACGTTCTCCACCGAGAAATCGGAAACCATATAGGCCCAGGTCAGCACGCCGAAGGAGAAGGCAACCAGCGCAAATCCCGCCAGCGTGCCGGTGACGGCAACCGACATCAGCCCCTTGTCGCCCTTTCGCGCGCCGATCACCGGCAGCACGGAAACGATCAGCGCCGTCGCCAGCGCCAGCACGAGGGCATAATGGCCAAGCTCGATGATCATTGGGTCTTCCCCTCGCCTTCCCAGACGCCGTCCTTCTTCAGGCGGTCGGCAACTTCCTTCGGCATGTAATTTTCGTCATGCTTGGCCAGCACGCTGTCGGCAACGAAACCGCCGGCGGCATCGAAGGCACCCTCGGTGACGACGCCCTGTCCTTCGCGGAAAAGATCCGGCAGGATGCCGGTATAGGTGACCGGAACCGTGCCCGTGCCATCCGTCACCGAAAACTTGACCGTCGAGCCCTCGCCGCGCACGACCGATCCTTCGGCCACGAGGCCGCCGAGGCGGATGCGCGTTCCCGGGCCGACCGCCGTCTTTTCGAGGTCGGACGGCATGTAGAAATAGGCGACCGACTGGCCGAAGGCGAACATCATCAGCAGCACGGCCGCGACGATGAAGCTCATGCCGCCGGCGATGACGGCCAGTCTCTTCTGCTTGCGGGTCATTTCAATGCCTCCTCAACCGGCAGGCCGAGCTCCCGGGCCATGGCGATCAGTTGCTTGCCTTCCTCCCCTTCGGCCGGGAAGGCGGCAAGCCCATCCTTCAATGCGCCGACTGCGCGCTCCGGTTCCTTCAGCATCGCATAGGAGCGCACGAGGCGCATCCATCCCTCGAAATTCTTCGGATCTTCCTTGAGCTTGGCGTCGAGGCTGTCCACCATGCCGCGGATCATCGCCGTGCGATCTCCTGCGGACATGTCCTGTGCGGCCGCCACGTCAGCCTCACTCGGACTCCCGAGTGCGGTGGGAGCAGCCGGTGCATCTTCACTGTTCGCAGCAATATGCTGGGTTACGAGCGGAACCCAGGGCGCTTCCTTCTGTGAGGCAGCCAGCAGCTTTTCGAACGCGGCCTTCGCCTCGGCGCGCTTGCCGGCCTGTTCCAGCGCCAGCGCCAGATAGAATTCGGCCCGCGGATTGTTGCTGTCGAGACGCAGCGCCTCTTCGAAGGCCGAGCGGGCGTCTTCAGTGACGATCCCGCCGTTGCTCGCCACCAGCACTTCGCCGAGACCGTTCATGCGCGCCGGGTTGGTTCCGAGGAAACGAATGGCGTTACGGTAGGCAAGCTCGGCGTCGCCGATGCGCTGGCTCTTGAAGTAGATCGGCGCCAGCACATCCCAGCCCGCCCCGTCATTGGGGTTTTCCGCCAGATGGCGCTCGGCCTTGGCGACCAGAAGCTCGAGATTGTTGCCGGGATTTTCCAGCCGCTCGGCAAGCGGCGCCGCTGGCATGCCCGGACTGCCTGTCAACAGATAGAGTCCGAGCCCTATCGCGGGAAGACAGAGGATGATGAAAGCCTGCGCCAGCGGATGACGGCTCGCCCGAACGCTCTTGCTGGCACCAGCGGCGCCCTTGCCGGCCGAAACCGAAAGCAGGCGGCGGCCGATCTCGGCGCGGGCATAATCGGCATCTTCCGCGGAGATCAGCCCGAGGCCCTTGTCCCGCTCGAGTTCACGCAATTGATCGCGATAGACGGCTGCCTCGCCGACATCGTCATCCGGCTCGCTCGCCGCCCCCTTGAGCAACGGCAGCAACAGGACGACGGCAACGATAACCGTCAGGAGAGCGGAGATGATCCAGAACAGCATGGCGTCCAATTACTTCAAGCCGAAGCCCAATCCAACAGACAAACGGCCAATGACGCAAAGTTGAGGCGTTTGGCCGCAAGTCGAGCTGTAAGGAAGAGAACGCCTGCAAGCTTTGACTTATGTCAAGGGCGTCCAGGTGCCGTCGCTGTTGCGGCAGGCGGCACCTCGCGCCTCGATCTGCTTGCCGTTGTCGACCAGCTTGTGGGTGTACTGCCGGCAATTCTGCTGACCGACCTGATAGGGAGCGGCCGCAACCACCTGTCCGCTCACGTCTCCAGCCTGCCATGCGACCGGCTGGCCACCCGGGGCCGCTTCCAGCGCGCGATATTCGGCTTCGAGCGCCCGCTGGCGCTCGCTGTTCGAAAGCTTGACGCCGGAGCGCGACACAATGCCGCCCTGCAGAGCCGAGATATAGAGGGTCGAGGAATTCGCCTTGCTCGTGGAGGCAAGGCCGCCGCGCGGACCACCCGTGGTGCCGCAACCCGACAATGCAAGTGCCGTCAGCGCTACCACCGCCACCGAACGAATGCGAGTATCACCCATCGAACCAGCCCAAGTCTCGTCGAAACGCCCGATCGTCACTTCAATCCTCGCTCTGCTGCGGCATGCACATGGCATCTTTGTGGCCGGCACTGTTTTTCATAGCTATATCGATCACACAGTGTCTCTTGTCACAGCCGGCAGCACAAGTCTCGCTTTCAATCCACCAATTTCTGCACGCGACAGGCCGAAGGCCCCCTGATATTCGCTGGAAATCTCCTTGACGATCGAAAGTCCGAGGCCGGTGCCCGGCTTGCTCTCGTCCAGTCGCTTGCCACGCTTCAACGCTTCGCCGATCTGGTCGGGCTTCAGGCCGGGACCGTCATCGTCGACCGTCACCTCGACCCAGTTGCGCCGTCCGCTATCCGTGCCGCCGGCCGTGGAGTCCGCATGCGAGGCTCTCAGGAGGACAGTGGTCTTTGCAAACCGCGCCGCGTTTTCCAGAAGGTTGCCGACGGTTTCCTCGACATCCTGCTGCTCCATCGCGAATGTCAGGCCGGGCGCGACCTCGAGGCGGAATTCGGTCTCGGGGTTGAGTCGGCGCATGACCCGGACCAGCCGCTCCAGCACCGGTTCGGCATCGGTACGGGCGAGAACGGAATCCCTCTGCGCGGCGATACGGGCGCGGTTCAGGTAGGAGGTCACCTGCCCCTGCATGGCTTCCGCCTGGCTCACCACCACCTCGCCATGGGTCTTGTCGAGCGTTCGCGCTTCGTTGAGCAGAACGGCAATCGGCGTCTTGAGCGAATGCGCAAGATTACCGACCTGCATGCGGGCCCGCTCGACGATACGGCGGTTGCTGTCGATCAGCGCGTTGATCTCGTTGGCGAGCGGCTGGATCTCGCGCGGGAACTCCCCTTCGATCCGCTCTGCCTCGCCGCCGCGGATCTTCTCCAATGCGCGCCGTGCATGGTCGAGCGGCTTGAGGCCGTAGAGAATGGCGAGACCGTTGACCACGAGACCGCCGAAACCGAACAGGGCGAGAGCCGCATAAAGCCGCGTCGAGAAGAAGGAGATTTCCTCCTCGACCACTTCGAGATTGCCGGAAACGCGAAAACGTGCCGCGCGTCCTTCGCCGTCCAGCACGACTTCGGTTTCGGCCACTCTCAGCCGGTTCCCGGAGGCGTCTTCCATCGGATAGAAGCGCTCGTAATGTTCGTCGAAGGGATATTCCTCCAGCCCCGGCACCGGCAGGTTGGTCATGCCGAGCGAGGTGGAAGCGAGCGGCGCCGCGCCATAGCTGCCGAGCGGCTCTACCAGCCAGTACCAGCCGCTTTCCGGCTGGGAGAAGCGCAGATCGCCGAGTTCGGGGCTTCCCGCGAGGCTGTTGCCGTCGCTGACGGATACCGAGTTGATGACGTTGTAGAGCTGGGCGCGCAGCAGGTTGTTGAACCCGCGCTCGACGCCCTGCCGGTAGAGAGCCGAAATCACCACGGCAATGGTTATCAGCGCCGCCGCCGACCAGAGCGTCGCCAGCAACAGAACCCTTGCCGTGAGCGATTTCAGCGCCATGTCAGGGCGCTTGGATGCGGTAGCCGAGACCGCGCACGGTCTCGATCATGTCGATGCCGATCTTCTTGCGCAGCCGTCCGACGAAAACCTCGATGGTGTTGGAATCGCGGTCGAAATCCTGATCGTAGAGATGCTCGACAAGCTCGGTGCGCGACACGACCTCGCCCATGTGGTGCATGAGGTAGGAGAGCAGCCGGTACTCGTGCGAGGTCAGCTTCAGCGCCACGCCGTTGACGGTCGCCTTGGAGCTCTTGGTGTCGAGACGGACTGGACCGCAAACGATTTCCGACGAGGCATGGCCCGCCGCCCGGCGGATCAGGGCGCGGATACGCGCCAGCACTTCCTCGACATGGAACGGCTTGGCGACATAGTCGTCGGCACCGGCATCGATACCGGCCACCTTGTCGCTCCACCGGTCGCGGGCGGTCAGGATCAGTACCGGCATGACGCGGCCGGCGGCCCTCCATTTCTCCAGCACGGTGATACCGTCCATTTCCGGCAGGCCGATATCGAGGATCACCGCGTCATAGGGCTCGGTATCGCCGAGGAAGTGACCTTCCTCGCCATCCATGGCCTTGTCGACCACATAGCCAGCCTCCTGCAGCGCTTCGACGAGCTGCCGGCTGAGATTGACATCGTCTTCGACGACGAGAATGCGCATAAGATTTGCCCCCTGCCTGCCTGCGTCCGTCCCGGCGCGATCACCGTCGGGACGGTTGATTGTTTGAAATTTCGGTTATTCCGAAACCTGCATCGTCACCTTGCGTGGGCGCTCGTTGCCGCTGCCGGGCACGAGCACCGTGATGATGCACTGGCCGCCGGACTGGCGCACCGAAAGGAGCTGTCCTCCGACCTCGGAAACAGCCCTTGCCGCGGCTTCGCGGCAATCGGTTCTCGCACGGCTACTGTCGTCCTGCGACTGAATGAGCACGGGCGCCGGCGTCGTGGCATCGGACGCGAAATACGGCCACGAGGGGACCGCGAGGCCGGCCGCCAGACCCGTGATGACCATCAATGATGCCATAGCTAATTCTTCCGGACTACTTTTACTGTTGCCGGATTATGTATCGCATGACGTCTGAATGGCAAATGAATGCTGGTTACATCGGGTTCATCTTGCGTGTTTCGATGCCCCGCGTCGCTTTCAGACGCCCGTAGATCGCAAGCAGGCCACCGAGCGCCCCAGCCGCCGAAACCGCGATGTCGGCAAGCTGCAACTGGTCGGCCGCAGTCAGTTCGAACCCCGCCAGCCGCAGCGCAGACGCCGCAATCGCGATCAGCGCGCCCCAAACCGTCTTCGACTGATACCACTGCTTCAGGTCGTTCATGCCATGCTCCTTCTGCTGCTTGGTTGATTGTTTTCAGGCGCAAGATGTTGACCGGTCGGCTTGTCGAGGAGCGTGACGGCTTCTCGCTCGGCCGTACCGCTTGTCCCTTCTCTCCGTCTGCGGGGAGAAGGTGCCGGCAGGCCGATGAGGGGCCGTGCCAAACGCCTGACGTCACTCCACCGCCACCACCGCCTCGGCGATAATCCCTGCCGCCACCCGCCCGATCTGCCGGACGCGAAACCTGAGCGACGTCTGCGCCGCTCCGAAATCGACCAGCTCCAGCGCCTGTGGATAGATCCAGCGCGCCTCATCAGCCTCCACCGTGCGCACAACTGTATCCTCATCCAGGATTTCGACCCGATAGGTCTCCCTCACCTCATCGAGCGGAATGTCCGCGCCCAGCCAGTTGTCGGCATCGACGCGACCGCGCCGAACCCAGCCGAGTGCGATACCGCCCTCCGGCGCTCTGGTGGCCCGCAGATGCACCGGTGCAATCGGCGTTTCCGCCCTCATGCCACCGGTAAAGACGAACGGTCCCTTAGCAGCGACCACCCCACCGACCGCCTCGGCGATGTAGTTCAGCGCCAGCCCAGCCTCTTCGCCCGCGAGGTCCAGCGGCTTCACCGCCTCATCCAGCAGCACGACGGTCGCGCCTTCCGCGGCACCGGCGGCCATCGCATCCTCCGTGCCCGCAAGCCCCCTCAGCAAAGCCGTGAGCCGCCAGCGCCCCTCGGCAATTTCCTCCGCTCCGGCGAAGGCGAGGATTTCCCAGCTCCCGTCGTTCGAGCGCACCGCGATCCGGTTTGCGCCATTCAGCACCGCCAGACGGCTCGCAGAGGAAAGGCCGCCGAAGGAAAGCGTCACGTCCACCGGACGCGCCATGTCAAAACGTCCGGATACCCCAGAGACCATGGGTGCGGCCAACGCCCCCATGGTCGCGGGGCGCTCGATAATCGTGCGCAGCCCATAGCCCTCCGCCTCGACGGAAGCCGATATCGCAATGCGCCGCCACGGCCGGCAGAAGCCCGCGACCCGCGCAAAGCTCGCCGCCTCGCCCGCCTCGTATTGCGGCAGGTCCATGAAGGCGAGAAGCGGAGCGAAACCCGCCGACGCCGGATTGCCGGTGATACGTCCATCCGCCGCCGAGACCCTGAGCGCCGACGTCGCTGCCGCCACCTCCCGCAGCGTCAGTCGGCGTGCCGTGCCATCGTCGATTTCCTCGACCAGGAAGCGTCCCGCCGGCCCCTCGGGAAAACTCAGGATATCCCCGGGCTGCACCTCGAGTTCGCCCGGTCCAAGCGAGAGTTCCAGCCGCCGGCGCCCGACACGGTGGTCGCGCAGCATGGCTTCCGCCGCCGCAAGCGCCGTTTCCTCGGGAATGACGGCGGCCAGATCGCGGGCAAGCTGGCGCGTGGTCGCCGCCTCCACCCGGCGCGAGCGAACGCTTGCCTCGGCGTAGTCTGCCGCCGGGTCGTAGAAGGTCAGCATGGCTTCCGCGGCGAAATCGCTGTCATGCCCGCGCGTTTCCCGCCACAGCGGCTCGCCCTCGATATCGGCAAGAACCGGAATCGCTGTCGCGGCCAGACCCGCCGCCGCTCGCGAACGAAAGCGCAGGACCGTGCCATCCTCGATCACCTCGATCAGGAAAGCCTCAGCCAGCGGCTCAATCAGGCTGCGTGCGGAAGCGAGATCGCCCTGCACATAGCCGCCGAGATCGCCCGTAACCTCTGATACGTCGTAGTCGTGGAAACCATGGTCGTCGAGGATCGCGGCAAGCGTATCGGCCAGCGTCGCCGTGCCCAGCCGCCCGTTCAGCCAGTGGCCGGTCCGCCAGTAGTTTTCACTTATTGATCTAATAGGTGTGATGTGGTTCAAAGTGTAGAAGAGCTGGTAGGCATGGCTTTTAAGCCATACGAGGTCGAAGTATGCGCACTCCTATAAGAGCGGCACCTAATCGCATACCGAGTTGGTCAAATCTCGAAAAACTTTACGGCGTAACATTTTGCGCTGATGCTCGGACTGTTGCATCCGACGTGGCAGATTCCCGTTTCAGGAGATTCCTGACTTGGGCGGGGACAGCGCCCGCTGAACTGCGGGATCCGTTCATCTCCCTAATTCGCTATGGTCGATATCCGGAAAACTCACCTGACGCAGCGACATCTCAGCTTTCTATGACTATCTCGCGGTACTTAGAATCGAACGCTGCTTACTTCCGAAAAGACTGGCCGAGGCGAACTCAGGTTCACATTAGCGAGGTTTTTACAGCCCTCGGAAATTTGCCGGACCGGCCCTATCCTCAGTTTCACAGAAAGATAATGCCAACACCTAACGCACCCCCACAGGTCGGGATATCGTTGGGAGATTTGGACCTTCAAAAACTTCGAGGGGTACCAGCGGCCAAGCGAGATGAGGCCGCTTTACAGTTGCTCCGTGACGACGCGCTCTTGGTTTTCCAGAAATGGGAGTCGGTGTTTAAAATCGGGCAGACCATTCTTCGAGACGAGCAAACGCCTAGAGCGATAGGCAAATCGTGGAGCCTTGTTCGAAACCTGCTTTTTTCACTGAAACGAGAGATTGATTGCGGTGCAGCACCAACTCACCGACATCCTCACCACGGCTTGCACTTTCCCGCTGTCTGGCGGGAAGCTGGATTCCCGGTTGTGACAAACGATAGAGCCTTTACCACCAAAGAGCTTTATCAACACGCATATGGTTGCCTCGGCGCGAGCGTACCGTGCACAATCGCGGTCAAGATACTTTTCTGCATAGCAACCGGCTGGAACAAGGAGCAAATCGATCTGCTTCCTGCGGAGCCATACGCGTTTAGAACTGGCAGCAAAAGCGCAATGGGTGACCAAGCATTTCTTGCAGCGTTCAAAAATCGCGCGGACCATTACGTGGCCGCCCATTTGGAACGAGGCTTCAGGCGTTTTGACCTTGACCAAGACAAATTGGATTTCTTGTGGGAAGCGCAAATATCAGATGAGCAAAATTCTGAAAGCGCAAATTCCTGTGTGATCGAAGATAATACGACTCTTGCCATTTTCGACCGATATCAAGAATTAGTAGCTCCTTTGCGCAGATTTGACTTGGGGCGTATCCAGGACCGTTTCTTTTTAGCGATTTCGCAGAGTGGGATAACTTCAGCGGAGGGAGATATTGCTGGCTATAAGCTAGGCGAAAGCTTGAGCACCAAAGGCATAGGATATCAGACCATCAGACAGTCATATATCAACGCCAAGAGGCGGAGCCTCCGGTCCGTCAGTCTAGCCAGCTACGCCTCAAACCACTCTTCGTCGCGTACAATCTTAACTCACTACGACGACAAGGTGCAGCAACAAGAGCTAAACGAGGCACAAGCATTCTGGCAAAACTGCATCCAAGCTGAGTTGGTCGCAAAATCACCTGAACTCGCAGTTAAATTGCGTGTACCGGCTGGTGACCTAGAATGGTTTTCATACATGTCAGTCGTGTCTGGGATCTCAGCTTCGCTGACCATCGCCCGCAAATCTCAGACGGTTACCGACACAGAATACCTTACCTTTGAGCCTTCTTTAGAACGGCTGATAGAAATATATTGTATAAAACTCTCTTTAATAAAATCGAGGAAATTTATCGGCCCGCAGCGCTGGCAAGTCCAGGGCGTTCCTCTACTGGCATTCATAAAAGCGATCAGGAAGCACGCGTTCGACAGCGGATTTGGTGACGTTTATCGAGAAGGGGTAAGGCAAACGCGCTGCAAACTCAAAAGCGGCGCGATTTTGCTTCCTCGAATCTTGGATATATTCCGATGAGCGCCTTTGATTTGAATTTTTTTATCCGCGTCTATGAGGATGCGCTGTCCCGGACATTGATTCCAAGCTGCATTGTCGGGACGTCGTCGGAGACAATGTGCTTTGAAGGTAATGCTGCGGCTGGCAGAAGGGACCTGTTGCAGGTGAATTGGCTGGTACGGGATGCCGACCCACTTTTAGTTCGTGGAGCCGAAATTCCAGTCAGCTTTTCGGACTCCCTCGCCTTCATCCTAAACCGCACTTATGAGTCGGAGTATCTCACAGCGCTCAGGCGCCGGTTTTTTTGTTTAGAGGTACTTTCCGGGACAGGAATGATGAGGAAGGCGTCTCCGAAGAGCGCTCTTCGAAGAATGGATCGCGTCGATGACCTCCTACGGTGGTGCAACGCCAACGCTGTGCAAAGTTTCGCAGCCTTAACGACAAATCACTTCGATCAGTTCGCAGACGACGTCAGGTCCGGCGACATTGTCGACTTTCTCCCGGTAATATCGTGGCTTGATGAACTTCTTGAACTTCCGGGTTTTGAGCTACCGAAACTCACACACGGGCGTAAATTTCGCCTTCAATGGGCAAAAATCGCGTCAATCCTAGGTGTCACAGCGAAATCACTCGCTCATTCCTCGCGCTTTGAAAATGCATTCAAAAAGCGTTTCCCGTTGTTCATGGAAAAAGAGGGTATCGATCCGGAGATTGTCGCGATACGGGTTAACGACCTTCGCCATACTAACGGGCCGGCAAATTCTGGTAACAGGTTTCGGGGATGGGAGACACTAGACAGGCTTACTGTTAAGAATATCCTTCTCGAACCGGGACTGAATTTCCACCCGGAATTCCCAGTGTTCAAATTTAGCAGCAAGGGAAAACGAACGTCCGCGTTATACCCGCACGACATGATGCGTCTACTTTCCGCTGCCGCCCAGTGGGTGATTACTTTCAGCCCGTATATCTTGAGAGCGCTCGAGCTTCGGTCAAAGTCGGTAAGTAACGCTAAGGACTACGCGTCCCGCATCGCTTCGTTACATCGACAGCTAGACATCGACTGGCCGGAAGAGTTGCCAAAACTCAGCCTAGTACTCAGTTCTAAGATTGACGTTGGTGAACGCTTGCCTCTTAGCACTGCAGTGTCCATGCTGTACGTCGCTTGTGCAATGGTCATCGGTATCTTTACGGCCAGGCGCCGTGGTGAAGTAGAATCGCTGACCGCTAATTGTCTTTCGACCGGTCCGACTGGGCTTATGTTCTCTATCTATATCGAGAAAACTATCCGCGCGGTCGACGCGATCCCCGTCCCTGATGCTGTACGAAGCGCGATCGAACTACTTGAGAAGCTATCTGAACCTGTCCGAATGGCGTCTAACAGCCCCTTCCTTTTCAGATTTAAGAGCGACATGGGCGACGGCAAGACCATGCTCGTGGATACTAGATTTGCCAACCGTCTCGTTGAATTCGCGACCATTGCGGGCGTCCCTCCTCCTGCTGACAGCCATGTGTGGCAGTTGAATTTCCATATGTACCGAAAAGGCTTTGTCATAAGTTTCTATCACGGCAATCTCTGGCGGTCGTTCGATGCAACAAGCTGGATGCTTAGGCATAGCTCGGCCGATATGACCGGCATCTACATGGATGACGATGAAAACGGTGCCGTTCTTTGGCTCAGGACTGAAGTGCAGCGGCGCACGGCCAAGACAATTGCCGAAATGTCCGAACAGGAACGAAAATATTTGGAAGACGCGCAAACGGCGCTCAAAGACCGAGACGAACTCTCAAATCTCTGGAACGAAGTCAGGCAAGAGTTTTTCGTCAAAACGATGATGGACATTTACGACGGCTTCGAAAAACCCATCGGTAGAGGCGCAGCTCGCTTGCTCGACGCCCTCTCTGACATGGAAAGTACCGCATATGCACGAATCCGGATGTCGGCCATTCCTACTAATGGCGAAGAAGGGGCGCGCGCCGACGTCATCGCTCAAGTCACCAAGTTCGTCGCATCCAATTTCTTAGAGCCGGTACCGGGCGTACCCGTGTATTGCAACTTCAAGCGCGGCTCCGCCGTAGACGCGGCGGCAGCGAACTGTCTTGCTGCATCTTCCCTACACCCCCAGAACAAGGGGCACGAGAGCACGCATCAGGAAAAAAAGCCGAACTACGCCTTTAGTGGAGCCCATCCATGCATTGGCTGTCCCCTCGCGGTTCTTTTGAGCGCAAACCAGGCTGAAGTAAAAATCAAGATCGAGGAGATGCAAAGCGAGGTCAAATTTGCTGCGACACCCGGTCTCGCAGCGGGGGCAAGCAAGATCGTTGACGATATTCTTACGTCCTTGAAGCAAGCGGAGGCAGCCGTCGATGGCAAGCAGCGTTATAATTAAAAGGTACGAATTCATACCATATCCGACCGGTGAGCGCTGGGATCGCGATATGACGGAGGATGAGTTCGACACCCTAAGCGGCCCTGAGAAAAAGCAACGGTGCTTAGTATCGCTGACTCGCAAAGTTGCGCTGGCTCAATCTGCGGCCGAGAACCCTGGCAAACTTCCGAATAACCTGTCCATACCACCTGACCGCAAGCGACTTCGGGAGTGGTACGCCCCCTCGCTTGGACTATGGACATGGTCATACGTAAAACTAGACTACGAACACGGTGTCAACAAAGACCTTATTACAGCTTTTTACCAAGCATTGTCAGACATCAATGATCTTACATCCACTAATAACTCACAACTCAAGCGCCAGATAAAGGAGCAGAGCCTTATCATCGAGCGGCTCGAATTACGAACCGTACACTTGCTTCAGCGGATCAGCCGGATCCATGTCGCGTTGAAAGAAGCTGGCTTCCGTGATGAAGACATACGTAACCTCTGACTTCAAGCTCACGTTTGCTGATGAGAATCTCAATTGGGCATCCGCTCCGCGACCTGGTCTTCCCATACTAAGGTGGCCTGACCGAACGATATGCGAGCCAGCCATGTACTATTTTGGCTACTCTGCCGAAAACAAGCGGGTCAAGATAAGCTCTATGAAGCCAGAGGCCTATGCTCTCCGGGAGTGGCTTACCTTCCTCGCAAATAACGGACTTTGTCTCTTCGACGTAAGCGACGATATACTAGAAAGATGGCGGACCAGCCAAGGGTGGGTTGTAATAGAGAAGAACGGACGGCGAAAAATCCATCCGGCTCAACGGGCGACTAATCATCGAATATCGAAAAAAATTCATTGCGTTTTCGAGTTTTACCGGGTCATTCACAGGGCAATGCCTTTCGGAGCAGACGGCGATAAGACACCAAATTTTGTGAGCCCTTCAGGTAATACCCCTTTATCCAGTAAAACCGCGTGGAATGGCCGGCTGAAGAGAGAATACCCTGTTTGGAGTAGAGCCGAAGGTTTCAAGCCATCTCCCAAGGCGCCTCGCTCTCCACAGGAAAGCGAAGTTTTGAGACTGTATTCTTTTCTCCGCGGTAAGGCCTTCAGAACGCAACAGAAGCTCAAACTTTCCTCCCCACCAGAACACGAAAAGCAGGTCGCTGATCGCAACTGGCTGATCGCTCGCACAATGGCTTTAGGAGGTCTGCGATGCGACGAAGTAGGAAATGTCAACGTTGACCAAATTGCTCATGCTCTTCTTGAAAACGGCATCACCAGAGAGTTGATCGACCTTGATAGCATCGTTGATGTCAGGCCACTTCAACAGTCGATAGTTGGCAAAGTCCTTTCTTTAAAGAAAGGTACAGAATATGCATTCATGCGCGTGCTCGTAAAGGGCAAGGGTGACAAGGAAAGGTGGGCGCCTTTTGATCCGCAACTGGTGTGCGATATCTTAGAGAACGGTATTTGGGGTATTCGCGCGAGCTATCTAAAACAACATGAGGCTTCCCGCGCGGGTCTCGAACCAAGCCGGCATCTCTTTCTGTCCGAGAAAAAATCAGGTGAACGCTTAACGGCCAAAGCAATCGGCGACATTATTGGCGCTGGATTTAGATGCCTCGGGATCAAAAGCAGCGCACACAAGCTCAGGGCTTACTACGCCACGAATACTGCTGCGTCATTGTGGCGCGAGTACTTTTCAAATAACCGATATAATTTCGACGCCTCTTTAGTAAACAATGTCCTTCAAAACTTGGCTAGCGCCCTTGGGCACAACAATGTGACTACTTCGATTAAATACTACGTGAACGCGCCTCTATTTAAGCACTTGACGAAAGTTGGCACTCCAGAAGCGGAATTATTCCGAAAGCTCTACGACATTCTAATTCTTAAAACGAACAGTCTTAGTGTAATGCGACAGGGACTTCTCCTTGAAACTGCAGAACTCCTTGTCAAGCATCAGGATAACTCGATGGTTGTCAAAGCACTCCAATTGCTTCTCAACCATCCGGATATCAGTCCAAAACAAAAATCATCAGGCCCAACCCTCGTAGCTGACAGCACAGACTGAGCCATCGGAGTAACCCAAGGCGTGCTGTGACAGAGATGCGAAAAACTCAGCGGTATTTTCTGCAATTATTCATGATATCAGACATTTAATCTGGCTGCGGTTCGGACGCAATTGATAAGAACGTTAGCCGCCATCGATCAAGCGTGGCATCCTCGCCACTGCGGCGTCCGCGCCTTTCAATAATGTCTTCGACATAATCGGGTATATGTTCTGACACCAACGGCACGTGGTCGAGTGAGACGAATTCGTCCTCTTCTTGACGAGATTTCGTTTCAGATACAACACCTCGAGCAGCCATGTCGGATATCAACAAAACGCGCCTTCGGACAGTATGCGGATCAGGCGGCATTGGAACGCCCACACTTGGGCGACCGCCGATTTGTTGTACCAAGAACACCGTTGGTGATGTTCCGAGATATGCCGCAGGTGAAAGCGGTAGTGTGACAGGCGGGCAAAACAACAGCGAAAGCGGATTTAGGACCGGCGCGATCGCCTTTAGGCTTCTGTTGCGAGTACGGAGCCGCTGCCCGTTTGCAGTCCTAACCAAGTGCTCTATGAAGAAGCCGTCTGCTATGTTGACACCTTGGATATTCATAACGCCGGCTTTCTGCGCCAGCGATATTGTCGAACTCGGATGATAAAAGAGGTACAGAGGGTAGCTGGACGTTCCTGACGTCCGAGCAGCGTTGCACAGGGTGTGTGCTTGCGGCTTCGATCCGGACACGTGATACAATTCGCGGTAGTTGTGGCGCGACCAGACTGTGCCCGTACCATAGGCCTGTTTCGCCTGAACGAGAATCTGGAAGAACGTTCGCGACCGGCGGTCGACAAAGTTCCATTCCATGTCGGCGCCTGTCGCTGGCTCGTCCGGAAATTCCACGATGAGCTTGCCTCCCGAAGCGGCCATAAGGTTGCCCATCATGAGATCGGTAATTGTCTCTTCACGAAAGCGGCGCCGGAGGCTGCGTCCCTGATCAAGGAATGCCGCCACGAATTCTGGAAACGTTGTCGAAAAATTGCAGAGCATTCAACTACACGAGGCTTTCTATAGGGATTGGATTTGCAATCAGGTCATCGAGAAGAAAGCGCACTTGGCTCTCTAAATCCTCTAGGTCTTAGGAGCGGAATTGCCGAATTGGCCATCGCAGGCGCGCTGCTCGGAAAACCTTGTGCTTGCTACCAAAGATTCCGACATCATAGGGCGTCTTCGCCGATGATGTTCTCCATGGCAAAAAAGCCTTTAGCAGCGACCGCATCGCGTGCAGCCGAGACATCCGGAACGAACAGAACGACCGCCAGGTCCTGAACCGCGCGGGAGCAGCAGACATAGAACAGGCGCCGTGTTCGACTGACGACCGAGTCCTTCCCATCGGCGATGTTCGCCTTGTCCGTTGGCGATAGCTCCGTGATACCAAAGTACTTGCCATAGGAAAACAAGGTCTGGCCTCTGCCTTCTTCGTCATCCAACAGCACCATGACCCTATCGAACTCTGCTCCTTTGACGCCTTGCTGCGTCGCAAACGGTGACAAGTCCTCGATATATTTCTTGTATTCCCAAAGCTGTATCGCAGGACTTTCAAGGAATGCAGCAAGTGCCGGCCGCTCCGGGTCCATCTCATCCTGCGGTGCTGCGGGAACGGCGAGATGCCGTGACAGTCTTTCATCTGCGACCATCAATGTGGCCGCGATCGCGAACGTGATCACCTGCCTCACAGTGGTCGCAGGATTTGAAAGAAGCCTGTTGAGTTCGATCGTCGCCGCCTGAAGCCCCACCAAAATATTTGCGACGTCCTGAAGGCCGGCCGGATTGGAAAGCGGACCTCGATCGCGAAGAACCGCCACCACTTCGAAATCGTCTTCAGCCCGAACGGCAGCCGCCAGCGGAAGAAGATACGTCATGAACGGTCGAAGGGGCCAGGCGGTGCCATCGACGACGCCGTCTTTAAGGCTCTCGGGGGCGTCGTCGTTGAGAGCTGCGTATAGATCTGGGAATCCAAGCCGCGAGGCAGCCATCCGATGAACGACGACGAGCATTCGGACGTCTGCAGCCTCGGCATCACTCTCCCAGAGCGGGTCGTCATTGTTCCGGCTTAAATATCGTCGCACTTGGCCCACACGTTCCGTCCGCTTCCCGTCAGCCGGCAGTAGGAATAATCTAGCAGTTCCCTCGACGGGTACATCTCGTCCATCCTGACGTATTGTGCGGCCCCGTATCTGTTCCAATCGATCGTCTTCGGCTCGGATGTTATTGATAACCCTCAGAACACTCTGCGGGCACCGGAAATTCTCAGGCTTCTTCAACTCACGCCAGCCTTCCTCAAGGGCGATAGCTCCCGCGCCGGCGGTGTAGATCTTCTGCATGGGGTCCCCGAAGAAGCCCAGGCAGAAGTCATGACCTACAGTCCTAGCCACCATGCGAAGCGCTTCGATGAAAGCCGGGGTGGTATCCTGGCTTTCGTCCACGAACAGGACCGGATACCGGGCTGCAAGGAGATCCCGCAGAAGCTGCTTCTCCTGAAGCAGCGCTGGCACCAGCTTCAGAATATCGGAATGCCCCAGAATCCCGTGCGAGTAGTCACTGCCGGTTCCATAGGTGAACCTTTCGAGCCCGGCCACGATTTCCTTTTGGTGGTTGTACCTGACCAGCGATGCTTCGATCTTGGGCCGTGACGCCACTCTTGTCCTGGGATTGTCGAGCCGCGCAGATTCCTCCAGAATTTTCTCGCCAATGCGGGTGATCACCCAATCCCGGATGTCTGTCTGGAAAGGTTGGATCAAGGACCAGAGGAAGCTATGGATGGTGGAGACATGGCACAGGGCGTCATCGCCTACATCGCCCCGTATCTCGGTCACGGCTACGTCCGTATACGTGATGCACGCGACCTGCTGCCCTCGCATCAGCAGCTCCCGCCCTCGTGTCCGCGTGAGGTGGGAAAGCGCCTTGATCAAGGACGTTGTTTTGCCAGAACCTGCTCCAGCCACGACGACAAAGTTTTCCGGCGGACGCTGGTCAAGCAGCTCTTTCAGATCGACATCGGCTTGTGTATCGGGCTTACCTAACCGGCTGATCATCCAATCAAGCCCTCGAGCGCAGCGTGCCTCCCTGCGACGTCGTCCGCCATCACAACTTCGTCCGGGGGTGTCACCTCAGCCTCGAGCCAGCGCAAGCCGTCCGCGATATAGTGAGGCACGACCCAGGCTGCGGGCTCCTGTTCGAGCAGCGCAAGAGCGAAGTCTGTCTTGTGGAAGTTCGCGCCGGCCACCTTCCGGTGAACCCTCGCAGCGACTTCCGCCAGACCAAGCTTCGCGGCGCCGCGTACGCGAAGTTTGAGGCTCTTTCGCCTGATATCTTGGCACCAATGCAGGTTCTCAAGTGCGAATGCCTCCTCCAGCGTCCGACCGGCGAGCACTGCGTTTTCAGTCTTCCAGACAACGTTCACCGCCGTCTGATAGGACACGCGAACAAGCGCGCCGCGAGCATGCACTCGCTGTTGGATGCGGTCAGCCTCCTCGCAAGCCAAGAGATCGGAAATCGCCCGTCGACTAGGCAGCCAGCGGGCAAGCGTCTGGTTCGAGGTCACGGCGCCGTCGATAGACACCATGCATGCCGTGCCTGGCTTGGGCTCGTCGTCCCCGTCGTCCGGGTCTTCGTCATGATCCTCGTTGCCGGCAGGCGCCTCGTCAGCTCCGAGTCCTTCCGCATCGTTGTCAACCAGGTCCTCGTCGACGTCGGCCGCCACATCGCCGGCGCTCGGCAGGACGCTGTCGATGTCAGTAATGATGAGCGTCGTAATCCCAAGAAATTCGATCAGGGTCTTGAAACGGTGCCCGAATGCACCCCCGATTTCGAGCACGCTGAGATAGGCCGAGCGAAGCCTCGGCGCTGCGGACGCAATCATCTGCGGCAGCAGAAGGCGCTCGACGTTGCCTTCAACCAATACGGCGGCGTCGGCGAAGAACAGGTCGCAATGGGTCAGCTTTAGGTATCGCTCGAGGAAATTCCGGATCGGGGCAGAGGTCGTATGATAGAAGGAAGACAGGTTGAGAACGTCGGACGATTGCGACGCCGCGCCGGCAACTCTCCGAAAATAGCGGATCGGTCTGAAACCTCGTTCATAGAGGATGTGCGACGAATGCGTCGAGATCACGAGCTGGCTCGTGTAGTACTGCGCGTCGGCACCTTCTATGCGGAGAATGTCCAGCACCTTGCGGACGAACACCTGCTGAAGCTGGACGTGCAGATGCGCTTCAGGTTCCTCTATGAAGACCAGATGAAGAGGCGGACGGCTCACCTCGACTTCCAGCCACCTTGCATGAAGGTCCAGCAGTTCCACGACCATGTATATGAGGTTCTTGAAGCCGAGCCCGTTGTATCGGTCAGGAAGCGTCGGCAGGACGCCGTTCTGGTCGGCGTCGCCCAGGGCGTAATGGACCCTCGTACCATCCTGCGAACTCAAGATCGTCGCAGGATTTAGCGCGGTCTTGATAAGCAGGCGCGGGTTGCCAAGCCCTGGATATCCGAGTTCCGACAGCCGGTCGAGTGTCGGGCCGAAGACCCGGCTGAGGTGGTCGTTCAGCATCGCTTCTGAATCTGCCAGGGCCTGCTGCGCGCCGAAGTCAGTCGATCGCTGTTCGAGATTTCGTTGATAGAACCTTCCAAGGACTCGCGAGAGCTCCTCGGCGCGCGTGCCCCCGGAAGAGTCGGACAGGTGGCGCTGGGCGTGAAGGAAATCGACCTTCACGAGGCTGGCCAGAATGTCCTTTCCACCGCGGCCCTTGTCTGGTGAGATCAACCGAGGCATGTATCCGCCCATCTCGCGGAACTCGGGGTCGAAGCGAGAGCGATCGAGCACATAGTATCGAAACTCGTATCCTTGTCGCAGCCTGATCCCGCTCTCGTCACGAAGGTAGTCGCAGAGGGTTCTGGGTGACGGATGATAATCCGGGGCTCCAGCGATGCCTGGACGCACGTTGGCCCGCGCGATGGCATTTGCTGCCCTAAAGGATTCGAGAAGCGCAGAAGGGTCAGAAGCGCCGTACTCTACGCGGATCCCTACGGTATTACCCGCAAAAGCCAGGCTCGGCAGCAGGTCTACGACACGATGCAGGTTCGCTGGCTCGACGTTGAACCAGATGTCCATGGAGATGGCCGGCAGGGTCGCACCATCTGCTCCAACACCGAAGCTGTCGATTGCTTCCCAGCAGTCGGAGCTGAAGTCATGGATCGAAAATCGTTCCCTCGAAGCCGAGGTGAAAAGCTGCAGCGCATGCGTTGCTGACGTCTTGCCGCTGTTGTTGGCGCCCACGAAGATCGAGATATCAGATGCCAAGTCGATGAGGACATCCTTGAGACGACGGAAATTGCGGATTCGAATGGATTCGATATGCATTATGCTATCCGGACTAAGTGCTCTCAAAGATTGCATCTAAACACCGCAGCAGCGATTCGTCATTCTATTCCGTCGCTTTCGAGCGGACGTCTGGCACTACAGACAGCCGTTGTGCGCCGGCATGCCGTTGCAAGTCTATGAGGACGGCGACGAAAAGCGCGAGATCACGCCGAGCGATTCAGCGGGACGTCACCCGGTGCGAGACAGGACGCCGGTCATCGGCGAAAGCCTCCCTCTCCGATATTGCCCTGAGCGACCTGACCGGCCATGCTAAATCCGGAGTGCTCGGCCCCACGTCGCTGGTTTCGAAGACTCAAAATTGTCTGCTAGATACTGTCTTCGCGATGAGAGGCGTGTAAAAACGCCAAGTATGGGTTGAAGCGCCGTGTCTGTGACGAGAAACAATCACTATGTGCCCCAATGGCATCAGACACGTTTTCTCCAGGGTGGGAGCAATACGCTCTCATATCTCGATTTGAAGCCGACTATGCACACCCGAGGCGACGGTACTCTGGTTCCTGGAAAATCGCTGTTTCAGACGCCTCCAGTGAGGGCATTTTGTACGCGAGATCTATACTCGACGTTCTTTGGAACCGACGTCAACGATGAGATAGAGCGGCGACTGTTCGGGGATATCGATGCTCGCGGTGCCGAGGCTATCCGGGCGTTTTCCGGCACGGATCAGACGGCCTGGCACGACAATTTCGAAAGCCTATTCCAGTATCTCGATATTCAGAAACTACGCACGCCCAAAGGATTGGCGTGGCTGCAAACACAGTATCCCGAACTGTCGCAGAATGAGTTGATGCTGGAGATGCAAAGTATCCGAATGCTCAACGTCGCCACTTGGACTACCGGCGTCCGCGAGATTGTTTCGGCGGAGAACTCACCGACAAAATTCATACTTACGGACCATCCCGTCACAGTCTACAACCACGCGGCGCCCCTCAGAGATCGTCGCAATGATTTCCCTGCCGACCCCTCTATCGCGCTAAAGGCGTCTCAGACGATTTATCCGATGGGACCGGATCACTGCTTGATCCTGACGAATCTTGAGTATGCGAAGGATCCTACCACCAATCCTTTGGAAAAGAGGACGTTCGCCAGGAGTTTCCAGCGCGCTCTGGTAAACACTATCGACTTCATCCGGACACGCCAGCTAACCGAGACGCAGGTGATCGAGATCAATTTCATCGCCAAGTCGCGGGCCAACCGATACATCGCCGCCGGTCAGAAGGAATGGCTCTATCCAGAAGCGTCGGTTACAAAATCTTGGCAGGATCTCCGCACTACTTTGCTGCCTCCTGAAGACGAACTTTTTCATTTTGGCGGGGAAATGTTCGTCGGTTACGAAGGCGGTCGGGTGCACTATCAAGATGAATTCGGCCGAGAAGAGGAGCCGCGCCCCTGGTTGACCAAGACCTTGCCGGAGGCGTCTCCGAAAAACAGGGACATCTGCCCTTGCGGTAGTGGTCTTAAGTTCTTGCAATGCTGCAAATTCAAACCAGCCCATCTCAGAACAAGCTGGAGCGAAAAGAGCATCCGAGAGCGGAACCTGATGCTCATGAGGGGCATCGAGAACCTGCTGGAGCTGGACGGCAAGGATTGGGATGATGTCCGATCCGAGATGACCGACGAGAAGATTTCAACGCTTTATAAGATCTATGCATCTCTCTGGCCTCGCGAAACCGATCTTCTATCGCTACTGCCCAAACCCGATGGCACGTTCAGATCGGTCTACACGGGCTCGCTGCACCCCAAGCTTATCGGCGAATTTGCCCTCGGATCGGCACTGTATTTTGGCGAGATCATCATCCAGCACCCGTTTACCAATCCCATGTCGCTCCGCGAGGAAAGACGACCCACCAACGATCCGAGCGCATACCGTGGTGAAGTCTTGAAGTCGCTTTTGACCTTCATCAGTATCTTCCCATTGGTGGAGCGCGGTTTGGTGCACCTCGTCCCCGATCCATGGGATTTCGACCTTCACCTTCGCGACCAGACGATGAATATGGCTGAGAGGCGCCGCGGAGATATCCGGTTCGACCGCGGCCTCGACCCGCGCATGGATGCGGTCTTCAAGGAAGATGCGCAGCGCATGATCATGGGGTTGCCGGACGAAGCTCTTCTGTCGCAATTCGCGAAAGTGCCAATTTTGGATTCGTCGATCAATCCCGAAGATCTCATTATGCACGTGAGAGAGATGCGCAGGCGGGATCCACTAGGGGTACTCCAAGAGAATACCGTCGGCGACGGCGGTCAGCTCAACATGTTAAAGATGGCGCCGAACTTTGAAATGGCGATGTATCTTGCCCAGGCTACGGGCGCACAAATTCTCACCGACAGCGCCTTCAGATGGCTGGAGCTGCAAGGCGCATTGAACCGCCGCCATCTCGGCATCGCGCCGGCATTAGAGGAACTGCGAACCATGATACGCTCCAGTGCGATCCGGTTTCCGGTCGGCTTTTCTCCGATCGTTGAACTCCAGAGCGGAGGAGCATTTAACGGAGTCTCCTCGGCTCTCAGCAGTGCTTATCGATATCTCTTTAAAACTAAGCCCGGTGCCTCTAAGCCCAATTTCGAATCTCAGCTCGCGGCTCGGTTTGAACGCGGCAGACGTCAGGCTGATGCCGCGATCGATAGCGCTAAAGTTCCGTATGCACTTGGGCGGGTGAGCAGCATCTTCCGGCTTGGCGGCCTTCAGGACAACACCATCAATCGCCTGCTTCTCATGTCGAGCTCGGAGCATCATCTTCAGTCTGTACCTATGGCCACCTACATCAGCCGTTGGCCGCAGGGAGATCAGAGATGACGTCAGGTGTTTCACAATCAAGCCACCGATTGCAGGAAGGGTTGTCTCGGATTCCAAATAACGGCTTCACGAATCCTAGTGAAATTCTGCTTTCTCGTAGCAGCTAGCTCCGATCAACTGCCAGATCTGGCGACGAAACGCTTAAGTTCCACCCTGTCCTCCGCGAGTGCGTGAAACCACCGGCTTGGATATTCTGTGCCGTATTCGTCGCCCACGCGCCCACTATCGATCAGCAGTATAATCTGCGCTATGGCCGGGTTGAAGCGTCTGAGAGGCCAGCCAGTTTCCGCATGAAGGGCGCCGACGTCGACAGCATCCGGACCAGCAAGGATACTCTCGGCCAATTTTGCAGCGTCCGCCACGGGGTCGTGCTGCTGTGTATGTGGGTCGAATGTTGCGAACAGGTCGGCAGTCGTCCGGACGCGTGGAACGTTGCTGCTGTAGTGTGTCGACGTAACGTACCCGTCTGCCGCAAGTTCTGCGATAGCCAGTTCCAGGTCGGCGACGGACTGGTCCTGAAACGCCTCACGGATGTCATCTCCTTCGATGATCGTGTCGTATCCGGTTTCGGACTGGCTTGATATCCATAGGCCAACATCGACTGCAAGTGGGCCGAGACCGGCTACCTGCAACGCTGGAGGATGAGATACCTCTGGCAAGGCGTCAATGATTGGTAGGCTCCCCGCTGGTCGGGGCGCATGGCCGTTGGCAAGCCAGCCGTCGGTACTGTCCACGACCATTTGGCAGACGGCACCGAACTGGAGGATATCCCGAGCAACCAGAGTTATGGTCTCGCCCAGCTTCGCATCGGCAGCGTGCTGAGCGAAGCTGGCGTCGGCGACACCGAGATTGTGTCCGATCACGTGACGCTTTTGGATGTTGAGCGTGAGAACTGCCAAGGTTGCCGTGTCCAGCGCGGAGAATGGATCAAAGCCGAATTCAGCAAACCGTTTCTGCGCCTTCTCAATATTTTGGAATGCATTGCCAACCGACTTCATAGCAGGCGAGCCGGCCGGACGACCAGATACCTCGTGGAGATAGGCCGTCTTGAGGCTCGCCTCGAATGCGGTCAGGACATCCTCATGGGCATTGCCTAGCAATCGATAGGCAAGCTCACCTTGCTCCGGCTCGAGGCGCTCTGCCAGTTCGACTTGTTGCCTCACGAGGTCAATTTCACGTGCGAAATGCAGGTGCAGATTGGGCGCGCCGCAGTCAGGACAAAACAGCGAGATTGCGAAGACGCCGTAATCACGGCCGCACTCGTCGCAGACTATTTCACGCAGAAGATCCTTTCGTGCAAAGCGTGGCTTGGGACGGGGAGATTTCCGTGGACCAGCCTTTATCCCTACATGCTTACTGTTGGCGAATTTGCGCCCGAGGTTCGAGAACATGTCGTGGAAGGCCGCAGTGACGTCTTCCATTGCCGCATGGTGGACGGTGTCGATCGCCGCAGCCTTGTCGTCAGGGTGTGTGAATGCGTCGTCGTTCTCAATCACGCCGCTGTAGGGGCAGACCGTTCCGGGCTGGCCCGGCATATGCGTCATGCGAGCGGACATGGTCTCAGGAACCGGGAAGCCCGGCAGCCTGTTGCCCAAAACGAAGTGTCGTGGGAAAGCCCGCTCGTTTGGCGAGTATCGGTAGGCGCGGCCATCAGGCGTCAGCGGAACTGGGATGCCGAGCTGCATTTTCGCCGACGTCCCCCCGGTTCGGTAAATCTCAAGGTTCTTCATTCGCATCGATTTGCTCTGTCCCTCTACGGCAGCCGCTTGAAACGGCGTGAAAGTACCCGTGAATTTTTTAGGCAAATAGACTGTGACCCATAAGGTGCCCCCGGCTCCCGCGTCGAGAGCATCATAGCCCGGAGCACCACGAAGGAGCACTCGTTTGGTAAGGATTGTTGTGGATATTTGATGCCAGCAGCGGCGCCGGCTCCGTCATGTCGATGGATGCGTAGGCTTTCTCGTCAATTACCCACCTTCGGCGCCGAGAATTTGGAAATCCTCCAGCGTTACGCCGTAGACCTGTCTGAAGCTATCGTTACCCCATTTGTTCGCGCGGTCCTGATCGTAGTGCTCCGCGAGCCATCTGAAATCGCAAACGAATGGTCCGTCCTCGAGAATCCACTGGCGCGTCAGGTCGTACAGCGCCATGGATCCGTAGAACCTGTTGAAGGTCTCCATGACCGCTTTCTCGCTGCGGTCAGGCCATTTTCTAGGATAGACCCCGTTCCGATCGCCACGATCGCTGAATAGCGAGAGGTGCCTGAGCCACAAGGTTCGTGCTTCTGGCTTGTGCCGTTGTCCGGACATGTAGATGCCAGGCCAACAGAAGAACTCCGGATGGGCGAACTTGTCCTGACAAAATGCCACAAAATGCGACAGGAATACCCGGATAGGCACATTCACGGGAGAATATTCAAAGGTGCGGTATTCCTCCATCAGCGCAGCTAGGTCGGGCAGCTTTCCTGACCAGCCGCGAATGGCGTCCAAGGCTGACATCGGATGGTCGTAGCCGGTCAATTCCGTCAGTTCGTCTGCGACTGATAGATATTGTTCTCTGGAGAATTCGGTGATCGCCGTCTGTAGGTGCGGAAGTTCCCTCACTGCCTGGCAGATGCGGGTGAACCTGAGGCCTACATCCACGTCTGTGATGAATTCCTCGAAGTTTTCGATCTCTATCGGCATCCCGCGTGTCGGGTTTATGGCTAGATCGCAGACTAACAGAAACAGAGCGACCAAGGGATCATCGAGTCTTTCCGGCCACTCGGCGCCCGAAAGTTTCAGAAATGCGTCGAACGCCTCCACGTAGACGCCCGACAGGTAGCCTCGTTCCCGCCAGTCGCTCATGGTGAGCCGTTCTGATGAGCTAGCGCCGTCCAGAAATTGAAGCTGAACAAATCGAGCCTGGCCCTCATATACCGCCCGCATCCCCACGGCAGGGAGCTTCACCCGTGAGCGCCAATAGTATCCCTCGACCTTTTCTTCGCTAAGACGCGCGATCTCAGCATCCCAGCTATCGATGTCGGGCAGGACGCTGAATTCCTGATCGATCATGCTGGCCAGAAGACCGACAAGCTGGCCGTAAACGATGAAGTAGCCATGACCTACGCACTGGAAATGCTTCTCCTCGATCATCCATCTGATGTTTTCGCGCGGGGACAAAGCATAGTGCTTGTAATATTCCACATCGAGGGCGTTGTTCACGGCAGTGTTTGCGGAGGCGAGCTTGGCCTGCGCGGCGTCGCCTTCCTGCATCAGCACTCGATCCGTGTAGGCCTTCAAAGGCTTGATCGGTCCGTTGGTCGCCAAGACCTTGCGCAAGTCTTCGATGCTGGAATGCGACTGGGCTAGATAGCTCAGGCTCAGAAGACGCCCGGACGTCGATCCGACGTGCTGCCACCAGTGGATCGTCTCATGGATGTAGGTGGAGTAAGCCTGGATCGCTTCGGACGAGACGGGCACGGATATCGACTGATCCGTTTCGAACTGTTCAATCAGCGAATGGTTGAGCGGGCTTAGTCGCAGCACAAACCTCATGGTTTCGTACATGCCGTGGGCGTTCAGGCATGCAGCGAAGGCCGGCGTCAGTTCCCGCTTATCCGCGTTGGAATCCAGAAGCTCATGACGTAAAGCCATCGTATCGAGCAAAATCTTGTCCTCCGGCGGTCAGTGGTCACACCCTGGCGCCATCATGTGACATCTGCAACCGAAAATGGGGGCTAATCTCCATCAGGGAACAGGTGCCTTGAATTACCGGCCACTGAAACGGTTATCAGCAAAGTCGTAAGCAATCCAAACCGGCGGGCCGCGAGCGCCCTTAGCCTTGATCGCCCGCTCTGCAGAGTTTTCGCGCTTCTGCTGCACATAATCCGCATAGGTTCAGAGCCACTTGACTTCAACCATATATCCATTATTCTGGATATATGGAAAGTAACACTGCGATAGCGGCCCTTGCGGCCTTGGCACAAAACACTCGACTCGAGACGTTTCGGTTGCTCGTACGGCATGAACCGGATGGCATTCCGGCTGGCGAGCTCGCTCGGCTCCTCGATGTCCCGCAGAACACGATGTCGGCGCATCTTGCGACGCTGTCCCGTGCGGGGTTGGTGAAGAGCGAGCGCCAAAGCCGATCAATCATCTACCGGGCCGACCTGGACGGCCTGCGCGACCTGACACTATTCCTGCTGAAGGACTGCTGCGGCGGATCGACGGAGCTTTGCGCTCCCCTGATCGCAGAACTGACGCCATGCTGCGCGCCGGGGGCGAGCCCATGTTGAGCGCGATCGCATTGCACGAAGTGGGCGGGAGCGACGCTCGTCTCCGCGAAGCGCTCCGTGCAGCGGATCTCCCGACCGATGACATTGAAGACGATGGCCGCACTTTCTTTGAAGCAGTCGCAGGCGACGGCCAAACGATCGGATATGCCGGCCTCGAACGCTGCGCCGGCGATTATCTGCTGCGGTCTGTTGTCGTTCTGCCGGCACATCGGAGTCATGGGGTCGGACGAGCCATCGTCGAGGCAACCCTGCGTGACGTCGATGGCAATGTCTTCCTCGCGACCACAAGCGCCGCCCCGTTCTTCTCGGCCATCGGGTTTTCCGTTGTTCCGCGGGCCGAAGTGCCGGCTGCGGTGCTCGCGACCCGTCAACTATCATCCATTTGCCCATCGTCGGCGACCATCATGAAGCTCAACAGGCCTCCGACTTAACCACGGACCACGACCATGACTGACAAGACCTATAACGTGCTGTTCCTCTGCACGGGCAATTCCGCTCGCTCTATTCTCGCCGAGTCCATCCTCAACAAAGAGGGCAGCGGCCGGTTCAAAGCCTATTCCGCCGGCAGCCAGCCGAAGGGCGAAGTCAATCCGCACGCGCTGAAGGAACTGGAAACGCTCGGCTATCCATCGACGGGTTTCTCGTCGAAGAGTTGGGACGTGTTCGCCGAGGCAGGTAGCCCGGAGATGGATTTCATCTTTACCGTCTGCGACAGCGCAGCCGGCGAAGCGTGCCCGATATGGATCGGCCATCCGATGACCGCACATTGGGGCGTCGAGGATCCCGCGGCCGTCGTCGGATCTGAAGTTGAGATCCAGCGTGCTTTCGCCCAAGTCGCACGGTTTCTAAAGAATCGGATCACCGCCTTCATCAACCTGCCCATAGCTTCGATCGACCGCCTGGCCCTCGAACAGCACGTTCGCCAGATCGGTTCATTGGAAGGCGCATCGGTCAAATCCCCGAGGGCCGAGTAAGATGTCAACATTTGAACGATACTTGACCGTCTGGGTTTTCCTTTGCATCGCCGTCGGCGTCGCCCTCGGTCACGTGATGCCCGGCGTCTTCCAGATCATCGGGGGCGCCGAGATCGCCAAGGTCAACATCCCCGTCGCGATCCTTATTTGGCTAATGATCATCCCGATGCTGCTGAAGATCGATTTCCGGTCGTTGGCGCAGGTCGGCTCCTATTGGCGCGGGATCGGCGTCACGCTGATCATCAACTGGGCGATCAAACCGTTCTCCATGGCTTTGCTGGGATGGCTGTTCGTCGGCTGGCTCTTCCGGCCATATCTGCCCTCGGATCAGATCGACTCTTATATCGCAGGGCTGATCATCCTTGCCGCAGCACCCTGCACGGCCATGGTCTTTGTATGGTCGAACCTGACGCGAGGCGAGCCGCTGTTCACTCTGTCGCAGGTCGCCTTGAACGACGCCATCATGGTCGTCGCCTTCGCACCGATCGTCGGCCTGCTGCTCGGTCTCTCAGCCATCACCGTTCCCTGGGCAACGCTTGCCCTGTCGGTCGCGCTCTACATCGTGGTTCCGGTCATCATCGCCCAGGTGCTGCGGAGCTACTTGACGGCCGACGGCACAACAGGCGCGCTTGATCGCTTGCTTGTGAAGCTGCAGCCGGTATCGCTTGTCGCGCTGCTCGCCACGCTCGTGCTTCTCTTCGCCTTCCAGGGCGAGCAGATCATCGCCCAGCCGGCCATCATAGCGTTGTTGGCTGTGCCGATCCTGATCCAGGTCTACCTAAACTCTGGACTGGCCTACCTCTTGAATCGCATGGCAGGCGAGCGCCACTGCGTCGCCGGGCCGTCAGCGCTCATCGGCGCCAGCAACTTCTTCGAACTTGCAGTTGCCGCCGCCATCAGCCTGTTCGGGTTTCAGTCGGGCGCGGCACTCGCCACCGTCGTCGGTGTCCTGATCGAGGTGCCCGTAATGCTGTCGGTCGTCTGGATCGTGAACCGCTCGAAGCATTGGTACGAGACATCCCCGGCCGTTTCCCGCAATACCATCATCGAAAGGCCCTGACCATGGACGCCACCATCTATCACAATCCCGCCTGCGGCACGTCTCGCAATACGCTGGCGCTGATCCGCGCCGCCGGGATCGAACCCACCGTCATCGAGTATCTGCAGGACCCGCCTTCGCGCGAGCAGCTCTCGAAGATGATCGCAGATGCCGGCCTGACGGTCCGCGAAGCGATCCGTGAGAAGGGCACGCCCTATGCAGAACTCGGCCTCGACAATCCGGGCCTGATGGAAGAGCAATTGCTGGACGCGATGATCGCCATCCCGATCCTGATCAACCGACCACTCGTCGTCACGCCGCTCGGCACCAGACTTGCCCGCCCCTCGGAGGTCGTCCTCGACATTCTGCCGGCAGACGCCTTCAAAGGACCGTTCACCAAGGAAGACGGCGAACAGGTCCTCGACCAGGAAGGAAAGCGCATTGTCTGAGACATTTCCCGCATTGCATGACAGCCATCTTCAGCCGATCGCGCCAGAATCCCTTCGCCCGCCGTTCTCCAGCCACAAGCCACGGATCCTGATCCTCTATGGATCGCTCCGGGAAGTGTCGTACAGCCGTCTCCTTGCTTTCGAAGTCCGTCGACTGCTGGAACGCCTCGGATGCGAGGTGCGGGTATTCGATCCGGCCGGATTGCCGCTTCCGGACGAGGCTCCGGTCAGTCACCCCAAGGTGCAGGAACTCCGCGACCTCTCCCAATGGTCGGAAGGCCAGGTCTGGATCAGCCCTGAGCGCCACGGTGCGATGACTGGGATCATGAAGGCGCAGATCGACTGGATCCCGCTTTCTGTCGGTTCCGTCCGCCCCACCCAAGGCAAGACCCTGGCAGTGATGGAGGTCTCCGGCGGTAGCCAGTCCTTCAACGCCGTGAACCAGTTGCGCATCCTCGGCCGCTGGATGCGGATGATCACCATCCCCAACCAGAGCAGCGTGGCTAAAGCGTTTCAGGAATTCGACGCCGACGGCCGGATGAAGCCGTCGTCGTATTATGACCGCGTCGTCGATGTCTGCGAGGAACTGGTGAAGTTCACTATTCTCACTCGCGATGCCTCGTCCTATCTGACCGACCGCTATAGCGAGCGAAGGGAAGAGGCGGCCGAGTTGGAGAAGCGGGTTTCGCTCAAGTCAATCTGACGGATCAAGCCGTCGCGGTGGCAGGCTGCCGGCAGGACGCTGCCACCGCGACGAATGCCGCGATGCTAATCGCCCCAAGGCATGCGTTAGCGACAAGGGCGGAGCTCAGCCCGATGTTCTCCATGGCCGCCGCGAACACGAAGGGCGCACCGGCGCCGACCGCCAGACGGGCGGTCGCCATCCTGCCCGTGATCGCGCCATATCCGTCCGATCCGAACAGGTAGAGGGGCAGGCTCCCCTGCGCGATGCTGTTGATGCCGGAACCGAGCCCGAGGCAAATGGCAAAGGCGACCGCACCCGGCAGCCAGTTGCCTGTCATCAGCAGGATCAGGACGCCGAAGACGATCAGCACAGCCGAGAGGGTGGCAAGCCCTGGTGGCGATAGATTCTTCCCAAACACCATGTTGATCAGGCGGCTCAGCACCTGCGCCGGCCCGAACAGCGAACCGATCACGACGGCGGTCGCACCTAGTCCGATCGATCCCAGCATCGGCACCATATGGGCAAGGATCGCGGCAAGCGTGAAGCCGAGGAGCGCGAACGCAAATGAGACCATGACCATTGCGCGGCGACGTGCATGCGGCGGGATTGCGCCGATGACCGTCTCGCGCGGCCGGACGGATGTTTCGCCTGCCTTCTTTCCGAGGCTTCGGATCCAGAAGTGCAGCGGCATGCAGAGAAATAGGTTCAACGCCGCAAAGACGAGGTAGATCTCCCGCCAGGACAGATAGCCGCTGAGCGTGGCCGAGATCGGCCAGAAGATCGTCGAGGCAAAGCCGCCGATCAGCGTCAGATAGGTGATGCTGCGTGAGGCTGTGCGGGGATCGCTCTCAACCAGTGCTGCGAATGCTGCCTGATATTGCACCATGCCGGACGACACCTCGAGCAGGATGATAGCGATGGCGAAGATCGCGACCGAGGGCGACCAAGCACATAGGGCGAGTGTCAGTGCAGCAACGGCTGAGCCGATGGTCATGATCGTCGCGGCGCCTATCCGGTCCATCTGCTTGCCGACATAGGTGGCCGATAGGCCGCCAATGAACAAGGACACGGAGAACACCCCGAACACTTCGGCCAGCGACAAGCCGAGATCGGCCGCCATGCCGGGCGCCAGAATGCTGAAGCTGTAATACAGCGTGCCGTAGCCGATGATCTGCGTCAGGCCGAGAGCCGAGACGAGCCCAGCCGAGATTTTCGAACTAGGCAATGACGTCACCCTTATCGGCCGGGATGCAGCAGTCATCTGCGCTCTCAACGTTCTTCCTGATCGCCGGATGACCGACGCAGCAATCCTCCATCAGGAATTTGACGAGGTCGGCGAGCGCGTCGTAGCTGGCGCTGTAGATTATCGAGCGGGACTCTCTTCGCTGGGAGATCAATCCCGACCGCTCCAGCTCCTTTAAATGGAAAGAGACATTCGTGGCGGAGACGCCCATGCGCTCGGCGATCACGCCCGCGGCCAGTCCTTCAGGCCCGGCGACAACCAACGCCCGGACGATGGCCAGACGCGTCTCCTGAGAGAGCGCGGCGAATGACAAAAGGGCTTGACGTTCATCCATATTTCAATAATCCTTGAACTATTGGATAGAGGGATAACGCATATGAACGCGATCGACAAGACGGTTTCGACCGACATCGGTCTTGGCCACCTCCTCGATGTGCTTGCGGTGGCGCCCGATGCCCCGCTGGTGTTCACCTATGACGGCACCCCCGTCCGGCCTGGCTACCACGTCACCGAGGTGAAGGCTGGGCAGTTTTCGGCGCTCGATTGCGGTGCCAACCCTGAAGCCTGGGCAGAGATTTTCGTGCAGCTCTGGGATATCGACGAGGATGGCCGCACGCACATGCCGGCCGGCAAGTTCGCGGCGATCATCCGCAAAGTCTCCGACCATGTGCGGCTTGAGCCGACGGCAAAACTCACGTTCGAGGTCAGTGACGGAGAGCGGCCGATGGCCCTCTACTGCGCGGCTGCACCGCGGCTCGTCGCCGGCACCTTCGAGGTGTCCCTTGCTGCTCGACCAGCAAGCTGCAAGCCGCGGGATCGGTGGCTGGCGGAGGAGCAGGCGAAGTCATCCTGCGGTGGGCCGACAGCCAATGAGTCAAAATGCTGCGGATGATCAAACTCGTCGGCTTCCGACCACCGATATGCGGCAGCACTCGGTGTCGGTCCCGTCCAGATCGGTCGGACCGGCATCCGAAAAAGTATTTACCTCAGACTAAGACTCGGTGACGAGGACGTCGATTTCATAAGCGGCTTTCTCGCGACGTTGCGCCAGACGTCAGGCTTGCCTGCCTCACAGCCGCCGCCTTCACACCTTTGAGCATGCGCCTTTGCCACACCTGCCTCTTACCGTAAGGGACGCCTGGCAGACTGATATGCTCGGGGATCAGCGTCCCCCAACTCTGCACCACAAGACCCGACTGCACCTCGACGACCTGTTTGATCGCATCAGGGCGAATCCACCCAAAATACACGTAGAATTCCTTCATCCTGAAACCGTCCGGCGTGGTGAGCATCTGCAATGTACGTGCCGGCACGTTTGATCGAGCCCAGGCCGTCCATTTGTGTAATAGGCGGTCCTCCGGCACATCAACCGTAAGTCTGAATCTTGTCTTGTCGGCTTTGCTCCCGCTGAGACCGTGGCCTTCGGGCGTCGGCGACGTGGTCAGCCACACGCCCACAATTCCTTTGACCGCATCCATATCGGTTGGAACATCGCCGACAGTCAGCCCATACTTCGCAATCCCCCGAAGGTGATAGATCGACGTAAAATGGTAAAGCTGCATGTTGCCTCCTGATGGTCGTGATGCAGGAAGCGTGGCGCCGCCGGAGATCACCGTCAATGGTTTGTAGTTCAGGCGACCGGGCTCGGCTGTGGCATCGCGTCCGGTCACGTGCAGCCGATCGACGCTTGGCACCGTGTAGACGCGTTACCGCTCAGCTAGCGAGATGCTGGTATCTCAGAATGCGCGAATGTAATGTTGCGACATCCCGGCAAAGCCGGGTATTGTCGTGCCTGTCACTGAGGATTCGGGTCGCAGCTATGAATAACGGATCGACGCCGGCCGAAACAGAATGCAGACCTGCAGGAGAGACGTCGGAACCTTCGGCGTCCGAGAAGGAGCCAAAGGTCGAGGAACGCGCTCGTCGCGTGATTGGTCAAGGTCGACGCCGCGAAGCGTTGAAACGCCGCGGCCCGGATGACAAGTCTTCTTAGACGTCGCTCAGCTCGGGTATGATCACGTTTTGAGGTGTTCATTTTGGTGCTTCAGCACCGGTTCAATCGGATGATGGCGATGAGCCTGCGGACATCTCCCGCACCCAGCCGACACTCTCGTAAGCCTCGTCGACTTCCCAGAACTGGATCGCCTTCGCGAGGGTTTCGAACCTCGTCGATCCCTCAAGGACCAAGTCCATCATGACTTCGACGCGGACCTCGTCGAAAAAAGCTCTAACATGGGGCCGCCATCGGCGATCGGTCGTCGAGAGGTTCAGGCAGTCCAGCAGAGTGTCTGCATCGATATGAGCTGGCAGCGGTGCGTTGACCGTCGTCAACGCACGCCAGATTGCCTGACTTTTCCCCCACCCCATCATAGCCAACTGTTCTTCGAGCGCTGGAAGCCCTCAAATCTCATGGTGCAGTCGATCTTATTCCGGGCGTCATGCCGGCCGCGGTCGTTTACGCGTGCGCGAAAAGGAATCGCTGCCATCTTACCGGGCGCTCGAATTGAATGCAGATAGCTTCGAATCCTTCGTAGCGCCTGTCGTTCTGGCAGCGATCTTGGCGACGTCGTCCTCGCCAAGCTGTTCCTTTTCCAGCAGTTCGTCAGCGAGTTCGTCAAGGAATGCTGAGTGTTCGACGAGGATAGCGTAGGCGCGCGCATACTGCTCCTGCAGGATTTCGTTGATCTCTTCCATGAACTCCACGGGCAGTCGAGACAACCGCTTCGCGTCTACATGCCGGGATTCCATCAAGAACTGAAGCCGCTTCCCCATTCCATACGATGCGACCATTCGGGACGCGACGACGGTTGCGAACTCCAGGTCGCTTCCCACGGACACGGCGAAGCCGTTGGATCGAGACCCAAGCCTAAATTCTTCCGCCGCTCCGCCGGCCAGCGCGCGGCATATTAAATCCCTGAAATCGGCGGGCGTCGATGGCGGATCTTCGTCCCCTGGGTAATCGTACTCCGCCAAGCCGGGCGGCATATCTCGCCTACTGATATCGCGAACCCTCCGCCGTATGCGGACTTTAACTCTGCACGTTGGATTGAGAGCGGTGGCGACAACGGCATGACCAGCTTCGTGGAAGGCGACACGACGGGCATAGGCTGATGACATCTCTCGTACAGGCGGAAGAGAGTCGATCAGATCGGCAATCGCCAACGCTTGGCCTCGTGCTCTGCTTCGTGCCTTCGCTTCTCTCGAAAGCATTTCCAGGTCCGCACCTGTCCAACCGCCGAGCTCAGCAGCAATGTCGCTGAGTTCAGCCTCGGCGTCCGCAAGTCCCAAATGGAACCGGAGGATATCGGCTCGTTCTCTGCTATCTGGGAGGTCGATCTTGATGTGGCGTTCTATGCGACCGCTGCGTAGAAGGGCAGGATCGATTGCCTCCCGGAAATTGGTTGCTCCGATCACGAAAATCCTGT
Organism: Rhizobium sp. ACO-34A; assembly: GCA_002600635.1. Classification (NCBI taxonomy): domain Bacteria; kingdom Pseudomonadati; phylum Pseudomonadota; class Alphaproteobacteria; order Hyphomicrobiales; family Rhizobiaceae; genus Rhizobium; species Rhizobium sp. ACO-34A. The sequence continues at coordinate 1,495,456 of CP021371.1, read as the reverse complement.
CTCGCCCTTCTGCTCCATCGATCAACTCCAACAGGAAATTTACGACCTGTCGGCTGTATCCGACATGCTCTCCCGTAAACTTCTCCCGATCACCGATCGAATCGAGCTCGTCGAGAAAGATGATCGACGGCTGCTGCGCTCGTGCTCTCTCGAAAGTTTCGCGCATTGCTTTCAGCAGATCGCCGAGATGACCGGCCGACTGCCAGCGCGAGACCGACGCCGAGATCAGTGGCAGGGATGCGGACCGGGCGAAAGCCTGGGCAAAAAGCGTCTTACCGGTGCCGGGCGGGCCATAGAGAAGGACACCACGCGGGATAGTCGACCAGTCAATCCCGCCCGTCTGAAAATGGCGAATGTCGGAGATGAACCTTTGGGCCCAGATCTTAGCTGACGTGTAGCCTGGCAGTTCCTCCAGCCGGGGCCCGGCGCCCACCGATCCCTGGGCTGAGGCTGACAGCAAGTTCCGGACGTCAATTTCGGAAATGCTATGTTTGCACGCGACCGGCACGAGCAGTTGGAAGTCCAAATTGATGATCGCCCGCGCCGTGTTTTCGCTGACTGGAACGCGCCGGAGCATCCGCCTCACTGCGTGAACGTGTTCAACGGTGGGGGGCGCAAGGTCGACGGTCGCATCAGCGACCAGCGCCAAGTCGGAGGTTATCTCGGACCGGCTGCGAGCCAGGATGACGATGACGTCGCGCTTGCCGAATTCTTCCATCAACGAGTTGTCGTCTTTGGACTTCTTCTTGTCGGTAGTGTCCAAGATATGAACAAGTGCCTTTCGTTCAAATCGGCGAAGCCTTGATCTGACATCCAGCGTCCCGGCAGCAAGCATTTCCGCTGCCTTGCGATGACTATCAGTCGCGGCGCTGCCACCCATGACTACGATGATGGTTGCAGGAGCGCCTTGCATGAAGCCATGCTGCGACCGCAACGATCGACGAAGGGCCGCATACGCCAGGAAGAGCGCAGGCGATTTGCGTATGATCTCGAGTGCACTCTCTTTCCTCAGTCCGACCAGGGTGCGAAGCGCCGCGGCCCTACCTGTCATCTGGATGGCTCCAGGCCTTCAAGGTGTCTGCAGCCCATTTGCTCGGATGTCCGAGCCGATACCAACGAAGCATGGAACGAGCGACATTTTCCTCGACGGACAGAAGCTCCAGCGGCGCGGTGAAGCTGAGCCATTCCGAGGATCTCGGGTCAGGGTTCTTTGGATCGTGTATGTAGCCCGTCAGCATGGGTGCCGGGTAATTCTCGATCGCCCACTCTTCGATGATCGGCGTCTCGAACGGGTCAAGCACCGGCATGCAACGCTCTTTCAGTATCCGGCGCAAGTCGGATGAAAGCAGATTCGCGGCGTCCGCGCGGCGCCTGATCGACCGCAAGGTGGAGTTCGCGTCTTTCTCCCCAAAACGAAGTATTCGCATCCCGCTATCCTTCAAAACCGGAGCCAGTGGGCTCCTTGCGCTGTTTAGTGATCTGGTTCGGAGAGCCAAGTCGATACCAGCGGCTACGGGTCCGCACGAAATGCTCGTCCTCGGAATGAAAGTGAGCGAAGAGTTCGCTGGTCATAATCCTATCGCCATTTGGAAGGGATGGATGCCCTTCGACATTGCCATCGAGGCTCGGGACCTTTCTGAAGCTATAGGCCCAGAGGTCAAGAATGGGGACAGCCATAATGGACGGCGCCGACATTGAGCCACTCTGCAGGCGTCCGAGATCGGCCACCAGCCGTATCAGTTGGGAAATATGTTCTTTCATTTTTGAATGCATGATTCGCTCTGCTCCCGACCGTGGCGCGAAACCGCAAGGATTCGCGACTCATTTGGCGACATTTTGACGCCAATGGCGCCATGTAGAGCGGAATATCTGTTGGGCGTCAACATTTGTTGACAACAGCTTTTGCCCAAGCTGCGGAAGCGTGCTTATGAATCCTTATGCCGCAAGTCCCCGCGATTATGATGAAAGCAGCCAGGGAGTTTCTCGGCCTCAGTCAGGACGACGTCGAGGCAGTTTTTGGCATGTCCCGAAAGACGATACAGCGAATGGAAAAGCGCATGGAGGTAAGCGAACAATACGTCGCCGCTCTTCAGCGTTTCTATGAGGAGCAGGGCATAACTTTCGTTCCACCCACTGATGAAAGGGGGTGGGGAATGTACAATGCGAACTTGAACGGCGTAGAGCAATCGTTGAACAAGCTCGAAAGCGTCCCGATGCCGAAGCGCAAAAAGGCGCACGTATCGTCGGCCACAACACACGCCCAGTCAGCTACAGATAATGAAGCGGGCGGGACGCCTGAAGACCCCCCTTACGTCAAATCTTAGTGCAGAGTGTCAAAGCCTACCTCCGCTGCGCGTCGGCAGGTACATGAAGCGGACGGGCTTCGCCCGACATTTGTTTTGTATCCAAGCCCGTCCGGCTCTTAGCGATTGATGGCTGAGCCTGGGCTTGGATACGAACAAGGACATAAAGAATCTGCCTGCGGCAGATACTTCTTTTTTCGGTGCGCATATGCATGCGCCAGCGCATTGCAACGGGAATGTCTGCTAAAAAGACAATGGATTCTCCTGCTCCTAATTTGCCCGAATTTCGAAAATAAGTGAAAACAGTTGCCGCCATCGGCCCAGAGCCCGGTATCAAGCGGAAAGGCCGGCTGCGGCCGCGCATCCCAGCACCAGAGAAACAGCCTGTCGGGATCGACCATGCCGTCCGGCACGCCCGCGCCCCGCCAATGGCCGAGATGCGCCTCCAGAAAACGCCGCTGCTGGCTGTCAGCCCTGAGACCACCGGAAAAATACGGCAGCGCGCTTTCCGCCGATTTCGGATCGACGAAGACATTCGGCTGGTTCGCTCCCTTGTCGATTGCGGGGCATCCGAGTTCCGTGAACCAGACCGGCTTCATCCCCGGCGTCCATGCCGTCGGCGTGGCCCGCTCAGCGCCATTAACCCTGTCGTAGTGACGGTTCGCCCACCAGCCCGCGATATCCTTGTAACGGAAAACCCAGGGCTTGCCGGCCAGCCCGTCGGTAATGGGCGTGCGGATACGCGCGGCCCGGTCGATATCACTCGCATAGTACCAGTCGACCCCCTCGCCGCCGACAATCTGCGCGGCCATCGCCAACCCATCGTCGGGCGTGGCAAAGCCATCGGGATTGCCGGCCTCGAGATCGCCATCACGCCAGTCGGCAAGCGGCATGTAGTTGTCGATGCCGACCGCATCGATCGCGGGGCTTGACCATAGCGGATCGAGGTGGAAATGGACGTCGCCCGTTCCATCCTGCGGATGATGACCGAAATACTCGCTCCAGTCCGCGCCATAGGTGATCTTCGTGGCCTCCCCGAGGATCTCCCTGACATCCGTCGCCAGTTCCACCAGCGCCTCCACGAAGGGAAAAGCGTCCACCCCGTCCCTCAGCGTCGTCAGCCCTCTCAGTTCCGATCCGATCAGGAAGCCGTCGACACCGCCCGCCGCCTTTGCCAGCAGCGCATAATGCAGCACCAGCCGGCGATAGCCCTCGTCCGCGCCCGCATAGGCAACGGAGGTTCCCGAAACCGTGAAATCGCCAGCCTCAGCCGAGCCACAAAAGGCCTCCACCGCTCCCCTTGCGACAGCCGTCCGATCCGGCGAGCCGGCATGCCCCGGCGCCGGCTGACAGGTGATACGTCCGCGCCAGGGATAAGGCGCCTGTTCCGCCCCGCCATAGGGATCCGGCAGGCCATTGCCGGCCGGCACATCCATCATCAGGAACGGGTACAGCGTCACCTTCAACCCGCGCGCCTTCAGATCCCGGATCGCCTCGACCACACTCATATCGTCGGGCGTGCCACCATAGGCCGGACCGCCATCGTTGCGGCTCACCAGCCGCGCCTGCGCCCGCCCCATGCCGCAGACGCGCCACACCCGGCTTTCATCCTCGCGTGCGGAAACCTCGACGCCCGGCACGACCCGGCATTCGTCCGCCCTCAGATCGGTGCCGAACCAGCTCACCACCAGCGCCACGTTTTCGAGGTTCGGACAAAGCGCCTGCAATTCGTCGATGGAGGCCTGCCAGTCGGTCGGCGCGGTCAGCGTGTTGCGGTTGAGAATGCGCTCCTCGCCATCCCCCGCCTGCTCCGAGACAGCCGTTGCCGCATAGCCGTGCTCGGTTGCGCCCGGAATGATCGTCACGGCGCGGATATCGCTTTCCACCCTGCCGACCGGGCGGATCACCTCTAACTGCATGAGCGGAATGCGGTTGCCGAAATCGTCGAGCGGCAGCCGTTCGAACACCACATAGGCAAGCCCGCGATAGGCCGGCACGTTGCCCGCGCCCTGCTTCGCCTCGATCAGCGGATCGGCAAGCTGGCTTTCCGACCCGGGATAGAAACGCATCTCCACCCCGGTCAGGTCGATTTCCTGCCCGTCGGCCCAGACCCGTCGGATCGCCGCTACCGGCCCTTCGCACAGTCCGAAGGCGACATTTGCGAAATAGCTGTAGGTCTTCACCCGCGTTCCCGTCGCCTTGCCGCCGGCGCGCTCGGTGGTCACCTCCTCCTCGAAACGTGTCGCCCAGATCAGCGTACCGCCGAGCCGCGCGGTGCCGTAGAGCCGCGGGATCGCCGTGCCCTCGGAAGCGCCCGGCAGCCTTGCCGCCGAGAGACGCGAACCCGTCACCGTCGAGCCGCCGATCATCATGCGGTCGACGGCGCTGCCGGCCAGCGCGCCGGCCGCCCGGCCGATCACCGCGCCCAGCGGGCCGAAGACGGAACCGAGCGCGGCCCCTGCCGCCTGAAAGAGAATGGTCGCCATGGAATGACCTCAGAGAATGTCGGGAAAACGAAAGACGCCGGCAACCCGCCTTCTCCACGCCGGCACCAGCGCCGAGCGGATCACGGCCGCCTGTTCATAGGCATGGATGAAGTGGTCGGAACCGGCGAGAATGCCGGCATGCTTGGCAGCGAAGTGCGGACGGAACCGGAAGACCAGCAGGTCGCCCGCTTCAGCTTCCGCAAGACCTGGAACGGATACGAAATGCCGCGCGGCGGCATCGAGCAGCCGCTCCTCGCCCGCCCTCTCCGCCCAGTCCGGCGCATAGGCCGGCACCATCTCCGGCTCCTCGCCGTAGAGTTCGCGCCAGACACCCCGCACCAGTCCAAGGCAATCGCAACCGATCCCCGCCGCCGATCCCTGATGCCGGTAAGGCGTGCCGATATAGCGCCCGGCCGCAGCCAGGACGCGGATGCCGATCTCGGTCATGACAAATTCCTCGAATTGAAAGAATTGCAGGTAGCCCCTCATCCCCCTGCCGGGACCTTCTCCCCGTGAACGGGGAGAAGGAACAAGCCGCGACATTCGCCCTCTACCGCTCGCCACCGGGAAGGATGGGCGCGACAGGGCCGCACATCCCTTCTCCCCGCCTGCGGGGAGAAGGTCCCGGCAGGGGGATGAGGGGCAAGGCCAGTTCTCCAACGAACGCGAAGTTCTTCCCTGTCATGCCGGACTGGTTCCGGCATCCGGCGACCCGACGTCCGTCGGGTCAAATACCGTTTCAGCCCAAAGACCTGGACTGTCTGGCTACCAAGACAAGCACAGTCATGACGAACCGGGGAAACCTCACTCATAAAACACGCCCCCGTCATGCAGGCTCTCGCCCTTCACGTAGGAATAGGCGAAGTCGCTGCCTGGCATATGCGGAAAGCCCCGGAAATTGGCGACGTTGGCAAACCGGTCGCGGCAGGTCGAAAACGCCTTGTCGCAGCCGATGGAAACGGTCACCGCATCCCCCGCCTCCGGCAATCCCTCCAGCGGCAGCCAGAGCCTGAGCCGCACCCCGCCCGTCGCCGCCTCGCTATCCTCCACCTGAACGGAGAGGCCGGCATTGACGCCGCCGTCGAAACCAAGCCGCCCCAGCCGGAAATGCCCGTCCGCAACACTCGCCGGCAGCGCCACCACGATCCGGTCCCGGCTTTCGACCGCCACGACCGTCCCGGAAATCCGCCGCCCGCCCGTCGCCATGTCGATGCCGCAGCGGCCGTCGCCAAGGCTTGCGTCGCATCGGCGGTTGTAGATACGGCCATTCTCCTGCGACAGCCTGTGGGCAAAGCTCCTGAGTTCGGCGGTAAAGGCCTCGCCCTCCCGCGAGACCTCGCCGATCTCCTTGACCGACACCAGCAGATGCTGTGCCTCCGGCTCCTGCCAGTTGACGAGAAAAACCTCCACCCGCGCGCCGTCATAGCGCCCGGCGGCAAGGTCGGCCTCGGCGATCGCCTCGCTGGAAAAACCGCCGGTCACCTCCGCCGCCGGAGCCGCCATGCCGCCCGTCTCCCGCGCTTCACTCGCGGTAAAGCCGCTCGCCGCCCGGAATGTCGTGCCGGCAAACACCAGCGAATGGTCGTGCTCGGTAAACCCCAGCACCATCCCATCGCCGCGCGTCACCCGCCAGGCGCGGCAAAGCGTCGTCACTCCGCCCTCGATATGGGCGGCAAGCGCTTCCGGTATCTTTCTCATGGCAGGATCTCGATCAGCGGAATGGTGGGAATGCGTCCGGCCCGGAAGGCCTCCAGGTTGAGATCGATACGCTCGGCATCGAAGCGCACCGGTACGTCGAATTCGAAGCCCGCCTGTACCAGCGCGCCGGATGCAGGAATATAATCCTCATCGATTGTCACGAGACCGGTTGCCGTATCGCAAGCGAAAGCGGAAGCCGAGAGTTCGACGCCATCGACGGCAAGCCGCACCGTTCCCGACACCGGCTTGGCGATCACGCGCCGCCATTCCCCCGCCGCATCGCCATAGGTCTTCGCAAGCTGGAAGGTCGCGCGCTCCCCGTCCCCCTCGCCGATCAACTGATCGAAGGGCGTCACCGCCCGGTCGGGCGCGCAGGATTTCCCGTCCACCGGATCGCGGAAGCGAAAGCCGTGGAGACCGCCGCCCCGCGCCTCGAAGAAGGACAGCACCTCGTAAAGATCCGTCACCGAGCGCACCCCGGACCCGGCATCATAGGCGCGGCGGCTGTCGCGCCAGCGGCGGTTGCGCGCCTCCCTGCCGTTCGACAGGTTGACGATATCGTTGCGCCGCACCGGCCCACCCGTCACGTTGAGCGACAGGCGCAGCGGAAAGCGCACCTCGTGGAAACCATCTGCCATCGGGTATGCCTCCTTCGGATGAGACTGGATCTGCTATCGAAAGCGGAATTGCTTTCAACGCTCTATCTCTTTGTTTTCACGCAATCCCGGACGCAAAACCGGTTCCCACTTTTGCTGGATTGCTCTCTTTGTTTACACGCAATCCCGGGCGCAAAACCGGTTCCCACTTTTGCTGGATTGCTCTCTAGGTTTACACGCAACCCCGGACGCAAAACCGGCTTCCACTTTTGCTGGATTGCTCTCTAGAGATTCCGCCTGCCGCGCCCGACAGAGCGCGCCAGCATGGCGGTGATCTGGCCTTCGCTGCGGGCAAAGCTCGCCGCATCCGTCGCCGTCACGTTGAAATTGATCTGCGTCGTTCCGCCTTCGCCCGCGGCCACCCGAGCGAACCGTCAGCCCCACGCTTCAGCGGCAGGATCGCCTCCGAACCCGCCTCGCCCATCAGGCCGAGTTCGCCGCCCAGCGGAAAATAGGTCGGCGCGGAAACCACGCCGCCCGTCGCAAACGGCGTCACCCTCCCCGGCACACCGCCATCGGCGAAGGGCAGGATGGAACCAAACCCCGAGGTCAGCGAGGAGATCAGCCCGGAGGTCAGCGTCGAAAGCATGGTTTCCAGCGGCTTCAGCCCGGAAGAGAGCGCCACGTCGGAAAGCCGCGTGCCAAGCGTCCTCAGCGTATCGTCCAGCCCCTTGCCGCCGATGGTGGCGCTCTTCAGCGCGCCGGTCAGCGCCCGGCCGAAGCTCGCCGAACGGTTCTCAAGGTCGTCCAGCACCTTCAGCGCCGCCGACGCGTCGAGATCGACTGCAAAGGAAAGATCGTCGTCATTCATGATTGAACGCTCCCTTGAACAAGACGGAGGCGAGTTCGATACGTTCCACACCGTCATGCCTGTGCTCGTCACAGGCATCCAGCCAGCCCAAGTCCTTGGGCTGAAAGACTCTTCCGGCCCCTCATCCGCCTGCCGGCACCTTCTCCCCGCTCGCGGGGAGAAGGCAGCAAGCCGCACCGTCTCCATTCCCTCTCCCCGCTTGCGGGGAGAGGGTCAGGGTGAGGGGCAAAGACAGTGGGGACGGGCCAACTCTTTGCAGATAACCGAAACCCGCCCCATCAATCCGGAAAAGCCCGCATCAGCATTTCCAGCCCATCCCGCCTCAACCGCGCAGACCGCGGCGCAAATGCACCGGTCATCGCGGCGAATTCCACCAGACTCAGTTCCCAGAAAAGCTTCGGATCAAGCCGCAGGCGGCAAAGGCCGGTGTCAAGCACCGCCCCCAGGGGAAGGGACGCGCTCCCGCCCCGCCGCCTGCGGCTCTCAAGGGTCCGGCGAGGTCGACCCGGACCCGTTGATCGCCTTGCCCGCCTCGTCGGGGGCAAATGTCAGCGTCAGCAATTCGCGCACCACCGAGGCGGCACCCGCCACCCCGCCCTCGACCGCCATGCCTCTCACGTCCTCGTCGCTGAAACGGTTTCCGCCGCCGCGCAGGCCTGCGGCGATGATGCCCGTCAGATCCGCCGCCTTCAGTCGCCCGCTGGAAAAGCGCTCGGCAAGCCCCGCAAGACTGTCCGCCTGAAACACCGTTTCCAGCTCGGCCAGAGCGCCGAGCGTCAGGCAGAGAATGCGGCGCTCGCCGTCGATCACCGCCTCCACCTCGCCACGCCTGCGGTTTGCCCTGCCGATCGCGGGCGCGAGATCGCTCCCGCCCCGCATCAGAGCGCCCCGAAGGAAAGCTGACCGGCCGATTCCAGCGCCAGCTCGAAGGTCACCTCGCCGTCATGCGCGCCGGCATATTCGAGCGCCGTGATCTGGAAGAGACCGGTCACAGTGCCGAAATCGGGAATGACCACCTGCCAGGAGAGAATCTCGCCGGCAAAGAAGGCGGAGCGCACCCGCGCGTCCGAAGCATGGTCCTTGAACAGGCCCGCGCCGGAAAGCGAGGCGCGCTGCACGCCGGCTCCTGCCAGCAGCTCCCGCCAGCGGCCGGCACTTTCCCCGTCGGTTACGTCCACCGTCTCCGCATTGAAGGCGAGCCGCTTCGAGCGCAGCCCGGCGACGGTGATGTATGTGCTGCCATCCAGAATCTTGAGCAGCAGGTCCTTGCCCTTCTGTGCAACCATGTCGGTTTCCTTCTCTTGTCCGTTCATCCTGTCGAGTTGTTGAATTGCCGGTTGGCGCGACGGTTGCCCGCGGCTTTGGAAAGCCGTAGAGGAAATGGCCCCTCCGGAATCTCTTCATGTCGTCTTCGCGCATCCGCCTCATCGCCCTGCTCGCTGTCAGCCAGATCGCCGGCTGGGGCGTGAGCTTCGACATGCCCGGCGTCTTCGGCCGGCGCATCGCCGCCGATCTCGGCATGTCGAACGAGATGGCCTTTGCCGGCCTCACGGTGATGATGCTGGTCTCGGGTTTCGCCGGTCCGCTGGTCGGACGGCTGCTGAAACGACATGGCGCAGCACGAGTTCTCACCGCCGGCTCTCTCGCCTTCAGCGCCGGCCTGTTCATGCTTTCGATGGCGCAGGGTCCGGCAAGCTATTTCGCCGCCTGGCTGGTCATCGGCTTCGGCGGTGCCTTCGGGCTATCGGTTCCCTGCTATGCCGCGGTCGTCGAGCGCGAGGGTTCCGATGCCAAGCGAAGCATCGGCCTTCTGATGATCTTCACCGGTCTTTCCGCAACCTTCGCCTGGCCGGCGCTCACCTTCTTCGGCGATCTCCATGGCTGGCGGCCCACGCTTGCGGGCGCAGCCCTTCTCCATCTCCTGCTGCTGGCGCCACTGCATCTGTTCGGCCTGCCCGCGGCATCGGATGGGAATACGGCAGGGCAGGCCTCGGCGGATCGGGAACCGCTTGCGCTGTCTCCAGACCAGTCCCGCCTCGCCTTCCGGCTGATCGCGGTGATCACCATCACCTTCAGCCTGCTCACCCTCGGCCTCGCCCCGTCGCTCCTTGAACTATTGCAGCAGTCCGGCGCATCCGCCGCCGTTGCACTCCAACTCGGCTCGCTTCGGTCCGTACTCGGCATCGCCGCCCGCGCGGTCGACACGCTTGCCGGCAAGAAGGCTTCGCCGCTGTTTTCCGGCAAGCTCGCCTGTCTCCTGATGTTCGTCGCCATGCCGGTGCTCGCGCTATCCGGCGGCGCCACCCTGCCGCTCTTCCTGTTCATCGCGCTTTACGGCTTCGGATCGGGCATCTCGGCGCTGTCGCGGGCGCTCCTGCCGCTCGGCTTCTTCTCCGCCAGCCGCTATGCGCAGCTATCGGCGCAGTTGTCGCTGCCGGCCAACCTCGCCATGGCGATCGCGCCCGTCATCGTGACATTCCTGATCGATCGCGGTGGCCCCAATGCCGTGCTCACCTATTGCGCGGGCCTCGCCATCATCTCGCTCATGGCCTTCCTCAGCCTTTCGCGTATCGAAAAGCGCGCCGGCTCAACCAGCTGACGCAAGCGGCTCCAGAACAGCCCGGAACTGCACTTCCGCCACGAACAGCGTCGTCTTCGGCTCGCGCCGGCTGACGCTGGCGCGGTGGGCAAGGCTCACCAGTGCATGCCCAGCCACGTCCAACGTCGCATCATGCAACAGCCTTCGCACCGCCCCGGCGATCTCCTCGGCCTCCCGCCGGCTCACCTTCGACCAGGCCTCAAGCGTCAGCAGGATTTCCACCCCGTCCTCGCTCGCGGTCGAAAAGTCCCGCGTCTCCGCCTCGCCGATCACCAGCGCCGGAAGCGGCAGCCCCGCTATGCGCCGGTCGCGAATGCCGTCCGCGCCGATCACGGCAAGGAGCCCCGCATCGGCCATCAGCCTTGCATGGATCGCCTGCAGCAGTTCATTCACCGGATTTGCCATGGCTCTCGCCCTCCGTCGTTTCCTCTACCGCCGCGCCGCGGCGTCCGGCCTCCGCCATCAGCCCCGCGCCCTCGCGAGGCTGCCCCGAGCGCCGGGCAAGACGTGCCGAAAGCGCCCGCAACAGCGCCGTCTTCAGGTCGCCGCCGGTCAGGCGTATGGCGGCCTTCATCGCCCTTCCTCCCGGCAGCGGCAGGCGAGATAGCGGCCGCTCTCATCGGGATCGCGCACGCTTTCCACCGTGAAATGCCTGGCACCCTTCGCAAAACGCATGCCGGAAACGAGATCGCCGCGCCGACGCACCCAGATTTCGTGGGTAATCTCCACGGTCTCGGCGCCGGCCCGTTCCTCGACCTTCGCGGCAAGCGGCGTCACCAGCGCCCAGACGCTGGCGACCGCCTCGAAAACCTCCGCCGCACCGCCCTGCCCGTCGGAAACCGGCACGGGACGCTCCAGCAGCAGCCGGGCGCTGAGCCGGCCGGGGTCGAAATCCGCAATCACCATGGTCAGAGCCTCCGCCGGCAATAAGGTGCGATCAGCCGTTCGTAGCCCGCTGGCATCGCCGCCGGCTGGTCCTCCAGCGAGACCGCGCCACGCACGGAAAACATCAGCGCCACATGGGAAAGCATCGCCCGTTTCAGCGTGCCGGGCACGTCCGCGCCCGTATCCCCGAAACCCGCGATGAAATCGATCTCGATGCCGTTGATCGCACGGCCCGGCGTCGGCGTCTCGCTGAGCCACAGCCGCGCCGGACGGCTGTTGCCCTCCAGCAGGTGATCGTCGAGCGATACGAGGGACGGTTCTCCCGCCTCGTCATAGACGGTCACGGTCTCGATTGCCCTGACCGGGCCACGCTCGATGCGGATCACGCCATCGTCAGGCCAGCGATCGAACGCCAGCCGGAAACCCTGCGCCAGCAGCGCAAGACCCGTCTCGCGTTCCAGATGCTCGCGGGCGACCGTAATCAGCCCCTCGATCATCGCATCCTCGTCATCCGTATCGACCCTGAGATGCGCCTTCGCCTCGGCCAGCGTCACCGGCTCGCCCGCGGGCGGCACGGTCGGGATATAGGTCATGAATGTCTCCTGTATTGGTGGCATGGGCCTGTCATCGAAGGGGGTTGCGGGTGCCCTTCATCCGGCTGAAACGAAGGGACGGTTAAGCTGCCCCTCATCCGCCTGCCGGCACCTTCTCCCCGCAAGCGGGGAGAAGGCAGCAAGCCGCGCCGCCTCCGTTCCCACAAAAGGCCGCAAACGGCGCTGTCTCCGTTCCCTCTCCCCGTTTACGGGGAGAGGGTCAGGGTGAGGGGCAATTTGCGGGATTCTCCGAGAGACGCCCCACCCACCCCGCCTCATCAATCCGCCGAGAACTTCACCAGCTTGATCGCCTCGAAGTTCTGCACCCCGCCGCCAACGCGCTTGGTGGTGTAGAACAAGACGTAAGGCTTGGCCGAATAGGGGTCGCGCAGAACGCGGACGCCCACGCGGTCGACCACGAGGTAGCCGGCGCGGAAGTCACCGAAGGCGATAGAAGTCGCGTCGGCGGCAATCGCCGGCATGTCCTCGGCCTCGGCCACCGGGAAGCCCATCAGCGAGGCCGGATCACCGGCCTTGGCCGGCGGCTGCCAGATATAGTTGCCGTCGGCATCCTTGAACTTGCGGATCTGCCCCTGCGTCTTGCGGCTCATCAGGAAGCTCGCATTCTGGCGATGGCCTGCCTTCAGGGCATAGACCACGTCGACCAGCACGTCCGAGGCACCGGCGACGGAAAATGCGCCCGCCGCACCCGTCGCCACATAGCCGATCTTGCCCCATTCCCAGGCGCTGTCCGCCACCTGATCATAGGAAAGCAGCCCCTTCGGCTTGTTGACGCCGTCGCCGGTCACGAAAGCGGTGCCTTCCTGCTCGGCAAAGGCGATGTCCACCTCGCCGGCGATCCAGGCTTCGATATCGACCGCCGCATCGTCGAGCAGCGCCTGGCTCGCGGCCGGCATGGCGTAGAGTTCCATCGTCGGGAAAGAGAGTTCGGCAAGCTGGGCCGTTCCCGTCTGCGGCCGCGCCGCGGTCTCCGACACCCAGCCCGCCGTCATCCCGGCCGGCGAGAAGGGCTTCTTCAGCACCGAGCCGGAAACCTGCCTGACCGTCGCCAGCGAGCGGACCGGCGAGACGACGGAGAGCCGGCGTCCGATCTCGCTGTCGGTTTCCGGCGGCACCAGATAGCCGCCGTCGGCGGGCGTCCCGGCGCTCATCGCCTTGGCTTCGAGTTCGCGCAGGCCGCTTTCGTCGCCGCGACGGATATAGGCGTCGAAAGCGGCCTTGTGTTCGGCCGCCTCGATCTCGCCCACCCCGCCGCGGGAAAGCGACGGACGCATCTTCTTCAAGAGCATCTCGTCGATCGTCCGGCTTTGGTCGTCCATCGCCTTGTTGATGCGCTCCAACTTGTCGCGGGTCACGACGTCGGAAACGAGCTTTTCCTCGATTTCCGAAAGCCTGCGGTCGTTGACCTCCTTGAACGCCTCGAAAGCGCCCATGAAGTCCTCGAAGGCCGCCGTCACGCCGTCCGGCACGGCCTTCACTTCCGGGGCCGCTTCCGGGGTCACTTTCGGAGTCTGGCCGCGCCTTGCCGGCTGCTTGTCATGCATGTTTTCCATTCTCGTCATCCTTTCCTGAAGACGTTCGTCGCCATTGCCCGCGCCGCCCGGCGCATGGCGCGGACGAGCTCGGTTTCCCTGTCGCGGTAGAACCGCGCATGTTTCACGTTCGAGACCCTTGCCGCCGGCAGCATGGGGAAGGTCACCACCGAGATCTCCCAGAGGTCGGCCTCGAGGATGCGGCGCACGCCGCTTCCCTTGTCGGAACGGGCGCGCACGGTGCGAAAGCCGATGGAGAGCCCGTCCAGCGCGCCGGATTTCATCAGCGCATGTACCTCGCGGGCACGCGCCACGCCGGGCGAAAGCACGCCCTCGACATAGAGGCCGCGCTCGTCCTCGCGGATCACCTTCCAGCTGCCGATCGGTTCGGCCGGATCGTGCTGGAAAAGCATCCGCACGCCGGCGGCACCGCGCGCCTTCAGCGATTTCGAAAAAGCCCCTGGCTCGATGGTGTCGCGGCCAAGGTCCACCTCGCCGAACAGGCTGGCATAGCCGGAAAAACTGCCGTCGCCGGAAACGCCCTTCAGCGTCAGGTTGGCGCGGGTATGGGTCAGCGAAGGCGGTTCGCGCTTCGGCGTCATCGTCCTACTCCTCGTCATGGAATGATGTGTTCGGTCGGCCACCGATGAGGCGCCTCCCCTGTCGGAGAGGAGCCAGGTTGCTGACAAAGTTCGGCCTTGGGAGCGGATCCACTCCTCCCCGTCATGCCGGACTTGTTCCGGCATCCAGCAGCGCGATGTCCATCGTGCAAAAGACTCTTTGCGATCAAAGACTTGATCGCGCTGGATCCCGGCTCAAGGCCGGGATGACGGCAGTGAATGAAACACCGCCATCCCAAGAGAAGGCCGGCAAATGGCTTGTCAGCACTCTAACTTCCCTTTGTTCTGGAGAAGCCTCACTGTGGGACCAATGAGAATACCTGCCGGGTCGCGGTCAGGTTTCGGGCGGTCGTCCGCCATAGCGCTGGGCAAGGCGCGCGAGTACGCCGAGCGCCCACCAGGCCGAAAGGCTCGCGGCCGCCGCTCCCGCCAGCATGGTCTCCTGCGGCGACAGGCTGGCGGCCACGTCGAGCTTGTGAACCAGCCACAGGCCCACCGGGCCACCGAAGATCAGGCCGCAGGCGACGCCGGTCAGGAAGCGGGTCGCCGCCTCGCGATTTCCTCTGGGCAGGAGATAGACGAGCGAGATCGCCGAGCCCGCGACCGCGCCGATCAGGCGGGCGGCGGAAACGCCGCCGTCGTGGCTGAAGTCAGTCATTTTTAATCTCTCGCAGCTAGGATAAATTCCGACCGGCCGCACGATCCCGCCAGGATTTCGTCTTACGATGGCGGCGGCCGGTCTCCTCCTCTCCGTCCATCGAACGAACGGAAGCGCCTTCACGCGGCGCTTTAAGAAGGGCGGTTTTGTCGAGTCGAAAGAATCGCTTGGACGCGAAACCTCACACTTCGATTCCGCGTCCCCATGCAGTGCTTTAAGGCGTTCACCTTTTGATTCAGCCGGAAACCAAATTCCACCCGCTCCTGGGCCTCAGTATCCCACGGCCTCGCGCTTTTCCTCCTCGGACAGGAAGTCCGCCGCCCCCACCCGCGCCCACAGAGCATCGCGTTCAGAGGCAAGTCCAGCCACCTGATCGAGATCGGGAACGAGATTCAACGGCGTCCGGTAAAGGCCTGAAAGGAATGCCGAAAACCGCGCGGCTGTGCGTGTGACCAGCGGCAGAACGGTCAGCCGGTAGAAGGCGCGGTTGGCCTCCTGATAGTTGGCATAAGTGTTGTCGCCGGGAATGCCGAGCAGCATGGGCGGCACACCAAAGGCAAGCGCGATGTCGCGGGCGGCGCCGTTCCTCGCCTCGACGAAATCCATGTCCTTCGGCGAAAGCCCCATCGACTTCCAGTCGAGCCCACCCTCCAGAAGCAGAGGGCGACCGGCGCGCATCGGCCCGGAATAGCCCTCGTCCAGTTCCTGCTTCAGTCGCTCATACTGGTCGGCGGAAAGGTTGCCGCCCTCCTTCGGCTGGTAGACCAGCGCGCCGGAAGGCCGGGCCGAATTGTCGAGCAGCGCCTTGTTCCAGCGCCCCGAAGCATTGTGCAGGTCGAGCGCGACCTGGGCTGCGGCAAGCGGCGGGAAACCCGTCTGGTCGTCGAGCGGGTGGAACAGCTTCAGATGCAGCACCCCTTCCCCGTCACGGCCGGCAGCGATGCGACGCCGACCCACATCCGCACGATAGTCATAGGCTTCCGGCCAGCCATCCGCGCCCGTCACCACGCTCACCCGGTCGGGGCGAAGCAGGTGCAGTTCGGCCGGCCGCTCGCCGAGCGCCAGCGGCTCGACATAGGCATTGCCGGAGAGCAGCAGATGGCCATAAAGCGCTTCCATGAAGTCCGGCCCGCCCATGCGCGGGTTCGGGCGGGCGATCAGCGCCAGCACCGGATGCTCGGTCAGTTCGCGGCCGTCATCATAGGCAAGCCAGGGGATCGCGGCCGCCGCCTCCGCCACCAGCCGCACCGTGCGATGGGCGACGGGGTTCCGCATGAAGCCCTCGCGGGCAAGCGCCCCGTAGGAACGGCCCGTCCAGTGCGCAGCCGCCTCCGCCGCGATCAGCGACAACCCGCCAGAGCCTACAGCTCCCTTGGTATCGCTCACCGTATTTGCGGACACGGGTGATCTTTCCGCCGGGCCACGCCACGGCAGACGAAACGACAGTCTCATCGGCTGGATCCTTCAGTCGTTATGTATGAAATAGGCGTCGCCTGTTGCGGACGAAGCCTTCAGCCCGGTCTTCAGACCGGCCGCGTCACCGCAAGGGCGACATGGTAGTCCGCCGCGATCCTGAGTTCGCGGAGCGGTTTCACGCGGGCAATCGATTCCTGATAGAGCGGGTGCGCCCGGTAGGCGGCAAGGGCCGCCTCGTCGTCGAACTCGCCATAGACGATCAGATCGACGCTGGTGTCGTAGAGATCGCTCTTCACGCTCGTGCCGATTTCCAGATGCCGCGCATGGGGTATCCCGGTCAGGATCGAAAGACCCGACCGCACACTCTCCAGATTGGCCCTGTCAGGCACGGAAAAGAACACGATATGACGGATCAAGGGCGTCGGCTCCGAAGGCAATCTCATGGAAGGCACGTCTCACGGGCGCGCAGCGCCTGGCTCCGGCCCCGTGCCGCGATAGCATGACCGCGCGCGGGGCTCAATCATTCGCTCGCCCTTCAGCGGTCCGCCCCGGCGCTGCGGATACGTTCGCTCACCCCGTTGTCCAGTCGAGGAAAACATCGGGCCAGCCAGCAGCAGTTCAGGTCACATAGCTGATCGCGCCATGGAAGGTCTTCCCGTAGTCGGCAATCTGAAGAGCCTTGTCGAGCCCGTTGATGATCTTGCGGGCATTTACCCAGTCCTCGCGGCCCGGATTGAAGAACTGGTCGAGCCGCATCCCGGTGAAGCTGCCCTTCTCCATGCCCATGAACATGATCCTGATCGCCACGTCCATCTGCATGGCCTTCGTCGGATTGGCGACCAGATCCTCTCCCACCAGCGGACCCATCGTCGCATAGTTGGCCTTGTGGGTCAGCTGCACCAGCCCGCGCCCCAGCCAGGACTTGCCCTCGGCATCGGCCCGCCAATAGGGATTGCTCACCCACGGAAGCTGCCCGCGCGCAAATGCCCGGTCGAGAATGATGATGGCCTTGGCGTCGGTCACCGCCAACGTCTCGCGAACCGGCTGCATGGTGCGCGCCGTCTCGTGAAAGGCCGTCGCCAGCATATAGGCAAGCCACCGGTCGTCCTTGCCCGAACAAGTCGCCTCCCAGTGATCGAGTATAGCCTCCATGCCCTTGACCTGCAGCGGCTGAATGCGCCCGGCGAACAGAGCCGTGCGCACCCGGTCGTGGAAAAACCGCCGGTTTATCCTGCTCATAGCTTTCCCCTCATTGTCGGTGTGAACTGGTCCCGGACACATGGATTCGACGGAGCGTGTCGCGCACGGCAATCGCCACACGCGAACAACCGGGAATAAAAAGTCGCGAAAAACAATCCCCGGGATTGCACACCCGGATGCCTGTCCGGCTGCCGGAAAGCCCCGGTGTTAACCAGGGCAAAAATTTCCTGTCGGTTTCAAACGTTTAAAATAAATTCAATCGTTTAAAGCCCTTAACCGTCATATTTACAAAGATTTAACTCTGTGGAACCTTCCCCGGCATCCAGCGTTTAGGCACTTGCAAACAGTGTTTTGGCCTAACTTTGAGCCGTGAGGAGTAGATCCGATGCAGACCAACAGCACGACCCAGACCAAGACCGCCGCCACCATCCCGGCGCATGTCATGGACCGCCTCGAAAGCGAATGGCGCCAGATGCGGCAGGGCAATTCCCAGCCTTCCTCGCAGAACTCTTCCAAGTAATTCGCCAGCCAGGTGTGTTCAGATCCCCCGGATGCGTGGCTCGCCCGCGCCTTCGAGGAGAAGCGCGGTCAGCGCCCAGACCAGCGCGTCCAGCCGGTCGGGCGAGCGCCCTGACGATAGGCCCTCCGGGCCGAAATCACACATCTGGTCTTCCAGTTGCTGAAACCGGGCCGCGTGCAGAACGCGGCCCTGTTCGTAGAGCGCGGCCACCGGCTCGGTCCTCAGAAACTTGCCGCGCGTCGCCCGGACCATGCTGACGGGCAGGTTCGCCTCCACGCTTTTCAGCGTGGCCGCCACCATCTCCCCGCCCTGGTTCACTTCCGCCACCACCCTGTCGGCCTCGAAACGGCGATAGGCCGAGACCACGGCCCTTGCCCAGACCGCCGGGCTTCCGCCCTCGACGGATGCATCCGCCAGCACCACCGCCTGCCCGTTTTCCATCAGGCCGGCCACGACGATGCCGCAGCAGGAGCGCTCGCCGCTGCCCGCCGGCGGATCGACCGCGACGACGATGCGCCGCAGCGGTTCGGTCAGCCTTATGGTGATGCCTTCCAGACGGTCGCGCTTCCACAGCGCGTCCTCACGATCCTCGATCAGTTCGCCGCCAAGCTCCTGCCGTCCAAGCCGCGTGCCGCCATAGCGGCGCTCCAGCGCGGCAATGAAGCCGGGGGCCAGATTGCCCGCATTGGCGGAAGTCGACAAACGCGTCAGCCGGGTTCCGGGCTCGGCGATCAGCCGCTTCAAAAGCGGCACCGCCCTCGGCGTGGTGGTCACCACCTGCCGGGGCTTGGTTCCGAGACGCAGCGCGAATTGCAGCATGTCGAAGGTCTCCTGCGCATGCTTCCATTTCGCCAGTTCGTCGCACCAGGCGTAGTGGAATTGCGGGCCGCGCAGGCTTTCGGGATCTTCCG
Source organism: Rhizobium sp. ACO-34A (assembly GCA_002600635.1). NCBI lineage: Bacteria > Pseudomonadati > Pseudomonadota > Alphaproteobacteria > Hyphomicrobiales > Rhizobiaceae > Rhizobium > Rhizobium sp. ACO-34A. The sequence continues at coordinate 1,476,547 of CP021371.1, read as the reverse complement.
AGGAAAATATCTGTGCCACCGCCCCGTTCGGCCAGACGAGCCTGCGCCGGGTGATCTCCACGTCCGGCCGCATGCGGGTCGCGATGCGCACAAGCCCCGAGGGACCGTCGATCATCACCTCGCGGGCATCGCCCAGCGTTTCCGCCACCAGCGCGATCCTGAGATCGGTCTTCGGGCCTGCGGCCCTCACCATCGCCTGAACCCATTCCGCGCCGGCCCTCGTCTTGCCGGAGCCGCGCCCGCCCATCATCAGCCAGGTCAGCCAGTCGCCCGGCGGCGGCAGTTGCTCGGCCCGCGCCAGAAACCGCCAGTCACGCCGCATGGCCGCAATCGCGCCCAGGGGTGCGGAACGCAGCAGAGCGCGAAGACCCGCTGCAGCACCGGTTCCGACGTCACCGTCATCCAACGCCACCGCTCGCTCATCTCCACCATGTGCTGAAATTGGCAGCCGACCGACCTTCTCCGGACGAGCCGACGTCGGCTGGCAATGCGGTATTCGCAGATGCGTCTCCCCCGAGCGCACATGGATTCCCGGAGATTCCGACATCCTCAAGGGTCCCGAGGCTTTCGGTTCCAGTCCGGCCGCCCCGTCCTTCACGATCATGGCAGGGAAAGTGGCCCCGTCATCCGCGCCGACGGAACCGCCTCGTTCCGACGCATCGTCACAGGCACCAGAGCTTGGCACGAGTTCATGCATTCCCGGCTGTTCCGGCATTTTCAGCTTCGGGCTATCGGCTTCATCCCGCGCATTCATCGCAGGAGACAATGCCCGATCATCATCCTCGCTACAGGCGTTCCCTCGTTCGCGAGCAGCCGCATCCGACACGGATCTCCAATTTGGCTCCGGGCCTGATGTTTCTTCACCGGCGCATGAGCACCGGAGACCCGTCGCCGGTCCGGCATCAATCGCCGTAGCCGCCAGCGCCGAAGGCAATCCCGCGCCCCGGGTACAATCGCCGGACAGCGGACCGATCTCCTCGCAGGTTATCGCCAGAACGGCAACAAGCTGCCGGATCCCGTCCAGCGCCTGCCTGCCCGCCTGTTCGGTCTTTGCCGCACTGGATTTGAGCACCTTGCCCAGCTTCGCCGTCTTCCCGCGTTGCGTCGCCCTGTTATCCGGGCGGCCCGCATCCGGCCACAAGGCCGGTATATCCGTCCGCGCCATCAGCATCCCCACCGCCGTCGCCGCGCGCGGCAAGCATGACGGCGGCACGCTCCAGTGCCCGCTCTTCGATGAGAGCCTCGAGTTCCTGTCGTATCCGGTCATGATCCTCGCTCTCGGCTCGCTGCTCCTCGGCCTCCGCCCGGTCTCGGGCAAACTGCCGCTGCAGCGCATCGACCTTTTCCAGCGTACGAACGATCAGCGAGATCGCGTCGGTCGCCGCCTTGGCGTCGGCGCGGGCAAGCTTTGCCGAGGCGTCGTCCGCCGCTCCGCCATCGGCCTCGATCCGCGAAAGCATCGCTTCGGCGGAAGCCCTCAGGCTGCGAAACAGCTCGAACTGCCGCGCCATCTCGCCCATCAATTCATTGAGCAGCAACTCATAGCGGTCGGCAGCGGAAAGCCCCTCGGCCGATTTCAGCTCCAGCACCACACGTTCCGCCGCCCGTCCGATCCGCTCGAAGCTCCACCCCTCGCCTTCGACGGCAAAAGGCTCGCGGCCCGACAACATGAGATCGATTTCCCGCTCTTCCCGCATCGCCGCATCCCGCTCGCCGCCGGCTTCGCAAGGCAACCACCGGCCAATAAAAAAGGCCCGGTCGCCCGAGCCTTGCTACAATCCCTTTGCCGGAAGAAACCCCGGAGCCCTTCGCTCCAGCCGCAACTCTCCGACGATGCCTGAACCCTATCAAACGACCGTCACGCCGTCAAGGACTATTTTCCTATTTATGGAATTTTGTCCTTTTTCGCTTATTCCGCTTGTCGGACGGTGCCAGCGGGCCATCGTCCGAAAGGGTGAGGCCATCCATGCCTACTGCTTCATCAGCGTGTCCGTATTGCACCATTCCCTGGGCCATTTACGCGGCGGCGCCAGCAAACTGTTCCCATGCCGTCATCGCATGACCCGCATACATCAGCGAAGGGCCGCCGCCCATGTAGACTGCCATGCCGAGCGTTTCCTCGAATTCCGCCCTGGTGCAGCCGAGTTTGACCAGCGTCTCGGTGTGGAAGCCGATGCAGCCATCGCACCGGGTGGAAATGGCAATCCCGAGCGCCACCAGTTCCTTGGTCTTCTTGTCCAGCGCATTGTCCTTCGTGGCGGCCTGCGCCAGGGCGGAAAAGCCGGCCATGACCTCCGGAACGTCCTTGCGCAAGATCTTGAGACCGTTGGAGATTTCCTTCGTGATGTCGAGATAGTCCTTGCTCACCGATCAACCTTTCGATTCATACATATAATTTTCTATATGTTTATAAATCGCCGGCCGGCGCAAGCATGAAATCGGCGTGATAGGCGGGTGCGGCAAAAGGCAACAGCAGGGTCACCGTGCCGGATTTCATCGGCCCCGGCCAACAAGGAACACGGCCAATCCCAAAAAGAAAACGGCCGGGATCGCTCCCGGCCGTTTTCCGCCCCTTACCCAAGAGCACCGTGCGTCCATCAGGACGCACAAAGAACGCTCTGGATTATGGAATCTGCGCATCGAGCTTTCCGAAAATCGATTCCGATTTTCGGAAAGCTCGATGCGCCAGGACCCACGCCGTCAGGCGCTTTTGCGGACCGGCGTATAGCCGGCCTCGCGTATCGCCTCCTCGGCCGTGGCGGCATCGCCGGCCACGGAAACCTCGTGAGATTTCAGGTCGATCGTCACCGCAGCGCCCGGCAGGGCCTCGCCCAGAGCCTTGGTCACGGCCTTCTCGCAATGGCCGCAGGTCATGTCTTCCACTGCGAAGCGTACAATCTCGTTCATCGTCATCTTCCTTCCGTTTCCGACGCATCGGATCGATCTCTCTTGCACCCTCCCATCATGGGAAGGTCAAGAGACAAAATGCAGGATCAGCTGTCGCAGTGGCGCGTCGTCTTGCCGCTGCCGGCGAGATCCGCGAGGATCGGACAGCTCGGCCGGTGATCGCCGTGACAACTCTCCGCAAGCTCGCTCAACGTCGCCACCATGGCCTTCATCGAGGCGATCTTTTCCTCGAGTTCGGCAATATGGTCCAGCGCCAGCTTCTTCACCTCGCTGCTCGCCCTTTCCTTGTCGGCCCAGAGCGCCAGCAGCTTTTCCGTCTCTTCCAGCGAGAAACCGAGGTCGCGGGAACGCCGCACGAAGCGCAGCCGGTTCACCTCGTCGTCGCCATAGACGCGGTAATTGCTGGCGGTGCGCATGGCCGGGCGAACCAGACCGATTTCCTCGTAATAGCGGATCATCTTGGCCGAAACGCCGGAGGCGTGAGAAGCTTCACCGATGTTCATGCGCCACTCCTTTCCCTTCCGTCTTCGGCCCCATGTTTCCGGCCCCAAGGCCTTCCTTCAAAACCGGCCGCATCATACCGCACCCGCCGTGCCGATGTCCGTCACGGTGGCCCGCTTCAATCGCAACGCATTGGTCAGAACGAAGACGCTCGAAAGCCCCATGGCCGCGGCGCCCACCATTGGCGAGAGCATGATCCCGAAATGCGGATAGAGGATTCCCGCCGCAACCGGGATCAGCAATATGTTGTAGCCGAAGGCCCAAAAAAGGTTCTGGCCGATATTGCGGATCACCTTGCGGCTGATCTCGACGGCATGCACCGCGCCCGAGAGATCGCCCCCGACCAGCACCACGTCGGCGCTTTCGATGGCGACATCCGTTCCGGTTCCAATGGCGATGCCGGTGTCGGCGCTGGCAAGTGCGGGCGCGTCGTTGATGCCGTCACCGATGAAGGCCACCTTGCGGCCCTTTTCGCGCAGCGCCTCGATCGCCTTCACCTTGCCCTCGGGCAGCACCTCGGCCACCACCTCGTCGATGCCGGTCGCCCGGCCGATCGCTTCCGCCGTCCGGCGATTGTCGCCCGTCACCATGACCACCGAAAGCCCAAGCGATTTCAATGCTTTCACCGCCGGAATGCTGGTCGGCTTCAACGGATCGGCAACCGCAATCGCGGCGGCAAGCCGGCCATCGAGCGCGACATAGAGCGGCATCTTGCCCTCCGATGCCAGCCGTGCCGCCGTCTCGCCGAAGATCGATACGTCGAGGCCGAGCTTTGCCATGTAGCGGTCGGCGCCGGCCGCCACCGTGACGCCGGAAACCTTGCCGGCAATACCGTAGCCGGCCACCGCCTCGACGGCATCCACCGGTTCGACAGCAAGCCCGCGTGCAGTCGCGGCCTTCACGATCGCCTCGGCAACCGGATGCTCGGAGCGCGCCTCAAGGCTTGCGGCCAGCGCCAGCACCCGATCCTCCTCAAAACCTGTGGCAACCGCGATATCGGTCAGTTCGGGCCGGCCTTTGGTGATCGTGCCGGTCTTGTCCATGACGACGGTGTCAACATCCTTCAGCGTCTGCAGCGCCTCGCCCTTGCGGAAGAGAACGCCGAGTTCGGCGGCCCTGCCCGTGCCGACCATGATCGAGGTCGGCGTGGCAAGCCCCATGGCGCAGGGGCAGGCGATGATCAGAACGGCGACGGCAGCAACCAGCCCGTAGGTATAGGCCGGCTCCGGCCCGACGAAGAGCCAGACGAGGAAGGTCAGCATGGCGATCCCGATCACCGCCGGAACGAACCAGGCCGTCACCTTGTCGACCGCCATCTGGATCGGCAGTTTCGCCCCTTGCGCCTCGCCCACCATGCGGATGATCTGCGAGAGCATCATGTCGGAACCGACCCGCTCGGCGCGGAACCGGAAGGAACCCTTGCCGTTGATGGTGCCGCCGATCACCGTTGCGCCTTCGGTCTTCTCGACCGGCACCGGCTCACCCGAAATCATCGCCTCGTCCACATGGGAGGCCCCGTCGATCACGCTGCCATCGACCGGAATCCGCTCGCCCGGACGCACGACCACGACATCGCCGGCCACCACGTCGGAAGCAGCAATATCCAGCGTCTCGCCGTCACGCTCGACGCGGGCGGTCTTGGCCTGCAGACCGGCAAGCTTTTTGATGGCAGCCCCGGTCCGGCCCTTGGCGCGGGCCTCCAGCAGCCGTCCGAGCAGGATCAGTGTCACGATCACGGTCGCCGCTTCGTAATAGACGTGCTGCGCCTCATAGGGCAGCACGTCGGGCGCAAATGTCGTCACCAGCGAATAGAGATAGGCGGCACCGGTGCCGATCGCGACCAGCGAATTCATGTCCGGTCCGCCGCGCAGGAGCGCCGGCACGCCCTTGACGAAGAAGCGGCGACCGGGACCGAAAAGCACGATCGTCGCCAGCGTAAACTGGATGTAATTCAGCAGGTTGCCCGGAAAGACCTCCATCAGCGTGTGATGCAGCGGCGGATAGATGTGGCTGCCCATCTCCATCACGAAGAGCGGCAGCGAAAACACCAGCGCTATCCAGAAATCGCGGGTCAGGCGGGAGATCTCCCGTTCCTTGGCTTCCTCGTGGGTATCCGTCTCGCCGGCCTCGGCCTGCAGCTTCGCCTTGTAACCGGCCTTCTCGACGGCCTTTTCCAGAGCCGGAACGGCGCTTCTGCCGCCAAGCGCCGTGACCACCGCCTTGCCGGTTGCAAGGTTGACGGAAGCGCTCTCGACGGACGGCACGCTCTTCAGGGCCTTTTCCACGCGGGAAACGCAGGAGGCGCAGGTCATGTCCTCGATGTCGAGCGTCACCGTGCCGGCCTTCACCTCATAGCCCGCATCCTGCACCGCCTTGACCAGAGCCTCAGCGGAAAAGCCGGGTCCCGGCGTGACACTCAGCGTCTCGGTGGCAAAATTCACCGCGCTTTCCGTAACCCCCGGCACCTTGGCGGCAGCCTTCTCGACCCGCTTGACGCAGGAGGCGCAGGTCATGCCCTCGACCGGCAGAATGATCGGCTGGACGGCAAGCGCCCTGTTCCTCGGCATTTCGTTCATCATCGTCACCTCTGGGCCTTTTCCGCCATCGCCGGATCCGCATTCGCCCGATCCGTCCCGGCAAGGCCCGAAATTCTTCGCCACACTCCTCCCCGCGCCTGTCATGCCCGGTGGAGAACCGCACCATAGATGGACCTTCCCATCATGGGAGGGTCAAGGGGTGGAGACTGGATTTTTTGAGAAGCATGGCGAGACAAAAGGAAGCGGGTCCGCAGAACCACCAAAGCCGTTCAAAAAGCCACACCATCGAAGTGTCGGAAGTCATGCATCGCCTTCCCACCGTTGCACGGCCACAAACCTATCCTGCAACCTCCCGTCGATATCGACGCGAACTCTACCTATGGATTTATTTTGTTTGTCAAAGCACGCAAAGCGTGTTTTACATTTCTCATGCAGTACAGATGCCTTGACCGTTTAAGGGGGACGCCGTGGCAGTCAGTATTTCCAAGGGAATGGTGCGCAAGGATGGTCGATCGGTGCCGGTTGTACCCTCGCCATACAAATCCTCATTCGGCGGCAACCGGCCGAAGATCCTCGTCATGCATTTCACCTATGGTTCCAGCGCCGCCTCGAGCGCGGAGTGGTTCCGCAGCAGGCAGAACCCCGGTTCGTCGGCGCATGTGGTCATCGACCGGGATGGCTCCATCATCCAGTGCGTTTCCTTCGAGGATTGCGCCTGGCATGCCGGGACATCCTCCTGGCGCGACCGGCACGGCAACAGGCTGGAAGGCCTCAACCGCCATTCCTTCGGCATCGAGCTTTCCAACTGGGGCTATCTTCAGAAAAGCGCCTCAGGCTGGCGCAGCTACACCGGCGCTCCGATTGCCGATCCCGTCCTCGCCCAGCACAAGAACGGCAACCCGGATGAAACCCCGGGCCTGATCGGCTGGGAGCCTTATCCTGCCGAGCAGATCGATGCGGCGGTGGAGGTCGCCCGCGCCATCGTCGATGCGTATGGCGTGGATGAAATCGTCGGCCATGACGACATCGCACCGACCCGCAAATGGGATCCAGGCCCGGCCTTCAACATGCAGAAATTCCAGACACTGGTGCTCGGAGATGCTCGCTCCTCGAACGACAGCGACACACTCTCGGTCATCGTGGATGAAGGGCTCAACCTGCGCTCCGGTCCGTCGACCGAATTTCCGACGGTCTCGCTGCTCGCTCGCGGCACCCTGCTGCAACCGCTGGAACGCCGCGGCCGCTGGCTGCTGGTGTCGGTCATGAAAAACGGCGTGCCGTTTTCGACCGGCTGGGTCCACGGCGCTTACGTCGCCTAGTTCGAGCGGAAGGACAGGCCGACGACATGACCAGTTTGATCACAGACCGTGCCATCCGGCGAATTGCGCAGACCCTGCTTTTCCTGATCTTCATATTCGAGGCCTGCGTGCCGGGTGTCGTGATGGCTGCCGTCATATTGCGAAAACACTCGATATTGCTGCACGGAGAAATGCTGGAACTGGCCCGGACCTTCTTCGCCGTGATCTCCATCCCGCTGTCGAGCACGATAGGGCAGCTTGCGGCGGCGGCCACCACGGCGCTGCCCCTCATCGTCGGCACCGTCTGCTTCCGGATCGATACGGCGAGCACGCCATGGAAGGCAGGGACAAGCCTGAACTGGACAGGAGGCTTCATTCTGTTCCTGCTGCTGGTCGGGGCTGCCCTCTCCTTCATCGTGGTGATTGCCTGCTCCGTTTCGCCCTATCTGGACGCCTTGAACTCCGTCGCCGGCACGCCTGCGCAGGCAACGCTCGTCAAGGGCGTGATCGGCGGCATCCTGTCCCTGCAGATCCTCTACGTGTCACAACTGATCGGATGGAAACCCGCATGAAGCTCCGCCTCCCTGCCCTCGGCCTCCTTCTCAGCCTCGGCGCTGCGCCACTGTCGGCCGGACAGCTGGAAGTCAAGGCGGTGGATCACAAGCTCAAGGATGTCGATGCCGCGACGCTGGACCTCGTATCGCAGGATATCCAGAACGAACAGGTGACCGACGGCGTGTGGAAGATCACCTTCAAGCAGCCCGAGGCATTCTTCGCAAAGGTTCGCCTGACCGCCTCGGCCGCGGACCGGGAGCAGTTCAGGGCCAATTTCAACATTCCTTATTTCTGGGGCGAGAAGGCGCCCGCACCGTTCCAGGCCACCCTCATCAAGCCGGACCCGCAAACCAACTCCGTCCAGCAATTGCGCCGCGAGGCCAGGGTCTATCTCAATCAGGCGAACATGATGGTTCTAAACCAGCATGCCCGGCTCATCTGGAGGCAGCTCAATGCGGAGCTGAGCAGCTGGCGAACCCAGGTCGATCCTGATGACATCGACACCGCTTTCTACTTTCTCCAGACCTCGAAGGAACTGGCAAACAACCGGTTCTTCCAGCCGGACGACGAGGTGACGAACGCCATGGAATGGCTGTCGAAACAACTCGGCTCGGCCGATGCGGCCATTCAGCCGACAATCGCCCAGGAGGCCACGAAGATCATCGGAGAATTGCGGCTTGCACGCTCCACGCAGTATCAGGTGGTGGTCAACAGGATCAACGAGGACATCGGCGGCTTTTCTTCGGGCAAGCGTATCTCGGCCTGCCTGCGGTCGAGATCCATCAGCGACACCATGCTGGGCTTCGACAGCACTGAACGCGAAGAGATCGATCCCGACGGACGCCGGACGCTGCAGGCCATGATCGGCAACGCCAGGTGCATCGTCCAGAACTATGGCAAGGTCACCATCGACAAGGCCTATGCCGAATACGCGAAATGGCTGAGTGAACAGATGCAGGAGCGGATCGCACTGCAGGAACCGAACAGCAATACGACGCTGGTCCAGCAGGCAACCTCCCACCTCAAATCCCTGCAGGCGGCACTGGAAGTGTGGGAGAAATCGCCGCCAACCTGAGGCGACAGGTCAAGAACACGATAGCCGTTCATGCAATCCAGAGGTGGCGGCATCCGCTTTGCCTCGGACGAATACCACGCGGCAAAGCCAGACTATCGATCCAGTTTCGCCTTCTCGCCCACGGTCAGCGGCCAGTCGACGACATAGTCCTCGAAATCCTCGACCTCGACATCCTCCTCGGAAACCGTACGCCCGCGGGCGGAGATGCCGGCGGCGTGGACGGTTTCGCGGTCACCGGAGACGAGGTAGTGCCACCAGTACAGGTCCTCGCCGTCGCCGATCAGGCGATAGGCGCAGGTGGGCGGCAGCCAGCCGATCTCGTCAACACCCTCGACGGTCAACTGGATACAGTCCGGCACCGTCGCCTTGCGATCTTCATAGTCCTTGCATCGACAGCTTTCCCCGTCGAGCAGCCGACAGGCAACGGAGGTGAACACCACGTCACCGGTGTCCCAATCCTCCAGCTTGTTGAGACAACAGAGGCCGCAGCCGTCGCAAAGCCCTTCCCATTCGGAGGGCGTCATTTCGGCAAGAGTCTTGGTCTTCCAGTAGGGTAGCTCGGTCATATCCCGTCACCGGGGCAGATCACGCCCCGCTTTTTTCTTGTTCTTTGCGCACAAATCGACAATCTATCAGCATTCGCCGATTTGCCGGCCGGTTCGCCATGCTCTTGGCCCCTGCCAGCGGTCGCGTCAAGGGTCGGGCGACCCGGGATCACGGGACTTGCGGCCGGGAGCCCCCGGTCGAAAGGCATGAAATCGACAGTCGCGGGCCCTGTCCGCAGCATTCCTGGGAAGCATTCGCGTGGCCGACAACCTGCCGCCAGAACCGGAAAAGAAGCCGCGCCTCAAGCGCCATATCCTCCTGCGCATCGACAGCTGGATCGATTCCACGCTGTGGAATGCCGGCTTCCGTTTCGCCGAGACCTGGGAAGAAATTACCATCTTCTTCCGCCGTTTTCGCGTGCGCGGCCTCAAGCGGATCATGTTCGAAGTGCTCGGCGAGGCCATGACACTCGGCACCGCGGGTTTCGTCGTGCTGCTGGCGCTTGCCCAGCCGGCCTTCGAGGAAACCAAGAAGGACTGGCGCAACCACGACAACTTCGCCGTCACCTTTCTCGACCGCTACGGCAACCAGATCGGCCATCGCGGCATCATCCATGAAAACTCCGTGCCGATCGATGAACTGCCGGATCACCTGATCAAGGCGGTTCTGGCGACCGAGGACCGGCGTTTCTTCGATCACTACGGCATCGACTTCATCGGCCTTGCCCGCGCCATGACCGAAAACGCCCGCGCCGGCTCCGTCGTGCAGGGCGGCTCGACGCTGACCCAGCAGCTTGCGAAGAACCTGTTCCTCACCAATGAACGCTCGATCGAGCGCAAGATCAAGGAAGCCTTCCTGTCGATGTGGCTCGAGGCCAATCTGAGCAAGAAGGAAATCCTCTCTCTTTATCTCGACCGCGCCTATATGGGCGGCGGCACCTTCGGAGCGGCGGCGGCCTCGCAATTCTATTTCGGCAAGCCGATCACCGAGGTGACGCTGGCCGAAAGCGCGATGCTCGCCGGCCTGTTCAAGGCGCCGGCGAAATATGCGCCGCATGTCAACCTGCCGGCCGCCCGTGGGCGCGCCAACGAAGTGCTCTCCAACATGGTGCAGAGCGGCATCATGACCGAGGGACAGGTGATCGCGGCGCGGCGCAACCCGGCGACCGTCGTCGACCGCGGCGAGGCGGAAGCACCCGACTTCTTCCTCGACTGGGCCTTCGACGAGGTGCAGCGGATCGCAGCGAAGTTCCCGGATCATTCGCTGGTGGTGCGCACCACGGTCGATACCGGCCTGCAGAAGGCCGCCGAAGAGTCCGTCGCCTCCAGCCTGCGGGAATATGGCGAGGCCTATCACGTCAAGCAGGGCGCGCTGGTGCTGATCGAGAACGGCGGCGCCGTGCGCGCCATGGTCGGCGGCCGCGACTATGGCGAAAGCCAGTTCAACCGCGCCACGCGGGCGCTGCGCCAGCCGGGATCGTCATTCAAGATCTATACCTATTCGCTGGCGATGGAGAGCGGCCTCACCCCCGAGACGCCGATCACCGACGGCCCGATTTCCTGGGGCAACTGGAGCCCGAAGAACTACGGCAACAGCTATGCCGGCCGCATCAATATCGAGACGGCGCTGGTCAAGTCGATCAACACCATTCCGGTCCGCCTCGCAAAGGAAAAGCTCGGCCCCAATGCCATCAACGACATCATGGCGGAAGCCAAGAAATTCGGCGTCGAAACACCCATCCGCAAGGACGTGACCATCCCGATCGGCACGTCGGAAGTGACCGTGCTCGACCAGGCGACGGCCTATGCGGTGTTCCCGACCGGCGGCTACCAGTCGCGCCGCCACGGCATCCAGCAGATCATGAACTACAATGGCGACGTGCTCTACGATTTCGACCGTGACGAACCGGCGCCGCAACGGGTGCTCTCCGAGCAGGCGGCGCATTCCATGCTGCAGATGCTTACCAAGGTTCCCTATATCGGCACCGCACGACGCGCCGCCGTGGACGGCGTGCTGACCGGCGGCAAGACCGGCACCACGCAGGCCTATCGCGACGCATGGTTCTGCGGCTTTACCGGAAACTACGCCGCCGCCGTCTGGTTCGGCAATGACGACTACACCTCGTCCAACAACATGACCGGCGGCTCGCTGCCCGCGATGACCTTCAAGAAGCTGATGGACTATGCCCATCAGGGCATCGACCTTCGCCCCATTCCCGGTTTCGAGAACCCGGGCAAGGAAGTGACCGGCGAGAAGGTGGCAAGCGCCAAGCCAAAGGACGGCGAGACAGCGCTGCCGGCGCTGGTTCGTCCGCGCTCGCTGTCGTCCGGCTCGACCCGGCTGATTCGCAACATTGCCACCATGATGAAGGACGCGAAACCGATTCCCCGCACCGTCCAGAAGCTTGCCAGCGTCGAATTGCGCGGCACGGAATGAGACAGTGAAAACCCCTCAAAATTGATTAGGATCGGGGATGGGCCGCCGGTTCCATCAATCATTTACCCGGTGTTAACCAATCATGGCCTGCCTCCCCGAAAATGGGGAGGAATTTTGTTGCTTTAAAGTCTGATTAAGTCGATCGACCTAATTGTTGCGCCGCTCCCGACGGGAGCATTTCATTTATTTCGCGCACTCGGTGGAACTCGATGGACAACTGGCTTGGTCTGGACCCGCGCCCGCGTCTGACGGCCGAACAACGGTCGGCATACGAACGCGACCGCACGGAGGTCCGCAGCCAGACCCTGAACCAGACCACCTTCACCGTCGCCCTGTTCTACATGTTCTATGCCGCCATCGACGTGTTGCTGCTCGGCGACATCGTCTGGCTGTCACTCGGCCTGCGTTTCGGCGTGATCCTGCCGCTGGCGCTGATGCTCGGCCATTATCAGGGCGGCCGCCGGCCGATCGCCTACAAGGAAGCGGCGACGCTTGCCGTGGTGATGGCCGGAAACATCGTCTGGTGCGTCGTTCTGGTGTCGAGCGAAAGCCCTGCGGCGCTGCATTACTACTATGCGGCGGCGGTGTTCCAGATGGTCGTCACCATTGCCGTGCGCGCGCCGCTGACAATCACGCTCTACGCGACGCTCTGCTGTTTCCTCATCAACTACGGCTTCATCTGGTTCCTGAAGGGCGTCACCCTCGAATACGTACTCTATCACCTCGCCCTCTACATACCGACGGTGACGCTGACGCTGATCTCCAGCCATCAGCTGGAGGCGGAACGCCAGATCGCCTTCCTGCAGGCGCATGAGAACGAGGCGCTGAAGCGCGAGCTTTCCCGGCAGAATAGCGAGCTGGAACGTCTCTCGGCGACCGATCCGCTCACCGCCCTTCCCAACCGGCGCGGGGCGGAAGCCGAACTGGCGCGGTTGCGCCGCTGGTACAGGACCGACGACCTCGCCCAATCGGCGGTGCTCCTGATCGACATCGACAACTTCAAGGCCTTTAACGACAATTACGGTCACAATGCCGGCGACGCCTGTCTTCGGGCCGTTGCCGACTGCATGCGCCGCGAACTGCCGGATTCGATCCATCTGTCCCGCCATGGCGGCGAGGAATTCCTGGCGCTGATGCCCCTTTCGGACCCCGCCCGCGCCGGCATGTTCGCCGAGCGCATGCGCCGGGCCGTGAGATCGCTTGCCATCGAGCACGACCACACCGGCGACCGCAACCGCCACGTCACCATCAGCATCGGCATCGGCTACGGCTCGATCGCCAACGACCCGAGCTTCGCCGAAACCCTCGACGCCGCCGACCGAGGCCTCTACGCCGTCAAGGACAACGGCCGCAACGCCTGGCGCTTCGGCCCCACCGCCGAGGGCGAGAGGACGGATGCGGCTTGAGGGGGCAAAACCGGGTATGTTTTTTGGCCAACTTCACCAAGCGCCGAAGCAACAAGTTCACCGAGCATCCTGCGAGGGATTGAGCGGTCTGAGTAAATAAGATCTGCCGCAGGATAGTCAGGCCCCAGTTCCATTAAGGAGAATATCTAGATCCGTACTGCAAAGGGCGATTTTTCCCTCTGAGTCCAATTCGATGGCTGGTATTCGATCTCGCCGTTCGCGCCAAGGCAATTCGCCGGAATCATCAATTGCCTTTACCATATAAAGGGAAACTTCAGCTTGGCACCATGCGTCTGCATCTAGGTCGGAGGAGAATACCGGAGTTGTCACAGTTACCCCCCGCGCCTCATCAATTAAGAAGCTGATCCACACCTGCAGCTTACCGTTTGATCCTTTTGCACCGAGCACAAGATCCAGCACGGCCGGAACGCCATTTTTCATCTTAATCCTTGTGAGATGCATCATCGCTATCAAATAAGCGGAAAAAAAGGGAACGACATCACACCAGCTCTCAATCTCCGTGTTTTTGAGGACTTTATTGTCGACCAAGGCCGTCGAGTATTCCCTGCAAAGTGACTCAGTATCGAAAGCTGGAAGAGAAACCATTCTTTGGCTGAGAAAGTCATAGAGCTTCTGTTCTTTTTTGGGGAGTACTGGATCGAAATAGACGCCAATGTTCGCGTCAAATTTTGCCAACGTCCTGATCTGCTCGATCTTCTGTCTGGCCGCTTCAGGATTTACACCGAGGTTTTCCTGAACGCCCATTTGATGAATCCGGCGAACGATTGCGTCCATCTGGAGGGTAAAGAGCTCCGACGTCACCGGTTTACCATCTGGGTGGTCGAGAAAAGCACGCTGTTGGCCTTCCCACATCCAATAAAAATCACTCACCAATTTGAATGTGAGACCATTATCACGTTCTTCGCTATGAGCGATGAAGTCACCGATTTCCGTGGGCAGTGATCCCGCTGGAGTTCGTTGACGAAGCCAGAGGCAAATCAAGACAAGGTCATGTTGGTTTCGCTGGCCATCCAGAAGACGCCTGACAGCACACCTAATTCGCAGATCTCGGTCTGTACTCGGCATTTTCGAGCGTCACTCAGCGTTGAAGCCTGATTTGTTTTAGTTGGTAGAGTATCTTATTTTGGTCTCTGCGTCGACGGAGGTGGCTTCTCCAGACCATTTATGAAGACGGTGAGTGGTGCGCATCGCCCCCACGCCCTCGCCTTCCCCTTCCCCAGAATCAGTGATACCGCTGAAACCAGCGCGGGGCGGGCCGCGTTGCATTTCAAGAGGGTCCAGAGCCAGCCGTGTTCCGTGTTCCACTGCTCATCGCCGTTGCGCTGGTGATCGCCTTTGGCGGCGGGATCCTTTCGGCGCTTTCGGTGCTCAATGCTTCCGTCGGGTTCGGCGCGATCCGGCTCGGGGTTTGGAGCGCATTCCCGCAGGCGCAGACGGATGCTGCCGACCCTTATGCGAAATCCCACAGGGCGAAGGCCGGGCGGCTGCTCTACGGCACGGCGGAAGGCCTGACCTTTACCGCCTCCCATGACGAGAACGGCCACCAGCTCATCGGCACCTGCAGCTACAGGATCACCGGGCGCACGCCGATTGCCCGTTTCTGGACGCTTTACGCGGCCGATGCCGCAGGTCGACCGCTGGCAACCCGCGCCGAGCTTCCCGGCTCGCACAATTCGCAGAGCATCCTGCGCAAGCCGGACGGCAGCTTCGAGATCGCGATATCGCCGACGGCGCAGCCAGGCAACTGGCTGGCTCTGCCCGACGCCGGGCGCTTCTCGCTGGTGCTGACGCTGCTCGACACGCCGGCCGCCGGCAGTTCGGGGCTGATCGGGCTGGAGATGCCGAAGGTCGAAACGATCGGGTGCGGCAATGAATAAGCTTCTCTATGCCGTCGCCACGGGCCTTGTGGGCGCCGTGGTGCTCCACATCATCATCATTCTCTCGCTGCCGCATTATACCGGCCGCGACGCCTATACGCGGGTGAAGGCGGAGGGGAATTCGAACCGTTTCTATGCGCTGGCCGACAAGCCGGATACGGCGGGCCTTGCCAATGGCGACCCCTATCTCAAGGTGGCCGTCTGTCACTTCGACGTCGAGCGACGGCCGCTCCGGCTGCTTGCTCCGCGCGGGCCGGCCTTCTGGTCGCTGGCGCTCTACGACGCCAATTCCAACGAGATCTTCAGTATGAACGACCGCACCTCGGTCTCGGGCAATCTGGATGTCCTGGTGGCAAGCCCGGTGCAGATGGCACGCATCCGCAAGACGCCGGTCGCGGCGCTGACGGAATCGATCATCGTCGAGGCGAAGAGCAATACGGGCTATGCGGTGCTCAGAGCCATGGCTCCGCAATCAAGCCTTGAGGAACAGGCCGCATCCTTCCTGGAAGACGCCGTCTGCGCGCCGGTCGAAGGACTTTGAGCCGGGATTTTCCGGGCCATATCTAACCTGTTACGGTGTCAGCGCCTGGACGAAAAGCCGCTGGCTACCCAGCACGCCGCGATCCTTCGGATTCGGAAGCCCACACACAGGAGCGTTCCGGGTTACCCCCCTCTGCCCTGCCGGGCGTTCGTCACTGCAATCGATTCACTGGATCGATTGCTCCGCTACGCGGACCGCTCCTCACCCCCCTCAAGGGGGGAGATCGGCAGAACGGTTACCCCCTCGGCTCTCTCCTTAGCCATCAGAAAGCGTTTGCGCCTGCGAGGACGCGGACGCTGTCAACGATCCAATATCCCCCCTTGAGGAGGAGATGGCCGGCAGGCCAGAGGGGGGTGAACCGCAAACCCCACCTGTCGCCGTTCCATCTATTAAAACTCTTTCGCTTCGCGACAATTCCAAGCGCTATTGCATCGCCTTTGCGCGAAGGCGCAGCATGTTGCTGCGCGACAGATCTTAGGCCGCAGGCCTTAGGGCCTCTGGTCCATGCCGCCGTCCGCAGGGCGGGGCAAGGCCGGCAGGCACTTCTCCTTCTTCCTCGGCTGTTCGTAACGCTCGTATCTGATGCCGGTGAACAACAGCACCTCGGCCGCCATTCCATCCCGCCGCACGGGCCTGTCCGACAAAGACAACCGGTCCTTGATCCTGATAATTTCCGCCATTCTCGTCTCCGTTTTCCAGATCGAGACGGATGAGGAGTGCGATCTCATCCTGCCCTTTCCTGAAGGGCCAGCACATCTCCGGCGGACGGCAATGCCATGCGGCCCATGGGCCGGAGCCAATCGTGCCTTTCTCAGCACGGCCCGACGGAGGTGGAAGCTGCCCACCGCGAGGGGCACGTCAACTGCACTAAATTAGAGATACACGAATCATACATATGCACCTCCATGCCCTGATTTGGCCACACCTTAGTTAACAGCTTGCTAACAAATTCGTTCTAATCTGAAACACGGGTATTGCGTTAGTGTGGGTCGTGTCGTGAGCAGTCGTTTTCGTGAACTGGAAAATCCGGTAGGCGTAAGGAAGAAGGACGTAGTGCTGATGGCCACCGTCACCAGTTTCGAGGAAATCGTCTTCCCTACCAAATCCGAGCTCAGACAGTTTGCAGAACTGTTCACCCCGCTTTTCCATGCATCCAGCGAGGAAGCGAGACGGCAGGCGGTCGCCGCCCTTTCCCAATGCCCCACGGTTCCCACGGCGGTGGCGCTGTTCATCGCCTCCCAGCCGATTGCGATTGCCGCACCCTTTCTCACCTCCTCTCCCTGCCTCTCCGACGATATCCTGATCATGATCGCCCGCACGCAAGGAGCCGCACACGCCCGCGCCATCGTCAAGCGCGAGGCGCTGTCGCCGACCGTGATCGACGCGTTGGTCGGCATGCGCCATCTCGATACGCCGAAGGACCGGATACCCGCTGAACAGCCGGTCATGCCCGCGCGCGCCATCGCGCCGAAACCCACTGAAAAGCCGTCAGACATGACGGAAGCCGCAACCGCGGACCTTACGGCCGAGCCGGTGACAGAAGCCATATCCCCGGATGAAGCCGCCCGCATGGAACGCGAGGAAAAGCTGCGCGGCGAAATCAAGCGGCTGGCCGCCCATGTGAACCGGCCGCCTGCCGACCGCCTGGGCCTGAGAACCGTTACCTCGCTGCAGGAGGCGCTTCTGGTGCGCTTTGCCCGCAATCGCGAGGCGAGCCTTTTTGCCTCGACGCTGGCCGATACCCTGTCTTCCAGCCATTGGCTCGCCGAGCGCATCCTGCTCGACATCTCCGGCCGGCAGCTTGCCACCACGCTTGTCGGCGTCGCCATGGCGCAGGATGAAATCGCCTTCGTGCTGAAGAGCCTTTATCCGCATCTCGCCCGCGACGAGGGCGGCCTGTCGCGCGCCGCGCGACTGATCGATAGCCTCGATCCGATCGAATGCGAGGAACGGGTCGATACATGGCGCCGGGCCGACAGCTACACTTTCCATCCGGGCGACGAAGACAAGAACGGTGCGGCTTCAACAAAGCCGCAGGCGATCAAGCCCGTCTCATCGATCCTGCAGACGATCGACGAACACAGCCGGCAGGTGTTGAAGGCGCGCCAGCGCTAACAGCCTACTGCAAGACGGAACCCGGGGTATCCGCCTTTCAGGCAGATCCCCTGGCGTCCGCCATCGGCAGGAGATCGCCGATCTCGTCGGTTTCCAGTTCCACCACCCAGCAATCCGGGTCCCAGCGGCATTCGCGCGCCAGTATCTCGTCGACCGCATCGGCTTCCGCCTTTTCCAGCCTGATCTCGAACAGGCGGCTGTCGCGATCCTCCTGCGAAACGAGCGCCTGCGGGGCCGGTCCGTAAAGCGTTTCCAGCCCGTCACGGAAGCGTTGGCGGACGAAGATGGCGCCTGCCTCCTCCACGCCTTTCGAGACCACGGCGGCGAAACCTCCGGCCGAAAAAACGCGGCGCAGCAGTGCTGAAACGAAGATATCGGAACGAAGGCGCATGACGGAAAGTCCCGGAAAACGGTGTTTGGCGGATGCGCGAGCGGCATCGGCGACGCGCGGCAAACATGACGCATGGTGCGGCAAAACCTGCACTAGCTCACATGACATCGGCAATCGAGAGAAAAGATAGGATTTTAGCAATTCCGTTCAGCGGAATTTCAAGGCCCGCCGTTATCACCCCCGTGTTTCAGTAGCTAAATTTGCGAGCCAAACAATGTTCAACAGGAAAACGGCAGTTGGTGCCGCCCGCCATCTCGAAAATCTGTGTCATGACCGGCTGGGCAACTTCGGCATGGTCACGGCTTTGCTTGCGCCCATCCTTCTCGTGGCCGCGGGCGGTGCTGTCGACGTTGCGGCGGCCATGGCCGAGAAGACCCGCCTGCAGGGAAAGCTGGACGGAGCCGTTCTGGCCGCTGTTCAGGAAACCGGCGAGGACAAGCGACTGGCGCTGGCCTCCTCCTTCATGAGCAATCTCGACAGCGAGGGCCAACTCGATGAAGACGCGATCTCCCAGCGTTCCCTGACGCTTGCCAGCAATTCCGACGGCAGTCTCTCGGGCACCTACACCGCGCCGGTCAAGACCTCGTTCCTCGGCATCATCGGCATCAGTTCGCTACCGATAAAGATCACCTCGACCGCCATTGCCGCAGAGGGTTCCGGCATCGGCGACGGCTGCATCTATGCGCTCGGCAATAGCAGCCAGGCGGTGTTGATCAACTCCGGCGCCAATGTGAAGTCCGAGGCCTGCAAGGTGAACGTCCATTCGACGTCATCGCCCGCCTTCATCATGAACAGCGGCTCGACCATCGACACCGCCCAGTTCTGCGTGAAGGGCACGAACTACATCAAGAACGGCGGCACGCTGACCAACCTCAAGGTCGGCTGCGACGCCGAAGGCGACCCCTATGCGGGCAAGCTGCCGGAACCCACGGTTTCCAGCACCTGCACCACGCAGGGCACGATGGACGGCCAGACGATTTCGCTCAATCCGGGCGTTCACTGCGCCACGACCTTCAACGGCAGCCCGACCATCACCTTCAAGCCGGGCCTGCACATCATCAAGGGCCGGATGATCATCAATTCCGGCGCGACCGTGAAGGCCGAGGGCGTGACCTTCTACTTCCCGGACGTCAGCAGCGAGATCCGCGCAAACGGCGGCCTGACGTTTACCGCGTCGGCTCCGACCAGCGGCACCTATGCCGGCATCCTGATGTTCGAGAAGACCTCGGACGCCTCCAACAATGCCAGCAAGCAGCAATACGTCTTCAACGGTTCGAAGGGCGAGACGCTGACCGGCATCATTCACCTGCCGAACCGCGACGTGACCTACAACTCGACCACCAACCAGACCAGCAAGATCTCGCTGGTGGTCAACACGATGATCATGAACTCCGCCAACTGGAAGATCGAGCCTTACGACGGCGAGGGTCCGACCAGCGGTACCTCGACCGCGGTGCGCCTCGTCAACTGAGACGCAGGACGCATCCGATCACGGCAGAAACCGACACCGGCTCCCGGGAAACCGCGGCCGGTGTTTGCGTTCCCGCCCGAAAGATCGGCGGGGATCGACCAACCGCGCTATGATCTCCCCGGGGAGAACATGAACGAGGGAGGCGCGTGGCCATGCAGGAAAAGAGGAAAAGCCCGGATGAAACAAGGGACGGCAACTCGCCTTCCCGGCTGATCGATGGCCGGATCGCCGAACTCGGCGACTGGCGGGGAGAAACGCTCGCGCATATCCGGGCGCTGATCCGGCAGGCCGATCCCGATGTCGTCGAGGAATGGAAATGGCGCGGCGTTCCGGTGTGGTCCCATGACGGGATCATCTGCACGGGCGAGACCTACAAGAGCATCGTGAAACTCACCTTCGCCAAGGGGGCTTCGCTGGATGACCCGGCACACCTGTTCAATTCCAGCCTCGAGGGCAATACCCGTCGCGCCATCGACGTTCATGAAGGCGAGACCATCGACGGGGACGCGCTGAAGGCACTCATCCGCGCAGCCATCGCGCTGAACAGGTCGAAACCTGCCGGTAAACGGACGGCAAAGGCCAGGGCGACCCAGCCGAAAGACGACAAGGCCTCGGAACCAGTCCTGCTCTCCGGCGGCAATCCGCAGATTGCCAAGGGCGATGGCGATGCGCCAGTGCAAGCGTATATCGCGGCGATGCCCGGCTGGAAGAGCGAGGCCGGACAAAAGCTCGACGCGCTCATTGTCCGGACCGTGCCCGAGGTGCGCAAGGCGGTGAAATGGAACTCGCCGTTCTATGGCATGGAGGGGCAAGGCTGGTTTCTCAGCTTCCACTGCTTCACCCGCTACATCAAGGTGACCTTCTTCCGTGGCTCCTCCCTCCAGCCGGTTCCTCCCGTGACATCGAAGGACGAGAACACGCGCTACGTCCATATCCACGAAGGCGAAGCGATCGACGAGGTGCGGCTTTCGGACTGGGTTCGGCAGGCTGCGGCCCTGCCCGGCTGGGTTCCGTGACGCTTCGGCGGCATCATGCCTCATGCGTTTGGGCCTATGGGAACGCCGTACGCATAAGCCCCTTGGGCGGGGCATGGTGGAAGCCTGCGGCCTCAGCGCCGAACCCGGCCTCGTACGCGGACTTGCGACGCCGAATGACAGCGCTCGTTTCACCCGCTAAAGCGTGTCGCGATCTTTCAGATTCGCTCCGCACGCTTTAGGCTTTTGTTTTATCGCATGTCGTTGCCGCAAAACCGCGGCACACTTTTGCGCGACATGCGTTAGCCGACCGTCGTTTGCCTGAAACGATATTTTCACGGCACGTTTTTGCGACTTCGGCGTTACCCCCTGCATAGAAACTGCAGAAGGAGTGCATCATGGGCAGAACCTTTGAGCTTTCGGGTCTTTCAGAGAAGGAACTGACCGATCTCATCGACGAGGCGACCAGCATCCGGGCGATCCGGCGGGCGGACCAGAGACGTGAATCATCGAGGGTCACCGGCGGCGCAAAGCGACAGGAGATGACGGAACCGAGCCATCACCTCAGACCGGCACCGACAACGCGTCACGAACGCTGATCCCGGTCGACAGTGGCTTGGCAGAGAACAAGAACAGGGAGGACAAGCCATGACGATTGCCAAGAACACGATCTGCGTCTGGTACGACAGGGATGCCGAGGCCGCGGCCCGCTTTTACGCGATGACTTTCCCCAACAGCGTCGTCGGCAGGCTCTATCGCGCGCCGGGCGACTATCCCTCCGGCAAGGAAGGCGACGTGCTGCTGGTCGAGTTCACCGTCGCGGGCATTCCCTGTGTCGGTCTCAACGGTGGTCCCGTCTTCAAGCACAACGAGGCCTTTTCCTTCCAGATCGCGACTGAAGATCAGGCGGAAACCGACCGCTACTGGAACGCCATCGTCGGCAATGGCGGGCAGGAAAGCGAATGCGGCTGGTGCAAGGACAAATGGGGCGTCTCATGGCAGATCACCCCGCGCACCTTGCTGGAGGCGATGGCGGCCGGCGGCGACGAGGCAAAGCGGGCCTTCGCGGCAATGATGACGATGAAGAAGATCGACGTCGCCGCCATCGAGGCCGCGCGGCGCGGCTGACGGTTGTGGTCGGGTAGGTTGCGGGATGAGGCGGAAAGCCGGCTACTGGCAAGGACAGAGACCTTCCGGTCGTCATGCTCGGGCCTGTCCCGAGCATCTACAAACGCCTGATTTTATCGACGTGGATAGATCCTCGGCACAAGGCCGAGGATGACGTAAGGACAGAGCCGAGCTTAGCTCCAAGCTGGTAGTGACAAGCGGACCATGTTCCAGCGACAAACCACGGTGCGTTCTCCGCCCTTATTGCTTCTCCGCCTCATGCCGGAAGATGCGGAGGATCTGGCGGCCGAGTTCGTCGGGGGTCATGCGGCCGGGGCGATACCAGCCGGAGACGTTGTTAAGCAGGGTCAGGAGCAGCAGGCGATAGACCCCGCGATCAAGCGCCGGATCGAGCGGCAGGGCGGCGATCAGGTCGCGGAATACCAGTTCGAAGGTATCGCGTTTTTCGACCAGCCGTTCGCGGATCTCCGCCGGGGCCGAGGCGAAATCGTTCATCAGCGGCATGGTCAGCGAATTGGGATCGAGCTGGATTTCCATCATGGTGACGCAGGCCGCTTCCAGCCGTGCCCACGGATCGGAAAGCGGTGCGATGGCCGCGCGGATGCGGTCTTCCGCCACCTGCAGGGCGATGTCGTGGATGCGGACGAACAGTGCTTCCTTCGACTTGATATAGTGATAGAGCGAGCCGCCGAGCAGCCCCACCCGCTCGCCGATATCGCGCACGGAGGTCGCCGCATAGCCGCGCTCGGCGAAGAGGGCGGCGGCGGCATCGAGAATATCGCGATGGCGATCGCTCAGCCCGCTGTCCTGCAATGCGCCTGCAAGCGTGCTTTTTGCAGCACTCGTCATTTCACGGCTGTCCCCTACCGTCATTGCCTCTCCCGGCGTTTTGTCATCTCTCTGCAATCTTTCCAACGCTCATAGAGCATTTCCAGCGACAACGGAATCCGGGGTACGTCAGAAGCTGTGCGCTTGTGGTTACCCCCTCTGCCCTGCCGGGCGTTCGTCACTGCAATCGATTCACTGGATCGCTTGCTCCGCTGCGCGGACCGCTTCTCACCCACTCAAGGGGGAGGGTTAGGCATGCCGCACCGCCGCACTTTCCATATGCGATTACCCTGCTCATCAGGAAGCAGAAGCCTGGCAAGACAAATAGTCCGTTTCCCCAAATTCCTCCCCATCTGCTCTCCACAGGCTTCGCAGACGCGATAAGAATTTTGCACTTGCGAACTGTAACAATCGTTTGGTACATATACCATCATCAACTGAAGGAGGAAAGGTTGAGCGAGACAATCAGGGAGGCCATGGACTTCGACGTGGTGATCGTTGGCGCGGGACCGGCCGGTCTTGCCACCGCGATCCGCCTGAAGCAGCGCGCGGCCGAGGCCGGCGAGGAAATTTCCGTCGTCGTCGTGGAAAAGGGTTCGGAAGTCGGCGCGCATATCCTGTCGGGCGCAGTGATCGATCCTTCCGGCCTCGATGCGCTGCTACCCGACTGGCGGGAAGATCCAGACCGGCCGCTCACCACCGAAGTCACCGACGACCGCTTCCATGTGCTGACCGCCACCCGGTCGCTGCGGCTTCCCAACGCGCTGATGCCGCCGCTGATGAACAATCACGGCAACTTCATCGGCTCGCTCGGCAATGTCGCCCGCTATCTCGGGGCACAGGCCGAAGCGCTCGGCGTCGAGATCTATCCGGGTTTTGCGGCGACCGAAGTTCTCTACGACGACAACGGCGCGGTCGCCGGCATCGCCACCGGCGACATGGGAATTGGCCGCGACGGCGAGCCGAAGGACGATTTCACCCCCGGCATGGAGCTTCGGGCGAAATACACCGTGTTCGCAGAGGGTGCGCGCGGCAGTCTGACCAAGCAACTCCTTTCCCGCTTCAACCTGACCGAGGGACGCTCGGTGCAGAAATTCGGCATCGGCATCAAGGAACTCTGGCAGGTCAAGCCGGAGAAGTTCCGGGAAGGGCTGGTGCAGCATTCGTTCGGCTGGCCGCTCGACATGAAGACCGGGGGTGGCTCGTTCCTCTATCATTTCGACGATCACCTCGTGACCGTCGGCTTCGTGCTGCATCTCGATTACAAGAACCCGACGCTCTCACCCTTCGACGAGTTCCAGCGTTTCAAGACGCATCCCCTGATCCGCGACACCTTCGAGGGGGCCAAGCGCATCGCCTATGGGGCGCGGGCGCTGACCGAAGGCGGCTACCAGTCGGTGCCGCAGCTTGCCTTCCCCGGCGGCGTGCTGGCCGGCTGCGCGGCGGGCTTCATGAACGTGCCGCGCATCAAGGGCTCGCACAACGCCATCCATTCCGGCATGCAGGCGGCGGATGCCGTGTTCGACGGGCTTGCCGGCGGCCGTGCCAACGATACGCTCGAAGCCTATGAGGCCGGCTGGCGCGGTTCGGCCATCGGGCGGGACCTGAAGCCGGTCCGCAACGTCAAGCCGCTATGGTCGCGGTTCGGCACCGTGCTCGGCGTCGGCCTTGGCGGCATCGACATGTGGCTGCAGACGCTGTTCGGCGTCTCGCCCTTCGGCACGCTGAAGCATCAGAAGGCCGATTTCCAGAGCCTGAAGTCGCTCTCGGAGGTGACGCCGATCCAGTACCCGAAGCCGGACGGGAAGCTTACCTTCGACAAGCCGTCCTCGGTCTTCCTGTCGAACACCAACCATATCGAGGACCAGCCGGTTCATCTGAGGCTCACCGATCCGAGCATCCCGATCGAGCGCAACCTGCCGCTCTATGGCGAGCCGGCGCGGCTCTACTGTCCCGCCGGGGTCTACGAGGTCGTCTATGACGACGAACAGGCGAAGAGCGGCCCCCGTTTCGTAATCAACGCGCAGAACTGCGTGCACTGCAAGACCTGCGACATCAAGGATCCCTCGCAGAACATCACCTGGGTGCCGCCCGAAGGCGGCGGCGGCCCGAACTATCCCAACATGTGACGTCCGTTCCACCGATTTGTTCTCAAGCATGATCCGACGCGAACCGCCTCGCAGTTTTGCCGGAAATGCTTCCAGACAGGAAGAAGAAGACCATGACCGCAATCTATATCGTCGATACCCTGCGCAGCCCGTTTACGCCCGCCTATCGCGGCGCGCTGGCCGGCGTTCGCCCGGATGATCTCGTAGCCGGCGTCATCAAGGCGCTGGTCGGCCGCTCGGGCATCGACCCGGCCGAAATCGAGGACGTCAACCTCGGCTGCGCCTTCGCGGAGGGAGAACAGGGCCTCAACATCGCCCGTTGCGCGGCGCTGATCGCCGGCCTGCCGCAATCGGTCGGCGGCTCCACCGTCAACCGCTGGTGCGGCTCCTCCATGCAGGCCATCCAGATGGCGGCCGGCGCAATCGCCATGGGCGCGGGCGACGCCTTCGTCGCGGGCGGCGTGGAAAGCATGAGCCGCGTGCCGATGATGGGCTTCAACCCCATGCCGAACCCGGCCTGGAGCGACGCCCAGCGCATCGCCTTCCTCAACATGGGACTGACCGCCGAAAACCTCGCCGACCGCTACGGTATCTCGCGCGAGGAACAGGACGCCTATTCGCTGGAGAGCCAGAAGAAGGCGCTCGCCGCCCGCGCCGATGGCCGGCTGGCCACCGAGATCGCCCCTATCGGCGATGTCGCCGCCGATGGCTGCCCGCGTGAGACGGACGCCGAAAAGCTCGCGGGCCTCAAGACCGCCTTCAAGGCCGGCGGTTCGGTCACGGCCGGCAACTCCTCGCCGCTCACCGACGGTGCCTCCGCGACGCTGGTCTGCTCGGAAGCATTCGTGAAGCGCCATAACCTCGCCCCGCTCGCCCGCATCTCGGGATATGCCATTTCCGGCTGCGCGCCCGAGATCATGGGCATCGGCCCGGTCGAGGCCAGCCGCAAGGCGCTGAAGCGCGCCGGCATTTCCGCAGGTGATCTCGACGTGATCGAGATGAACGAGGCCTTCGCCGTGCAGGTTCTTTCCTGCTGCCGCGACCTCGACATCGATCCCACCCGCCTCAACCGCGACGGCGGCGCGATCGCTCTCGGCCATCCGCTGGGCGCGACCGGCGCCCGCCTCGTCGGCAAGGCGTCGCTTCTCCTGAAGCGCGACGGCGGACGCCACGCGCTCGCCACCCAGTGCATCGGCGGCGGTCAGGGCATCGCCATGGTTCTGGAGGCTGCATAATCATGGCTGAGATCAGGAAAGCCGCCGTTATCGGCGCAGGCGTCATGGGTTCGGGCATCGCCGCCCATCTCGCCAATGCAGGGCTGGACGTGGTGCTGCTCGACATGGAGAAGAAGTTCGCCGACGGCGGCGTCGCCCGCCAGCTCAAGGCCAACGGCTTCATGGACCCGGCATTCGCGAGCCGCATCGCCACCGGCTCGACCAAGGACGACCTGGCGCTGATCGCCGACGCCGACTGGATCGTCGAGGCTGTGGCGGAAAAGCTGGAGATCAAACAGACGCTCTACCGCGCCATCGACGGCGTCAGGAAGAAGGGTTCGATCGTCTCTTCCAACACTTCGACCATTCCGCTGCATTCGCTGGTCGAAGGACTGCCGGAGGGTTTCGCCGCCGACTTCCTCATCACCCATTTCTTCAATCCGCCGCGCATCATGCGGCTCCTGGAACTCGTCTCCGGCAAGGCAACCAGGCCCGAAGTGACCGCGACCATCCGTGATTTCGCGGATCGCGGCCTCGGCAAGAGCGTGGTCCAAGCCAAGGACACGCCCGGCTTCATCGGCAACCGCATCGGCAATTACTGGATGGTGGTGGCGCAGAACGAAGCCATCGAACTCGGCCTCGATGTCGAGGAAGCAGACGCCATCATCGGCAAGCCGTTCGGCATTCCCTCCACCGGCATCTTCGGCCTGCTGGATCTCGTCGGCATCGACCTGATGCCAACGATCCTGCGCAGCCTGCAGAACGCGACGCCGGAAGGCGATGCGGTGAAGGATTACAACGCCGAACCGGCGCTGATCGCCCGCATGATCGCGGAAAACCGTCTCGGCCGCAAAAGCGGTGCGGGCTTCGTGCGGCTTTCGCCCGACCGCAAGTCGCGCGACGTGACCGACCTGAAGACCGGCGACTACCGGCCGCAGAAGGCGGTTTCCTCCGAAAGCCTCGATGCCTCGGGCGGCGATCCGCGCGCGCTGATGGAGCATGCCGGCCTCGGCGGCCGCTATGCTGCGATCGTCATGGAAAAGGCGCTTGCCTATGCCGCATCGCTGGTGCCGGAAATCGCCGGCACGCCGGATGCCGTGGATGAGGCCATGCGCACCGGCTACGGCTGGAAGCAGGGTCCGTTCGAGCTGATCGACCGGCTCGGCGCTGGCTGGCTGAAGGCGCGGCTCGAAGCGCGCGGCGTTGCCGTGCCCGCCTATCTCTCGCTCGCAGCCGAAAAGGGCGGCTTCTATTCGGTCATCGACGGCAAGCGCGCCAACCTGCTGCCTGACGGCACGGTCGAGCGCATCGCCAAGGGTGACGGCGTACTGCTTCTTTCCGACCTCAAGCTCGCCGGCAAGCCGGTCGAGGACTGGGGCGCGGCAAGCCTGTGGGATCTTGGCGACGGCGTTGCCTGCCTCGAATTCCGCACCAAGATGAACACCTACAATCCCGCTTTGCTCGACGCCATCAACAAGGCTGTCGAACGCACGGCGAAGGATTTCAAGGCACTGGTGATCGGCAGCGATGCCACCGTGTTCAGCGCGGGCGCCGACCTGCGCGTCTTCCTCGATACGGTGGAAAAGGGTGGCCGCGAGGCATTGGGCGCTTTCATCGACCATGGCCATCGCACCTTCAAGGCGGTGAAATACGCCCCCTTCCCGGTGGTCGGCGCGGCAGCCGGCTTGGCGCTCGGCGGCGGCTGCGAGATCCTTCTGCATTGCGACGCGATCCAGGCCCATGCGGAGCTTTCCATCGGCCTCGTCGAAACCCGCATCGGCGTCGTGCCGGGCTGGGGCGGCTGCAAGGAAATGATGCTGCGCTTCTCGGAATCGACCGCCGCGCTGCGCGGGCCGGTCGCGCCTGCGATTGCCGCCTTCAACCTGATCGCGCCCGCCAGGGTTTCGGCCAGCGCCTTCGATGCCCGCAACCTCGGCTTCCTGAAGGCCACCGACGGCATCACCATGAACCGCAGCCGGCTGATCGCCGACGCCAAGGCAAAGGCGCTGGCTCTCGCCGAAGGCTATGTCGCGCCGGAACCGCCTGTCATCGCTATGGCCGGTCCTTCGGGCGCCTCGGCAATTCACAACATCATCGAAGGCGAAGCGCTCGCCGGTCGTGCCACCGCACATGACGGAGTGGTCGGGCGCGCGCTCGCCAATGTTCTGACTGGCGGCCTATCCGCCGATCCGCTGAAACCGCTCTCGGAAGACGATGTGCTCGCGCTGGAGCGCGAGGCCTTCGTCGACCTGCTCGCAACACCCGCAACCGTGGACCGCGTCAAGCACATGCTGGCGACCGGCAAACCGCTGCGCAACTGAACAAGAAGAGGCAAGGAAACTCCCATGGCTGGCTATATCCCTCCCGTCGACGACATCTCCTTCCTGCTCGGCGAGGTCTTCGACTTCGACGCGCAGATGGCCGCCCTTCCCGGCTTTGAAGAGGTCAATACGGAACTCGCAACGAGCGTTCTCGAAGAGGGCGGCAAGTTCTGCGCCGAAATCCTTGAACCGCTCAATCGTCCCGGCGACGAGGAAGGCTGCAAGCTGGAGAACGGGCTGGTGACGACACCGAAGGGCATCGCCGACGCCTACAAGGCCTTTGTCGAGGCCGGCTGGGGCGGACTGTCAGGCGACCCCGAATTCGGCGGACAGGGCCTGCCG
Organism: Rhizobium sp. ACO-34A; assembly: GCA_002600635.1. Taxonomy (NCBI): domain Bacteria; kingdom Pseudomonadati; phylum Pseudomonadota; class Alphaproteobacteria; order Hyphomicrobiales; family Rhizobiaceae; genus Rhizobium; species Rhizobium sp. ACO-34A. The sequence goes on along the minus strand of CP021371.1, from coordinate 1,447,955 downwards.
CGCGTGCTGCAGATCCTTCTCGATGAGATGCTGTCGTCCGCCAACCTGTCCTTCGGCCTGTTTCCGGGCCTGACGCGCGGCGCGGTCGAAGCGATTGCCCACCATGCGAGCGACGATCTGAAGCAGACATATCTGCCGAAGATGATTTCCGGCGAATGGACAGGCGCGATGGCGCTCACCGAATCCTCCGCCGGCACCGATCTCGGCCTGCTCACCACCCGCGCCGAGCCGGTGGGTGATGGGTCCTACGCCATCAAGGGCACGAAGATCTTCATTTCCTCCGGCGACCAGGATTTCGGCGGCAACATCGTGCATCTGGTGCTGGCCCGCCTGCCCGACGCGCCGAAGGGCGTGAAGGGCATCAGCCTGTTCCTGTCGCCCAAGTTCCTCGTCAACGAAGACGGCTCGCTCGGTGAGCGCAACCGCATGTCGGTCGGCTCGCTGGAGCACAAGATGGGCATTCACGCCCAGCCGACCTGCGTGATGAATTATGATGGAGCCATCGGCTGGCTGGTCGGAGAGCCCGGCCGCGGCCTCAACGCCATGTTCACGATGATGAATGCCGAGCGCCTGTTCGTCGGCATTCAGGGATTGGGTATCGGCGAGGCCGCCAACCAGAAGGCCGTCGCCTACGCCCGCGAGCGCCTGCAGGGCCGCTCCGCCGACGGTGCGCGCGGCCCCGTGCCGATCATCGAACATGCCGACGTGCGCAAGATGCTGCTGACCGGCCGGTCGCTGACCGAGGCCGGCCGTGCGCTCGCCATCTGGACCGCTCTGCAGATGGACATCGCCGCCCGTCACCCGGATGCGGAAGCCCGCCGCAAGGCTGACGGCCTCGTCGCGCTGCTGACACCGGTGGTGAAGGCTGCCTTCACCGATTTCGGCTTCGAGATCGCCGTCCAGTCGCAGCAGGTGTTCGGCGGTCACGGCTATATCCGCGAATGGGGCATGGAACAGTATGTGCGCGATGCCCGCATCGCCCAGATCTATGAGGGCACCAACGGCGTGCAGGCCATGGACCTTGTCGGCCGCAAGCTGCCGATGGAAAATGGCGCCGTGGCGCGCGGCTTCTTCGCGCTGGTGCGTTCGGAACTTTCGGCAACGAATGGTCCGGCCGAACTGGAAACGGTGAAAACCTCCGTTATCGAGGCCCTTGCCCGGCTCGAAAAACTGACGGAAGACTTGCTGGCCAAGGGCGCCGATCCGGTGGAGGCTGGAGCGAGCGCCACCGACTACCTGCGCTTCTTCGCGCTGGTGAGCTTCGGCTGGCTCTGGGTGCGCATGGCCGAAAAAGCCTCGGCCGATGCGACGACGCCGCTGAAGCAGCGCAAGCTCGCGCTTGCCCGCTTCTTTGCGGCCCGCCTGCTGCCGCAGACCGTCAGCCTCGACGCGGCCATCCGCGCCGGCGCTGCCGATATCATGGCGCTCGACGCCGACCTGTTCTGATTTAAGTCCAGAGCATTTCCGGCGAGAACGGAGTCGCCGGAAATGCTCTATCTCTTTGTTTTCACGTAATTCCGGACGCAAAACCGTTTCACACTTTTGCTGGAATTACTCTTGCCCGGGAGGAGAAGACCATGCTTGGCATGATGATGAATGCACCGCTGCTCGTGTCATCGATCCTGCGTCACGCAGCGACCTATCACGGCGGAACGGAAGTGGTTTCGAAGACCGTCGAGGGGCCGATCCATCGCTACACCTATGCGGATCTTTCGAAGCGCAGCCAGAAGCTCGCCAACGCCTTGCAGAAGCTCGGCCTCGAGCATGGCGACCGCGTGGGCACGCTTGCCTGGAACGGCTACCGCCACATGGAGCTTTACTACGGCGTATCAGGCTCGGGCTTCGTGTGCCACACGATCAACCCGCGCCTCTTCCGCGAGCAGATCGGCTACATCATCGAACATGCCGGCGACAGCGTGCTCTTCTCCGACCTCACCTTCGTGCCGATCCTCGAAGCGCTGGCCGACCGGCTGGCGCCGCTGAAGGCCGTGGTCATCCTGACCGACGAGGCGCACATGCCGAAATCGGAAGTTCTGCCGAACCTCGTCTGCTACGAAACGCTGATCGCGGACGAGCCCGACGAATTCGAATGGCCGGTGTTCGACGAGAACACCGCATCCGGCCTGTGCTACACCTCGGGCACCACCGGCGACCCGAAGGGCGTGCTCTACAGCCACCGTTCCAGCGTGCTGCATGCCATGGCGATCAGCTTCATGGACGTGCTCAGCCTTTCGGCCAATGACGCGGTGGTGCCGGTCGTGCCGATGTTCCATGTCAATGCCTGGGGCCTGCCGTTCGCGGCACCGATGGTCGGGGCAAAGCTCGTCATGCCCGGCCCGAACCTCGACGGCGCCAGCCTGCATTCGCTGTTCGAGAGCGAAGGCGTGACGGTAACCGCCGGCGTGCCGACGGTCTGGCTCGGCCTGCTCGACTGGATGGATGCCCATGGCCAGAAGTTCATGAGCCTGAAACGCGTCGCCATCGGCGGCTCCGCTACGCCGCCGATCATGATCAGCCGCTTCCACAACATGGGCGTCACCGTTCGCCATGCCTGGGGCATGACGGAAACGAGCCCGATCGGGCTTGCCGCGACGCTTCTTCCCAAGCACGAGAAGCTTTCGGCGGAAGAGAGGCTCATGCTCGAATCCAAGCAGGGCCGACCGCTGTTCGGCATGGAATTCCGCATCGACGGCAGCGACGGCAAGCCGGTGGCGCGTGACGGCAAGGCCTTCGGCGCCATGATGGTGCGTGGCCCCTGGGTCGCGGCCGGTTACTACAACACGGAAAAGAGCCCGGCGCATGCCGTCGAAGGCTGGTTCGACACGGGCGATGTCGTCACCATGGACGAGGACGGCTTCGTGCAGATCGTCGACCGCACCAAGGACGTGGTGAAATCCGGCGGCGAATGGATCAGCTCGATCGAGCTGGAAAATATCGCGCAGGCCCATCCGGCGATCAAGGAAGCGGCCGTGGTCGCCGCTCCCGACGCCCGCTGGGGCGAGCGTCCCGTTCTCGTCGTAGTGGTGAAGCCCGGCCAGACGTTCACGCGCCACGACATGCTCGATGTCTATACCGGCAAGATCTCAAAGTGGAGCATTCCCGACGACGTCATCATCGTCGAGGAACTGCCGCACACGGCAACCGGCAAGCTGCTCAAGACCGCGATCCGCCAGATCGTTCTCGACGAATACGAAAAGCGCTCGCCGGACGCGACGCTGGCCGGCTGAGGGAGACGCGAGATGACCGAAGATGCGCAGGCGGTGAAGCTCTATCTCGACGACCTCACGGTCGGGCAGCGCTTCACCAGCCCTTCCCATGTGATGGAACTCGATGAAATCCGGGAATTCGCAGGGCGCTACGATCCGCAGTTCTTCCACCTCGACGAGGAACTGGCGCGCGACAGCCTGTTCGGCAAGCTTGCCGCCAGCGGCTGGCACACGGCCGCGACCACCATGCGGCTGCTCGTGCAGAGCCTGCCGCTGACCGGCGGGCTGATCGGTGCGGGCGGGGAAATCTCCTGGCCCCGCGCCACATGGCCGGGTGATCGCATCCATGTGGAAAGCGAGATCGTCACCATCGCTCCGTCGCGCTCGAAACCCGAACGCGGCCTCGTCACCTTCCGCAGCGAGACGATCAACCAGGATGGTGAGATCGTTCAGGTATTCACACCGAAGATCGTCTCGTGGCGGCGTGGGGCGGTAATGGCGGGGGCGTGAGGCGGCTGGGGTCGGCGCGTTCGGTCTGCCTGTGAAATCTACGGCCAAGTTTGCGGAGCGATAACTTTCGGGCGGCTCCTTCGGCAGCCCGTGTTCCGCGTCCTACCCCCTATGGCCTGCCGGGCGTTCGTCGCTGCAATCGATTCACTGGATCGATTGCTCCGCTACGCGGACCGCTCCTCACCCCCCACAAGGGGGAGAGCCGATGGGGAATCGTTTACTCGCCTTACAAAAGCGAGCGTCTTTGGAATGGGTAACTCCCTGCCTTACCTGGACAACCTGCATTCCGGGATACCCCCCTCTGCCCTGCCGGGCATCTCCCCCTCAAGGGGGGAGATCGGCGAGTTGACGCCGCCTGCTCCCTCTTTAACGGAAGTATTCTCGGGTAAGCTTGCAGAGAGATCAGGAGGCCTGGAGGCTAACCGTTCTGCCGATCTCCCCCCTTGAGGGGGAGATGGCCGGCAGGCCAGAGGGGGGTGAACCATACGCCTATAGCTTGCCGCTGTGCAACCTGACGAGTTCGCCACCGCTCCGTTTACCTCAACGCACTTCCCGCCACGCAGACCCTAACCGACTCCTCCGCCGCCCCATCCCTCAGAGCTTGTAGTCCGGGTCCTTGCGGTCAAGTACGCGCTTGATGCTTTCCAGATGCAGGCGGGCGCTTTCGGGGTCGCCCTCGCGCATCTGGCGGGCGGCGGCGGCGGCGATTTCCGGCTTGACCGGCAGGAGCGTGCGGCCGGTGCTCATGGCCTTCAGCTGCACTTCCGCGGCGCGTTCCAGATAGTAGAGATCGTCCCAGGCTTCCGCGATGTTTGCGGCGCAGACCATGACGCCGTGGTTCTTCATGAACAGGATGTCGTTGTCGCCGAGGACGGCGGCGATGCGGTCGCCTTCCCGCTCGTCCAGCGCAAGGCCGTTGTAATCCTCGTCGACCACGGTACGGCCGTAGAATTTCAGCGCCGTCTGGCCTGCCCAGACCAGCGGCTCGCCTTCCAGCATGCTGAGCGCGGTGGCGTTGGGCATATGGGTGTGGAAAGCGGCACCGACGCGGGGCGACATCCTGTGCAGGCGGGCATGGATGTAGAAGGCCGTCGCCTCAGGCTCGCCATCGCCCGAGAGAACGTTGCCGTCGAAATCGCAGATCAGCAGGTTGGAGGCGCTCGCCTCCTCGAAGGCATAGCCGAGACGGTTGACGAGGAAGAGATCGGGATGGCCCGGCACCACGGCCGAGAAATGGTTGCAGATCCCCTCTTCCAGCCCGTGGCGCGCCGCCGTCCTCAGACAGGCGGAAAGATCGATGCGAGCCTGCCAGATCTCGTCCGTATCGAGATTGACATTGCGGCGGACGGCAAAGGCCGGATCGGGACGGTTCAGTTCATGGGCCATCGGGGAATCTCCTTGAGGGCCTATGGTTAGAGTATCCGTGTTGGTCAAGCCAGAGATGGCAGCCATTTTCTGCCGTGCTTGAGCAGTGCATTGGCGAGGACGATGAGTTTTCGCATGATCGCGGTGATGGCAACCTTTGGTGCTTTTCCTGCAGCTTTGAGCTGGTCGTATTTTGTCTTGAGATCGGGATTGAAGCGCATGGCGACGAGTGCCGGCATGTATAGCGCGTGGCGGACATTGGCCCGGCCGCCTCGGATGAAGGCACGGCCTGTCCATGTCCCAGATTGCCTTGCGACGGGTGCGAGACCTGCCAGCGAGGCTACTTGCCCGTGCTCGAGTGTGCCGAGTTCGGGCATGTCGATCAGGAGCGCGAAGGCGGTGACGGCAGACACGCCCGGGATAGAGACAAGGATGTCGAAACGACCTACGAGGTCTGGATCATGCTTGATGATCAGCATGATCTCCTTTTCGACCGCGATCATCTGACGCTCGATCTGCCTGAGTTGCTCAGCGTTGTGACGCTTGAGAATAGCCAAGGTCAGGTTCTTTGCCCTGTTCCTGGCGGCAGTGCGGTTCTTGACCAGCGCTTCTCGGGCCATATGCAAATCCTTGAGATCGTTGAGGAGCGGGCCTCGTACCGGCCGTGCTTCGAGTTCCAGGATTGCTCCCATGCGTGCGAGCATGGCGGCATCTGTCCGGTCCGTCTTGGCCAACTTGCCTGTGGCTTCCGCAAAACGCCGTCCTTGCCGCGGATTGACTTTGACCAGTGCAGCGCCCGCCCTGTCGACCTGGCGCTCGAACGCCCGGTGATAGGGACCTGTCGGTTCGTAGACGACACGAATGTCATGGGCGGGCCCGGCTTGACCGAGCCAGTCGATGAAAGAGCTGTGACCGGCAGTGTCGTTGGCAAAACGGCGGGCTGCGCCGTCGCTCATCCGGTGCGCGTCGAGGTGGTCTTTCGAGATATCGACACCGATGGTATCCTTCGTCATCTTTCGCTTGTCCTCTGCTTGTCATCCGAAGCCAAACTCCGGGTATCCGTTCAGGACCAAAGAGAAAGACGAGGGCGATCACACTCTAGCTCGACCCGTCAAACGGTCAGCAATTCAACGATCCTACCCTCGCCGCTGTGAGAGGGCGGCAACCCTCTCGCAGCGGTTCATATTCGCTCCTTCGACAGCAAAAGTCATAAGACAAGCATTTCCGGCAAGCCTGTGAAGCAGTTTCGCGGCTCGATTTGCGCCGAAACAACGGGATGGAGCCTTTCAGCGTCAAATCGAACCGTTCTGCCCGTTCAAACGGCGCAGCCTGCCGACTGGCAGAGCGACCGCCCATCCTTCAGCCCGAAGGCAAGCAGTTTCCCGTCAGGCCTTACCCACGCCGCGGGCAAAGATGGAGCTGGCGTCCGAGACGATCGACACATGGTCGTAGGCCGCCTTCCCCGCCGCTGCCGCATCGCCCTTGAGGATGGCGTTCACGATGCCCTCATGCTCGGCATAGGATTTTCCGAGACGGCCCGGCAGGCGGAACTGGGCACGGCGGAAGGGCGCGAGCCGCGCCCGCGTCTGGGTCACGAGATCGTAGACATGCTCGTTGTGAGCACCGCGATAGATGCGGGTATGGAAATCCATGTTGTGGACGGCATAACTCTCCTCGTCGCCGGCATGCACGAGACGGGTGGAGAGGCGGTGCACGCTTTCCAGCATGCGGCGTTCGTCGCCCGTCATGCGCAGGGCGGCAAGCCGCGCGCAGACGCCTTCAAGCTCGGCCATCGCCTCGAACATGGAGGACAGATACTCACCGGTGACATTGGTGACGGCGGCGCTGCGATTCGGTTCGCGATCGACAAGGCCCATCGCACCCAGTTCACGAAGCGCCTCGCGCACCGGCGTGCGGGACACCTCGAAGCGGGAGGCCAGCGATATTTCATCGAGCTTCTCACCGGGTTTCATCTGCCCGGTGACGATCATGTCGGAGATCGCGCGCACCATCTGCTCGACGGTGTTTCCTGCCCTGACGACTTCTCTTTTCCTGACTGCCTTCACGAACGCTCCAATAGTGTATGCACCTGTCACGTTATCAGAAAACATCAGACAGGTCAGAGATTTCTGCCGTTCTTCCCAGTTTTTCGGCATTTCTTCCGCCTCGCATCCGAAACCCCCTTCCCCACCGGCACGAAGCATACGAATTATCTGCACAATTTTTGACATATGCATTCAAAACATACAAAAAAGTCACAAAACTGCATACAGTTTGCGCTTATCGAAAATCAATGAATAAAATTATTGTTTATTTTCAATATAATAATTCTGGCACGTCACTTGCATACACTTTCTCGTACACATTTACACATTCAAACAGGCTATTGCCGTCACAGGGAGCATTGCAATGACCAGACTCCTTCCCATGAACCGCCGCCACTTCCTGAAAACCTCCGCTGCTGGTGCAGCCCTTGCCGGCTTCGCGCCGGGCCTGCTCGCAAGCCCCGCCGCCGCGCAGGCCGCGCTCACCGTCGGCTTCATTTATGTCGGCCCCAAGGACGACTACGGCTATAACCAGGCGCATGCCGAAGGCGCCGCCGTCATCAAGGCGCTGCCGGGCATCACCGTGATCGAGGAAGAGAACGTCCCCGAGACCGTCGACGTCCAGAAGACCATGGAATCGATGATCAACCTCGATGGCGCGTCGCTGATCTTCCCGACCTCGTTCGGCTACTTCGACCCCCACATGCTGGAAATGGCGAAGAAGTATCCCGACGTGCAGTTCCGCCATTGCGGCGGCCTGTGGAAGGAGGGCGTCAACCCGGCCAATACCGGTTCCTATTTCGGCTATATCGGCCAGGGCCTCTATCTGAACGGCATCGCCGCCGGCTACGCCACCAAGAGCAAGAAAATCGGCTTCGTCGCCGCCAAGCCGATCCCGCAGGTACTGCAGAACATCAACTCCTTCCTGCTCGGCGCCCGCTCGGTCGATCCGGCCATCACCTGCCAGGTGATCTTCACCGGCGAATGGTCGCTCGCGGTCAAGGAAGCGGAAGCCACCAACGCGCTGATCGACCAGGGCGCCGATGTCGTGACCTGCCATGTCGACAGCCCGAAGGTGGTGGTCGAGACGGCCGCCGGCCGCGGCGCCTTCGTCTGCGGCTACCATGCCAACCAGAGCCCGCTTGCTCCGGAAAAGTACCTCACCGGCGCGGAATGGGCCTGGGGCAACGTCTACACCGACTTCGCCAAGAAGGCGCAGGCTGGCGAAAAACTCGGCAATTTCGTCCGTGGCGGCCTGAAGGACGGCTTCGTCAAGATGAGCCCGCTTGGACCGGCCGTTTCCGCGGAGGCCCGCACCAAGTTCGAGGCCACGCTGGCCGAGATGACCAAGGGCGGCTTCTCCGTGTTCAAGGACGGCCTCAAGGACAACAAGGGCAACGTCGTCGTCGCGGCTGGCACGAGCCTTGCAGAGGATGCCATCGAGCTGGAGAGCATGGGCTACCTCGTCGAGGGCGTCATCGGGTCCACCTCCTGAGCCCTTCTGAAGGAGCGGCGTCATGAACCTGGAAATCAATAGCAGATCGCTTGCCCCGGAAACGGTTCCGGCCGGAACTCTCCGGCCGGTCATCGAATGGGCGGCCCGGCGCGCCGAGCCGCTTGCCATAGCGCTTCTTGCGGTCCTTGTCGGGCTGGCATTGTTCTCGCTGTTCATCGCTGCCCTCGGCAAGTCGCCGCTGCAGCTCTTCCAGCTCATGTATACCGGCGGCTTCGGAAGCTGGTTCTCCATCCAGAACGCGCTGAGCCGGGCGGCACCGCTGCTGCTCACCGCGCTCTGCGTGGCGCTGCCGGCGCGGCTCGGCCTCACCGTCATCGGGGCGGAGGGCGCCGTCGTGCTCGGCGGACTGGCGGGCGCGGCAATCGCGCTGCCGCTGGTCGGCACCCTGCCGCCGCCGGTCGTGTGGCTGTTCATGGCGCTTGCCGGCATGGCCGCGGGCGCCGTGTGGATCGGGCTTTCCGGTTTCCTCCGGCACTATCGCGGGGTCAACGAGACGATTGCATCGCTGCTGCTCGCCTATATCGCCATCGCGCTGATGAACCAGCTGATCGAGGGTCCGCTGCGCGATCCGGCAAGCCTCAACAAGCCTTCGACGACGCCGCTTCCGGCGGAATACATGCTGGGCAAGATCCCCGGCATGGATGTTCACTGGGGCTTCGTCGCCGGCGTCCTCGCCTGCATCTTCTCCTATGTGGTGATCGAGGCAACCGCGAGCGGCTTTGCCGCCCGCATCGCCGGCGGCAATGTCCGGGCGGCCCAGATCCAGGGGCTTCCCGTCGGCCGCCTGATCGTCGGTTTTACCGCGCTTGCAGGCGCCTTCGCCGGTCTTGCCGGCATGATCGAGGTCGCGGCAGTTCAAGGCAGCGCCAATGCCTCGCTGGCGGCGGGCTACGGCTATACCGGCATTCTCGTCGCCTTCCTCGCCCGGCACAATCCGCTGGCGATCATTCCCGTCGCCATCCTGCTCGGCGGCATCGATGCCTCGGGCGGGCTGATCCAGCGGCGCATGGGCCTGCCGGATGCCACGGTGCTGGTGCTGCAGGGCACGCTGTTCGTGGTGATCCTGTTTTCCGAAACCCTCTACGGCCGCTTCAAGATCTTCAATCCAGACCTCTGGAGCCGGCCCGACAGCAAGAAGGGAGCCGCATGATGGACGGAACCGATATCGGCCTCTGGGGCGTGCCGCTGGCGATCATCGCAGGCGCCATCCGTGTCTCCACGCCCTTCATCTTCGTCAGCCTCGGGGAAATGATCACCGAGCGCTCCGGCCGCATCAATCTCGGGCTCGAGGGAACGCTGGTATTCGGCGCGATGGCGGCCTACGGGACGGCGGTCATGACCGGTTCGCCATGGCTCGGCGTTCTCGCGGCCATGGTCGCGGGCTCCGTCTTCGGCCTCATCCACGGCTTCATCTGCAAGTTTCCCAAGGTCAACGACATCGCGATCGGCATCGCCATGATGCAGTTCGGCGTGGGGCTTGCCTTCTTTCTCGGCAAGCCCTTCATCCAGCCGGCAGCGCCCAAGCTGCCGTCCATTCCCTTCGGCACGTGGTCGTCGGTGCCGCAAGTGCAGGCGGCGCTCAACATCAACGTGCTGTTCCTGATCGGCATCGGGCTCGCCTTCGTCCTGACCTGGGCCCTGCGCAACACCCGCATCGGCCTCATTCTCCGCGTCGTCGGCGACAGTTCGGATGCCGCCCGCGCCATGGGCCTCAACCCGGATACCATCCGCCTTCTGGCAACCGCCATCGGCGGGGCGCTCGCGGCGGTCGGCGGTGCCTATCTCTCGCTCTTCTATCCCGGCTCGTGGAACGAGGGCATTTCCTCCGGACAGGGCCTGATGGCTGTGGCGCTGGTGATCTTCGCCCGGTGGAACCCCATCGGCTGCCTTCTCGCCTCGCTGCTGTTCGGCGGCGCGGGCGCGCTTGGCCCTGCCCTGCAATCGGTCGGCGTCACCTCCGGCTACTACCTCTTTTATGCGGCACCCTATGTGCTGACCCTCGTCATCATGATCGCAACCTCTTCGCCCACGCGCTCGCTTGCCGGCGCTCCCGGCGCGCTTTCGCTCACGAAATAGGAGCCCTGCCCCATGAACAGCCTGTCTCCCATCTCCCCGGCCACCGAAACGCTGAGCTTCATCGACGGCGATCCCTATCCCTGGCCGTATAACGGCAAGCTTCGCCCCGACAACACCGCCCTCATCATCATCGACATGCAGACCGACTTCTGCGGCAAGGGCGGCTATGTCGACCACATGGGCTATGACCTGTCGCTGGTGCAGGCGCCGATCGAACCGATCAAAAAGGTTCTCGCGGCGATGCGCGCAAAGGGCTATCACATCATCCACACCCGCGAGGGACACCGGCCCGATCTCGCCGATCTTCCCGCCAACAAGCTGTGGCGCTCGAAACGCATCGGCGCGGGCATCGGCGACGCCGGCCCCTGCGGCCGCATCCTGACCCGCGGCGAACCGGGCTGGGACATCATTCCCGAACTCTACCCGCTGGAAGGCGAAGTCATCATCGACAAGCCCGGCAAGGGCTCGTTCTGCGCCACCGACCTCGAGCTCATTCTCAACCAGAAGCGGATCGAGAACATCATCCTGACCGGCATCACCACCGATGTCTGCGTTTCCACCACCATGCGGGAAGCCAATGACCGCGGCTTCGAATGCCTGATGCTGGAAGACTGCTGCGGGGCGACCGACTACGGCAACCATCTGGCGGCAATCAAGATGGTCAAGATGCAGGGCGGCGTGTTCGGCTCCGTCTCCAATTCCGAAACCCTCGTGAGCCAGCTGCCATGATCATCGGCGAGATCCCTCCCCAGAAGAGCATCCCCGCCGTCGGCGTCGAAACCGTCGACATGACGATGCGTTTCGGCTCGTTCACGGCGCTGGACCATGTCTCGATCAAGGTCGAGCCCGGCTCCTTCCACGCACTTCTCGGCGAAAACGGCGCCGGCAAGTCGACACTGGTCAAATGCATCATGGGCTTCTACCGCCAGACCTCCGGTCAATTGATGGTCGACGGGCGCGAAGTCGCCGTCGCCTCGCCGCGCGATGCGGCAGCGCTCGGGCTCGGCATGGTCTACCAGCACTTCACCCTCGTCCCGTCGCTGACGGGGGCGGAAAACCTCGTCATCAGCCGCGCCGACGTGCCCTCCGTGCTCAACTGGGCGAAGGAAAAACGGGCGCTCGCCGCCTTCATGGAAACCATGCCCTTCGACATTCCGCTCGACCGTCCGGTGAGCGAGCTTGCGGCAGGCGAGAAGCAGAAGCTCGAAATCATCAAGCAGCTCTATCTCGGCCGGCGCTTTCTCGTGCTCGACGAGCCGACCTCGGTCCTCACCCCCGGCGAGGCCGACGACATGCTGGGGCTGGTGCGCGGGATGACGGAGCGCGGCGAGCTGACCGTGCTGATGATCTCCCACAAGTTCCACGAGGTCACCAAGTTCGCCGATGCCGTCACCGTGCTGCGCAAGGGCAAGCTGACCGGCGGCGGCAAGACATCGGAACTTGGCACCAAGGACATGGCGGCAATGATGATCGGCGACGTGAAGCTCGCCGAACTCGACACCCGCCTGCCGGTGGCCGACGACGCCTCGCCGGTTCTCGGGCTGGAAAACGTCAAGGCCCCGGATCGCACCGGCCTGACGACCATCGACATCGAGAAACTGGTGGTGCGCTCCGGCGAGATCGTCGGCATTGCCGGCATTTCCGGCAACGGCCAGAAGGAGCTTTCCGAAATTCTCGCGGGCCAGCGGCCGACCGATACGGGCGAAGTCGTGGTCAAGGGCAAGCCCTATGGCGCGACGCGGGAGGAAACCCGGGAAAACAACGTGCGCTTCATTCCCGAGGAGCCGTTGCAGAATGCCTGCGCGCCGAAGATGACGGTGACGGAAAACCTCGCCTTCCGCTCCTTCGACGTGAAGCCGGCAGGCAAGCCGAGCTTCTGGCTCGACCGCGGCGGCATGCGCAAGCGCGGCAGCTCGCTGATCGCCGATTTCAAGGTCAAGACCGCCTCGCCCTCGTCACCCATCGCCTCGCTTTCCGGCGGCAACGTGCAGCGCGCGGTGCTGGCCCGGGAACTCACCGGCGAGGTCGATCTGCTGATCGTCTCCAACCCCTGCTTCGGCCTCGATTTCTCGGCGGTCGCGGAAATCCGTTCCCGCATCATGAAGGCGCGTAACGGCGGGACGGCGGTGCTGCTGATCTCCGAGGACCTCGACGAACTGATGGAAATGTCCGACCGTATCCTCGTCATGTCCGAGGGCAGGCTCGTCTACGAAACCCCTGCGCGCGAGGCGGATATCTCCGTCATCGGCGCCCATATGGCAGGTCATCATTGATGGCGGATATCAAGGCGCTTCCCTTCCCCTTCCCTCTCGACCGCAATGCGGTCGCGCTCATCGTCATCGACATGCAGCGCGACTTCACCGAACCCGGCGGCTTCGGCGAAAGCCTCGGCAACGACGTCAGTCTGGTCGCGGGCATCGTGCCCGACGTCAAACGGCTGATCGAGGGCTTCCGCGATGCCGGTCTGCCGGTGATCCACACCATGGAATGCCACAACCCCGACCTTTCCGACCTGCCGCCGGCCAAGCAGAACCGCGGCAACCCGAAGCTCAGGATCGGCGACGTGGGACCCATGGGCCGCATCCTGATCGCCGGGGAACCCGGCACCTCCATCCTGCCCGACGTCGCGCCCATCGACGGCGAACTGGTGATCGAAAAGCCCGGCAAGGGCGCTTTCTACGCCACTCCGCTCGGCGACGAACTGAAGGCAAAGGGCATCCGCCAGCTGGTCTTTGCCGGCGTGACCACGGAGGTCTGCGTGCAGACCACCATGCGCGAAGCCAATGACCGGGGCTATGAATGCCTCATCATCGAGGAGGCGACGGCCAGCTACTTCCCGCACTTCAAGGCGGCAACGCTCGACATGATCCGCGCGCAGGGCGGGATCGTCGGCTGGACGGCGAAACTTGACGATCTCCTGGAGGTGCTGCCCCATGCCTGAAACGACACGCGAAAGCCTCCCTTCCGGCGGCTGGAAGGATCTGGAATTCGGCCCATTCCGCGAGGGCGTGACCATCCACTGGATCCGGCGCTTCGATGCCGACCAGCCGGGTGTGGCGCTGCTCAAATACGAGGCGGGGGCCGCCGTGCCCCGGCACCGGCACGAAGGGCTGGAGACCATTCTGGTGTTGCAGGGCACGCAATCGGACGAGGCCGGCGACTATGGCGTTGGCTGTTACGTCGTCAACGCGCCGGGCACGGAACATTCCGTCTGGAGCGACACCGGCTGCGTCGTGCTGATCCAGTGGGATCGGCCGGTTACAATTCTCGGAGAATAAGACATGATTGATCAGGCATTCGACATCGCCTGGCTGCACGCGGCCTATGCCGCCGGCTGGCCCCCGGAAGCGATGATCGACACCGCGCTCGCCCGCCTTGCCGTGGCCGACGATCCCGGCATCTTCATCCATCTTGCCAGCCGCGAAACGCTGACGGCGGAAGCCGCAAAACTCGGCGTGTTCGATCCCGTCGCCAAACCGCTCTGGGGCATACCTTTCGCGGTGAAGGACAATATCGATGTCGCGGGCATGCCGACCACCGCCGCCTGCCCGGATTATGCCTATATGCCGGCAAAGGATGCGACCGTGGTGGCGCTCCTGAAAGCCGCCGGCGCAATCGTCATCGGCAAGACCAATCTCGACCAGTTCGCGACCGGCCTCGTCGGGGTGCGCAGCCCCTACCCGATCCCGCGCAACGCCATCGATCCGGCGCTGGTGCCGGGCGGTTCCAGTTCCGGTTCGGCAGTGGCGACGGCGCGCGGCATCGTGTCCTTCGCGCTCGGCACCGACACCGCGGGTTCCGGCCGCATCCCCGCGGGCCTCAACAACATCGTCGGCCTGAAGCCGAGCGTCGGGGCGCTTTCCACGACCGGCGTCATTCCCGCCTGCCGCACGCTCGATTGCGTTTCGGTCTTCGCGCTGACGGTGGACGATGCGTGGCGGGTGTTCGAGGTGGCGGCAAAGCCCGACGAGACGGACGCCTATTCCCGCGCCTTCGCCTCGGCAAGCTATGGCGTGACACCGCCAGTCCTGACCATCGGCGTTCCTGCTCCTGAAGACAGGCAGTTCTTCGGCGATACGTTGATGCGAGAAGCCTATCAGGAAGCGCTGGCCAGTCTTTCCGCCATGGGCCACCGGCTCGTCGAGATCCCGTTTGGCGATTTCTACGCCGTCGCCAACCTGCTCTATGAGGGCGCATGGGTAGCGGAGCGCTATGCGGCGGTGAAGGACTTCTTCGACGCTCATGAGGAAAGCTTCCACCCCGTGACCCGCAAGATCTATGGCGGGGCAAAGACGCTTTCGGCGGCGGATGCCTTCAACGGTTTCTACCAGTTGCAGGCCTACAAGCGGAAGCTTGAGCCTGTCATCGCGTCGGTCGACCTGTTCTGCGTACCGACCGCCCCGACGCACTACACCCGCGCCGCCCTCGAGGCCGAGCCGATCCGCGAGAATTCCCGGCTTGGCACCTACACCAACTTCGTCAACCTCATCGACATGTGCGGCATCGCCGTGCCGACCGGCACGCGCGGCGACGGCCTGCCGGCGAGCGTCACCTTGCTCGCCCCCGCCGGCAAGGACGGGCTCACGGCATCGCTTGCCGCCGACCTGCACGCCAAGACCGGGCTGACGCTCGGCGCCACCGGCTGGCCGCAGCCGGAGCGCTCCACTGCCTCCCCCTCGCTTATGGAGGAACTGATCGAACTGGTGGTCGTCGGCGCGCATCTCTCGGGCATGCCGCTCAACGGCGAACTCAAGAACCTCGGTGCTGAATTCTCCCGCGCGACGCAGACGGCCCGGTCCTACGAACTCTACGCTCTTGCCGGTACAAAGCCGCCAAAGCCGGGGCTCGTGCGCTCCTCGGGCAACGATTGCAGCATGATCGACGTGGAAGTCTGGCACCTGACGCCGGACGCCTTCGGACGCTTCGTGGCGGCGATCCCCGCCCCTCTCGGCATCGGCACCATCGAACTTGCCGACGGCACCACGGCCAAGGGCTTCCTCGTGGAGCCGGTTGCACTCGCCGGCTCGGAAAACATCACCGCCCATGGCGGCTGGCGGGCCTATATGCGGAGCCTGGCGGCTTAGGTCTTGGCGTCGTCGTGGTCGGACTTGTCCGGGCATTGGCTGCGATTGTCAGAATTCGCTTCGATACGGAGCCGATGCTTGGTTGGCGATGGCAGATCCTCGGGACAGGCCCGAGGATGACGGGGTGTCGTGGCAACACGCCAAGATGGTGGGATGTCGTGGCAACGCGCGAGGCTCAGGGACTGGATTCGGGAGATCTAACCGTAGTGTTTCGGGTTACCCCCCTCTGCCCTGCCGGGCATCTCCCCCTCAAGGGGGGAGATCGGATCGGGGCCCGCCAGCTTCACCTCAGGCGCAGATGCTCTCGAATTCCTGCCTGCCGCGAAACGCTGATGGAGGAAGGGCGAAGGAGGGATCCCAAGGCGCACGAAGCTAGCCGTTTTGCCGATCTTCCCGTTGAAGAGGCGAAAGATCAACCGTTCTGCCGATCTCCCCCCTTGAGGGGGAGATGGCCGGCAGGCCAGAGGGGGGTGACCACGAACGCTTCCGGTTCCTTTGCAACTATCTACCGTCCAGCCACGGCCTCCCCACCAAAAGCGTGCTAAACCCGGATCGCCAGCCGCAACCCGCCCCAGTGGCGGCCGGAGACGGTGATGGGGGCGGAGATGTCCTTCATCACCACGAAATTGCCGCCGCCCATGTCGCGGCGGTAGGTCTGGACGAGGAAGGGGGCCGTCGAGCGGCCCGCGGCGAGGCCGACGCGGTCGTTGAAGATGCGGCGGTTGCGGCAGTTGGCGGTGTTCCACACGGGATCGCCGGGGCGCTGGGGTTGGGAGAATTTCCGGTTATGGGTCGGCAGGTAGCCGTTGGTGTCCACCGCCGCGCAGAAGCCGATATGGTCGGAAAGTGAAAGCACCGGCTCAAGGATCGGCGGCAGGACCTGATCGGTAAATTCCGTGAAGGCGGCCAGCATCTGCACGGGATCGGTGCCCGCTATCGGCCGGTAGTTCTGGTCGAACAGGGCGGTCATGCCGATGCGACCGCTGTCGACGCCCTGCCGGAAGGCGGCGGAAATCGCGGCGGCGACATCGCAGGCCGTCTCGATCCAGTGGCTGTCCTCCGTCTCGATGCCGGCGCTGGCAGTGAGCTGGATCAGGGTCTCGGAAAGATTGACCACCTTGTCGACGCGAACCGCGGCATTCTGCAGGGCGGTGTCGGAATGCTGGACCTCGGCCGCCATGCCGCCGAGGGTGCGGACGAAATCGGCGCATTGCCGCTCGACCGTCTCCGTGGTTCTCGCCATGACCGAGGAGCCGTCGAGAATACGGGTAATGACCTCTTCCATCGCTCCGAAGGACTGGTTCATCGCCTGGGAAGTATCGCGCACGCCGAGCGCGCTTTCGCTGGCCCCCCTGCCCGCCTCGGAAAGCTTGGCGATCTTGTTGCGGATCTCGCTCAGGATCGCCTGGATCGAGCCTGTCGCCTGCGAGGTCTGCAGCGACAGCGCCCGGATTTCGGCGGCAACCACGGCAAAACCCTTGCCGGCCTCGCCGGCGCGGGCCGCCTCGATTGCCGCGTTCAGGGCCAGAAGATTGGTCTGGCGGGCGATCGAGCCGATCTCCTCGGCCACCGTATCGACATTGGAAAGCGACACGGCGAAAGCGCCGATCTCGCCGGAAATCTCCCTGGAGGCCGCGACCATGCGGTCTATCTTGTCGACGGCACCGGCAAGGCGGCTTGCCGAGTCTCCCAGCATCTGGCGGGCGCCGGCCGCCGTCTCATCGGTCGAACGGAGCGACTGGGCGACGTCCTTGTTGGTTTCGGCAATGGCAAGCGCCGTGCTGGTGACCGTGTTGAACATGCCGGAATGTCGTTTCGACATCGCCGCGACGTCCTGAATGGCACCGGCGATATCGACCAGATCGACGCCGAGCGTCGAGGCCTCGTGGGCCAGTTTTCCGATGATGCTGCGCAGCGTATCGGCATCAACAAGCGGCGAGCCGGTCGGGGAGTTTTCCTCCTCCGGCAACAATCTTTCCACGGCGTTCATGCGGCGAGTCCTCCAACCCGCTGGCAGTATCAGCGGCGGCGGTTAAGGATTCGCAAAGATGTGCAGGAGCGGCCGCCTCACAACCAAAGCGCGACAAAGGGCTATTCCGGCTTATGAGGCTCTTCTTGGAGAGTTTCCGCTTTTCTCCGAATCGCGAAAACCCGCTACCTTCTCGTTTCTACGCATTTCCGTACGCAAAACCGCGACACGCTTTTGCTGGCAATGCTCTAGAGAGCGCCGATATCCTTGAGCTTTTTCAGGACCGCGGCGTTCGGCTCGCCGTTTTCCGGCAGGCGGTAATGACGCTGGAAACGGCGGATCGCGGCACGGGTCTGATCGCCGGCAACGCCGTCGATGCTGACATCGGTATAGGCGATGTTGGAAAGGCCGCGCTGGATTTCCATGACGAGCCCCGGATCCGGCGCATCGGTGAGCGCCGCGGGCAGAGCTTCGGCGTCGTTGGCATCGGCGGATGCCGGAATGGCGGCCGGCGGTGTCGGTCTTTCCGAATTGAGCGGGGCGGGTCTGGGCTGGACCGGCTTCGGCTGGATCGCCCGTGCCGTTTCGGGTTTTGCCACGGGCCGGGTCGGCGCGGTGGTCACGACCTTCTCGGCGCTGCGGATGGCGGCGGCAACCGGGTCTTTCGTCGCCTGCGCCGACGAGACATCTGCCGGGGGGCGCTGTTTCGGCACGGCGGCCGTGGCGCTGTTGTCGACCCGGAGAGCCGCCAGCAGCTCGTCGCTGACGAGGCCGCTCGGCTCCATGCCGACGGACTTCTGGAAAAGGGAAATGGCCGCTTCCGTCTGCGGCCCGATCACGCCATCGGGATCGCCGGCATAAAGGCCGCGGCGGGAAAGCTCTGTCTGCACCGCGACCGCAAGCTCGCTCACGCCATCGCCATCGAGATCGCCGCTCGGCAGTGGTGCCTGGGCCTGCTGGACGGGTTCGGCATCGGCTGGCGGCTGTTCGCCCTCGGCGGGTGCGCGCTCGATCTTGAACGTGGTGGTATTGCCCGGATCCTGCTCCTGCATGGGATTGCGGGCGACGCCGGCAAGCGCATTGAAATCGGCGGCGTCACGGGTGCGGAAGATCGGCGACGGATGGCGGCCCGGCTGGTACCAGAGCGCATTGGCGGCGACGAAACCGAAGGCAACGGCAAAGCTCGCCACCCCGCCGATCAGGCGTGGATGACGGGACACACCGCGCGCAAGCGCGGCAAACCCCGCAGAAAGCAAGCCGGGCACCCGCGATGCCGGCTTCCTTTCAGGCGATTTTTGCTTTCGCTTCGTCATGCACAGTTTCTTTCCTGCCCAGTTCGCGGACCTGCATTTCCAGCGGCTTCAGCCGCGGCGGAAACTCGACCGTATTGTCTTCTGCGGCCACGGCCGCCGCACCGGAACCGTCCGCCGGCAGCGTCACGGTGACCACCGTGCCCTCGCCCGGACGGCTTTCCATCCTGAAGGTACCGCCGTGGAGGGCCGTCAGCCCCTTTACCAGCGACAGGCCGAGGCCCGATCCCTCGTGGTTGCGGTTCAGACCATCGTGGATCTGCGTGAAAGGCTTGCCAACCAGCGCCATCTTCTCGGGCGCGATGCCGATGCCGGTATCGCTGACGACGATCTTGAGCTGCGAACCTTCGCGCGTCGCGTCGATAATGACGGCGCCGCCCGCTTCCGTAAACTTGATCGCATTCCCGACGAGATTGATCAAGACCTGACGGACGGCGCGACCATCGGCCACGACATCGCCAAGACCGCGCGGCAGGCGGCTCGTCAGCGAGACACCCTTGCTGGCGGCCTGCAGCGACAGCATCTTTTCGCATTCGGCAACCGCTTCGGCGATCGGGAAGGTTTCCATCAGCAGTTCGTAACGGCCGGCCTCGATCTTGCTCATGTCGAGCATGGCATTGACCACCGACAGGAGATGAGCGCCCGACTGGCGGATCAGCTGGACATATTCGCGCTGACGGTCGTTTTCGAGCTTGCCGAAATACTCACCGGCGAGAATGTCCGAAAAGCCGAGGATGGCATTGAGCGGAGTGCGCAGTTCGTGGCTGACGGCAGCGAGGAAACGCGACTTCGCCTCATGGGCGGCGGCGGCCTCGTCTTCCCGGCGGGAAGCCATGTCACGGATCTGCATTTCACCGGCAATGTCGAGCATCTGGGCATGGATCGCGCGGAGCGAGCCGTCGAGCGAACGCTCGGCCGACATATCCAGACGCACATGCATGAACTGGGCATGGGCGAAGCCGAGGGCCGGACGCTCGAGCCTGAGGTCGATGATGACCGCATCCACGCCCTGACGCAGTTCATCCATCGACTGGACGAAGGCGATGCGGTCGGAGACATGGATCTGCTCGACGAAGGCGCGGCCGAAGGGATCGCGCAGGAAGGAAAGGTACCAGTCACGGTCGCGGCCACCGGCCGTGCGGACGATACCGGCGGCATCGAGGCCCAGCACGAGACCGGGGCAGAAATCGACGGACAGATCAGCCGGGCGTTGCTCTTCTTCCTTCTCGCGCTCGGCGGAGCCCTGGCGATGGCCAGCGACCATGAGAACGCAGGAGACAAGAAAAGCGGCGATCACCAGCGTCACGCCAAGCGGCAGGGCGGTGGCCGGTCCGAGAATGAAAGAGAGAATAAGCGGCACCGCGACGAGCGGAATTACAAAGCCCGCGGCAAGGCGGCGGACGAGCACGACTTCGCCTGAAACGGCCGGATCGCCGTTGGCGCTCCACGACAGGCAGTTGCCGGCCGTACGATCGACGATCGCCTCCGCTCTACCCGCAATGTTACGCAATACCGACACCATACATACTCGCGAAACGACTCATTTCGTGAGCCGAACATAGGCCTTCCGCGCTTAAGGAAAAGATAAGGTGAAGGCTTTCAACACCCCTCCGAGGGCGCCTCTGATCCATATCGAGACAAATCGACGAAGCTTTCAAAATCGTGGTTAACGGGACGTAAGCGACGGAATTGTCTCATATTTCTCCACCACGTTAACTTTTGTGGCAGCGCCGTCGCGGCAAAGCCGGTGGATTGCCGGGCCTTCGCCATAGTTATGCTTAACGTCGACCGCTAAACTTCTCAGCAAATGCCCCTCAAAGGCAGATCGTTCAACTTTTAATCGAATTTGGCGCGAATCCGAGGAAGTTTTGAAAAGCGATCTTTGCACCCCGCCGATACCTTTGCTCCAGACGACCGGGAAACAACCCGGCGCAGGCCGGGCACGACCGGCAACATGGGATTGGTGAAGACGATGTGGTTTCTGATCAAGGGAACGTTCTGGTTTTCGATGGTGCTGGTCGCGCTGTCGTATTTCGGCACTCAGCCCGAAACGGATGAAGCGACCGGCTCGAAATTCGCGCTCGGCGACGCAATCACCGTCGCGACCGACGCCTATCAATACATTTCCGCCATCTGCACCGAGAAGCCCGACGTCTGCGAAAAGGGTGCCGAAACGCTTACCGCCCTCGGCCACCGGGCCCGCGAGGGCGCCTATGTCGCCTATCAGATCCTCGACAGCCAGTTTGCCGACGACGGCAAGGCGGAGACTGCCGCTCCGGGCATGCCGCTGAAGCCGGCAACCGTGAAGCCGGCGATTGCCGCCGCCGAAACCAGGCCTGCCGCCGAGCCCGCCACGATTTCCGAAATCATCACCGGCACTGTGACCCCGGAGCCGCGCCCGAAGAACGGCAACGGCCCGAAGCCTTACACCCCGCCGAAACTTTGAACAGTCTTCCGGGGTCCGGTCCCGTGACCCCGCCAACCTCTTGCATCGAAACCGACCGTCCGCCTTGCCGGACCGGTTCAGGTGCCTGTCTGCCTGTCCCACAGGAACTTGCGGCATATTGCCGGGCCGCGCGGAGGAAACCCCGCGCGGCATTTTTCTTTTCAGGCACAGGGGGAATCGACTAGTTTCCGGCAAGCGAGATACAGGTCGCAGCCGCAAAGCCTCGGTGCGACCCGATCGGAGGCAGTCTTGGAACCCGGTATTCCCACCCTCCGCACTCCTGACGCACTCAGTCGTCACCTAGAGGACAGGCTGCAAGGTCAGGACGTCCTCATTGTCGAGATATGCGGCGTGGCAGGTTCCGGCAAGACAACCCTTTGCGGCCAGATCATCGCGGCATCTTCCGTCAACGCGGTTCGCCTGGACTGCGACCGGTTCTCCACCCACAGCCACACCGAGCGGCAGGCGCTCATTGCCGAAGCGCGGAGATCGGGAATTGCCGAGCATATGGCGTTCATCGAGAACCCGATGAACTGGTATTCCTTCGATCACATCCTCGCAGCTCTCGATGATCTGAAGAACAAGCGGATACACACCCATGACCGGGCATGGAACAGAGAAACCGGCGAACTGGACGGGCGGTATCAGGTGCGCATTGCGGAAGATGGTCCCGCGCTCATCCTTTGCGACTGCATCTACCTGCTGCATCCCGCCGTCAGAACTGCGCTGGACCTTGTGGTACTGGTCGAAACGCCCGCGGAGATCGTGGCCGAGCGCGGCCTTCAGCGGTCGAAGGGGGATGCCGCCCGCGCGGCCGTCATGGAAAGCCTCCGGCGCACATATTCGGTCCCGTATTTCGAGACCTTCGGAAGCCGGGCCGATATCGTCTATCAGGCCGAGACCTGACCGCAACTCGCAAAACTGCGGCACACTTTTGCGCGACATGCCTTCCTTCCCGCATGTCGTAACCGCAAAACCGCCCACACTTTTGCGCGACATGCTTCCTTCTCGCATGTCGTGATCGCAAAACCGCCCACACTTTTGCGCGACATGCTTGGAACTGTTCCATCTTTGCCTGGGATCACCTATATCCAGGGGGAACAGCAAGGACTTCCGACGCCATGACGACATTGCAGCAGATGATCGACGACTTCGCCTATCTCGATGACTGGGAGGATCGCTATCGCTATGTCATCGAGCTCGGCAAGGCCTTGCCGGATCTGCCGGAGACCGAGAAGACGGCAGAAAACAAGGTGAAGGGCTGCGCGAGCCAGGTATGGCTTTCCACCCGCGTGCATGGGGGCGACGATCCGGTCATCGATTTTTCCGGCGACAGCGACGCGCATATCGTGCGGGGGCTGGTGGCGATCGTGCTCGCTGCCTATTCCGGCAAGCACGCCTCCGAGATCGCCAAGCTCGACGCCATCGAGCTTTTCTCCCAGATCGGCCTGATCGAACACCTTTCGGCCCAGCGCGCCAACGGTCTGCGCTCGATGATCCAGCGGATCCGCGAGGAGGCCGCCCGCCAGCTGGTAGCTTCCTCCGCAACATCCTGACCGCGCCCCTCACCCGAGTTCCGGGCGGTAATCCCCGGCACCCCAGCGATGCGCGCGGCGGCTTTGCCGCGAGGGCGGAGCATAGTGTCGGGCAAGCGCCATCAACCCGGTGCGCAGCATCAGCTTGGCGGAGCGCGCCGGCCACTGCCGTTCCCGCTCGACGGTTTCCAGCCCCTTCATGAAGCAGCAGACATCGAGCACAACGCCGGAAAGCTCCGGCCCCACGGCCTCGATGGCCGCATTCAGCCGGTCGCGCGCACCCAGAGCGGAATCCGTGAGGTCTCCGGCGGCTGAAGGCTGACCTCTCACCCTGCTCGCCAGTCGCGGCTCCCAGGAGGCGGTGATGCGCGGCTGAAGGCCGGCGCGCTCGAAATCGGCGGCGAACCTGTCGCCGGCTGCAAGCGCCTCCTCGCCGAGATAGGCCTCACCCGACTTCTCCTTCAGCCTCGAGAGAGCCGAAAGTGGCGACTCCGCCATGTTACGCCGGACGGTGGTGCGCACCTGCGCGACTTCCACCGTTCCGGTGACGATATCGCGATGCTGGCCGGCGAAGGCATCCTCGCCGTCACTGGCCCCATTGCTGGCCCCATTGCTGGCCATGGCGCGGCGCAGCCATGTGCGGGTACCCTCGCAAGCCGTGAGACGGTTACCCTCACGCGACAGCAGCCCCGAAGACACGGAATGGCGCAGCACGGCAAGCGGAACCTGAAATGTTGCGCCATCTTCGGCTTCCAGAAGAGCGGTCGCTCCCTCCATTCCTATTATGGTCAAAGGCCCCTTCAACGACACCCGCAGGAGACGTAGCAACGGACGCCGACCGGCGGTTTCGATCCCGGCGCCCGGAACGCCGGCTGCCGGGGCTTTTTGAGAGGACGCCGTTCTCATGGGCGGCTCCCCGGAAGGAGAAGCAGGGTTTCGGCCAGCCGCTCGACGCTCGCCACGAAGGTATCGAAACCCGGATCGTCACGCCGGTCTTCCACCACATGGCAGGAATGGGCGACCGTAGTGCGGTCGCGCCCGAAGGCCTCGCCGATTTCCGAAAGTGGCATCTGCAGCGCCACGTGGCAGACATACATGGCGATCTGGCGGACATGGCAGATCATGCGGCGGCGGTCGCCGCGCGACTTGCCGGAGCCGTCACCCGTCATCGCCAGCATTTCCGAGGTCATCTGGCGGACGATCATGCACAGGATACGGCGGTCGGACGTTACTTTCGTCGGTTCCGAAACGGGGGGAGGCAGGGTAATATCTGGCGTCATATGAATACTCCCAAATTGTAGGAATTTATTCATACACCATCAACGAAAAACGGGGATGCGAAAAGTGTCATGCGCAACGAAATTTGCTGATTTCGCTTATCTTTTCATTTCGTCACGGTTTATTTTTGGGATTAATTTCCTCTCCGAAGGCATAAAAAAACCGGGCGATGCCCGGTTTTTCCGTTTCAGAGCGTAAGGTTCACTTGCCGCGCTTGCGACGCTGGCCCAGGCCCATTTCCTTGGCGAGGCGCGAACGAGCCTCGGCATAGGCGGGTGCAACCATCGGGTAATCGACCGGCAGATCCCACTTTTCGCGGTATTCTTCCGGGCCGAGATTGTGATGGGTCATCAGATGGCGCTTCAGCGACTTGAAGGCCCCGCCACATTCCAGGCAGATGATCTGGTCGTCCTGCACCGACTTGCGTACAGCGACAGCCGGCTTCTGCTTCTCGACGACCGAAACGACGGGCGCCGGCGAAGAGGTGTTGCTCAGGGCCGAATGGACGTCGGAAATCAGGTTGGCGAGGTCTGCGACCGGCACCACGTGGTTGCTGACATAGGCCGCCACGATGTCAGCGGTCAGTTCCACCAACAGATCATGGCCCTGGCCATATGCAGTTTCAGTCATTTAAGTTCTCCTGTTCAAAGAATGCTTGCCAGGCGCCTGCCGAAAAGCCGACGCCACTCCTTAAGCAAACAGGCGATGACTTCCGTGACGGCCCTGTCGTTTCCGACGTGGAATCCACCCCTAGACTCCGAACTGACACAGCGGACATATCCTGCCCGATCCCGCACCTGTCTTTACAACGACACGAATTCCTTCAAGTGTAGTATTTTTTGAATACAACAAAGGCCGGATGATCTTTTCGTTGCAAAAGCCAAGTTATCAAGATCTGTGCTTGACTAATTCGATTATCACCATCGCGAAAAATGTCCAATTAATAATTTTCACCAATTATGGGGAGCCCGCATACCTTATATTCCTTATAATCCGAAGCATGCGCGTGTTGACAGAGCACAGACAGTGAAACTTCCTGAATATCAGGGCACTTAACAGACCAGTACTTAAGGGTTCTTGTTCTTCAATTCATCCACGACGGAAACGGTGGATAAAGTGTATCCCAGCCGATGGGCGGCCCGCGCAAGCAGATGGGCCGACAGTGGCGCCGTCAGTATGAAGAAGAAGAAACCTGCCAGGGCACGGCTGAAAACGGCGATATCTCCGGAATAAATACCAAGCGCAAGTAAAAGCAGGCCGGAACCGACAGTACCGGCCTTCGATGCTGCGTGCATGCGGGTATAGAGATCGGGTAGACGGTTGATTCCGATGGCCGCAACGAGCGCGAAGAGAGCGCCCAGAACGATGAGCATCGCGGTGAGGATGGAAAGAACGGTCGCCATCATTCCATACCTTTCCCGGAGGGATCATTCGCGGCATTGGCAGACCTTTCGTCCTTTCGGTCAACCTTGGGATCCCCGCCGATTTCCAGCAACAGCAATGGACCATCCTCGGCCGGTCGCTCTCCCCCGATGCCTCGGGCAAGGATGAAGCGGGCGAAGGCCACGGTTGCGAGGAAACCGACGAGCCCGAGCGAGATGGCGATATCGACATAAAGCGTATAGCCGGTGCGGATCGCGATGACGGCGATGAACCCGATGGCGATGCCGACCAGCATGTCGAGCGCCAGCACCCGATCGGGAAGCGTCGGTCCCCGTACCACGCGGTAGACGGTCAGCAGCAGGGAGATCCCGAGCACGACGAGCGCGAAATTGCAGGCCATCGGGATGATTGTGTCGGCGGCGATCATTCGAAGGCCTCCCTGATCCGGCGCTCGAAACCGTCGGCGATATCGCGCCTGGCGCCCTCCACGTCGGAGCAATCGAGCGCGTGCACGTAGAGCGTCTTGCGATCCTCCGAAACATCGACGGACAACGTGCCGGGCGTGAGCGTGATGAGATTGGCGAGCAAGGCGATTTCAAAATCCCCTTTCACCGTCAGGGGATAGGCGAAGATACCCGGCTTTATCTCCATCCTCGGCTTTACCACCAGCACCGCCACCTTGAAGGCGGATTTCGCCAGTTCCGCGAAGAAGAGCCCGATAAGCAGCGCCACGCGCAGAGGCCGGATCGGATAGCCTTTCGTGGCGGTCTGTTCGCGAATGAGGCTGAGTGACAGTAGCGAAACGACGAGGCCGAGAAACAGGTTGTGCAGCGAGGCGCTGCCGGTGATCGCCAGCCAGATGACGGCCATGGGAAGAGCGAGCGCATAAAACATCATCGGCCACCTCCCGACGGGAATACCGAGTGATAATAAGCGGATGGATTGCCGAGGCCGATCGATGCGTCCTGGCTCACGGAAATCAGCTTTTCCGGAAACAGGCCGAAGCCGACGATCAGGGCGGCAAGTGCTGCGATGGGCAGGATTTCGACAAGGTTGACTTTCGGTGCCGCAAGCGCTGCGGCCGGAGTTTCGCCCTCCCCTGTTCCGGCAAAGGCCGGCCGCCAGTAGGCGAGCAGGAACAGGCGACCGAAGGCGATGGTGGTGATGAAGCCGGACACCAGCACCGCGCCCGCCAGCCACCACGCGCCGATATCGAGCGACGCCTTGACCAGCATGGCCTTGGGCCAGAAGCCGGAAAACGGCGGCAAGCCGCTGGCGGCGAAGAACAGGGCCAGCGACAACCCGCCGAAGATCGGTGCAGCGGTCCAGAGACCACCAAGCTTTTCCAGCCGGTAGGAGCCGCCAAGGCGGGCTGCCACGCCGGCCAGCAGATAAAGCGCGGTCATCAGCACGATCGAATGCAGCGCATAGGCGATTGCCGCGGCCAGCCCGGCCTCGCCGCCGATGGCGATGCCGGCCAGCATGTTGCCGATGCCGGCAATGACGACGAAACCGAGGAGACGGCGAATATCCGACTGCGCCAGCGCGCCGAGCGCGCCGAGAACCATGGTGAGCGCTGCGGCGATCGCGATGACGAGGCTCAGCGCCTCGCGCTCGACCGGCAGCAGCATGACCATGACGCGAAACAGCGCGTAGACCCCGACCTTCGTGAGCAGGCCGGCAAACAGCGCCGAGACCACGATGCGGGGCGTGTGATAGGAGGCAGGCAGCCAGAAATTCACCGGAAAGGCAGCCGCCTTCATGCCGAAGGCCAGCAGGAAGAGCCCGGCCAGCGTCATCAGCGGCGCGGTTTCCCGGAGTTCGTCGGCCCTGGCCGCGATATCGGCCATGTTGAGCGTACCGAAGACGGCGTAGAGATAGCCGACGGAAATGAGGAAGAGCGTGGTGGCGATGAGGTTCAGCACCGCATATTTCAGCGCGCCATCGATCTGTTCCCGCTCGGAGCCGAGGATCAGCAGGCCGAAGGACGAGATCAGCAGGACCTCGAACCAGACATAGAGATTGAAGATGTCGCCCGTCAGGAAGGCGCCGGAGACGCCGGCCATCATCACCATCAGGAAGGGATAGAAGCCGTAGCGACGACCGCTCGAGCCGATGTCCTTCAAGGCATAGACGCCGCCGGCAAGCGCCACCAGCGCTGACGCAAATGCCAGCAGCGCGCCGGTGAGATCGACCGTAAATGCGATGCCGAAGGGCGGTAGCCAGCGGCCCATCATCATGGTCACCGGCCCTTCGGAAATAACCCGCGCCAGAAGCGCCGCATCGGTGAGCACCAGCGCGACGAGGCCAGGAATGGCGACGTAAGGATGCAGCCGGATCGAATGGCGCATCATCAGGAGCACCGCGCCGCAGAACAGGCAAAGCGCCACCGGAAGGATGACCAGCCAGTCACCTGCCGCGGTCGGCTCCATCACCAGAGCGCGAGAGAGATCGACGGGAGAGGATGCCATCAGAGACGTTCCCCCGCCAGCAGGGAGCATCGCCCCTCATCCGCCTGCCGGCACCTTCTCCCCGTTTTGACGGGGCGAAGGGATATGCGGAACCGTCCCACTCCCCTGCGAGACACGAGCAAGACACGTCCCCTCTCCCCGCTCGCGGGGAGAGGGTTGGGGGCAAGGGCGGCCATATGCTCGCGACCGCTGAGGGTTGGAAAGTAATGGCATGCCGTGGGGCCACCCCCCTCTGCCCTGCCGGGCATCTCCCCCTCAAGGGGGGAGATCGGATCGTGGCAGCCTTCGTGCTTCAAAATACCCACCGGATGAAGCCACATAACGTGTTCTGAATCGGAAAACGTCGCCAGCGCTTCTTGCCGGGCTCCCCCCATGAGGGGGGTAAGGAGCGATCCGCGAAGCGGAGCAATCGATCCAGTGAATCGATTGCAGCAACGAACGCCGGCAGGGCAGAGAGGGGTGGCCGCGAAATGGTAGGCAGCCACCGAGCACCGACCATCAGCCGAACGGGTGAGCATCTTCGCAAGATCCATCGTCAATACCCCAACGGCGGCAGCGGCTCGGCCTTCGGTTCGGCGGCGCGCATGTCGTCGGTGTCGTCGGTTCCGAGGTCCTGATAGGCGCGGTAGGCGAGCACCAGCAGGAAGCAGAAGAAGGAGAAGGAGATGACGATCGCCGTCAGGATGAGGGCCTGCGGCAGCGGGTTGGCGGCAGCGGCGGAAAGCGTGTCGGCCCCGGCGGGTATGATCGGCGGTACCTCGCGGGTCAACCGGCCGGCGGTGAACAGCAGGAGGTTCACCGCATTGCCGAGGACGGCGATCCCAAGCAGGAGGCGCACGACATGTTTCGACATCATCAGATAGAATGCAGCGGCAAAAAAGATGCCGACGAGGCCGCACAGCAGGACTTCCATCAGTCCAGCTCCCTTTCTTCCAGCGCCAGCGCAATCGAGGTGATCGCGCCGACAACGACGAGATAAACGCCGACATCGAAGGACATCACGGTCGCCAGCGGAACCTCGACGCCGAGCACTTCAGGATAGATCCACAGCCCGGTCATGAACGGCACGCCGAAGCCCGCTGAAATCACGCCGGAGAGCGTCGAGAGCAGAAGCCCCGCTCCGGCAATCGACAGCGGGTGAAAACGAAGCGACCGGCGCACGGCCTGCACACCGAAGGCGATGCCATAGATGGCGAAGGCGGAGGCCGCGATCAGCCCGCCGATGAAACCGCCGCCCGGCTCGTTATGACCGCGCAGCAGCACAAAGACCGAAAACATCAGCATCAGCGCGGTGATGAACGGGGCGAGAACCCGGAAGATGATCGTGTTCACGGCGTCCGTTCCTTCCCGGCATTTTCGGCCTCGATCGCGGCGACGGATTTCTGTCCGGCAGCAACGGGCGTCACCCGGATGCGGATCAGCGCGAGGATGGCGAGACCGGTAATCATCACCACCGAGATTTCGCCGAGCGTATCCGTGCCGCGGAAATCGACGATGATGACATTCACGACATTGGCGCCGTGGGCGATCACCTTTGAATAGGCGTTGAAGAAATCGGTAAGCGCCGTGTCGAACGGAACCTGGGTCGCCTTCAGGAGCAACAGCGAGAAGCCGAGGCCGCAGGCAATGGCGATGGCGCCATCGACGATACGTTCGACCGGAGTACGGTGATCGGCGGGCGACAGCCTCAGCCGGGTCATGACCAGCGCGAGGATGACGACCGACAGCGTCTCCACCATGAACTGGGTGAACGACAGGTCGGGCGCGCCGAACAGCAGGTAGATGACGGCAACGGCGAAGCCCTGAATGCCGAGCGAGACGATTGCCGTCAGGCGGTCCTTCGAGCGCAGCACGGCGACGAGGCCGATGATGGCGATGGCGAAAAGCGCCAGTTCGTGGAAGCGCACGTCGTCAGGCCAGACCGGCATCTTCGGCAGTTCGTCGAAGGCGAAGAGCGGAACCAGCAGCACTAGCGCGAGAAGCGCGAAGGTGAAGGTGACGTAGACATCGAGCCGTCCATTCTGGATGACCCGCGTCACGCCGAAGGCGAAGCGCACGAGACCGCGAATGAAGACATCGAAGCCGCGATCCGGGCCGGGACCGAGAATGTCGAGCAGGCGCTCCATGGCCTCGCGGGCGCGGGAAAGGCCGAGATAGACGAGGACGCCGAGGATAACAGTGATGCCGGAAAGCGCCAGCGGCAGACCGATATGCGGTTCGAGGGAGATGGTGACGTTCTTCGTCACGCCGGAAACGGCGCT